>MKTT01000068.1 GCA_001898385.1 Planctomycetales bacterium 71-10
GCATGGGCGGAGGGGGAGACGGCCACGCACATGCACCTGATCGCCGAGGACCTGGCCCCCCGCGGCCAGGCGTCCCTGCCGTTCTTCGACCCGCCGGGCCGCCGCGGGCTCGCCGAGGCCGTCGACCGGCTCAAGGAGGAGGTCAACGGCCGCATCGGCCGCTTCGCGCTGCGGAGCGGGGCCACGCTGTACCTGCCCGCCATCTACCGCGACTCGGCCAACGACTTCGACATTTGCGACATCCGCGGCAAGGTCTGTTTCTGAGGGAGGCCGCCCCGCGTCCCCGACCGTGTGTACCGCGATATCCCTGGCATGGAGCGAGCTGCCCACGGAGCTGATCGGGCGCCATCGGCTGGAACGCCGTCGCCACGACCGGGGCGAGGGGGGCGAGCCCGAGGTCCGCTTCCTGTACCGCGACCACCGCCCCCGCCTGCCGGTCTGGCGCGACGGCCGCCTCCAGGTGGTCCGCTGGGGCAACGGCGACCGGAGCAGCCGATTCCTGCCGCGGACCGGCTGGACCTGGAAGGAGAGCGTCGACGCGGGCGTCTGGCGGCACGTCGGCGCCGTCCGGGTCGACATCCCCGCCACCCTCGGCTACGAGCGCGGGGTCTGGTTCCGGATCCGCCAGGGGATCCGGGGCATCCTGGTGCCCGATGAGGAGGGCGTGGCCGTCGCCTACATGGTCTGCGTCCCCGCCACCCACTACTACCGGGTGATGACGAAATCGACGCACATGCCCCTGCTGATCGACCAGGACCTGTGAAGGGCCCGCCGGCGCGGGCGTCATCAACGACGCCCGCGCCGGCCCCGGGCGGGTCAGGCGATGGACGTGCCCGCGACGACGAACGTCCTGGTCATCATCTTGCGGAGGAGCATGATCTCGCCGGTGTGGCGCGCCTCGTCCTGCATGGCGATCAGCAGGGTGTGGCGGGCCGAGCGCTCGGGCTTGCCGGGGTCGGCGAGGTCGAGCTTCTCGGCGGTGAGGGTCGAGAAGACCTCGCGCAGGCGGCGATGCTGCTCGGAGAGGGCCGTCGTGAGGACGGCCAGAGGCGGCCACTCCTCGGGGCGGGTGTGGGCCGGGTTGCTCTCCCAGCTGAACATCTTCTGCCAGTTGTTCGGCATCTGGGCGGGCGTCCCCAGGGCGCGCGAGGCCAGGAACTCGGCCACCACGTAGTTGTGCCCGGCGTGCCACAGGCACGAATTCTGCAGGTTGGGAGGAGCCCAGCGGGCGTGGACGTCGTCCAGGCCCTTGAGCACGTCGAGGGTCTTGGAGCGGACGTCGTCCCACAGGGTCAGCAGCGTCGGATCGGCCATGGTCGTTCTGAGCGTCCCGGATCGTCCCGGGGCGTCGGCTCCTGCAAGGGTTCGAGAGGGATCGGCCCCGCGCCCGAACGGACCCGGGCGTCCCTCCCGTATCCTACTAGGGTCGGCCCCGAGGCCCGCGATGGCAAGCCCAGTCCCCCTTTCCGGGGGGCCCGGGCCTTCCCTTGCGGCCCGAGGCCGCGAACAATCTGAACGGGTGTTGCGTAAATCCTGGAAAATTTGCTTGCGGGCGCGACGCGCCGGTCGTGATGATCCTAGGGGGCGAGCAGCCGGCGCAGGACGCGCGGCCCATCACGACTCGACGTCGCGGGGAGCCGGACGCACCGGATCATCGGATATGAAGACCAGGAAGACGAGCATGGCGAAGGTGGGCGAGGATCGGGGGGTCGCGGTCGCGGACGAGGCGCCGGTGATCCTCGACTTCGTGGAGAGCCGGATCGCCGCGTACAATCATCACCTCGGCGGCGGCGTGGGGGTGCGCAAGGACCGCCACGGCTACACGTTGTTCCACGAGGACTGCGGCGAGCCCGTCGCGCGGCTGCGACCGCGCGCCGACGGCCGCTTCGCCGTCCTGTACTGGAGCGTCTTCTCCGAGCGCTGGAAGACGATCGGCGACTTCGGCGACGTGGTCCTGGGGCTCGACGACGCCCTGGAATACATCTCCACCGACCCGATGAACTGCTTCTGGCACTGACCCCCGGCCGGGCGGGGCCGTCGACGGCGCGTCCGGCGCGAGGCGTCGAGCGACGGCCTGCGTAGGCTGGGTCGCGACCCAGCCTACAGGGGGGCGTTGGAGATGCGCCGATTCTGTGAGCCATGGCGGCGCGGTCGGATCAACGGCGCGTGAGGGCCGTCCCGTCGGCGGTGCGGTCGGAGCGGGCGAGGCGACGGGCCAGTTCGGGGGCCAGCGCCTCGGCGGCGACGCGGTGGCCGGCCTCGGCCCAGTGGGGGTCGTCGGGGAGGTAGACGATCTCGCCCGCCTCGGCGGCCGTGTGCAGGGCGGGCGTGAGGTCGACGTAGCCGACGTCCGGCCCGAGCCCGCCCACCAGGCGGCGGACGTCGTCCGGCAGGTCGTCGGACGGCCAGGCGGGGCAGGGGGAGCCCGGGGCGAAGCGGCAGAGGTCGCGATAGATCCTCAGCTTGGCCGGGACGAAGGCCACCACCAACTCGACCCCGTTCGCGCGGCAGACGTCGCGCGCCTCGGCGAGGATCGACCCGACCCGCTTCAGCTCGTCGGAGCCTCCGCGCGGGAAGGGGGGCTCGGACACGTCGAACTGGATGCCCGAATTGAAATAGAAGGCGACCTCGCGGCCGTCGCGATCCGTGAACATCCCGCGGTGGGAGTCGCCGGGCTTCGTCGAGGCCGGGCTGATGAAGTTCCGGAGCACGAACCCCAGGCCGTTGCGGACGACGCCGCGGGCGTAAGGGCTCTCGGCGCGGCGGACGTCCAGGATGCGTCCCAGGTTCTTGCGGTTGTCGTCGTACTCGTGCAGGTCGTGGAGGTCGTTCCCTTCGAAGAACGACCAGATGCAGACTCCGGGCTTCATCGGCATCGCGTAACGCTTCAGGACGGCGGCCTCTTGCTGCGGCCCGTAGCCGTTCCGGCCCAGGTTCGCGACGGGACGGCCCAGGAGGCCCGCGAGCCGGGCCGTCATGAGGTCGCCCGCCTCGACGTGCAGGCCCTCGACGAACGAGTCGCCCACGACGGCCACGTCGGCCGTCGCGAGGTCGATCGGGTTGCGGAAGCCGCGGGCGTCGGTGGCCAACTCGCGATCGTAATGCTTCCAGGGCTTCGCCCCGCGGAGGCCGTACAGGTCGCCCCCGACGTATCGGAGGCGGGACTTCTGGTGGGGCTTGCGGACGTAGATCAACTCCGCATCCGGGGCATTGCCCCGGCGCTGCCACGATGGCGTCGGCGTGGCGAACATCTCGCGGTAATCCAGCAGGCCGAGCCGGGCGGGCACCTCCACCGCGGCCAGCGTCAGCAGCAGGGCCGTCGAGCAGACCGCGAACCGGCCGAACGTCCCGGCCGGCCCGTGGGGGGAGAAGATGAAGAACGGTCCCCACGCCGCCAGATATCCCAGCGCCAGCAGCCCGGCCAGGTGCTCCGGGTTGGTGTCCGTCGCCGCGGCCCCGGCCCGCACGCCCTGGAATACCAACGCCAACCATCCCGCCCAGGCCGCCAGCCGCAGCGCCCGCCTTCGTCGTCCCATGACGTCCCCCTCGTCCGCGCATCCCTCCGTCCGGACGCCGGATTAGGGTCCGAGGGGGGATTCCTGTCAACCACGGAATGGCCGCCGTCGATGCGGTGCAACATGGTCTCACCCCTCGGGAAGCGGCGGGGATGCGAATCGTCGGGGAGCGATGAATAGGTGTGCAAAATGAAGGAGCCGCGAAGTATACTCTTCCCTGAAGCGGCGGCCGGGCGATAATCTTTACATCATGGTGAAGAATTACCGCCTTGCGAAGCCGATGACGCCGTCCTCGCTCCCGGTCGCCGGGGACGGATCGCGTGCAAGCCACCAGCGGCCGGCCCCATGCTTTCTCGCGCGCCGGGTCGTGGCGCAAGGATTCGTGGCGGCCGGCCTGGTGGTCACCTCGATGGCGGCGAGGGCCGACCTCCCCTACGATCGCGAGCCGATCAACTACCTGACGGCCGACGCGACCGACCCCGTGGCCGGGCTCAAGAAGCTCGTCGAGTCGAAGCAGGTCGTGCTGGAGAAGGAAGGCCCGCAGGGCTACCTCCGCGCGGTGCTGAAGGCGCTCGACGTCCCGATCTCGTCGCAGGTGCTCGTCTTCTCCAAGTCGAGCTTGCAGATCTCGAGGATCTCGCCGCGCACGCCCCGCGCGATCTACTTCAACGACGAGGTCTACATCGGGTACGTCCAGCGCGGCGAGGGGATCGAGGTCTCGGCCGTGGATCCCGAGCTGGGGGGCGTATTCTACTTCATCGAGGCCGCCGAGGACGGCGGCCCGCCGACGATCGAGCGGCGGACGCACGACTGCCTCCAGTGCCACCTCTCGGGCCGGACCGAGGACGTGCCGGGCCACCTCGTCCGCTCGATCCCCACCGAGCCTTCGGGCCGCATGCTGTTCAGCGCCGGCAGCTCGCTGAGCACCCACGAGAGCCCGTTGAAGGAGCGGTGGGGGGGCTGGTACGTCACCGGCCGGTCCGGGGGCCAGGCGCACCTGGGGAACCTGCTGGCCGACCCCACCGCGCGCGACGGCCCGCAGCCGGTCGCGAACGACGTCCTCGACCTGGCCGGGCGGCTCAACCTCAAGCCCTACCTGTCGCCGCACAGCGACATCGTCGCCCTGATGGTGCTGGAGCATCAGGTCAAGATGCACAACCTGATCGCCGTCGCCAACTATCAGGCCAGGATGGCCCTCCAGTACGCCAAGGAGATCAACAAGGCGTTCGGCGAGCCCGAGGGGACCATCTCCGAGAGCACCGCCCGGCGCTTCGACGGGCCGGCCGAGAAGCTGGTGAAGTACATGCTGTTCGTCGAGGAGGCCGACCTGAGCGGCAAGGTGGAAGGCACGTCCCCGTTCGCCGACGAGTTCGCCGCCCGCGGCCCCCGCGACCCCCAGGGCCGATCGCTGCGCGACTTCGACCTGACGACCCGGCTGTTCAAGTACCCGTGCAGCTACCTGATCTACTCGAAGGCGTTCGACGCCCTCCCCGCGCCGGTGAAGGAGCGGACGTATCGCCGACTTTGGGAAGTTTTGACCGGCCGCGACCAGTCGCCGGCCTTCGCCCGCCGCACGCCCGAGCAGCGCCAGGCCATCCTCGAAATCCTCCTGGCCACCAGGCCCGACCTGCCCGACTACTGGCGCGAGGCCCGCTGACGGTCGTTCCGGAGAAATTGGGGAAAATCCGCCCGCTCGGCTTGCAACGCGACGGTCGGATGGGCATCTTCAAGGACGTCGCCGCCTCCTTCGACGGCGACGCACCTTTCCTCCAGGGCCGTCCGGTCCCAGATCCCGAAGGAGCACGACCGATGGGCGACGCGCGCGACATCGCGAAGAAGAAGAAGGCCGACGAGAAGAAGGGGAAGGCCGGCAAGGCCGCCCCCGCCAAGACCGAGACCAAGGCGCCCAAGAAGTAAGGTCACGCGCTCCCGCGCGAGACGACCCGGGCCGGCCGTCGCGCCAGCACGCGATGCCGGCCTTCGACGTTTCGAAGGCTACCGGCGGCGCGGATCCTCCGCGGTCCCCAGCCGGCGCTGGGCCTCGTGCAGGCTGCGGGTGGAGAGGGCGACCGTGAAGGGATGCGAGGGGACGGCGTACTGGGGGTCGGCGAGCTGGCAGGAGAGCACCCCCGCGCCGAGCGAGAGGTCGGGCTCGCCGGCGGCGTCCCAGAAGAAGGCCATCCAGAGGAGCATCCGGCGGTAAAGTTCCAGGCGGTGGAGCAGCCGACGTTCGAACAGGAAGCGATAGGCGCCGGCGTCGCGGAGCGGGTCGGCGGCGGCCCGGCGCTCGCGGACGGTGATCTCCTCGGCCAGGTCGTACGTCAAGGTGGAGCGGTCGACCCAGCCGGGGCACGCTTCGAGGATGCGCCAGGAGCGCTCGGCGAGGGTCGCGGAGTCGACGGAGGGGGCGGCCCATTCGGGGCGGGCGGCGAGGAAGGCCCCGGCGTGGAAGCCGCCGCCGAGGGTCGCGTCGAGCCACTCGCGGACGGCGGGGGGCGTCTCGCGGCCGGAGAGCATCAGGCTGCCGGCCAGGAGCCCCGTCGCCAGCGCATGGGCGTCCTCGACGCAGGGGCCGAGGGCCAGCTCGGGGAAGCGTTCGAAGAGGTCGACGTCGGCGTCGCGCCCGCCCCGGACGTCGCCGAGGACGTCGCGGATGCCGCCGCGGACGTCGCAGAGGAACGCCGCGACGGAAGTGCGGCCCCCGTGGACGCTGGCCACGGCGACCGCCCCGGCCCCCTCGCCGTCGACGGCCGTCGCCAGCGAGCGGACGACCCGCGGCGGGTCGCGGTCGATCCGGGCCGGCACCGACGCGACGCGCCTCGGCCGCTCGACGACCGGCCGGTCGCCGGTCCCGAGGGCGCGCCGGGCCGTTAGGCGGACGGCCCCGTCGCGACTGGCCCCCAGCAGGTGGAGGAGCCGGGTCACGCCCTCGCTGGCCGGGGCCGCGACCAGCTCGTCGACGATCGACCGCCGGAGGTCCGCGTCGAGGGACTCCAGGCCCAAGAAGGCGTCCCAGGATTCCTCCGGGTCGACCTCCAGGCCGTCCAGCAGGTCGTCGATGGCGGAGGCGGGCCCGTCGGCCGCGTCCACGGGCGGGGCCGGCGGCGCGGCCGATGTCCGTCGGGCGGTGGAATCCATTCGTCACCAGGCCTGCGGGGGCCCCGGGTTCTTCCACGCGCGGCCGACCGGCTGCGGCGATCGCCGCCAGCCGTCCTCCTCGCGATCCGGGTCGATGGAGAGCGTCCGTTCCGTACTCCCTTCCCGGCAGTATTCGTAGATCGGGGTCGTTTCCGCAAGCCGGGAATCGGCCGGCAGGAGGAAAATCCGGCCCCCGTCGCCGATCTCCGCGGGGATCGTCCCCTCCCCGGGCCGGTCGGGGGCATAGAATGCGATCGGCCTCCCCGCCACGCTCCCATCCAGCATCGGGCCCGTCGCCAGGCCCCTCGGCCCCGACTGATAGACCGCCACGGGTAGCGACAGCCGCGGGTCGGCCAGGTCCAGGCGGTACATGACCTGGTTGTAGTCGTAGCGGGGCGTCGGCTCCTTGTTGCCGGAGAAGCTGTTGGTGTACGTCCCCTCGAAGTAGACGAGCCGGCCGCCTTCCTGGTCGAACATGGGGTGTTGCTTCGGGTTGTAGAACGAGTAGGCGTCGTGGGTGGCGACCTTGCGGGCGAACGTCCAGGGGCCGGTGGGCGAGTCGGCCTCGGCGAACCACATCTCGCCCAGGAACGACGTGCCGCCCATCTCCACGAACAGCATGACCCAGCGCCTGCGGTGCTCGTTCCAGTAGACCGACCCGCCGTGGGCCGTCACGGGCTTGCCGGTGGACGGGTCGCGGAGCTGGATCAGGGCCTCCTCGGGCCGGATCGCGCCGGCTTTGGCCAGCTTCTCCTGGTCGCGGGTGTCGACCCGCCGCGCACCGGTTTTCCAGGCATAGCGCAGGCGGCCGTCGGGGGCGCGGTCGACTTTGGGGGTGTCGACGCCCGAGCCGGCCTCCAGGCAGGTGAAGACCTGCACGGCCTTCTCGTCGATGATCCTGTCCGGGTCGGCCGGGGCGCGCGTGAGGGGGAAGGGGTTGCAGTAGTAGACGTATTCAACGCCGTCGTCCTTGCGGAGGAAGGTGTGGCCGCTGAGGGTCTCGCCGGTGGTGGTCTCGTGGGTGCCGGAGTAGACGGCGCGCCGGACGAACTCGGCCTTGTCGGGGTCCCACTCGACGGCCCCGCGCTCGTAGGTGGTCATCGGGGGCTTGATCTTGGCGTAATTGGCGAACATCCGCTCGCGGCCCTGGGCGTCGGTCAGGACCACGAGGCCGGTGATCCAGGTGGGGCCCTCGCCGGGCATCTTGCACGCGGGCCGGGCGAAGCCCTGGTCGTCGACGTAGTAGGTCAGGTCCACGCCCTTCGACGGGTCGAGGCCCCCCCGGCCGGGGAGTTCGGAGACGGCCCCGGGCGTGTGGAAGTTGCCCAGCGGGTAGGCCGGGCGGTTGGTGTCGCCCCAGAACCAGTGGATCTTGCCGCCGTAGACCGCGTTCAGGACGCTGTCCTGCCCCAGCACCAGGCCGTCGAGGACCGGCTCGCGGGTCGGGGCCGGGACGCCCGTCAGGAGGCTGTCGCGATAGATCCCGCCGCCGGTGACGCGGTAGAGGCGCTCGGCGATGTTCATGCGTTTGATCTTGAGCGTCGCCTCGCCCCCGGGCTTCGTCTCCAGGGCGACGCCGGCGATGCCGAAGCCGTCCTTGGGGAACTCGTAGCCGTGGCTCCTGATCGCGAAGTGGACCCGACGCCCCAGGAGCCCCGGCTCGTCGAACGCGACGACGCCGTTGGAGTCGGTGACGTACGCGACCTGGTTCACCGTCTTCAACTCGACCAGCGGCACGCCCCGGCCGGTCTGGTCGTCGACGATCGTGATGCGGAACGGCGCCCGCGCCCCGGCGTCCTCGGCCGCGACGAGCGGCCAGCCCGCCGCGACCATCACCAACCAGCCGACTCCCGCCCGGATCCCGATCATGTCGCGTCCCTCCCGCGCCGCGTCGTCGAGGCGACGATTCGCCGCGACCGGCTCAGCATCGAGGCTACGCCGCGACCGGCCGCGATGCTACCCTGGACGAATCGGCGGCGGGCCGGCTGGACAATCTGGACCTTGATGTGCAGAATAGGGGCGGTCGCACCGCGGGCGACGGTCGCACGCGGGCGCGCACCACATCCATCGCATTCGGGGCGACGTCATGCCCGGCGGGTCGGTGAAGGCGAAGGCGGCGGCGTGGGGGGCGGCGGCGACCGTCGTCCTGGCGGGGCTGATCGTGGCGGGCTCGCGCAACCTGGCCCACTTCGACGCCGCGCTGGTGGGCTACACGTTCGCGGTGCTGTTCGCGACGTTCGGCGTGGTGTATCGCTACGCCATGTGGCTGCAACGGCCCCCGACGGCGCTGTACTGGCGGAAGGGCTGGGGGCTGTTCCTCCGGCGTCGCCGGACGGGGCGGAACCTCGTGCAGCTCGCCGGCCGCCTGGCGGGCGGGTTCGCCTTCAACGCCTTCATCTGGAAGCGGAACTGGGCGCGGGCCGCGGCGCACCTGCTCATCATGTGGGGGTGCATCCTGGCCGCCGCGGTGACGTTCCCGCTGGTCTTCGGCTGGGTCCACTTCGCGAGCGCGCCCGGCCGGCTCGACCTGTATCAGGCTTACGTGTTCGGGTTCCCGGCGCAGACGTTCCCGGTGGAGTCGCTGACCGGGTTCATCGTCTTCCACATGCTGGTCTGGGCGTCGTTCCTGGTGATCGCGGGCGTCATGCTGGCGATGCGGCGGCGGATGCGCGACCATGGGGCGGCGGCCGTGCAGCAGTTCGGCGAGGACTTCCTGCCGCTGATCCTGCTGTTCGCCATCAGCGCGACGGGCCTGATGCTGACGGCCAGCTACACCTGGATGGAGGGCTACGCGTACGACTTCCTGGCGATCCTGCACGCGGCGACGGTGATCTTCACGCTGCTCTGGATGCCGTTCGGGAAGTTCTTCCACATCTTCATGCGGCCGGCGCAGCTGGGCGTGGGGCTGTACAAGGACGCCGGCCGGCGCGGCGAGCAGGCCCGATGCCGGCGGTGCGGCGAGGAGTACGCCTCGCGGATGCACGTCGAGGACCTGATCGAGGTCGAGCGCCGGCTGGGGTATCGCTACGAGACGGACGCGGCCGGCGTCGACCATTACCAGTGGATTTGCCCCCGCTGCCGCCGTCGCCTGCCGGCCCTGGCGCAGGCGACGATCTGGGGCGACGGCCCGTCCGCGGCCCGTCCCAACGAGTGAAGCGAGGATCCGACGATGGCCCGCCCTCCCGCCGAAGCCCTGGACATCATCGACCGCTACGGCCCCCACCGCAGCTATCCGCACGGCGTCCGCCTCGACGCCGGCCTGGATCCGGACCGGCTGGTCAAGACGCATTGCTGCTTCTGCGGCCAGCAGTGCGGCATCCAGCTCAAGGTGAAGGACGAGCAGGTCGTCGGCTTCGAGCCGTGGATGGACGCCCCGTTCAGCGCGGGGAGGCTCTGCCCGAAGGGGGTCCGGCGTTATCTCCAGGGCTCCCACCCCGACCGCCTCCTGACGGCCCTCCGCCGCGACCCCTCGGCCCCCGGCGGCTTCGCGCCGATGGGATACGAGGAGGCCGTGGCCCGGGTCGCCGCCGAGATCGGCCGGATCCAGGAGGCCCACGGCCGCGACGCCTTCGCCGTCCTCACCGGCGCCAGCCTCACGACCGAGAAGGCGTACCTGATGGGCAAGTTCGCCCGGGTCTGCCTGGGGACCAGGAACATCGACTACAACGGCCGGCTCTGCATGGTCAGCGCCGGGGCCGGGAACAAGAAGGCGTTCGGCGTCGACCGCGCCGCCAACCCCTGGTCGGACATCCCCAAGGCCGAGGTCGTCTGGATCAGCGGGGCGAACGTCGCCGAGTGCGCCCCGATCACGACCGACTACGTCTGGCAGGCCCGCGAGCACGGCGCGAAGATCATCGTGGTGGACCCGAGGATCACGCCGATCGCCCGCACCTGCGACCTGTTCCTCCCCGTCAAGCCGGGCCGCGACGTCGCGCTGTTCAACGGCGTCCTCCACCTGATGATCGAGAACGACTGGATCGACCACGAGTTCATCCGGGCGCGGACCGTGGGCTTCGAGAAGGTCGCGGAGCACGTCCGCGAGTGGACCCCCCGGCGCACCGCCGAGGCGACGGGGATCGCCGAGTCGACCATCCGCCGGGCGGCCGAGATGTGGGGCCGCGCGAAGTCCAGCTTCCTGCTGCACGCGCGGGGGATCGAGCACCACAGCCACGGCGTCCAGAATGTGCTGGGCGCGATCAACATGGTCCTGGCCTCCGGCCGGATCGGCCGCGAGGGCTGCGGCTACGCCACGATCACCGGCCAGGCCAACGGCCAGGGGGGGCGCGAGCACGGCCAGAAGTGCGACCAGCTCCCCGGCGGCCGGGACATCGCCGACCCCGCGCACCGGGCGGCCGTCGCGAAGGTGTGGGACGTCGACCCGGACGGCCTCCCCGGTCCCGGGGTGGACGCCTACGAGATCTTCCGCGAGGTCGAGCGGGGCCATGTGAAGGGCCTGCTCTCCATCTGCTTCAACCCCAAGGTCTCGCTGCCGGATTCGGACTACGTCGCCCGGATGCTGGACAAGCTCGACTTCTACGTCGCGATCGACTTCTTCCTGAACGACACGGCCCGCCACGCCGACGTCGTCCTCCCCGGCTCGCTGCACGAGGAGGACGAGGGGACCGTGACGCAGATCGAGGGCCGGATCATCAAGATCAACAAGGCCGTCGCGTGCCCCGGCGAGGCCCGCCAGGACTGGCGGATCATCCAGGATATCGCCGCCGCGCTGGGGCGGCCGAAGGGCTTCACCTTCCGCGAGCCCCGCGAGATCTTCGACGAGCTGCGAAGGGCGTCGGCCGGCGGCGTCTGCGACTACGCGGGCGTCACCTACGAGAAGATCGAGCGCCAGGGGGGCGTCTTCTGGCCCTGCCCGGCGGACGACCACCCCGGCACGCCCCGGCTGTTCGAGGAGGGGTCGTGGAACCCGGTGGCGCGCGGGGCCGGGCCGTACTACTTCCCGGACGGCAAGGCCCGCTTCAACGTCGCCGCCTATTCGCCCCCCGCCGAGGACGTGGACGCCGACTACCCGCTGATGCTCACGACCGGCCGCGTGGTCAGCCAGTTCCTCTCCGGGACGCAGACCCGGCGCATCGGGCCGCTCGTCGACCAGTATCCGGAGCCTCGCATCGAGCTGCACCCTCGGCTGGCCGCCGAGCTGGGGATCGCCGACGGCGACTGGGCGACCGTCGAGACGCGACGGGGGGCGTGCACGCTCCGGGCGATGGTCGTGACCACGATCCGGCCCGACGTGATCTTCGTCCCCTACCACTGGGCCGGCCCCAAGAGCATCAATCGGCTAACCGTCTCGGCCCAGGACCCGATCTCCAAGATCCCCGAGTACAAGGTGTGCGCCGCCAGGCTCTCGCGAGCCCCCGGCCCGCCGGACTACGCCGGCCGCCTCGAACCCCAGCAGTAGGCCCCCGAGACGCCCGGAGGGAGCATGGTCCCCGACCACCTGATGTTCTTCATCGACCCCAACCGCTGCATCGGCTGCCAGTCGTGCGTCCACGCCTGCTCCGAATGCGACACGCATAAGGGTATGTCGATGATCCATTTGGAATACGTCGACCGCCAGCGGTCGGTGCAGACGGCCCCGGTCGTCTGCATGCATTGCGATTCGCCGACGTGCGCCGAGGTCTGCCCGGCCGACGCGATCAAGCGCACGCCCGACGGCGTGGTCCAAAGCGCCCGCAAGCCGCGGTGCGTGGCCTGCAACAACTGCGTGCTGGCCTGCCCATTCGGCGTGCCCAAGTCGAATCCGGGCCTGGAGCTGATGATGAAGTGCGACATGTGCTACGACCGTTCGTCGGCCGGCCTGAAGCCGATGTGCGCCACGGTCTGCCCCAGCGGCGCGCTGTTCTTCGGGACGCAGGAGCAGGTCGAGATGCTCCGGCCCCGGTCCGAGCCGATCAACCGCTTCCGGTTCGGCCGCCAGGAGGTGGCGACGAAGGTCCGGATGATGGTCCCGCGCGGCCGGGCCCCGGAGTTCGTCGACGTGGTCGCGGCGATGGAGGGCCGGCCGGACGGCGCGGGCGACGAGCCCGGCCGGGGCGACGGCTTCGTCCCGGTCGACATGCTGATGGCGTCCCTGTACGAAGACGGAGGCTCCCGATGAGCGTCGACCGCAGCGAGGGGGGCGGGCGCTTCCCCGACGGCAGGCCCGAGGCCGAGCAGCCGGCGTGGCGCCGCGACTTCCCCATCGACGCGGCGCAGGACGCCTACGTCGCCCGTCGCGACTACGCGAAATTCCTGGTCCTGACGAGCTTCGGTTTCGTCGTCGGCCAGTTCGGGATCGCCGTGGCCGGGCTGCGGCGGGCCCTGGGCCGGACGCCCGCGCGGGAGATCGCCCGGGTCGACGACGTCCCGCCGGGCGGCGCCGCGATCTTCCACTATCCCGGCCCCGACGACCCCTGCCTGCTGGTCCGGGCCGAGGACGGGTCGTTCCTCGCCTACGGCCAGAAGTGCACGCACCTGTCCTGCGCGGTCGTCCCCCACGTCGACCGCGGCCGGATCGGCTGCCCCTGCCACGAGGGGGCCTTCGACCTGGCCACCGGCCGCCCGCTGGCCGGCCCGCCCCGCCGCCCGCTCCCGCTGGTGAAGCTGGAGGTCCGGGGCGGGGCCGTGTACGCCCTGGGCGTGGAGGAGCGGACGACATGAAGCGGCCCTTCACCCGCGAGCAGAAGACCACCATCGTCTATGGCGTGCTGGGGCCGATCCTGGTCCTGGTCGTCATGCAGCTCTGGCTGCTGACGGCGACGATGAACGCGTACCTCGGCGGCGACCGCCGGGTCGCCTGGCCCGCGGCGTTCGTCAGCCTCGCGTGCCTGCTGCTGAACGCCGGCCTGTTGCGCTACATCTACGCCCTGGAGTCCCGGTCGTGAGCCCGTCGCCCGAATCGAACGTCGCCGTCGCCGACCCCCCGGCCCCCGAGGTCGGCGACCTCCCGGGGGCGTCCCCCCAGGGGAATGCGCTCCAGCTCGTCCTCAACACCGGGGCCTTCCTGGTCTGCTTCGCGGTCTTCGGATCGGTGTCGGCGATGATGCCGATCCTGAAGCGGCGGCTCGGGCTCGACGCCATGCAGGTCAGCGTCGCGCTGGCCGCGCCGGTGCTGCTGGGGAGCCTGGGGCGGATCCCGCTGGGGATGCTGGCCGACCGCTACGGGGGTCGCGTCGTCTTCTCGGCGGTGATGCTCGCCTCGATCATCCCCGCGGCGCTGATGGAGCGCGTCGGGAGCTATCCCGCGCTGCTGGCCTGCGGGCTGCTGGTGGGCGTGGCGCTGGCGAGCTTCTCGGTGGGGGTCGGCTCGGTCAGCCGATGGTATCCGCCGCAACGGCAGGGGGCCGCGCTGGGGATCTACGGGGCGGGGAACGTGGGTCAGTCGCTGGCCGCGATCGGGGCACCGCTGCTGGCGTCCGCCCTGGGGTACGCCTGGGGGTTCCGGGCGTTCGCCCTGCTGACGGCCGTTTGGCTCGTAGTGTACGCGCTGCTGGCCCGCGACGCCCCGGTCGCGCGGCCGGCGCTCCGGGTCGTCGACTACCTGCGCCCGCTGGCGAACCCTCGGGGCTGGGCGCTGAGCTTCTACTACTTCCTGACCTTCGGCGGGTTCGTGGCGATGGCCGTCTACCTGCCGACGTTCCTGACCGACGGCTTCGGCCTGACGCCCGCCGACGCCGGCCGGCGGACGGCCGGGTTCGTCGTCCTGGCGACCCTGGCCCGGCCGCTGGGGGGCTGGCTGGCCGACCGGGCGGGGGGGCGGCGCGTCCTGGCCTTCGTCTTCCCCGCGACGGCCGTCGCGGCGGTCCTGATGGCCCTGCCCGGGATGGCGGCGTTCACGGTCGGGGCCCTGGGCATGGCCGCGGCCATCGGCCTGGGGAACGGGGCCGTGTTCAAGCTGGTCCCGGAGGAGTTCCCCCGCGCCGTGGGGAGCGTCACCGGCCTGGTCGGCGCGGCCGGCGGTCTCGGGGGGTTCTTCCCGCCCCTGGTGCTGGGCGTCGTCCACCGGGCGACCGGCTCGTTCGCCGCGGGCTTCCTCCTGCTGGCCCTCACCAGCCTGGGGTGCCTGGTCGTCCTGGCGTCGTCCCGCGCTGCGGCCCGCGCCTGACCCGTCAGCCGCCGTCGATCTCCAGCACGTCGAACTCGTGCTCCAGCTCGGCGCGGTCGAGCAGGGCGGGGTCGACCTCGGTGATGAAGCGGCTGGGGGTGGAGAACGTGGTGGGGCCGTAGCCTCGGCTGACGGTGGACGGGTACGTCAGCATCAATTCGTCCTTGGCGCGGCTGACGGCGACGTAGAAGATGCGCCGTTCTTCTTCCTCGCCTCCGGGCTCGTCGACGGCGCGACGGTTGGGGAACCCGTCGTCGACGAGGCGGACGACGAAGACGCTCGACCACTCCAGGCCCTTCGCCTGGTGGACCGAGCTGAGGACGAGCAAGTCCTGCGGCTCGTCGCCGCCGGCCGCGTCGACGCCGTAGAGGTCGCCGGCGAGCATCAGGTCGGCCACCAGCCGCTCCAGGCTCTCGTACTTGGCGGCCAGGACGGCGAACTGCTCGACGTCCTTGATGCGGTTGTCGGCCTTGTCGTAGCGCTGGCGGACCGTCCCCGGGTAGCCGCCGGCCAGCACGGCCTGGATCGCGGCGGCGGGGCGGTTCTCCGGGTCGGTGACGCGGATCAGGTTCAGGTCGTTGACGAACGCCGCGAACAGGCCGCGGCTCTTGGGCGGGACCGTCGCCATCGTCTCGGCGGCGGCCACGGCCGAGAACGGGTCGCCGGAGGCCGCCAGCCTGCGGTACACGGCCCCCGCCTTCGCCGGGCCGATCCCCGGCAGCAGCAGCAACAGCCGCCGCCACGACGCCTCGTCGCGAGGGTTGAGCACCACGCGCAGGAACGCGAGCACGTCCTTGATGTGGGCCTGCTCGAAGAACCGGATGCCGCTGCGGACGTTGTACGGGATGTTCCGCGCCAGGAGTTCGCCCTGGAGGACGACGCTGTCGTAGTGGTTGCGGTAGAGGACGGCCATCTCGGCGAGCGGGACGCCGCGGTCGCGCGTCTCCAGGATCTGCTGGCAGACGAGCGCGGCCTCCTCGTAGACGTCGGCCGTGGCGACGACCGTCGGCTTCAGGCCGTCGCCGCGGGCGGAGATGAGGGCCTTGGGGAAGCCGGACCGGTTGCGGGCGATCGACGCCTGCGTCAGCGCGACGATCTGGGGCGTGGATCGGTAGTTGACGTCGAGCCGGAAGATCCGCGATCCGGCGTGGCGGTCGGGGAACTTCAGGATGTTGTCGTAGTCGGCCCCGCGGAAGCGGTAGATCGACTGCGCGTCGTCGCCGACGGCCGTGAGGTTGCCGGGCCCAGCGGCGGCGACCTTCTCGACGACCTCGATCTGGAGGGCGTTCGTGTCCTGCATCTCGTCGACGAGGATGTGGCGGAACATCTTCCCCTGCTCGGCGAGCCGCGCGGGGTGCTCGTCCAGGAGCTTGAGCCAGAGGACCAGCAGGTCGTCGTAGTCCATGCAGTTCGCCGCCCGCTTCCGCGCCGCGTAAGCATCGGCGACCCGGCGGACGTGATCGGCCCATTCGATGAGGTCGCCGGCCGTCTCGGCGATCGCGTCCTCCAGCGTCTTCCGCGTGTTCACGGCGAAGCTGATGAGGTGCTGGACCTGCGACGGCTTGGGCGCGAGCTTGTCCTTCGACGTCAGCTCGGCGTCGTCCATCGCCAGCCGGATCAGGTCGGCCTGGTCCTCGGAGTCGAGGATCGTGAAGTTGGGTTCGAATCCCAGCTCCCTCGCCGACTTCCGCAGCAGGCGATTGCCGACGTGATGGAACGTCCCCGCCCAGACCCGGCCGGCCTCATGACCCACCAGCCCGCCGAGGCGTCCCACCATCTCCCGCGCGGCGCGTCGGGTGAACGTGACCAGCAGGATCGACTCGGCCGGCACCCCGCGCGCGATCAGCCAGGCCACGCGGTAGGTGATGACCCGCGTCTTCCCCGACCCCGGGCCGGCCAGGATCAGGTTGTAGCCGTCCGGGGCCGTCGCCGCCTCGCGCTGCGACGGGTTCAGGTCCTCCGCCAACTGCCGGGCCAGGCCCGCGGGCGGCGTGTGCTTCAGCGTGATCTTGCGCATGGCGTCCCGGGCGCGAAGACGGAGACCGAGGGGTGTCTCCTCGATCGTAGCAGACTTCCGCCCCCCCGACACCTCGCCTATGCCCGCGGAGGCGGGACGACGGGCGGGATCGTTCGTTCGAATGGATGTCACGCGGATGTGACGCCTGTTGCCTTGTGACGACGCGGGCCGTCTAAAAACGACGATATTTGGTTTAATTGTCGGTGTGGCGAGGTGAAAACACGACGAGCCTCGGTTGTTTGATTGAATTTGATCGGTTGCCCTTGTGTGGACGATGGGTCGAAACTTAAACGTGTCGTGGGAGGCGTCATGGATCGACGTCGACTTTGGAAAGTTGGTCCCACTTTCTAATCACCATCGGAGAGAGTCCACGATGTTCGCCCATGCACTCCGTTCCGTCCGCCGTTTGGCCTTGCCCGCACTCTGCGGCTCGGCCGTCATGATCGGGGCTTCGGCCAAGGCCGATTTCGTCTCCACCTGGGATACGGTGGCCAATGTCCGGTCCGCCAAGGCCGAGTTCCAGGCCGTCGGTGATACGCTGACCATCACGCTGACGAACCTGACGGCAAACCCCGGATCCGCCGCTGATCTCCTCACCCGCCTGCAGTTCCAGTTCACCTCGGGGGGGCCCACGACCGGAAGCCTGACCTCGAGCTCCGGCGACGAGGTGTCGCTTGCGAAGGTCGGCGGCAACACCGTGGCCACGCCCGGCAGTTCCGGCGTCGCCACCGGCTGGAATCTTTCCAGCTCGAGCGGCGTCCTCCAATTGTCCATGGTCGGGGCTCCGATCGCCCCCAAGCACGGAATCCTGGGCCCCGCGGGCTCCGGTGGATATTACAACAACGCCAACCCCTCACTCCTGGGAAATCACAACCCGTTCCTCAACGGTTCGGCCACGTTCGTGTTGAACATCAACGGCCTGGCGAACAGCGGTGCTACCATTAGTAGTGCGACCTTCATTTTTAACACCGAGGCGAACATCTCGGTGGACGGCAAGCCCGGCTCTAACGTCATCCCCGAGCCCTCCTCGGTCCTGATGGGCGGGATGGCCCTGGCGGCCCTCGTCGGCTTTTCCCGGTTCCGCCGCGGCCGATCGGCCTGATTCGGGTCGGCGTACATCGCGAATCCTCCGACGGGCGGCCTCTCGCCGAGGCCGCCTCGTTTCATTTCGAAGCCGTGCGGGGCACCTTGACATGCAACTCCAGGGTTGCATAATGGCCCTCGATGGACGGGGACGACGACAAGGTGTTCAGGGCCCTGGCCGACCCGGCCCGGCGACTGTTGCTGGATCGGCTGCACGCCGAGAGCGGGCAGACGTCGGGGAGGCTGTGTGAGGGGCTGGGCATGTCGCGCCAGGCCGTGGCCAAGCACCTGAAGGTGCTGGAGGAGGCCGGCCTGGTCGTCCCGCTGCGCCGGGGTCGGGAGAAGCTGCACCATCTCAACCCGGCGCCGATCCAGGAGATCGCCGATCGCTGGATCGGCAAGTTCGAGCGGGGGCGCATGCGCGCGCTCGCGGACCTGAAGGCCGAGCTGGAAGGGGAGTCCGATGGCTGAATCGCGGTTCGTCTACGTCATCTACATCCGCACGACGCCCGAGAAGCTCTGGCAGGCGCTCATCGACCCGGAGTTCACCCGCAAGTACTGGGGCGACACGTGGCAGGTCTCCGAATGGAAGGTCGGCTCCTCCTGGAAGATCATGATGCCCGGGGGCCAGGTGGCCGACGTGGGCGAGATCCTGGAGATCGAGCCCGGCCGGAAGCTGGTCCTCACCTGGCGCAACGAGTTCCGGCCCGACCTGAAGGAGGATGGGCCCTCCCGCCTGACTTATGAGATCCAGGCCCACGGCGACGCCGCCAGGCTGACGGTCATCCACGAGAGCGAGACGCCCCTCTCCCGCCTCATCCAGGCCGTCTCCCTGGGCTGGCCCGCCATCCTCTCCAGCCTCAAGACCCTCCTGGAGACGGGAGCGGCGCTGGAGATGACCCAGAGCTGGAAGCAGCCCCAGGGGAGCTGACGTCGGGTCGGGGCCCGCGGATCCGGCGCATGAGGGAGGCGGCCGGCCTCCTCGATCCGCGGGCCCCCTCGGCGAACCCGATCCCGAGGCCCGGGGCGCGTCTGGGCCTGGGCACCCATCCGGCGGCGCCTTCCCGCCAGAAGTCCTGGTCGTTCGATCACAGATTTCCGCCCGATCGTCCCGGCCCGGGGCCCGTGCGCCGGCGCGTCGGCGGTGCGGGGCGACCGCCCTGGCCGGTGATGGAATCGAGGAGGGAGGCGAGGCGGCGGCCGGCCTCGCACTCGCAGCGGGCCAGTTCGGCGATCTCGGCGAAGCTGAGTTGGGGGTCGGGGAAGGGGAGGCGGCCTCGCGGATCGGCCGCCTCCGCGCCCAGGGCGTAGAGCCGATCCTTGTGCCGGACGCGGACGCCGCATCGCCTGAGCAGGTCTAGCTCCCGGTAGAAGGTGCGCAGGCCGATCTCCAGGGCTTTGAGGATCTCCTCGCGGGGCCGCGGCCGCTCCTCCAGGAGCCGGACGAGCGTGTAGAGGCGTGAGGCCCTGCGCCGGGTGATGTGGATCCAGGAACGCCGTCGACCGCCGGTGTCGCTCATCGGGAGAGAACCCTTCCCGCCGCCTGGCCCGTCCCTGGGCCGCCGCCCACGCCGATCCGTCCCGGATTCGACGGCCCCGGCCTCGCACGCCGGGCGTCCCGGGGGAATCCCCGACCTCGGCTCATGGGAGACGAGCCGTCGGCCGATCGATAAGGGCTGAGACCTTGTTCGGCTTGCGCCGGATGCGTCGATTTTGACGAATTCCTCAAGGGCGCCGGTCGTCGGACCCGATTATCGAACAAGGTGTGCCGAATCTCCAGGGTCATCCACCCGCGGGGGATGACCGCTACCATCCGATCGGACCGGCCGGGGCGCACGTCTTCCCGCCCCGGGGGGACGAGAGGGATGGGGCCGACGCCTTGGGCGACCGCACGGGGGGCCCCCGCGGAACCGACGCCCGGGAGAGCCTCCTGGCATAGGGGAATTGATCCATGTCGACGCGAAAGCGAACGCCCTCGAGACGCTCCCTCCGGCCCATGGCCGAGGGCCTGGAAACCCGCCAAGTGCTTTCCTCGTACTCGACGATCCCGTCGGCGACGGTCTCCGGGACGGACGCGGACGGCGACAAGTGGACCCTGACCCTCTACGGGCCCGGGACCATGAACGTCGTCGACCAGCAGGGCGACGCCTTCACCAAGGCGACCGCCGGCACGCCCGACCTGATCAACACGATCACCGTCGCGGGGACGGTAACCCACTCCAGCCGGCTCGTCGGCACCGTGACCAAGGGGGCCGACGGCGACGGCAAGGTCTTCTTCCAGAATTTGAACATCCAGAACAACGGCGCCTACGACCAGATCGACCCGAACTGGGTGCAGCGCCGCGGGACGCTCGCCCAGAACGGCATCGCCCTGGTGGACATGCCGGATTTCTGGCTGGGCCGGACCAGCACGGCGACGCCGACCGCGACGTCCGACATCCACTCCAGCTTCAAGCTGGCCGGCGGGATCTCGGCCCCCGAGGGGATCAACGTCCTGCGGTTCGGCGGCGTGGACGTGAACTACACCCCGACCGGCGGGACCTATCTGCCGAACTCGGGCCAGAGCAACGAGTTCGTCGTGAACCTGGGCCTGCCGATCTCCACCGGCACGAGCATCATCGTCGACGCCGTCCACACCAGCGCCGGCACGACGACCGGCAGCAACAACACCACGGTCGTCAATCAGCAGAGCGTGACCTTCCTCGTCACGGGGCGGCTCAACCTCTTCCAGGCCAACGAGATCACGGGTGCCACCGCGGCCAACCTGATCCCGACCCAGTTCACGCCGGGCGCGACCACCCCGCTCGCCGGCGGTACGTACCTGGTCTCCCAGGGCGGGGACGTGACCGGGCAGATCGGCTACGTCCGGGTGGGCGGGGACGCCACGAACTTCACGACCTTCGCCACGGCGAGCAGCATCTTCACCAGCGGCGCCGGCGACACGCTCGACCCCAAGATCACCAACTTCATGGTGGGCGGCGAGACGAACAACGTCATGCTCATCGCCCCGGCGGGCTCGCGCGACGTCTCGTTCGGCCGCGGCATGGACAACGTGGTCATCAACAGCCACGTCATCGACCACCTGCACGCCAACCGCGGCGCGGTCAACTCGAAGGTGACGGTCTCGCGGACGCTGGACAACCTGAAGCTGGGCGGCGACCTGGTGAACTCGTTCATCCAGTCGGGCTACTCGCAGTCGCTCACGTCGCAGGCGGTCTCGTACTCCACCGGCGGCGGGGCGTTCAACGGCGTGGCCCCGCGGGCGATCGACAACCGGACGTTCAACGACTTCGCCGGCCAGTCGCTCCCCTCGGCCCACGGCGGCGGCGGGATCAACGCCCAGATCGCCGGCAGCGTGGTCAACTCGGTGGTGTCGGTGTCGGTCGACCCGGATCCCTCCGGCATCAACGACCCCGGCGAGTTCGAGCAGGTCACGACCAAGCGGTTCCCGTTCGGCGCGCCCCAGAACATCGTGCTGCCGCGCGGCTACATCAGCGCGAAGATCGAGGGGGAGATCGACAACTCGGGCCTCCAGGGGTCGATCGTCTCGGCCGACGTCCCTTCGGACACGGCCTTCTTCGCCAAGCGCGTCAGCGTCGTGAAGGGTGCGGTGCTCCCGCCCAAGGTGGACACCGCCCCCTTCAGCCGCAAGCTCAACTACAGCAAGGCGCAGGACGCCTTGAAGGGCCTGTGGCACGTCAACACCGGCAGGAACCGGGGCTAGGAGCCCGCCGGGGGGGCGATCCCCTCGGCGACGTCCCGGCGGTAGATGCCGCCGGGGAAGCGGATGGCCGCGACGGCCTTGTAGGCGCGGTCGCGGGCCGCCTCGAGGTCGTCGCCCAGGGCGGTGACGTTGAGCACCCGGCCGCCGTCGCTGACGACGCGGGGGTCGCGCCCGGGCTCGGGATCGGGCCGCAGCTTGGTGCCGGCGTGGAAGACCTTCACGTCCTTCATGGCGTCGGCCGCGGCCAGGTTCTGGATGACGCGGTTCCGCTCGTAGTGGCCGGGGTAGCCCTCGGCCGCCATGACCACCGTCACCGAGGGCCGCGGGTCCCACTCCAATTCGGTCGAGTCCAGCCGCTCGTCGACCACGGCCTCCAGGGCGTCCAGGAGGTCGGACTTGAGCCGCATGAGGATGACCTGGGTCTCCGGGTCGCCGAAGCGGACGTTGAACTCCAGGACCTTGGGGCCCTGGTTGGTCAGCATCAGGCCGGCGTACAGCACGCCGCGGAACGGCCGGCGGGCGCGCTTCAGGGCGTGGACGATCGGCACGAGGATCTCGCGCTCGACCTCCTCCATCAGCTCGGGCGTGACCATCGGGGTCGGGGAGAAGGCCCCCATCCCGCCCGTGTTGGGCCCCTCGTCGCCGTCGAGGGCCCGCTTGTAGTCCTGGCTGGAGGCCAGGGGGATGATGGTGCGGCCGTCGGTCAGGGCCAGGACGCTCGTCTCCCGGCCGTCGAGCCGCTCCTCGATCAGCAGCCGGTCGCCGGCCTGGCCGTAGATGCGCCGGACCATGATCTGGTCGATGGCGTCGAGCGCCTGCCGGAGGTTGCCGCAGACGTAGACCCCCTTGCCGGCCGCCAGGCCGTCGGCCTTGACCACCAGCCCGACCGGGCAGGAGAGGACGGCCTCGCGCGCCTCGGCGATCGAGGAATAAGCCTTCCGGGCCCCGCGGTCCTCGATCTCGACCTGGACGCCGGGCCCCATCATCTCGCGCGGGTCGAGGATCCGATCGACGGCGTCGAGGGCCTCGGCCGCGGTCCGGCAGTGGATCGTGTTGCGGATCGTGGACCGGCCGCGGGACCGGATGACCAGGGCGACCTCGCGCGAGAGGACGTAGTGCTCCGCGTCGGGGGCGCCCCGGAAGACCCGGTAGTCGGCCGTGGGGATGCCCGCCTGGCGCATCAGGTCCTTGGAGAAGACCTTGCTCCCCTCCAACTCGGCGGCGTCGCGCCTCGGGCCGAAGATCCGCAGGCCCTCCTTCTGGAAGAAGTCGACGAGCCCCTTGGTGAGCGGCTCCTCGGGCCCGACGACGGTCAGGCCGATCCCCTCGCGGCGGGCGAACTGGGCCAGGCCGCGGAGGTCGTGGGGCTCGATGGCGACGTTCTGCACGTCCAGGGCCGTGCCCGCATTCCCGGGGGCGCAGTAGACCGCCGTGACTCGCGGCGACTGCTTGAGCTTCCAGCAGAGGGCGTGCTCGCGGCCCCCCTTGCCGATGACCAGGACTTTCACGACGTCGACCCCCAGGAAAAATGCGCAGGGCGAACCTCTCGGGCGTCGGCCGCCTCGGAAGGCGACCGGAGGCCGCCTCGCGCCTCGGGCCGAGGGCTCGCCGTCTCCAAGGGTGATATTTTAAAGTCGACCCCGCCCCGCGCACAGCACCGACCCGCCGGAGTCCCCCCCCTCGGCGCGCTTCGCGTGGCGTAGGTCGTCGCGCCGGCGTAAGATGGGGGGAGAAGCGTCCGCCTTCCCAACGTCCGGAGTCCCCGATCGTGAAGAACGTAGCCGTCGTCGGCGCCAGCGGCGCCGTGGGCGAGAGGATGATCCGCCTCTTGGAGGAGCGCGAGTTCCCGCTCGCGTCCATCAAGTTCCTGGCCTCCGAGCGGAGCGCGGGCAAGACGGTGACGTTCCGCGGCGAGAAACACACGGTCCGGAAGCTGGAGAAGGGCGAGTTCGAAGGCGTCGACATCGTCCTGTCCAGCACGCCGGGGGGCGTCTCGCTGGAGTGGAGCCCGATCGCCGCCGCGGCCGGCGCGGTCGTGGTCGACAACTCCAGCGCCTTCCGCATGGACCCGACGGTCCCGCTGGTCGTCCCGGAGGTCAACCCCCAGGACGTGGCGAAGAATCGGGGGATCATCGCCAACCCCAACTGCTCCACGATCCAGATGGTCGTGGCCCTCAAGCCGCTGCACGACGCCTTCAAGGTCAAGCGGGTCGTCGTCAGCACCTATCAGTCGGCCTCGGGCGCCGGGCAGAAGGGGATCGACGAGTACGAGGCCCAGGCCCGCGCCTTCGGCCGTGGCGAGCCGGTGCCGTCGCCCGCCAAGTTCGCCCACCCCATCTTCAACAACTGCCTCCCCCACATCGACGACTTCCTCCCCAATGGCTACACCAAGGAGGAGATCAAGATGGTGAACGAGACCCGCAAGATCCTGGGGGACGATTCCATCGACGTCGTCCCGACGTGCGTGCGGGTCCCGGTGTCGTACTCGCACAGCGAGTCCATCCTCGTCGAGACCGAGAGCCCCGTCTCGGCCGACGCCGCCCGGGCGCTGTGGGCGAAGGCGCCGGGCGTGACCGTGGTCGACGACCCGACCGCGAAGCGGTACCCGCTGGCCGCCTCGGCCGAGGGCCGCGACGACGTCTTCGTCGGCCGGATCCGCAACGACCTCAAGAACCCGAACGCCCTGCTGTTCTGGTGCGTCAGCGACAACCTCCGCAAGGGCGCCGCCACCAACGCCGTCCAGATCGCCGAGGTCCTGCTGAAGCTCGAACCCGCCCGCGCGTGAGCCGACCACCCCGGACATGCGCAACATCAAGCTGACGATCGCCTACGACGGCACGGACTTCCACGGCTGGCAGCGCCAGCCCGGCCTGCGCACCGTGCAGTCCGTGCTCGACGAGGCGATCGGGCGGCTCACCGGGGCCGCCCCGAACACCAACGCCAGCGGCCGGACCGACGCGGGCGTCCACGCGATCGGCCAGGTCGTCCACTTCCTGACCGCCGCGCGGCACGAGCCCGCCGTCTACGTCCGGGCCCTCAACAACATGCTGCCGCGCGACGTCCGCATCCGCGAGGCGGCCGAGGTCCCGCAGGCGTTCCACGCCACGCTCGACGCCCGCTCCAAGCGGTATCGCTACCGGATCGACAACGACCAGTACGCCAGCCCGTTCGAACTCCGGCACGCCTGGCACGTCTTCCACCGGCTCGACGTCGACGCCATGAACCGCGCCGGCTCCGCCCTGCTGGGCCGGCACGACTTCCGGAGCTTCGAGACCGACTGGCCCAACCGCCTCAGCTCGGTCCGGACGATCTACGACGTGGAGGCCACGCGCCACGGCGACGTCGTCCACCTGGAGGTCGAGGCCGACGGCTTCCTCTATAACATGGTCCGGGCGATCGCCGGCACGCTCATGATGGTCGGGGCCGGGAAGCGGCCCGAATCCTGGGTGGGCGAGGTACTCCGCGCCGAGGACCGCGTCGTGGCCGGCCCCAACGCCCCGGCCCGCGGGCTGTTCCTGCTCCGCGTCAATTACGACCGCACGCCCGAGGTCCGAGCCCCCTCGCCATGAAGATCGTCCACGTCATCACCCGCCTGATCCTCGGCGGCGCGCAGGAGAACACGCTCCTGACCGTCGAGGGCCTGCATCATCGTTACGGCGACGACGTCACGCTCATCACCGGACCGGCCGAGGGGCCCGAAGGGGACCTCTTCCGCCGCGCGGAGGAGCAGGGGCTCAAGGTCGAGCTGACGCCCCACCTGATCCGTGCCGTCAGCCCGGCCACCGACTGGAAGGCGTATCGCGAGCTGCGCCGGGCGTTCCGACGGCTCAAGCCGGACGTCGTCCACACGCACAGCTCGAAGGCCGGCATCGTCGGCCGCGCCGCCGCCTGGCGCGAGCGCGTCCCGGCCGTCGTCCACACCATCCACGGCCTGCCGTTCGGCCCGTTCGAGTCGGCCCGCCGCAACCGCCTGTACGTCGCCCTGGAGCGATGGGCCGCGAGGCGCTGCCACGCCATCGTCAGCGTGTGCGACGCCATGACGGAACAGGCGCTCGCCGCGGGCGTCGGCCGTCCCGAGCAGTTCAGCACCGTCTACAGCGGGATGGACGCCGATGCGTTCCTGCACCCGCGGCGGGCTCGCGACGACGTCCGCCGCGAACTGGGATTGGCCCCGGAGCACGTCGCGTTCGCGACCGTCGCCCGGCTGTTCGAGCTGAAGGGTCACGACGACATCATCGCCGCCGCGCCCGCGATCCTGGGAGCCGACCCGAACGTCCGCTTCGTCTGGATCGGCGACGGCGTCCTGCGCGAGAAGCTGATCGCCGAGCTGGAATCGAAGGGGATCCGCGACGCCTTCATCCTGACCGGCCTCGTCCCGCCCGACCGCATCCCGGAACTGCTGAACGGCGTCGACGCGGTCATCCACCCGAGCCTCCGCGAGGGGCTGGCGCGTGTGCTGCCGCAATCGCTCCTCGTGGGACGGCCGGCGATCAGCTACGACGTCGACGGGGCCCGCGAGGTCGTCACGCCCGAGACGGGCGTCCTGCTGAAGCCCCGCGATCTCTCGGGGTTGACCGAGGCCGTCTTGCGGCTCGCCGCCGACGCCTCGTTGCGGGACCGGCTGGGCTCGGAAGGACGACGACGCTTCGCCGACCAGTTCCGCCACGAGACGATGACGTCGCAGCTCCGCTCACTTTACGAGCGGCTCCTCGCCGGACGAGGCCCGGGCCGTTGAGGCGTCGGGGGCGCTCCGGATGACGGCCAGGTGGAGCGTCGTCGATTTCCCCTTCGCCGGGTTGAAGCCGACGACGTCCTCGATCTTCTCGAAGGTCACTCCGAACTTCTTTTCGAAGACGGGCCACTCGGCGGGGGTGACCGCGGTGATCATGGCTCCGCACTTCTCCAACCTTCGGCGCAGCTCGCCCGCCTCCCGCGTGAGGGCGATCGGCGAGCCGAAGGCGTAGATGACGCCCGGTTCCTGGTAGCCCATCAGCAGCGGATCGAGCCCCGTCCTCGCGCGCAGCTCCGCCATGCGTTCGCCGACGATCCGCGAGACGCGCAGGGGCTCGGCCGCCGGCAGCAGCCATCCCCCGATCAGCAGCATCATCCCGCCCGACGCGCCCGCGAGCCACCGGGCCCCGGCCCAGGTCTGGCCGCGATGGAGGTGCAGCAGCCCGGCCGCGGTGCCCAGCCCCAGGACGAGCCCGCAGGCGACCAGCGGCAAGCCCAGCCCGCTCGGGGCCGCGACCGCCGAGGCCGCCATCCCGACCCCGGCCGCGACGCCGATCCCGGCGATCATGCCCTGCGCCAGCCTCCCCAGCGTCCAGCGCCGGAGCGTCACCTCCTGGCGGGCGACGGACTTCACCACCCACGCCGCCAGCAGCGCGCAGGCGGGGTAGGCGGGCAGGTAGTAATGGATGAGCTTCGTCCGCACGCACTCCAGCAGGATGAAGGGCCCGACGATCCAGGCCGTCAGGTAGGCCAGGTTGGGGTCGACCTTCCGCCGCTTCCAGGCCGCGACGATCCCCATCGGGACCAGGCACGACCACGGGAAGAATAGGACCGTCGACATCGCCGCGTAATAGCCCGGATACGCGCCGTGCTCCTCCATCTCGGACGAGACGCGTTGGAGGAGCTGCTGCTTGACCGCCACCTCCAGGAACTCCCCGCGCGTCGCGCCGATCATCAGGACGAACCAGGGAGCGGCCAGGATCGAACAGATCAGCAATCCGCGACGCCACTCCAGCCGTCGCCAGACCGTCGCCACGGGGCAGCCCCACCACCAGGCCGGCAGGGCGATCGCGGCCAGCAGGGCGGGCGCGACCGGCCCCTTCGTCAGCATGGCCAGGGAGAGCGCGACCCAGAACGCGACCGCGATCGGCCGCGACTCGCGACGCGCCAACTCGTAGAGGCAGAGCTGACATCCCATCAGCCAGAATGAGAGCGTGGCGTCGGTCGTCGCCATCTTGGACTCGGCGACCATGATCGGCGAGACGGCGAGCATCAGGGCCGCGAGGAATCCCGCCCTCGCCCCCAGCATCCTCCGCCCGAGCCCCCAGACGAGCAGGCACGTCCCCGTCCCGGCCAGCGCCGAGTGGAGGCGCATGCCCGCGGGGCCCTCGCCCAGGACGGCGGTCGCCAGGCCCATCAGCCAGTAGGTCAGGATCGGCTTGTGATGGCGGGGCTCGCCGTTGAACGTGGGGAACAGCCAGTCGCCCCGGGCCCGCATCTCGTGGACGGCCACCGCGTTGCGGGGCTCGTCCCGGTCCCAGAGCCCGGTCCGGCCGTTGCCGGCCAGGTAAAGGGCCAGGCACAGGGAGGCCAGGGCGAGCGGCTCGATCCAGGCCGGCCGGGCCTTCGGGGCGAGGGCGGCGGGCGGGGAAGCTTCCGGCTCCATCGTCATCCTCCATGCGGGCGGGGAGGCGAGCCGGATTGGCTCGCCGAAGTCCGCGCGCCAGCGGCCCGGACCCTCAACTCCCGTCCGGGGCCTAGTATAATCGGGGGACCGAATCGGGCGAGAGCGTTTCGCGCGTCGACCCGTCGACGATCTCGCTCCCGCGGGGCGACCGTCGCCCGAGTGTCCGAGGAGGACGACGCAGGATGAATCCGCAGCAGAACGAGGCCGCCTGTCTCCTGGAGAAGGGGGCGTTGTACACCCGTCGCGAGGGCCACCAGTGGGAGGGGCGCGACCTCGTCTTCGCCGGCTTCAAGCAGGGGGCCTTCTCGCTCTACTTCGGCGACGCCCCGATCTACCACTTCGACCTCGAAGGCCGCTGGCAGCGGGCCTACCTCCGCGACCGCCACTTCATCCGCCGCCTCGACGGCGCCGTCCACGAGGTCGACCGCGTCCGCGAGGGGGCGAACCTCGTGATGCGCCGGCGGGCCCTGGAGCCGGCCGACGCCCGCCGCGTCGACGAGGAGATCCGGGCCGTCGCCGACGCCCTGCTCGCCGACCTGTCCGCGGGCCGGGGCCGACGCCTGGACCCGCCCGACGACAAGGCCCGGCCGATCGGCGAGGCCGAGCTGCGCGACTTCCTCGGCCGCATCGCCGCCTGGGACGCCCGCGCCTGGGCCGACTTCGAAGCGCGATACCGTCGCACCTACCGGCCGCTCGCCTTCCTCCCCCCCGACTGCCCGAACGCCGTCGTCCTCCAGGCGACCGTCGGCGATCGGGACGGCCGGGCGTTCGCCGCCGGGACCGTCCGCGAGCATGGCGTCCGCTCGCCCGACGAGTTCGAGGCCCACGTCCGCGAGGTCTCCGGCCTGCTCGGCCGACGCCTGGCCCAGACCCGGAGCGCGTACCTCGCCGGCGCCGACCTCCTGCGCCTCCGCGAGGCCGACGTCCTGGCCTACCTGGACCTCATCGGCCGGGGCCTTCGCGACGAGGACGGGCCCGCGATCGACGACGTCCACGCCTTCCTCGACGACTTCCAGGAGCCGGTGATCGACCTCGACGGCCTCCGGGCCGCCTACGACCGCCGCCTGACGCGCATCGGCCTCGGCGTGGAGTCGGGCGCGCCGGAGGTGCGCCGGGCCTACGGCAAGGACTGGTACGACGCCGACCTCCAGGCGTTCGCCGCCGACGCCAAGGCCGCGGGGATCGAGCTGAGCGTCCTCGCCCTCGTCGGCGCCGGCGGCCGGGCCCGGCGCTCGGAGCACGTCGAGCGCACCCGCCGCCTCATCGAGTCGCTCCTGCTGACCCGCGGCGACCTGGTCTTCCTGATGGATGAACGCGAGCTGACCGATCCCGCACACGCGCCGAAGGGGGGCGAGCCGCTCGACGAGGCGGAGTGGCGGGAGCAGCTCGAACTGCTGCGCCAGGGGCTCTCCAGCCTCCGCGAGCGCGGGGTGAAGGTGGTCCCTTATAGCATGGTCAAGCAGCTCTCCTGACCCTCACGCGCCGTAGCGCTTGGTGTGGCGGCCCCCGACGAAGCTCTCGAAGACGAACTTGCCGAGGTCCTCGCACGAGCAATAGGCCGCCACGCCGTTGGAGACGCGGGCCATCTCCTGCACGAAGTTGACGAGGCCCAGGTAGAAATAGTCCTCGATCAGGGCGTAGCTGGAGACACGGATGCCCGCCGCCGCACAGCGGCGGACCTCCGCCAGCGTGTGCGCCGCGGTCTTCTCGGCAGGGGGGTAGATCAGGACGACCTCGCGGCCCTCGATGTGCGCGGTGGGCTCGCCGTCGGTGATGACGATGATCTGCTTGTTGCCGGCCGCCTGCTTCAGCAGGTGGCTGCGGGCCAGGCGGAGGCCGGCGTGGATGTTGGTGAAGTGCTGCGGCACGCGGCCCTTCGGGTCGTCCATGTCGTACCGCAGGTGGATGCGGCTGTCGTACATGCTCACCGGCTTGGGCGCCGAGTTCAGCAGCTCGCGCTCGGTCATCTTGTTGGCGAAGGTATAGAACCCGATCATCTGGATCGAGTCCTGCGGGTATTGCGCCCGCACCAGCGCCTGCAAGGCCACGGCGACCTTCTTGGTCGTGTAATACTTGCCGTAGCGCCCCATCGAACCGCTCATGTCGATCAGGACGGCCGTGGCGCAACGGGTCTGGTATTCGGTCTCGTGGACGACGTAGTCTTCCTGGCTCAGCCGGATCGGGACGCCCCCGCCTTGCCGGATGTAGGCGTTCTTGAGGGTCTCGTGCATGTCGATGTTGGCGAGCGGGTCGCCGAAGACGTAGGAGCGGGTGTCTTCGAGCGAGACGGTCCCCTCGCCCTTCTGCTGGGTCTCGTGGCGGCCGAGGGCGTCGCGGTTGAAGGTCAGGAACAGGTCGTGGAGCGACTTGTCCTGGATCTTGCGGAGGCCCTTGGGCGTGACGGACCAGCGGCCCTCCTCGTCGCGCTCGATCAGGCCCTCCTTCTGGATCATCTCCACGACCTCCGGCAGGTCGTCGTCGTCCACGTCGTCGAGGTTGCGCAGGACGTCCTCGCCGTATTGCATCAGGTATTCGGAGATCTGCTCGAAGAGCTTGTCCGCCGATTGCGGCTGGAACTCCTGCGAGCCGTCCCACTTCGAGTATTCATGGGTCGCCATGTGCGGTCGCGGCCTCGGTGGGGACGTGGCGGGCGTGGCGTCAGCGCTGGTACGACGTCCCGCCCTTCCGGGTCGACTTGTTGAGCTTGTTGTGGACGTGGAGCCCTTCCAGGATGAACTCGGCGACGCCGGCCGCGGCGGCGAGCCTGGCGGCGGGCGACTTCGCGGCCGGGACCAGCTCGGCGGCGGCCTCCTCGGCGCGCTTGCGGAGGCCGGGGGCCCTGGCGACGCGGTCGAGGATCGCCTGGGAGCCGAGCATGTCGCCGGTCTCGACGGTCTGGCCCGACTCGAAGTGCTGGACGACCGGCCGGAACTCGCGGGCGTCGAAGTGGAGCGTGAACACGTTCTTGACCGCCTCGTCGATGATCCGCTGGATCAGCTTGTCCTCGTGGCCGTCCTCCTCGGCCATCGTCAGCTCCAGCTTGCCCCGCGAGCTGGACAGCGCCGAGGCCAGGTCGCCGATCCTCGGGACGATCGCGGGCTCCCTGGCCAGCAGCGCCCGGCGCTCGGCGTTGGAGACGACGTTCTCCAGGTTCGCGATCGACATCCGGACCGAGACGCCCGACTGCTGGTTGACGTGCGGCGAGGTCCGGGCCAGCCGCGAGACCTCCTCCACCACCTCCTTGATGTAGACGGGGACGGCCAGCTCGGGGCCGACTTCGGAGCGGTCGAGCCAGGCGTTCTGGTCGTTCACCGCCATGCCGACCTCGCGGGTCAGCGGGTAATGGGTCCGCACCACGGAGCCGATGCGGTCCTTCAGCGGCGTGACGATGCGGCCGCGGTTGGTGTAGTCCTCCGGGTTGGCCGAGAAGACCAGGCAGAGGTCCAGCTCCATCCGGATCGGGTAGCCGCGGATCTGGATGTCGCGCTCCTCCAGGACGTTGAACAGGCCGACCTGAATCTTGGGGGCGAGGTCCGGCAGCTCGTTGATGCAGAAGATCCCGCGGTTGGTGCGCGGGATCAGGCCGTAGTGCATCGTGGCCTCGCTGGAGAGGTAGCGGCCCTCGGCGTGCTTGATCATGTCCACCTCGCCGATCAGGTCGGCGATGGTGACGTCGGGCGTGGCCAGCTTCTCGTTGTACCTTTGGTCGGGGCCGATCCAGGCGACCGGCGTATCGTCCCCCTTCTCGGCGACGAGCTGGCGGGCGTAGCTGGAGATCGGGCGGTAGGGGTGGTCGTGGATCTCCGACCCCTCCACGATCGGCGTCGCCTCGTCGAGCAGGTGGACGAGCTGGCGCAGCATCCGCGTCTTGGCCTGGCCGCGGAGGCCGAGGAAGAGCATGTCGTGGCGCGAGAGGATCGCGTTCTGGATCTGGGGGACGACCGTATCCTCGTAGCCGAGGATGTCCGGGAACAGGGGCTCGCCGGCCCGGAGCTTGCGGACGAGGTTGCGCCTCATCTCGTCCTTGACCGATTCCAGACGATGGCCGCTTTGGCGCAGCTCGCCGAGCGTCCGGGGACGATCCGTCGGCATACGATGCTTTCCTCCCAGGTCGTCGCGCGGGATGTCGATCCACGAGGGCGGGGGCGGGGCCCCGAGTCATGCTAGGGGCGGGCCGGGGGCAAGTCAACGAAGGCGTTGATGCGTCGGCCCCCCGCGCGCCGGCCGCGTTGATCCGGGCTTGAAGGATGCCGTAAGATGCTGGGGTGTTTCCGGGCTGCGGCGTGGGGCGTCGGCGGGGAAGGCGGGACATGGCGACGGACCTGAATGCGAACGGGAAGCTGCGCGAGACGCTTCCGGACCTCACCGCCCGGATCGTCGCGACCTACAAGGGCTGCGGCTCGATCAACCATCTCGGCCACTCTCCCCTCCCCAGCTACCGGGACGTGGTCGAGATCCTGGGCGACCTCCGCGAGATCATCTTCCCCGGCTACGGCCGGCGGCAGAACCTCCACATGGGGAACGTCGCCTACCACGTCGGCGACCTGATCGACAGCCTCTACGACCGGCTCTGCCAGCAGCTCGCCCGGGCCTTCCAGCACGATTGCAAGGCCCGCGAGCCCCTCGCCGACGCCGAGGCCAGGGCCGAGGTCTTCGCCAGCCAGTTCCTGGAGCGGATCCCCGACCTGCGCGAGATGGCCACGGGCGACGTCAAGGCGGCCTACGAAGGCGACCCCGCCGCCTCCAGCCAGGACGAGATCGTCTTCTGCTACCCGGGCCTCTCCGCGATCACCGTCTACCGCCTGGCCCACGAGCTGTACAACCTGGGGATCCCCCTGATCCCCCGGATGATGACCGAGTACGCCCACGGCAAGACCGGGATCGACATCCATCCCGGGGCGACGATCGGGCGGGAGTTCTTCATCGACCATGGCACCGGCGTCGTCGTCGGCCAGACCACCGAGATCGGCGACCGCGTGAAGATCTACCAGGGCGTGACCCTGGGTGCCCTGAGCTTCCCCCGCGACGAGTCCACCGGCGACATCGTCCGGGGCCGGAAGCGGCACCCGACGATCGAGGACGACGTGGTCATCTACGCCAACGCCACCATCCTCGGCGGCGACACCGTCATCGGACGCAAGGCCGTGATCGGCTCGTCCGCCTGGGTCACCCGGAGCGTGGCCCCCGGGACCACCGTCACGATCGAGACGCCCAACCTCCGCTATCGCGAAGGCGTCCCCGGCGACCTCCGTCCCGACGACGCCTATCCCCAGCGGTTGAACTACCAGATCTGATCCCTCGTCGGCCCCGCCGAGGGGGCGGAAATTGGGTCCGATCGTGAGCATGGAGTTGCCTGCTTGCCGGTTGCAATCCTTGGCAGGGTGGCGACTTGCGTCGTGAAAAGTTTGGCTTCGGTCGTCGTTTTCGCTGATGTCGAGATTTGGGCTTCGGTCGTCCGCGTCCAGGCATGCCTCGCCCCCTACGGAGGGATCGAGCCCGAGCTGCTCGGAAGCGGCTTCATCGCGTCTCCGGGTTTCGGCCCGTCGGTTTTCCATTCGGCCGGATTGTCAAGGAGCGGCGGACCATCCCTTCTCCCGATATGGTCTGCGGCGGACGCGGCGAGATTTCAGGAATTCGCGAAAAGCGACACTCTTCGCTCAACGCGATCGAGGGTCGACTCGAACTCGGACGAGACGGTGGCCCGGGCGGCGTCACGTGAGCCATCCCGGGGCTGACGAGAATCATCCTTCTTCCCTCGTGGGAGAAGGTGGCCGCAGGCCGGATGAGGGACGATCGGCGTCGCATGCCACGTCCGGCCCCCCCCGTAGGCTGGGTCGGGACCCAGCCCGGATGAGGCATCGCGTATCCCGGGCTGGGTCCCGACCCAGCCTACGAGGATTGGAAATCCGACGGCCTTGGGTCGCGCCCCCCTCATCCGCCCCTCCGGGGCACCTTCTCCCACGAGGGGAGAAGGTGGGATCCCTGCTCGCACTCCCATGTTTTCGACGCAGCACCACGACGGCGGCAGGGAGGGGTCGAGCCGGCCCCGTTGCAATCCCCCCGTCGCGTGACAGCGGCCTTCCCAAATCCCGGGGCCGGATCGTCAGTCGACCGACCAGCGCCGGGGCGGGGTGACTTCGAAGCGGCCCTTGGGGGGGGCGAAGCGGACGCCGGTCTGCCAGAGCATGTCGGGCTGGTGCTTGGCGATGAGGTATTTCATGACCACCTCGTCGGAGGGGGGCATGCCGGGGTCCTGGAAGACGACGCACAGGCGGCAGACGGCCTGCTTGGTCTTGGCGTCCCAGACTTCGATGAGGCCGTGCGTCTTGCGCGGGATGCGGTAGTACTTGTCGCCGTGGAGGATGGTGATGCAGTCGAACTGGCAGAACTCGTGGAACTCCTTCGGCTCCACGACGTCGCGGACCAGCTCGGCGGCGACCAGCTCCGGGACGCCCTGCTGGTAGTCGGCGGCGTCGATCCGGACGGGCTCGTCGGAGGTGGGCTGGGGCTGGCTCTTGCCCTCGATGACGCGGAAGATCTCGCTCTCGACGAGCTTCGCGTAGCCCGAGCGCAGGGCCTGGCTGGCGATCACCAGTTGCGTGAACGAGGAGGCGGCGGCGACGACCTCGAAGGCGAACGCGGACGCCTCGCGCTGGAGCTTCTCCATCCAGTACCGGAGCATCTTCATCCGGTCGGATTCGGAGTAGCGGAAGCGGCGGGGGCCGACGTCGGGGATGGTCAGGTCGACCTCGCCCCGGCGATCGTCGAGCGTCTTCAGCACGCTATTATACGAAGCCTCCCCGCGGACGAAGCGGGCGGCGGCGTCGGCGTGGCCGGTGGTGCGGACGCGGACGACGCGATGGGTGGGGCGCGCGAGGAAGACGACTTCGCGGGAATAGGGGTCGGCGGCGCAGCGCTCGTCGGCGACGTCGATCTCCCAGCGCAGATACCCGGTTCGGATCATGCGCCGCCCCTCAGCCGCCCTGGACGGCCGGGACGATGAGGATCTCCGGGGCCGTGGCGTCGAACTGCTTGATGATCCGGGTCTGGCCCGGGCCGTCGAGCCGGAAGGCCATGCGGCCGGGTGTGACGTGCTCGGCGAACTGCGCGGCGGCGGCCTCGACGGTCTCGGGCCGCTGCTTGTCCCACTCGGCGAGCATGAGGTCGCCGTGTCCGGTCTTCAGCAGGCGCAACTTGGCCATGAGGTGGCTCCTGGCTCCTCCGTCCGGGCTCCGCTCCCGACTCCGACATAATCTTACGCCGCCTTCAAGCCGAAGCGAAGCGGCGGGGCGGGGACGAACCCCCGCCCCCGGCGCGGCCTCAGCCCTGGGCCGGGGCCGCGGCCTCGGCGGCGGCCTTCGCGGCCGTGGCCTTGTCCTTGCGCAGCGTCTCCGCCTTGGGGCGGCTCTTGCCGAAAGTCCCCCGGGCCACCTTGCCGCGCCTGGTCCGCCTGTCGCCCTTGCCCATGGTCGCCGTCCCCTTTTGCTAACGAGCCGTCTGGTTTTTCGATTGTCGTGCCGAGGTCGCGCGGTACAATCCATCCGACGTTTGTCGTGCGATCGTCGGAATGGTCCGCGTCGGGAGAGGAGGCCGGCCCCATGTCCCGCCGTCGGCTCGGTCCCATGATAGCGATCGGACTGCTGTCCGCCCACCTCGGTTGCGGACGATCCGCGCCGCCCGCCGGGCCGCCCCCGAAGGTCGAGCCCGCGCCGGCCGTCGTCCGGCCCGCCGAGAAGCCCGCGCGGACGCTCGCGATCGACCCGAAGGACTTTACGATAGCGGCCGACGCCCCGGGCTTGCAACTCCTCGCGGCCGAGAAGACGCCCGACGGGATCGTCCGAGGCGTCTCCACCGGCATCGCCTGGAGCGCCCAGCCTCCCGGGATCGCCACGGTCGACGCCTCGGGCTACGTCCTGCCGATCGCCGCCGGGACGGTCGAGGTCGTCGCGACGCACGACGGGGCCGAGGCCCGGGCCCGGATCGTGGTCGAGCCCCGCGAGGGCCGATCGTGGGACTTCGCCCAGGACGTGGAGCCGATCCTGAGCAAGGCGGGCTGCAACACCGGCGGCTGCCACGGCAAGGCCGACGGCCAGAACGGCTTCCACCTCTCGCTGTTCGGCTACGATCCGGACGGCGACCACCTCGCGATCGCGAGAGACTCGGCGCGTCGGCGGATCTCCCTGATGGACCCCGAGCGCAGCCTGTTCGTCCTCAAGGCGACGGGCCGGGTCGATCACGGCGGCGGCCCTCGGTTGTCGGCAGGCTCGCCCGAACTCCGCACGCTCGTCGATTGGATCCAGGCCGGCGCGCCTCGGGCCTCCGGGGCGACGAGGTCGGCGGTTGCGAAGCTCGTGATCGAGCCTCCGGACGCGATGCTCGCCGGCCCCGGCGTCCGCCAGGTCCGCGTCCTGGCCGAGCACGCCGACGGCCGCCGCCGCGACGTCACCCGCCAGTCGATCTACAAGACCCTGGACGACTCCACCGTCGCCGTCGACACCAAAGGCCGCGCCGAGTTGCTCCGCCGCGGCGAGGCCGACGTCGTCGTCCGCTACGGGGCTCTCGTGGCGACGACCCGGCTCGGCGCGGCGGTGAACCCCGACCTGGACTACGATTTCGCCAAGCTCCCGAAGGAAGGCCCGATCGACGGCCCGCTGTTCCGCCGGCTGGCAGCCCTGAAGGTCCCCCCGAGCCCCCCCGCGACCGACGCCGCCTTCCTGCGCCGGGTCACGCTCGACCTCACCGGCGGGCCGCCCTCGCCGGAGGAGATCCGCCGTTTCGTCGCCGACGAGGGCCCCGACAAGCGGGCGAAGCTGGTCGACGACCTGTTGGCCCGTCCCGAGTTCGTCCAGTTCTGGCGGATCAAGCTGGGCGACCTGCTCCAGATCAGTGCGGCGAGGCAGGGGAACGGGGCGTACCGCTATCAGGAATGGCTGGACGCACGCCTGGCCGAGAATACGCCCTGGGACCAGGTCGTGAAGACGCTGCTGACGGCCCTCGGCGACCCGAACGACGTCGACGGTGGCGGGCCGGTCAATTACGCCGTCGACGCCCTGGAGCCGACCGCGGCGGCCGAGCAGACGGCCCAGCGCTTCCTGGGCCTCCGGATGCGCTGCGCCCAGTGCCACGACCACCTGTTCGACGTCTGGACCCAGGACGATTACTACGGCCTGGCCGCGTTCTTCGCCAAGGTCCAGCGGACGGGGCAGGGGATGGCGGGGGGGATGATGGCGGGGGCCCGCACGATGATCGGCGTGAACCCCGGCGGCGTCGTCAACCATTTGCGGACCGGGAAGCCGACCGAGCCGAGGTTCCTGGACGGCCGCAGGCCGACGATCGCGGAAGGGGCCGACCCGCGCGTCGCGCTGGCCGACTGGATCACCGCGCCCGAGAACCCCTACTTCGCCCGCGCGACGGTCAACTGGGCCTGGGCGCAACTCTTCGGTAAGGGGATCGTCGACCCCCCCGACGACATGAGCCGTTCCAACCCGCCCGTCCATCCGGAGTTGCTCGACGCCCTCGCCGCCCACTTCATCGCGACGAAGTACGACCTCCGCGGCCTGATCCGCACCATCGCGACGTCGAAGGCGTACGGCCTGTCGTCCGGCACGATCCCGGGGAACGAGGCCGACGTCCGCTGGTTCTCGCACCATGCGCCCCGGCCGCTCTCGGCCCACCAGATGGCCGATGCGCTGGCCCAGGCGACGGGCGTCGCCAACCGCTTCCCCAACCGCGCGGCGAACACGCGGGCCATCCGGATCTCGGATCCCGGCGTCGCCAGCGCGATCCTCGACACCTTCGGCCGCTGCCCGCGCACCACGACCTGCGCGTCGGTCCAGACGCCGCCGCTGAGCCTCAAGCAATCGCTGCTGCTCATCGGCGGCGACGTGATCGAGAGCAAGGTCGGCAACCTGAACGGCTACCTCGCCTCGGCCCTCAAGCTGGAGCTGGAGCCGGAGGAGCTGGTCGAGAACCTGTATTATCGCACGGTCTGCCGGCCCCCCTCGGCCGAGGAGTCGTCGCGGTGGGCGGCCGAGTTGAAGCAGGCGACGTCGCTCCCGGAGGCCGCGGAAGACCTGTTCTGGGCGCTCCTCAACTCGCGCGAATTCGCGTTCAATCATTGATCGGTACGGGGACGTCCGACGGAGGCCCGCCATGACGAGGAAGACGCGACCGATCGCCTGCCCCGGCCCCTCGCGCCGGGCCGTGCTGAAGGCCGGAGCTTTGGGATTCCTCGGCCTGGGGCTCGAGCACGGCCTGCGGCTGCGGGCGCTCGGGGCGGCCGGGCCGGCGAAGGCCAAGAACTGCATCCTCGTCTGGCTGGCGGGCGGGGCGTCGCACATCGACACCTTCGACCCCAAGCCCGACGCCCCCGACGACGTCCGCGGCGAGTTCAAGGCGATCGACACGGCGCTGCCCGGCGTGAAGGTGAGCGAGGTCCTGCCCGAGCTGGCGAAGATCCTCGACCGCGTCACGCTGATCCGCAGCATGACCTCGCCCGAGGCCGACCACGACCGCGCCGCGCACCACCTGCTGACGGGCTATCGGCCGACGCCCGCCCAGGTCTACCCGAGCTACGGCAGCGCCGTCTCCAAGTGGCGCGAGGCGGACCGCGGGATGCTGCCCCCTTACGTCGCCGTGCCGGACGCCCCCATCTTCTCGTCGAGCGGCTACCTGACGCCCGCCTACGACCCGTTCGCCGTCTCGGGCGACCCGAACCAGGATGGGTTCCGCGTCAGCAACCTGTCGCCGCCCGACAAGGTGACGCTCGACCGCCTGCTGCGGCGTCGGGCGATGGTCAGGAGCCTGGACGAGTTCTCCCGCGACGTCCCGCCGACGGACCTCACGCGCAGCCGCGACCAGTTCGCCGACCAGGCGTATTCACTGATGACCTCCGACGCCGCGCAGGCCGCGTTCCGGCTCGCCGACGAGTCGCCCGAGGTCCGCGAGCGGTATGGCCGCAACACGTTCGGCCAATCGTGCCTGCTCGCCCGCCGGCTGATCGAGGCCGGCGTCTCGTTCGTCACCGTGAACGACCGCGGCCCCGGCCCGCTGGGGTGGGACACGCACCAGCAGAATTTCCCGACCATCAAGGACCAGCTCGCGCCGGCGCTCGACAAGGGCCTCGCCGCGCTGATCGTCGACCTGGCCGACCGCGGCCTGCTGGACGACACGCTGGTCGTGATGATGGGCGAATTCGGCCGGACGCCGAAGATCAACCAGAACGCGGGCCGCGACCACCACGGCCGCGCCAACAGCGTGCTCCTCGCCGGCGCGGGCCTCCCCTCCGGCCTGGCCCTGGGCTCGACCGACGCGAAGGGCGATTCCCCCGCCGACAGGCCCGTGACGCCGGCGGACCTGGCGCACGTCCTGTACACGAAGCTCGGCATCGACCCCGAGCACAAGTTCCTCGCCCCCGACGGCCGCCCGCTGCGGCTGGTGGAAGGTGCGAACCCGCCGGCCGAGCTGGGCTGACCCGGGGGGACGCGCCCGCCTCGCGACCGGCGGGCGGGCGCGGGGCGTCGTCAGGCCGCCTTCTCGCAGCACGCGCGGCAGGCGCGTTCGCACTCGCGGCAGATCTCGGCGCACTTCTTGATCTTCTCGTCCTGCGACTTCTCGCAGGCCTCGGCGCAGTCGCGGCAGGCGTCGGCGCAGGCCTTGTGGGCGTACATGGCCATCGGGCTGTGGCGGGCCATGAGGGTGACGGCCTGGACGCAGAAGGACTGGCAGTCGTTGGTCGCGCAGGCGATCTTGGCGAACTGTTCGCGGTTCTCGGAGCCCTCCTTCTTCAGCTCCATCAGGCTGTGGGCCGCGGTCATGTTGCAGATCAAGGCGCACTCGCCCATGGTCTTCATGTGGGCGTGGTGTTCCTCTTTCTTCTTGTCGTCGTCGCCCGCCTTCGCCGTGCCGCCCGCCATCAGGCCGGCCGCGCCGGCGCCGAGGAGGGCCAAGAGTTCGCGACGTTCCATCGGTGTCTCCGGGGTTGCGGTGCAAGGTTTCCTGGGACGCCTGGCGGGGACGGAGCAAGGGGCCGCCCCCGGGCCTTACGAGTGGCAAAACCAGCGCCAAAGGTCGGAGTCCGTCCGGTAGACCGCATCTTTTCATAGAACGATCGGGGCCCTCATTTCGGCGGTGACGCAGGTCGAGGATGTCGGATCCGGTGCGAAGGAGCGGCCGGCCCGGGAAGAGTCGACGGGGTTGCCAGGGCACGCCGAACCAGGCGCTGCACCCGACCGGAGGGTCGGGTAGGCTCTCCCCTGATTCGTAGCTCACTCGGCCTCCGCCGCCGGCGAGCAAGCTGTTCGGCGGCGCGAGCGCGCCGAAGGCGCGACCGCGCTCATAGTGTAAGGGCACAGGAGGTGTGATGACCGAGAGCGAATCGCTTGCGTTCCCCACGCAGAAGGACCTCGACAAGTGGCTCAAGGCGAACCACGCCAGGGAGCGCGAACTCTGGGTGCGGATCTTCAAGAAGGACTCCGGCACGCCCTCGGTGAGCTGGCAAGACTGCGTCATCGTCTGCCTCGCGTGGGGATGGATCGACGGTGTGAAGCGTCCGCTCGACGACACGTCGTTCCTCCAGCGGCTCACGCCCCGCCGCCCAAAGTCGAGCTGGTCGAAGAAGAACCGCGAGCACGCGGATCGCCTCATCGCCGAGGGGCGCATGCAGCCCGCGGGGTTGGTCCACGTCGAAGCGGCGCGCGCCGATGGGCGCTGGGAGCACGCCTACGCGGGCTCGGCCGAGATGGAGCTGCCCGAAGACTTCCTCCGCATGCTCGACGCCCATCCCGTCGCCAAGGCGTTCTTCGCGACGCTGAAGCGTGCGCAGGTCTACAGCATCTACTACCGCCTCCAGTCCGCAAAGCGGATCGAGACGCGCACGCGGCGCATCGAGGCGATCCTCGCGGCGCTCGCGGAGGGACGCCCCCCGTTTCCAAGTTAGCCGAGGCCGAGTTCATTGAACCGCGCGCGCCGCTCCCACCGCGGCCAGCGCCCGGCCCGCTCGACGTGCTCGAAACTCATCAGGCCCGCGAGGGTCTCGCCGCTGCAAGATGGCTCGCCTTCAGACGCTTACAAAGGTCGAAGCCCTTCGCCAGGGGTCCGCGCATGACGAAGGGCGGCCGGGTGGATCATCCCTCCCGACCGCCCCTTGACGTCGTCGCGATTCGCGCCTCAGGCTGGCGTCACTTCGTCTCGTCGGCCGAGACGGTCTCGCCGCCGTTGCGGGTCATCAGCTTGTTGAGGACGGCCTTGTTGATCGTCGCGGCGATGGACCGGATGGAGCCGTCGCAGTTGACGAAGTTGACGGTTCCGGGGTGCTTGCTCGACCAGTAGGTGTAGTAGTTCTGGCCGTTGGAGACGATCGGCCGGTTGATGGTCCGGTCGTTGTTGGTGCGGACGCAGCAGCTGGTGGCCGGGGCCCAGACGCCGTTGGGGGCGATGGTCTCGCCGAAGAGGCAGGTGTTGGTGGTGCCGTCGGTGATGTCGGCCATGCCGCAGGTCGAGTTCTGATACGTCACGCCGTTGTCGAAGTTGAGGCAGTAGACGTTCGTCGGATCCTGGGTCGGGCAGTTGCCGGACGAGTCGGGGAGGATCATGCCGGCGGCCATGTTGCCGCGGTAGTCCGACGGCCCCATCTTCTGGGTGGACCCGGTCTGGGTCGTCGTCTCGGGCCGGCGGTTGGACGGGCAGACGAACCCCGACAGCGTGCGCCGGACGGCCGTGGTGTTCGCGATGTTGTTGGGGGCGAAGTAGAAGTTGATCTCGTTGAAGAGGTTCCCCTGCTCCAGCTTCGTGAAGACCCCGACGAGGCCGCTCCACTGATAGGGCTGGTACGGCGTGCCGACGGTCGCGCAGCCGGTGACGTCGCCGCCGATGACCGTCTGGGGGTTGGCCGGGTCGTAGACCGGCGGCGAGCAATACCAGCCGGCCGGGAACGCGTTGAACGTGTCGTGATACTCCTGCGCCGCGAGCCCCAACTGCTTCAGGTTGTTCTGGCACTGCGACCGATTGGCCGCCTCGCGCGCGGACTGGACGGCCGGGAGGAGGAGGGCCACCAGCACGCCGATGATGGCGATGACGACGAGCAGCTCGATCAGCGTGAAGCCCGACACGGGGTGTCGCCCGGAGCGATTGCGGCGCATCGAAATTCCCTCGGCCAGTTGGAGACGCGACCTCGGTCCCGGCCGTCCGTTCAGCCGGACAAAAGTCCTACGCGTCAAGCTACCCGATTCTCGCGGCCCTCGCCACGCGATTCGAAGCCCGACGCTTGAATCGTCGTTCGATTGCATGCTTGCTTTTAATTTTTGCGCCGGTGCCGGCCCCAGTCAAGGGGGGATCGGCCGCGGGGCGGGATCTCGCGATCGGCCGTCAAGAGGCCGGGGAAGGGGAGGGGAGACGCTTCCACAGGTCGCCGATGCGCCTGAGATGGCGCATGTGGTCCTCGGGGCCCTCGCCCGCGAAGCCGAGGACGGCGAACCGGCCTTTGGAGGCGCGTCGCGATTGTTCCCAGCCGTCGCCCCAGTCGGTCGCGTCGGGTTCGGCGGCGACGCCCACGAATGTCAGCAGGTCGTCCGCGGTCTCGGTGGTGCTGCCGTAGCCCGGCGGGACCTGGGCCGAGTGGGTGACGAGCATCGACTTTCGGCCCTCGACCGCCTCGCGCGCGAAGCGCCGGAAGCCGGCCATCAGGTCGGCGCTCACGCGCTTCGCCGCCGGGTCGCCCTCGTAGCCGCAGTAGAGGGAGTCGGCCAGGACGATCGCATTGATCCGGTCGAAGGCCATCGGCTGTTTCAGCAACTCGCGGACGCCTCCGAATCCCGCGCTGAAGCTGCTGACGATCACCTTCCCGATGCGGTAGGGGCCGCCCGGTCGCTTTTCGGCGACGGCCCTCGAGGTCTCGTCGAGGAGCTTCGGGAACAGGGACGGGTCGGAGAACGGCCCGGCATAAGCGGCGGAGAGCCCCTTGCGGTTGAACGACACGAGGACCGCGTCCCGGCCCGCGGCCTCCAGGGCCGGTTCGGTCACGGTCGGCGTGCCGTGCAGGTGGAGGACGACGTCCACCACGCCGTCCCGGGGCTCCCAGCGATCCGGGATGAACAGCCGGGCGTCGGACGGGAGATCCAGGCGGCCCCCTTCGGGAGGCTCGGCCGCCAGGATCGCGACCGCGGCGAGGATCGGGACGAGCGGCATGCGGCGGCCTCCGGGTTATTCCTCGTAGAACTCGCCCAGGCAGGAGTCGACGGCGTCGGGGACGAGGGCCTCGTCGGGCTTCTCGGGGCCGTGGGCCTTGCCGTTGGCGGAGGGCTCCGGGAGCTTCGCCGGCGCGGGCTTCGACCTGTCGGGGGGGACGTCGTTCCAGAGCTTGTCGGCGACGACGACGAACGCCGGGACGAGGATCGGCCGGACGAGGAAGGTGTCGAGCAGGACGCCCAGGCCCAGCGAGAAGCCCAGCTCCTTCAGCGAGGTCAGGCTGCCGGTGAGCATCGAGCCGAAGGTCCCGGCCATGATGAGGCCGCACGAGCTGATGATGCCGCCGGTGTGCGCGACGGCCCGGCGCGTCCCCTCGACGGCCCCGAACTTGGCCTCTTCCTCGATGACGCGGGCCATGAGCAGGATGTTGTAGTCCTCGCCCACCGCCACCAGGATCACGAACAGGAAGAAGCCGACGGTCCAGTCCAGCCCGCCCCACGGCTCGGGGCCGTGGTGCAGGCCCTTGAAGACCAGCTCCGTGATCCCCAGCGAAGCGAGATACCCCAGGACGACCGTGAAGATCAGGTAGAGGCAGGTCCCCGGGCGTCGCAGCAGGCCGACGAGGATGACGTAGACGCCGAAGGTCACGAGGAAGTACATCCGGCGCTCGTCGCCGGTGGTGACGCGCATCAGGTCGTTGACGGCGGAGGTCGACCCGGCCAGGCCGATCGCCGTCGCCCCGTGGATGGGCCCGCCGGGCATGCCGGAGGTGTTCAGCGATTCCTCCACGGAGGAGAGGGCGTCCAGGCTCTGCTTGGAGAACGGGTCGCTGGCGAAGACGACGTCGAGCCGGGTGATGTGGTTCGGCGGCTCGCCGTCCTTCGGCTTGACGCTGACGTAGCGGCCGTCGGCCGCGGCGCGGAGGGCGCGGTCGGCCATCTTCTGGAGGAAGTTCATCTCCGATTCGGGCATCGGCGGCCTGCCGAGCGGCTGGCTCAGCGAGCGGACCTCGGCCACGCCCGGGACGGCGAGGAGCCGCCTCGTCACCTCGGCCACCTTCTCGCGGCCCTCGGGCGTGCGGAAGTCGACCTTGGGGTGCTCGACGACCGCGACGGTCGGGCTCAGCTCGCCCACGGCGAAGTAGCGCCGGATCACCGAGGCCCCGACGACGCTGGGCCGGTCGGCGGCGAGGTCGGCCAGCTGGCTGTAGTTCGAGGTCGTCCTGGCCCCGATCACCGCGAGCGGCACCAGGGCCGCCAGGCTGATCGTCAGGATCCACAGGGGATGGCGGACGACGAGGCTCGACACGGCTACCCAGAAGCCGCTCATCGGCACTTCTTCCAGGCCCTCGCGCTCGCGATCCTCGCCGGGCGTGTGGTGCGGGGGGCGGAACGGCCAGAAGATCACGCCGCCCAGCCACGACAGGAGCATCGGCGCCAGCGTCAGCGCGGCGAGCAGGGCGATGGTCAGGCTCAGGGCGATCGCCGGGCCGGTGTAGCGGATCTTGGCGAAGGTCGAGAAGATCAGCATCCCCAGCCCGATCACCACCGTCCCGGCGCTGGCGACCAGGGCGCCGCCGACCTGCTCGATGGCCTCGCGGAGGGCGTCCTTGCGGGTCCGGCCGCGGGCCAGCTCCTCGCGGTAGCGGGCGATGAGGAACAGGCAGTAGTCCGTCCCCGCGCCGAACAGGACGACGACCACGAAGACGCGGGTGATGTTGATGACCTGGAAGGTCATCCAGGGGGCGTCGAGCCGCCCGGCCAGGTGCGCGGTGACGGCGGAGAGCGACGCGATCGCCTTCATGGAGACGACGACCGAGAACGCGATCGTCACCAGCGGGACCATCGCCAGCAGGGGGGATCGGTAGACGATCAGGAGGATCGCGACCACCAGGACGATCGTGGCCGTGGTGGTGTTCTCGATGCTCTCATTGGCCGCCGTGTTCATGTCGTGGCCGACGAGGGCCGAGCCCGAGACCGAGCGCACGAGCCCGCCGGGCAGGGGGGGCTGGCGGTCCAGGTAGGCCAGGATCTCGTCGACGGCGATGCGGGTCTTGCGCGAGAGGTACGTCCCGTTGAGCGAGGCGATCGAGAGCACGGCCTGGCCGGGGCCGTCCTGGGCGCGGCCGATGAGCCGCGGCCCGATGACCGGGGTGCGGTGGGTGTCGATCTTCTTGACGCCCAGCGTCGGGACCGACTCGCTCCACTTGTAGAAGTCGGCGGCGTGCTTCTCGACGGCGGCCAGGTCCTCGGGCGAGAGGGGGCCGTCGGGGCGTTCGAAGATGAACACCACCTGCGAGCTGGCGGCGTCGCGCGGGAAGCCCCGCTCCATCAGGTCCTGGCCGACGACGCTGGGGTAGTCCCGCGGGAAGAACCGGACGTCGTCGTCCTTGGTCACGTCTTCCCATCGGGGTGCGTAAAGAAACAGCAGGGACGTCGCTGAAATCCAGAGCAGCAGGACGACCCAGGATCGGCGCTGCACCAGGCCGGCGATGAAAGGGAACATGGTCGGACCGGTATCCTGTTCGGGAACCGACGGACGACTTCCGCCCTGAAGTCGCTGACCGGGAGGCCGTCGGCCGATCCCAAGTCGTCCAGCGGCAAGCTGTTTGGTGGAATTCCGCGAGTCTATCCGGTCGCCGTCCGCGTGTCAAAGCGAAAGGGACGGCCGGGCGCGCGAGGGCGCGTCCTCGGAGGTTTTCGGCGAGATCGGGCGACCGGCTTGGCCTGAAACTTGCCCTGAGGACTATTATCCTTTAGAAGATGGCAAGGGGGCCGACGAAGCGGCCCCATCATGTGTCCCCGAGGAAACCTGACTTGTCCGCCTCATCGCCCCGCGAACTCACCACGCACTGGAACGGCCGCCTGGCCCACTACAACACGCATCGCAATGATGAGCATCTGAACGCGCTGTACGAAGAGACGCTCCGGTTCGTCGGCATGCACCTGGAAAACGACCTCTGTCGCTCCGAGTACTGGTCGAGGGTCCCGCTGCATCGCCGCCTGGCCGTCCTCCTCTACCTGGTCGACCAGGGGGCCGTGGAGATGACGGCCCGCCACGGCCGCCATCAGTTCATCGCCGCGCCGCACGCCGACGCGTGGGTCTCCCAGACCCCCGCGCTGCGGCCGTTCGCCAGGGCGACCCTGGAACTGATCGCCGCGCTTCGCCATCACGCCGCCCGCCTCTCGCGTCCCCGCAAGGGTTGATCGCCGGGCGTCGAGATTGAACAACGTCACCGAGGCGTCGGCCGCACGGCCCGACGCCTCGTCGCGTTTCGAAGGCCCCGCGGCGATCAGCGCGTCCGGGGGGCCCGGTCGACCATCTTGAGGTAGCCGGCGAGCCCCCGCGCCCGACGCGTCGTCGCGGGGTCGCCGACGAGCGCGGCCCGCCAGCGGAGCAGGGCGGCCCGCCATCGTAACGCCCGCGGGACGCGGACCCGGCCGTCCCCCGCAAGCACTAGGCCGACGATCTCGAAGCCGTCGCGGGCCGCGCCCACGCGCCAGCCCTTCCGCGGCTGGACCTCGTAGCCCGACCTCGCCAGCACGTCCTCCACGGACGCGGTGAAGCCGCCCGGCAGCCGCTCGTCCGGCCAGGAGAACGCCAGGTCGTCGCCGTACCGGGTGTAGACCCCGCCCGTGCGTCGCGCCAGGCCGTCGAGACGCTCGTCGAGCCGGCGGTTGACGAGGTTGCTCAGGCCGGGGCTGGTGGGAGCGCCCTGCGGCAAGGCGTCGCGGAAGACGCAGAGCCGCATCAGGATCCGTGTCGCCTCGCGATCCCACCCCTGCGCGGCCAGCCACCGCGCCACCCGGCCGCCTCGGGTCGATTCGAAGAAGTCGCGGAGGTCGACCGCGGCGATCAGCCGGCTGCGGGCGTGGGGCAGGGCGTGCGCCAGGGTCGAGCCGCCGGGCCGGAACGCCATCGCCGCCGGATGGACCTCCTGGTCGACGAGATAGGCGTCGAGGAACCGGCGCTGGAGCTTCTTCAGCGCCGGCGACGGGGCCAGGATCCGGCGCTCGCGGCCGTCGGGCTTCGTCCCGGCGAGCGGCCGGTAATGGTAGCGCGGGCCCATTCGGATCGCGTCCAGCTCGTCGACCGCGACGCCCAGCAGGTCGGCCACGGCTTCCCGTTGCAGGGCCTCGTCGACGTCGCGGCCCCAGGGCGGGAGCAGCCGGACGAGGGGATGGCGCGGGGTCATGACGTCGGGCCCGACCCCGAGGCCCGGCCGAAGAGGCCGTCCAGGCCCGGGACGACCACGACGTTGCCCGACTTGGAGGCGAGCTGGGCCAGCGTCTCCAACTCCTGGAGGCGCAGGAGGAGCGGGTTCTCCTGCACGAGCTTCGCCGTGTTGGCCCGCGCCCGCGCCGCCGCGACCTCGTGGCGGGCGGCGGCCAGGCTGGCGCGGCCCTTCAGGTCGGCCTCGACTTCCTGGAGGAAGACCGCGCGGACCGTGCCGGGCAGGATCATATCCTTCACGCCGACCCGCGACAACTCGACCCCGTAGGCGAGGGCCCGCGGGGCGACGTCTTCGCGCAGGCCCGTCGAGAGCGCGTCGCGTTCCTTGAGCAGGTCCTCCAGCGTCCGGCCGGTGACGGCCTCGCGGAGGGTGAGTTGCAGATCCTGATAGAGCTGGGAGCGGTAGTCGCCGACCTGATGCCGGGCGGCCACCGGGTCGACGACGCGGAACTGGGCGATGAGGGTCACGCGCACGCCGATCTTGTCGGCGCTCAGGATCTCCTGGCCCTCGACCGTCTGGCTGACCTCGCGGACGTCCACGAGGTCGACCTTCCGGTCCTGCCATCGCCAGTATCGATATCGGCCGGGCGGAAGCAGGCCCGCGAACCGGCCGTTTTGATAGAGCAGCCCGCGCTCGTACTCGCGGACGATCACCTTGTTGCGGAACACCTGGGGCGCCTCCTCTTCGGAGGGGATGGATCCGTCGACGATCGGAAGAACGGATGATGGCGAGTCGGAGGGCTGGCGCCGGACGGATCGGCGACCGCGGGACGATCATTGACGCCGACCGGCCGTGGGCCGAAGCCCCCGACGCGGGCCGGCGGGTATCCTGACCGTCGCAGGGCGATCGCGGACCGCGGTCTCCCGCGGCCGGCTGCGAGGCGATCGCCCGAGGGCGTCGGCCCCGCATTCGCCCCCCGACGTTAGTCCGCGCCGCTCGCGGCGCGGACTAAAACGTGGCCCCGACCGCGGTACGCTCGTCCTTACGGGGGAGCGCCGCCTGGGCGTAGGCGGGTTCGATTGTACAGGGGGCCGAGGCGGTTGCAAGGCCCAGGGCCGGCGAGGGTGTGCCTTTGGAACTTGGGGGGGCGGCGTTCGACGTCTTCCCCCCTCGCGGGGGAAGACAGACCGCGAAGCGGTCCGATGAGGGGGACGCGAAGCACCGGCGCCGTTGGGCGTCGAAGGCCCGCCCGACCGGGCCGTCGCAAATCCCGACGGCCGTCTGGCGCGTCGTCCCCCTCGTCCGGCCCTCCGGGCCACCTTCCCCCGCGAGGGGGGAAGGCCGTTACGATGGTTCCCGCGACCCCGTCGCGATCCGCCAAATTCCCAAGGCACACCCGCCGGCGGTCGGGAACTCAGGGGACGCGCACGACCCGGACGACGACGTCGTGCCGGAACGGCGGCAGGGCGATGGTGGTCTTCCGGCCCCCTTCCACCGGGATCGCCGGGGAGGATGCGCCCGTCGTCGGCGAGTAGAGCGAGAGGCCGTACGACCCGTCCGGCAGGGTGAAGCTGATGGGGCCGCCGACCGGCTCGCCCGCGCCCGGCTCGGCGACTTCCCGCGCGTCGGCCAGGTAGGCCGCGTAGTCCCGGCCCTCGACGGCGAGGGTCGAGACGACGAGGTGGTCGGGCTTCTCCTCGATCCAGCCGGGGGCGGGGGCGGCGTGGATGAAGTCGAAGCCGTGGATGAAGTCCGAGAGGTTCCCCATCCAGGCGCGGATCTTCGGACCCGAGCCCGCGACGCCCGTCTCGGCCCCGATCTGGATCGAGAAGTCGATGAAGTCGTAATGGCAGCCGGTCATGACGCTCGTCCAGGCGCGCTTGCGGTGGATGGTCCAGCCGACGTCGTCGCGGTACATGCTGGCGCAGTTGTCCTCGTCCATCACGCAGGGCTTCAGGCCGATCGCGTGGACGGCCTGGCCGAAGTCGCGCATCTCGGCGAGCTTCAGCTCCTTCGACATGAAGTTCCCCATCTGGAAGACCCGGCCGCCGAGGTGGGTGTCGGGGAGGGGGTGGACGTTCACGGCGTCGTACGTCGGGTCGGGGAACGAGGCGTCGAGCGGGATGGTGACGCTCGGGACGTAGCTGAACGCCTGGGCCCCGACGACCAGGTGGCGGCGGCCGAGGGACTTCAACTCGTCGCGGACCGTGCGCCCGACCTCCGCCTGCCAGGCGTCGACCTCCGCCTGCGTCGCGTGGCCGGGGACGGCCCCGCCGGGCTCGTTGCAGATCTCGTAATAGACGTTGTCGAAGGCCGACGTCTCCTGCACGACCTTGCGGGCGTAGGCGAGCTGCCGCTCGACCAACTCCTTGTCGCGCAGGGTGTTGTACTCGGGCCATTCGACCTTGCCGACGCCCTGGAGGTTGTTCTGGGCGCGGAGCGGATTGAGCATCCAGACGGAGTCGGTGTAGGTGTTGCTGAAGATGGTCAGCTCGACGACGATCCCCAGCTCGGAGGCCCGCGAGAGGAAGCGGTGGAGGCGGTCGAAGTACTCGGGGTTCCAGCGGTCGAGGTCGTAGCGGGGCTCGCCGTCGAGCGCCCCGCCGGGGCCGGTGCGGGGCCAGGGGGCGACGAACTCGGGCGACTCCGGCTTGATCGGCGAACTCGGGTTGCGCGCGCCCTGCTGCTCGCGGAACAGGAGGAACGTCCGCGTCACGGTCTGCTTGCGCTCGGCGGCGTCGCGGAGGTAGCGATCGAAGTCGAAGAGCCGATTCACGACGGCGCCGTAGTGCTCCGACCCGGCCACGAGGACCAGCGGCTTGCCCCGGAAGAGGAAGTAGCGGGGATTCTCCGGGTGGACCGAGATCGGGGCGACGTCGGCCGCCTGGGCGCACACGGCGAGGACGAGCGTGGGGAGGCACGCGAGCATGTCGAGGGTCCTGGGGTCGTCGGGCCGGTCGAGGGGACGCACCCGGCACGATACGACGTTCAGCCCGCGCCCGCCAGGGTGCCGCAGGCCGCCTGGATGTCCTTGCCGCCCGAGTAGCGGCGGACGATCGGCTGGCCGACGTGCCGCGTCAGGGCGTCGCGGAAATCCTGCAACTCCTCGATGGAGGGGGGCCGATAGCGGCCGGTGGGGTCCGTGACCTCGATGAGGTCCACGCGGACCGGGGTGTCGCCGATCAACTCGCCCAGCGCGCGGGCGTCGTCCTCCCCCACGTTCACGCCGGAGATGCAGACGTAGGCCAGCGTGACGCGCGTCCGCCGGGCCAGGGCGTAGCGCCTGGCCGCGGCGACGACGTCGGCGACCGGCCAGCGCGCGGCGACGGGGACCAGCTCCTTGCGCTTGGCGTCGGTCGCGGCGCCCAGGCTGACGGCCAGGCGGTAGCGGTGCCCCTCGCGGGTGTAGCGATCGATCTCGGGGACCAGGCCGACCGTGCTGATGGTGATCGCCTTGGCGGCCACGGACCCGGCCGACGAGCAGCGCAGGAGGTCGGCCGCGGCCAGGACGTTGTCGTAGTTGAGGAACGGCTCGCCCATGCCCATGAAGACCGCGCCCGTCACGCGCCGGCCCTGGCCGTGGACGATCGCGCGGGCCTGGAGGAACTGGTCGACGATCTCCCAGGTGCGGAGGTTCCGCCGCGTCGTCATCCGCGCCGTGGCGCAGAAGGTGCAGCCCATCGCGCAGCCGACCTGCGACGACAGGCAGAGGCTCACCGCCCCTTCCTTGTGGAGCGGGATGAGGACGGTCTCCAGCGCCAGGCCCTCGGCCGTGCGGAACCGGAGCTTCTGGAAGCCGTCGACGGGCGAGGCGACGGAGCCGTCGGGCGTGAGGCGGGGCAGGGGGATGGGGCCGACGTCCCCGGCCAGTCGCCGGGGGATCTGCGACTCGGCCATCCATCGCGAGGGGTCCAGGACGCCCTCCTTGAAGACGGCCGACAACAGCCTGCGCGCGACCCCGGCGTCGCACCCGCGTTCCGCCGCCCAGGCTTCCAACTCGCCCGGCCGGGCGTCCCTCGGGTCCATATCGACGTCGTCCCTCGCGGTTCGGTGACCTAGCTTGCGGGTGGCGACTTCAGGATACCCAAGTCCCGGGCGTCCCGCGAAGCTCGGTCGGGGCGCTTGCCCTCGGCGTCGGGCCCGGCAATATTCGGCGGCGAGGGGCGAAGAGACGGGGAGCGGGCGACGGGGCGGCGTCGCCGATTTCGATCGGGATGAAGAATCTCGGATTTCCTGAACAAACCTTTGGCGAGGACGCTTCGTAGGAACCCCAGCAACGCGAGAGATCGTGCCGACGGGCCGGGCGTGTTCCCAAGGGCTTGCCGGATCGAACGTTGAGGCGTCCCCCGGCGGTGTCGGCGGGCGTCGAGTCGGGACGCCGGGGCCGTGGGGCGCCCGGGTCGGAGAGGATCGAGGAGCCCGGGGTCCATCCGGGCCATCGAGAGGAGATGTTGAGGATGAAGCGTAATCCAGTCGCCTGGGCCGCCCTCGTGACGTCGACCGCCGCGCTGGTCAGCTCCTCGGGCGTGCTCAAGCCGATGCCGGCCGCGCCCAAGGTCCCGGCCAAGAGCCAGGAGGTCGCCGAGGCGCTGTCGCAGGCGTATGAGGCGGTGGCCGAGTTCGTGAAGCCCTCGGCCGTGCAGATCAGCGTGAAGAAGAAGGCGTCGGCCGGCCCCAACATGCGGAACTTCCCGTTCCCGATCCCGGGCAACCCGGGGGGTGACCGCCGGGGCCCGCAGTCGCCGCGCGACCTGAAGGACTTCGAGGAGATGCTCAAGAAGTTCTTCGGCCCCGACGGCGTCCCGCAGCCGAACCAGTTCGGCGGGCCCGGCAGCGGCGTGGGCTCGGGCTTCGTGTATGACGACAAGGGCCACATCCTGACGAACAACCACGTCGTCGAGGGGGCCGACAAGATCGTCGTCGCGTTCTCCGACGGGATCGAGCTGCCCGCGACGGTCGTCGGCGCCGACGACAAGTCGGACGTCGCCGTCATCAAGGTCGACAACACCAGCTACCAGCCCCTGCCGCGCGGCGACAGCAGCAAGCTGAAGGTGGGCGACCTGGTCATGGCCGTCGGCTCGCCCTTCGAGCTGACCCAGAGCGTCACCACGGGCATCATCTCGGCGACCGAGCGGAACAACGTCCGGATCAACGAGTACGAGTCGTTCCTCCAGACCGACGCGGCCATCAACCCGGGCAACTCGGGCGGGCCGCTGGTGAACATGGCGGGCGAGGTCGTCGGCGTCAACTCGGCGATCGTCACCGGCAGCCGCGGCAACGACGGCATCGGCTTCGCCATCCCGATCGACATGGCCGCCGGCATCGCCGACCAGCTCATCAAGGACGGCAAGGTCAGCCGCTCGCGGATCGGGATCAAGCTCGACCCGCTCACCCCGGTCCTGGCCAAGCAGCTCGGCCTGGAGGCCAACGCCAAGGGCATCCTGGTCGGCGAGGTGGTCCCCGGCGGCCCGGCCGACAAGGCCGGCCTGAAGCAAGGCGACGTCATCGTCGGCTTCGCCGGCGACAAGGTCGACGGCATCCCCTCGTTCCGGCTGAAGGTCGCCTCCAGCCCCGCGGGCAAGGACTTCGCCATCGAGTACTACCGCGACGGCCAGCGCAAGTCGGCCACGATCGTCCCGGCCCCGTCCGAGGAGGTCGTCTTCGACATCGAGCGCGAGGCCAAGAAGGAGGCCGAGGAGGCCCCGGCCGCCAAGGAGCCCGAGAAGTCGCCGATCGCCGACTTCGGCCTCGAAGTCCAGGCGCTCACCCCCGAGCTGGCCGAGTCGCTGGGCGTCCCCAAGGACGTCAAGGGCCTGCTGGTCTCCTCCGTCAAGGAGGGGAGCCCCGCGGAGGCCGAAGGGATCCACGAGGGGGACGTCGTCACCAAGGTCGTCCGCGACAAGAGCGTCCAGCCCGTCGGCGACGTGAAGTCGTTCCAGGAGCTGGCCGCCGGGAGCGACACCCTGTCGTTCTACGTGCAGTCCAGCAAGTCGCCCAGCCGCTTCGTCTCGCTGGCGAAGGCCGGCAAGTGACCCGGCGCCGGCCGCCCCCCGCGGGGCGGCCGGCCCTCGAAAACGAAGAAAGGGCGTCCGGGCGCGAGCCCGGACGCCCTTTCTGCATCTATAGATATCCAGAGTGACCTGGGCTCGCGGGGTCAATCGGGTGGTGCTCGCGACGATGTCGGCGGGTCGCCTGGTGGTAGGACGAGTTATCGACCCGCCGCCCGGCCGCATTCACTCAAACCTCGCGACGCGGGCGGATTCAAGCCGGCGGCGCGGATCGCCGAAAGACGTCCGGTCGCGCGGGCCCGGTGGGCCGTCCGGGTTCGGCCGACGGAACCCGGAAAAGGGCCTGACGGAATCCTCGGGACTGAAGTATTGTAGAGGCTGGGCCGGGCTCGCGCGTCGCGCCGGCCGGACGGCCGATGAAACGCCAGGGAGAGCCCGCCGGGGGGTCCGATGGACGGCGGGCTCTCGCCATTCCCTCCCGCGGGCCGAGGACGAAGGTCGCGATGAACGATCCGAAAACCAACCCCGGATCCGAAGAGCACGAGTCGACCGAGCGGTACGACATCGAGGTGGCCCCCCGGGTGCGCAACCTCCCGCCGTACCTGTTCGGCAAGATCAACGAGCTGAAGTACCGCAAGCGCACGGCCGGGGTCGACGTCATCGACCTCGGCATGGGCAACCCCACCGATCCGCCCCAGGACTGGGTGATCGACAAGCTCTGCGAGGCCGCCCGCGACGAGCGGAACCACCGCTACAGCGTCGCCAACGGCGTGTACAACCTCCGCCGCGAGGTCGCGGCCAAGTACGAGAACCGGTTCGGCGTGAAGCTCGACCCGGACCACGAGGTGGTCGCCACGATCGGCTCCAAGGAGGGGTTCAGCCACATGTGCCTGGCCCTGCTGGGCCCGGGCGACACGGCGCTCGTCCCCGCGCCGAGCTTCCCCATCCACATCCACGCCATCGCCCTGGCCTCGGCCAACGTCATCTCGCTGGACGTCCGCGACGAGCCGGCCTTCCTCGCGAACATCGCCCGGGTCTGCGAGAGCCTCCACCCCCGGCCCAAGATCCTGGTCCTGAACTACCCCCACAACCCGACGGCCACGGTCGTCGAGCCGGCGTTCTTCGAGGAGATCGTCGCCCTGGCGAAGAAGTACCGCTTCTTCGTCATCCACGACTTCGCCTACGGCGACATCGGCTTCGACGGCTACCAGCCGCCGAGCTTCCTGTCGGTGAAGGGGGCGACCAAGGTGGGCTGCGAGTTCACCACGATGTCCAAGGGCTACAACATGGCCGGCTGGCGCGTCGGCTTCGCGGCCGGCAATCGCGACATGCTCGGCGCCCTGAAGGCGATCAAGGGGTACTACGACTACGGCCTGTTCCAGGCCGTCCAGGTCGCCGCGATCGTGGCCCTCCGCCACGGCGAGGAGGGCCGGGCCGCCCAGGTCGCCGAGTACCAGGATCGTCGCGACGTCATGGTCCGCGGCCTCCGCCGGCTGGGCTGGGACGTCGAGCCCCCCCGCGCCGGGATGTTCGTCTGGGCGAACATGCCCGAGCCCTGGCGCAGCCAGATGGGCTCGATCGACTTCGCCATGAAGCTGCTGGAGGAAGCCAACGTCGCGGTCAGCCCCGGCCGCGGCTTCGGCGAGCCCGGCGAGGGCTCGCTCCGGCTGGCCCTCGTCGAGAACGCCCACCGCCTCCGCCAGGCCATCCGCCAGATCGGCCGCTGCCTCCGCCCCGAGCCCGCCGCCCGCTGATCGTCGGCCACGTCCCCGGAACGACGCGAGGCCGGGCCCCTCCAGCACGGAGGGGCCCGGCCTCGTCGCGTGCGCGGGCCGTCTCGACCGGGCGGCCGGCGTCAGGCGTCGCGGTGGCCGCGGCCCTGGGGAGGTTCGTGCTGGGCCTGCTGGTTCGGCATCGGGCCCTTCGGCGGCGGCGGGGATTCGAGGCGGCCGAAGATCATGCGGCCGGCGCTGGTCTGGAGCACGCTGGTCACGGTCAGGCGGACGACTTCCGAAAGGTGGTGAGCCCCCTGCTCGGCGACGACCATGGTGCCGTCGTCGAGGTAGCCGACGCCCTGGCCGGCCTCCTCGCCGCGCTTGATGAGCTTGACGTTGAGGGTCTCGCCCGGGAGGACGATCGGCTTCATCGCGTTGGCCAGGTCGTTGAGGTTGATGACCTCCACCCCCTGGAGCCGGGCGATCTTGTTCAGGTTGTAGTCGTTGGTGACGACCTTCCCCCCCAGGTGCTTCGCCAGGATGACCAGGCGCTGGTCGACCTCGCGGACGCCGGCCATCTCGGGGATCTCGGAGTCGTCGATGCGGACCTCGACGCCCGGCGACTTCTGGAGCCGGTTGAGGATGTCGAGCCCGCGGCGACCCCGGTTGCGCCGGAGCTTGTCCGAGCTGTCGGCGATCCCCTGCAACTCCTGGAGGACGAAGCGGGGGACCACCATCGGCTGGTCGATCACCTTCGTCTCGGCGACGTCGGCGATCCGGCCGTCGATCACGACGGAGGTGTCCAGGACCAGCGGCTTGGCCCCCTTCACCTCCTTGGAGAACTCGACGTACGGGATGATGAAGCGGAAGTCGTCCTTGGTCTGGAGCAGGGTCGAGATGCAGATGTAGGTGATGAAGAGCATCAGCACGCTGGCGATCGCCGAGTGCGTCTTGGGGTTGATGTAGAGCTGGAGCGCCGGCTGGACGGCGTCGTTGATCAGGTTGCTCAGGAAGATGCCGACGATGACCCCGAAGTAGATCGCCGAGATCGTCTGGATCCGCTTGCGCGGGGTCAGCAGGTCGCCCATCACGAAGGCGATCGCCGCCAGCATCAGGCCGATGAAGAAGACGTAGGGGCGGCCCAGGTCGTTCTCGCCGACGACCCGGGCGATGCGGACGCCGAGCCCGGCGACTACGAGGATGAACGTGAGTCGGATCAGGACGAGCAGCATATGTGACGACCTCGGGGGTGGGATGAAGGCGGCAGGATGATTCAGATGATGGGCCGAGGGCCGGCGTGATGCAATAGAAAGCCCGACGAATTCCTTCAGACCTGGACGCCCGCCGCGACGTCGGACTCGATCTCGCGGACGAGCCGCTCGCGGAAGCGATCGAGACTCTCGGTGACGACCTTGGCCTCGGCGAGGACGGGCATGAAGTTGGCGTCGCCGTCCCAGCGGGGGACGACGTGCCAGTGGAGGTGCCCCGGCAGCCCCGCGCCGGCGGCCCGGCCCTGGTTGAGCCCGACATTATACCCTTGCGGCCGCATCATGCGGTCGAGGATCGCGGTCATCCAGCGGATCGTCTCGATCGGCCCGACCAGTTCGTCGCCCCGGAAGTCCTGGAGCGTCCCCAGGTGGCGGATCGGGGCGACGAGGAGGTGGCCGTTGTTGTAGGGATATCGGTTCAGGACGACGACGGCGGAGCGACCTCGCCAGGCGATGAGGTTCCCGGCGTCGTCGCCCTCGGCCAGCGCGCGGCAGAGGAAGCACGACGGGCCGGGGGCGTGGCCGACCTCGCCGGAGACGTATTGCGCGCGCCACGGCGCCCAGATTCGATCCAGCACGATGGGGACTCCGGCCGGTCGACGTCCGCCACGCACGGGGGCGGGCCGCGGGGACTCGGGGTTCGATGTCGGGGGCGGGCGGACGGCCCGCGGCGCGGTCGCGTCGCTGTGGACGGATCCGAACCATCCCGCATCGGATCATACCAGGCGCGGGGGGGGCGTGTCTCGCGAGGAACGGGGAGAATTCGCGGTCAGAGGAGGCCGCGCTCCCAGAACGGGGCGCAGCGGGCCCAGACCCGGCCGGTGATGTGGCCGCTCTCGACCACGATCAACGGGGCCCGGTCCTCGCCCGGCCGGGCGCGGGTCTCCGGGTCGATGAGGACGTGGTTGCCGGGGACCCGGAATTTCCAGCGGCGGGGGTAGGCGGGGAGGCCGCGGGTCGGGTCGACGGCGACGGCCCGGCCGTCGACCATCCAGCGGCGGCCGGTCCATTCGACCATCTGCCCCCCCACGGCGACCACCCTGGCGGCGCTCTGGATGCCCGTGGCGGAGCCGTCGAGCCACACCCACTGCCCGGGCTCGGGGAGGCTGTCCTTGTAGGCCAGCCGATTCACCAGGTAGGACCCCTCGCCGGGGTCGGGCCCGTAGGTAGGCCAGGCGACGAGCGTCAGCAGGCCGAGGACCGGCGCGTGCAGCAGGACGCCGAGGCCCACCCCGGTCGCGGCCAGGACGGGGGTGGGCGTCAGGCCGGAGAACGGATTCTGGCGGGCCGCATCGACCCAGCTCAGCGCCTGGACGGCGATGGCGGCCACCAGGAAGAACCACATCGACGGGGTGCCCCAGAGCAGCAGGGCCCCGGCCGTCGACCCCGCATACGCCCCGGCCATAGCCGCACCCCGCCCGCGACGCCCGGCGGCGGACTGGGCCCAGCCCGGGATGAGCGAGCGGAGGCTCGGCACGTTCGTGGAGAATGGCGGGGCCGCCGAGACGCGGCGGCCGGGCTTCGCGGGGAGTTCGACGGACTTCATACCAGTGCCTGGGCCTGCGCAGGGTAGGGGGCGGGGCCCCGACCCAGGGGCCGCCGACGGTTCACGCGGGCGTGGGGGCGAGCCCGCTCGGGATCTCGCCGATCGTCCGGCAAGGGAGCGGACATACTTAGAGTACACGATTCGGCCCTGATCTCTCCCCCGAATCTCGCGAATTCCCACAAAATCGGCACGCCGCCTCGCCCGGGGTCCGGATCCACGGCCCCGAACGTCGTCCCGCGCCCGGTCGTTTTCGAGGCTCGGCGCCCGGCGGGCCGGTCCGTCCGCGGCGAGGAATGCTCCCCAGTCGGGATCCGGGGGCCTCGGCCGGGCCGGATGTGGCTTGACGGGCCGGGGGCGGTTGGTACGATGATTCGTCTCTGAACGCTCGCGAGCCTTCCCGGATCGCTCCCGATCCCGCACCAGGCGGCCTCGGCCTACCATGCCTGTTGCGCCCGCTTTCCCTCGGCTGGCCGCCGCTTCGTTCCTGGAACGACGAATCGGGCGGCTTCCGTCTCGATGAGTTCGGCGTGTGGTTAAACTGGCCGCGGGACGGGCGTTCCACCCATCCGGCGACCGTTGAGACGTAATCGGACCATGGAAAACCTGCAAAGCCTGCGGAACATCGGCATCTCGGCCCACATCGATTCGGGCAAGACCACACTCACCGAGCGGATGCTGTACTACACCGGCCGGACCCACGTGATCAAGGAGGTCAAGGGCGAAGGCGCGGTGATGGATCACATGGAGCTGGAGAAGGAGCGGGGGATCACCATCACCTCCGCCGCCACCACGGTCCGGTGGAACGAGAACGAGATCAACATCATCGACACGCCCGGCCACGTCGACTTCACCGTCGAGGTGGAGCGGTCGCTCCGCGTCCTCGACGGCGCGGTGCTGGTCCTCTGCGCGGTCGCCGGCGTGCAGTCGCAGTCGATCACGGTCGACCGCCAGATGAAGCGGTACAACGTGCCCCGGATCGCGTTCATCAACAAGATGGACCGCACCGGCGCCAACCCGGCGAACGTCATCAGCCAGCTGGAGTCGAAGCTCGGCCTGACGACGCTTCCGCTCCAGATCCCGATGGGGGCCGAGTCGAACTTCCAGGGGATGATCGACCTGATCGAGCGGAAGGCGATCTACTTCGACGGCGAGAAGGGCGAGGACGTCCGCTACGAGGAGATCCCGGCCGAGTTCGCCGACGAGGCCGCCCGCGCCCGCCAGGGGATGCTCGAAGCCCTCTCGATGGTCTCCGACGAGATCATGGAGCTGCTGCTGGAGGAGCAGGAGGTCCCGGCCGACCTCATCCACAAGACGATCCGCGCCGGCACGATCGCCCAGCAGCTCTGCCCGGTGATGGTGGGGACCGCCTACCGCAACAAGGGCATCCAGCCGCTGCTGGACGCCGTCTGCCGCTACCTCCCCAGCCCGCTGGACCGCGAGGTCACCGCCAAGGACAACGACGACGAGATGGCCGAGGTCCCGCTCAAGCCGGACCCGGAGGCCCCGCTCGTCGCCATGGCGTTCAAGCTGGTCGAGGAGGCGTTCGGCCAGGTCACCTACATGCGCGTCTACCAGGGGACGCTGCGGAAGGGGACGTTCTACTACAACTCCCGCCAGAAGAAGCGGGCCCGCATCAGCCGCATCCTCCGGGTCCACGCCGACCAGAAGGAGGACATCGACGCCGCCAAGGCCGGCGACATCGTCGCGGTCATGGGCGTCGAGTGCGCCACCGGCGACACCTACTGCGAGGAGGGGTCGAACCTCTCGCTGGAGAGCATCTACGCCGCCGAGCCGGTCATCGACCTGTCGATCACGCCCAACAAGCGGGCCGACTACGACAAGCTCTCCAAGGCCCTCAACCGCTTCATGCGCGAGGACCCCACCTTCCGCGTCCACGTCGACGCGGAGACCAGCGAGACGATCATCTCCGGCATGGGCGAATTGCACCTGGAGATCTACGTCGAGCGCATCCGCCGCGAGTACAAGGTCGACTGCACCGTCGGCATGCCGAAGGTGAGCTATCGCGAGGCCCCCACCCGCGAGACCCCGTTCAACTACAAGCACAAGAAGCAGACCGGCGGCTCGGGCCAGTACGCCCACGTCGTCGGCAAGCTCGTGCCGCTCGACGCCCAGAACCCCGAGCCGTTCGTCTTCGAAAACAAGGTCACCGGCGGGCGCATCCCGACCGAGTACATCCCCTCGGTCGAGAAGGGCTTCCGCGAGTCCATGCACAAGGGCCCGGTCGCGGGCTACGAGGTCATGGGCGTCCAGATGGTCCTGGAGGATGGCTCGTACCACGACGTCGACTCGTCGACGATGGCGTTCGAGATCTGCGCCCGCGACTGCTTCCGCGAGACGTTCCGCAAGGCCGATCCGGTCCTGCTGGAGCCGATCATGATGGTCGAGGTCGAGATCCCGACCGAGTTCCAGGGGCCCGTCACCGGCGCCATCTCCTCGAAGCGCGGCGTGATCCTCGGCACCGAGAGCCGCTCGGGCTACACCGTCATCTCGGCCGAGGTCCCGCTCAGCGAGATGTTCGGCTACTCGAACGACCTCCGCAGCATGACCCAGGGGAAGGGGGGCTTCAGCATGGAGTTCCTCAAGTACCAGAAGCTCCCCTCGCGGTTCCAGGAGGAGATCGTCAAGAAGGTCCAGGCCGAGGCCAAGGCGACCGCCAAGGCTTGATCCCGCCGCCTCGGATCCAGGATCGTCGATCATTCGAGAGGCCGCCGGCACCCCCGGCGGCCTCTCCGCGCGCGCCCGGGCGGCGGCGCGACGACGTATTGATTCGTTGAAGATTTTTTAAATATGCTTGCGATTGATGATTGACGACGGGGGCCGGCCTCTGGGATAACGACTCGGCGCATATCTCCAAGCGTCGCACGCTCGTCCGGACGGCATCGGAGGGCCCCCTCATGCAACCGCACGTCTCGGCCTTGCCCCCGCTCGATCTGCAGCCGCCGGCCGTCGCGCCGGCCGCCCGCCGCAACCTCGCGCGCGCCCTGGCGACGGCCGCGCTGGCCCTCGCCCTGACCGTACCCCTGGCCCTGCTGGCGGGCCGGCTCTGGGGGGAGTGGTCGCTGCTGATGCAGGAGGAGCGCTCGGTCGCCTCCGCGGCCGTGATCGGATTCCACAACGTCTACCCGGCGATCTCCCGGGCGGTCCATCCCGAGCCCTGGCATCGGGCGGAAGGGGCCGACGTCTTCATCTGGTCGGGCTGGAAGCACGGCGAGGGCCATCGCTGGTTCAAGCTCGCGGCCGGCGACTGCGACCTCGCGACCCTGGGAGACCCGATCGGGCGCGACGTCGCCCGCGCCATCGACCATCCCGAGGTCGAGACGGGAGGCGGCGAGATCTGGGCTCGGATGCCGGAAGAGGTGGACGTGGCCGGGTTCGCGACGGGACAGACCGCCTGCGCCTACCCCAAGCTGGTGCTCGGCAAGGTCCTGGTGGTCAACGACGTGATCGACGGCCTCCCGCGCCTGGTGCACCACGACCCATTCCAGGGCCCCGAGCGGGGGCCGGACGTCGCCGTGTACGACTCCCGCGTCGACGGTCGGCGGATCACGATGGGCTCCTGCGGCTTCTCGATGGGCCGCCGGCACGTCCTGTACGACCGCGGGACCGAGAGTCTGTGGGTGGATCGGGGCGACGGCCTGGAGGCGTTCAGCGGCAAGCTCAAGGGGAAGACGCTCGCCCTGGTGGGCCGCCTCCCCACCACGTCATGGAGCGATTGGCGGTCCGACAACCCCGGGACGCGGCTCCTGGTGGGGGCGCTCCCGGCCCCCGCGGCGACGGCCGCCGAGTGACGGTCGCGGCTTCGCGCGGATCGCCGGAGTGCCGCCTTGACGGGGGAGGCCGGGGAGGCTAACTTGGATTTTGACAAGATGATACGATTATGAACGTCCTCGGCGGTGGGCGGGCGCGGCTCCGCGCCCGCGGCCACCCGCCGTTTACGCGTTCAGCGGCCCACCGAGTCGGCGTCCCCGCCGGACGGATCCGGCTCCTTCCCTCTCCCCGCAGAGGCGTGCAAGCGGGCTCCGAGGCCCCCGGCCTCGTCCTCGTCCACGGCCGTTGGACGATCTTGTCTGGCCCTGTCCAGGAGTCTCCCAGTCCGATGTCCACGTCCAAGTCCAAGTACGTCTATTCCTTCGGCGGCGGCAAGGCCGAGGGCAAGTCCGACATGAAGGAGCTGCTCGGCGGCAAGGGTGCGAACCTCGCCGAGATGAGCTCGATCGGGATCCCCGTCCCGCCCGGGTTCACGATCACGACCGAGGTCTGCCACGAGTACTACGAGTCCGGCAAGAAGCTGCCCGAGGCCGTCAAGCCGCAGGTCGAGGAGGCGCTGGGGCAGGTCGAGAAGCTGACCGGCAAGAAGTTCGGCGACCCGAAGGATCCGCTGCTGGTCAGCGTCCGGTCCGGCGCCGCGCTGTCGATGCCGGGCATGATGAACACGATCCTCAACCTGGGTCTGACCGACGTCGCCGTCGAGGGCCTGGCGAAGAAGACCGACAACCCGCGGTTCGCCTACGACGGCTACCGCCGGCTGATCGACATGTTCGGCTCGACCGCGATGGGCGTGGACCACGAGCACTTCGAGCACGAGCTGTCGAAGCTGAAGGACGAGAAGAAGGTCAAGCTCGACACCGACCTGTCGGCCGACGACCTGAAGGAGCTGGTGAAGCGGTACAAGGCCGTCTACACCAAGCACGTCGGCGAGGAGTTCCCGCAGGATCCCAAGGACCAGCTGTGGAAGGCCATCATGGCCGTCTTCAACAGCTGGATGGGGAACAAGGCCGTCCAGTACCGGCGGATCGAGCGGATCACCGGCCTGAAGGGGACGGCGGTCAACGTCCAGGCCATGGTGTTCGGCAACACCGGCACCGACTCGGGCACGGGCGTCGCGTTCACCCGCGACCCGAACACGGGCGAGGACGTCTTCTACGGCGACTACCTCATCAACGCCCAGGGCGAGGACGTGGTGGCCGGCATCCGGACGCCCGAGCCGATCTCCAAGCTGAACGAGGAGATGCCCAAGGTCTACGCGCAGCTGATGGACATCCGCAAGAAGCTGGAGGTCCACTACAAGGAGATGCAGGACATCGAGTTCACCGTCGAGAGCGGGACCCTGTTCATGCTCCAGACCCGGACCGGCAAGCGGACCGGGACCTCGGCCGTCCGGATCGCGGTCGAGATGGTGAAGGAAGGCTTCATCGACGAGAAGGCCGCGCTGAAGCGGGTCAACCCGGACAGCCTGAACCACCTGCTGCTGCCGCAGCTCGACCCCAAGTCGAAGGTCAAGCCGGTCGCCCAGGGGATCGCCGCCAGCCCCGGCGCCGCCAGCGGCAAGGTGATCCTGTCGGCCGACGCGGCCGTGGCCCACCACGAGGCCCACCCCAACGACCCGATCCTCCTGGTCCGCAAGGAGACCAGCCCCGAGGACGTCGCCGGCATGCACCTGGCCAAGGGCATCCTGACGGCCACCGGCGGCAAGGCCAGCCACGCGGCGGTCGTCGCCCGCGGCTGGGGCAAGCCCTGCGTCGTCGGCTGCGACGCCATCGCCATCGACGAGAAGGGGGGCAAGATCACGATCGGCGACAAGGTCGTGAAGGTCGGCGAGTACCTGACCATCAACGGCACGACCGGCGACGTGATGATCGGCCAGGTCGAGACCGTCGACCCCAGCATCTCCGGCCACTTCGCCGAGCTGATGGGCTGGGCCGACAAGGTCCGGACCCTCAAGGTCCGCACCAACGCCGACGCCCCGGCCGACGCCAAGAAGGCCCGCGAGTTCGGTGCCGAGGGGATCGGCCTCTGCCGCACCGAGCACATGTTCTTCGAGGGCCAGCGCATCGTCGACATGCGCAAGATGATCCTCGCCGACGACACCGCCGGCCGCGAGAAGGCCCTCGCCGCCCTGGAGCCCTACCAGCGCGAGGACTTCGTCGGCATCTTCGAGGCGATGGACGGCCTGCCGGTCACCATCCGCCTCCTCGACCCGCCGCTGCACGAGTTCCTGCCCCACGACGAGGCCGGCCAGGCCGAGGTCGCCAAGCAGCTCGGCATCCCGGTCGAGAAGGTCAAGCGCCGCGTGGAGCAGCTCCACGAGGCCAACCCGATGCTGGGCCTCCGCGGCTGCCGCCTGCCGATCAAGTTCCCCGAGATCGGCGACATGCAGGTCCGCGCCATCCTGGAAGCGGCCATTGAGGTCAAGAAGAAGGGCAAGAGCGTCCTGCCCGAGATCATGATCCCGCTCGTCGGCACGGTCGAGGAGCTGGCGATCCTGAAGAAGCGGGCCCTGGAGGTCGCCGAGGAGGTCTTCAAGAAGGCCGGGACCAAGGTCGAGTTCCTCATCGGGACGATGATCGAGATCCCCCGCGCCGCCCTGACGGCCGACAAGATCGCCGAGGAGGCCGAGTTCTTCTCGTTCGGCACCAACGACCTGACGCAGCTCACCTTCGGGTTCAGCCGCGACGACATCGGCTCGTTCATGCCGGCCTACGTCGAGAAGAAGGTCCTCCCCGTCGACCCGTTCCAGACGCTCGACCAGTCGGGCGTCGGCCAGCTCGTCGAGATGGGGACCCAGAAGGGCCGCGCCGCCCGCAAGTCGAAGCACGACCAGCACCTGAAGGTCGGCATCTGCGGCGAGCACGGCGGCGATCCGGACAGCGTGGTCTTCTGCCACAACGTCGGCATGGACTACGTCTCCTGCTCGCCGTTCCGCGTCCCCATCGCCCGCCTGGCCGCCGCCCAGGCCGCGCTGGGCAACGTCCAGCGCGACAAGTGACGCCGGACCCGCGTTGAAGCCGTGATCGTTCCCGAAGGCCGTCGGACGTCCCCGTCCGGCGGCCTTCGTTCGTTGGCACGACCGTCGGGGCGTCGCTCGCGATCGGGGGGAGGCGGCGGGGCCTATTCCTTGACCATCCTCGCCAACCATCGCCAAATATCGGCGCAACATGATTTAGAGAAAAGTGTTGCGATCGGTATCCGGTCTGTTCTCCGGCGGGTTGTGAAGGGTGGTCCGGGCGGTCCGCCCGGACGTCTTCATCCCGAGGCCGCCGACGTCCGGGCGGACCGCCCGGACCACCCTCCCGTCTCGCCTTCCGCCTATCCCCGGCGGTGTTTCCCGACGACTGTCTATCCCTTGGGTTTGTTCGCGGGAAGGACGCTTCCTCTTTGCGAGATGCAAGGTGTGTCTAATTAGGATTTTGCGGCGATTTTTTCGTGGGTTCGCTCGTCGTTTTCGATGACTTCCGTTGATGCTCCCCCTCAAGCCGATTGAGGCCGCAACGCCCCGGCGTGCGAGCGTGCCGACGTGACCGGACGACGATTCGACCCCTGTCTCCAGCCGGCCCCCGGCATCCCCTCGGCGGGCTGGAGCTTGCGATTCGGCCGTATTGTCAAGGAACGATGGAATCTCTCAGAGATAGGGTCCGCGATGGCGACGGTCGAATTTCAAGAATCCTCTGGGATTTCTGGATATCCCTTCGGGCCGACGAGGCCCTGGCGTTCGGCCCGGATTTCGCAGACGATTGAGCGACTTCCGCCGGCCTCGGCCTCCCTCCAACATGACCCCGACGGGACGACCCCATGACGACCCGCCTCCGCGACGCCCTGCCTCTCGCCCTCGCCGCCTGGATCCTCGCCGCGCCCGACGCCCGCGCCGCCGACGAGCCCCCGCCCGCCCTCACCGGCAAGGCCGCGCTCGGCGACTGGACCACCGACGCCCCCGGCGTCCGCCGCAAGATCACGCTCGACGATGTGGCGACCCCCTACGACACGCCGTCGTCCCAGAATCACCCGAAGACCGTCAAGCAGCCCGAGGGCGCGTGGCCCAAGGCCCCGGAGGGCTTCGAGGTCACGAAGTTCGCCACCGGTCTGGGTCAGCCGCGCGTGATCGTCCGCGCCCCGAACGGCGACCTCTTCGTCGCCGAGAGCGGGCCGGGCCGCGTCCGCGTCTTCCGCGACGCCGACGGCGACGGCAAGCCCGAGGCCCAGGAGACCTTCGCGACCGGCCTGAGCCGGCCGTTCGGCATCGCCTTCTATCCTCTCGGCCCCGACCCGAAGTACGTCTACGTCGCCAACACGGACTCGGTCGTCCGCTTCCCGTACAAGAGCGGCGACCTGAAGGCGACCGGCGCGGCCGAGACGATCATCGCCGACATCCCCAGCGGCAACGAGGCCGTCGGCGGCGGCGGCCACTGGACGCGCGACCTCCAGTTTTCGGCCGACGGCAAGACCCTGTTCGTCTCGGTCGGATCGCGGTCGAACGTCACCGACGACGCCTCCGAGAAGCGCCGGGCCGACATCCTCGCGTTCGATCCCGACGGCAAGAACGAGCGCACCTATGCCTGGGGCATCCGCAACCCCGTCGGCCTGGCGATCGACCCCGCCACCGGCAAGCTCTGGACCTCCGTCAACGAGCGCGACGGCCTGGGCGACGACCTCGTCCCCGACTACATCACGCACGTCGAGGAAGGGGGCTTCTACGGCTGGCCCTGGTACTACCTGGCGGGCGCGAACCAGGACCCCCGCCACAAGGGGAAGCACCCGGAGCTGAAGGACAAGGTCATCACCCCGGACGTGCTGCTCCAGTCGCATTCGGCGTCGCTCGACCTGACGTTCTACGACGGCGAGGCGTTCCCCGAAGCCTATCGCGGCGACGTCTTCGCCGCCGAGCACGGCTCCTGGAATCGCTCGCGCCGCACGGGCTACAAGGTGGTCCGCGCCCCGATCAAGAAGGGCGCGGCGACGGGCGAGTACGAGGACTTCCTCGTCGGCTTCGTCACCCCGGACGGCGACGTCTGGGGCCGCCCGGTGGGCGTCGCGATGGCGAAGGACGGCTCCCTCATGGTGACCGACGACGCTTCGGGGACCGTGTGGAGAGTCGCGTATGTCGGCAAGAAGTGAGCGGCGGCGAGCCGGCTTCACGCTGATCGAGCTGCTGGTAGTGATCGCCGTGATCGCGATCCTGATCGGGCTCCTCCTCCCCGCGGTGCAGGCCGCGCGGGAGGCCGCCCGGCGGGCGCGTTGCATCAGCCAACTGCGGCAGATCGGGATCGCCCTCCAGAATTACCACGACGCAATGGGGGGCTTCCCGGTCGGCTTCCTCGTCCCCTCGCGGCCCGTGCCGGCGACGACCTCGACGTCGCAATATCGATGGTCGGCGCTGGCCCAGCTCACCCCGTTCCTGGAGCAGCAGGCGCTGTTCGGGGCGCTGAACTTCGACTTCGCCGTCGGCTATCGACCGACGGACGGGTCGCTGTTCTGGCCGTTCCACCCCGCCAACGCGACCGCGATGGCCACGCACGTCGCGCTGTTCGTCTGCCCGAGCGACGGTGCGCCGCCGCCGATGCCCAATTCGGGGCCGGTCAGCTATGCGTTCTGCTCCGGCGACGGCTCGAACGGCGGGGACGCCGCCGGCGCGAACGGCCTGTTCGTGGCGGGTCCGTCGATGTCGATCCGGGACGCCGTCGACGGCACGAGCGCCACGGCGACGACCTCGGAACACCTGATGGGGATCGCCGGGCCGTACTCGCAGACGACCCCCGATCCCCGTCCGTCCGACCCCGCACGGGCCTTCGCGCGGGCGTCGGCGCCGTTGACCGACGCGGCCTGTTCGGCGGCCCCGCTGGGGTGGCTGTTCAACAAGGGGGCGGGGTGGTGGGACGGGAACTACTTGAACACCCTCTATAATCATCACGAGACGCCCAACGGCCGCGGGATGGACTGCATCACCTACCACAACCCGGGCTGGACGGCCGCCAGGAGCAAGCACCCGGGGGGGGCGAACGTCCTCTTCGGCGACGGCCACACCCGTTTCGTCGGCGACGCCGTCGATCCGGCCGTCTGGCGCGCGATCGCCACCCGGGCGGGGGGCGAGGTTGTCTCGGCGACGCCCTGACTCCCGGCTCCGCGAGAACCTTCTCCGGCGTCGCGGGTCTGACGTGGCGTCCGGGGATCGGATCGAGGCCGGGAGGACCAGTACGGATGGATGGGATCGTGGCGGAGCCGGAGGCGGGGCCGATCGCCCCCGAGGCGGGACGCGAGGACGAGGCGGCGGACCTGGCGCGACAGAAGCGCCGCGAGCTGGTGCTGATCCTGATGCTGGCGTCGGTCCAGTTCACCAGCATCGTCGACTTCATGATCGTGATGCCGCTGGGGCCGCAGCTGGAGAGGGTGCTCGACCTCTCGCCCCAGCAGTTCGGGCGGATCGTGTCGTCGTACACGGTCGCGGCGGGTGTGGCGGGCTTCGTGGCGTCGTTCCTGATGGACCGTTTCGGCCGCAAGGCGGCGTTCCTCACGCTGTACGCCGGGTTCCTGCTGGGGACGCTCCTCTGCGGCCTGGCCTGGAGCTACCCGACGCTCCTCGCGGCGCGGGTGGCGACGGGCGTCTTCGGCGGCATCCTCGGCGGCCTGGCCCTGGCGATCGTGGGGGACGTGGTGCCGGAGAACCGCCGGGGCTGGGCGACGGGCGTCCTGATGACGGCGTTCGCGCTGGCGTCGGTGTTCGGCGTGCCGGTGGGCCTGAAGCTGGGGACCGATTTCGGCTGGCAGACGCCGTTCCTGATCCTGGCGGCGCTCGGGCTGCCGGTGCTGTTCCTGGCGGTGGCCGTCCTGCCGCCGCTGCGGGGGCACATCGCGAAGGTCGAGGGGGCGTCGCTCGCCCGCCGCACGGCGGACATGTTCGCGCATTCGGACCACGTCCGGGCGTTCGCCCTGACGGTGGCCCTGATGTTCGGCGGGTTCTCGGTGATCCCTTACATCAGCGTCTATCTGGTGGCGAACGGCGGGCTGCGCGAGGATCAACTCTTCTGGATCTTCGTGGTCGGCGGCCTGCTGACGCTGTTCGGGGCGCCGATGATCGGCAAGGCGGCCGACCGCTTCGGCAAGCTGCCGGTGTTCCGCGCGGTGTCGCTGTGCGCGATGGTCATGCTGATCGCGATCACGAACCTGGGGGCGGTGCCGATCTGGGCGGCGGCGGCGGTGTTCGGGGTCCTGATGCTCTGCAACGCGGGCCGGATGGTCCCGGCGATGGCCATGGTCACGGCCAGCGTGCAGCCGTCGCGGCGGGGGGGCTTCATGAGCGCGAACTCGGCCGTGCAGCACCTGGCCGCGGGGCTGGCGGCCGACGTCGGCGGCCGACTCCTGGCCCGGGGTCCGGGCGGCACGATCCTGCATTTCGACCGCGTCGGCTACTTCGCCGCGGCGTTCACGCTCCTGTGCCTCTGGCTCGCCGGCCGCCTCCGTGCGGCCCGGCCGATCGCGGACGTCGTCGAGGTTCAGACGTCGAGCGTGTAATGGCCGCGGGTGGTCTCGACGGCCCGTCGCCAGCGCTCCAGGGCCTTCGACCTCCAGGCCGCGTCGCGCGTCGGTTGGAACGTCCGGCCGCCCGAGGCCAGCAGGGCCAGCGCGGCCTCTCGCGACGGCCAGACGCCGGCCCCCAGCCCGGCGAGGAGCGCCGCGCCCAGGGCGGTCGACTCGGCCTCCGGGCTGCGGACGACCGGGCGGCCGAGGACGTCGGCCTGGAAGCCGAGGAAGGCGTCGGATCGCGACATACCGCCGTCGACGTTCAGCCCGGGGAGCATCTCCGACAGGTCCTCCTCGATCGCCTCGATCAGGTCGGCCACCTGGTACGCCACCCCTTCGAGCGCCGCGCGGGCGATGTCGGCGAGGGTCGTGGCGCGGGTGAGGCCGAAGAGGGTCCCGCGCGCGGCCGGCTGCCAGTGGGGCGAGCCCAGGCCGGTGAAGGCGGGGACGAAGACGACCTCGGTCTCCGGATCCCCCCTCAAGGCCAACTCGCCGATCTCCGAGGCCGAGTGGATGACCTTCAGGCCGTCGCGGAACCACTGCACGGCCGCGCCGGCGATGAAGACGCTCCCTTCGAGCGCGTACTGGGCCGGCTCGCCGCTCATGGTGGCCGCGCGGGTGGCGAGGAGCCCGTGGGTGGAGGGGACGATCCGCGATCCCGTGTGGGCCAGGAGGAACGCCCCGGTGCCGTAGGTGCACTTGGCCTGGCCCTCGCGGACGCAGCCCTGGCCGACCAGCGACGCCTGCTGGTCGCCCGCGACGCCGGTGATGGGGATGCCGTCGGGGAGGTAGTCGAGCCCCTTCGTCCGGCCGAAATCGCCGGCGCTGGGGCGGATTTCGGGCAATAACGAGCGCGGGACGCCGAAGACCTCGCAGAGTTCGTCGGACCAGCGGTCGGTCGCCAGGTCCATCAGCAGGGTGCGGGAGGCGTTGGTCGCGTCGGTCAGGTGCTCGCCGCCGGTGAGGTGCCGGATCAGCAGCGTGTCGACGGTCCCCGCGGCCAGCTCGCCGGCCTCGGCCTTGCGCCGGGCGCCGTCCACGTTGTCGAGGAGCCAGGCGATCTTGGTGGCGGAGAAGTAGGGATCGACGACCAGCCCGGTGGCCTCGGAGATCCATTTCTCCTGGTCGCGGAGGCGGTTGCAGGCGTCGGCGGTGCGGCGGTCCTGCCAGACCAGGGCGGGGGCGATCGGCTCGCCGGTGGCCCGGTCCCAGACGATGGTGGTCTCGCGCTGGTTGGTGATGCCGATCGCCGCGATCTGCTCGGCCCGCACGCGGGCGTTGAGCAGGGCCGTCGTGACCTCGGCGCCGACCGACGCGACGATCGCGCCGGGGTCGTGCTCGACCCAGCCGGGGCGGGGGTAGGTGGGCGGGATCTCCTCCTGGCCGAACCCCCTGGCTTTCAGGCTCAGGTCGTAGACGATGACGCGGGTGCTGGTGGTTCCCTGGTCGATGACGAGCAGATGGTCGCGAGCCATGAGAGAGGGCCTCGTTCCGGGAGTGCTGGTCGCGGGGCTGGGTTCAAATTACCATGAGTGCGAGTCCCCGTCGCGAGCCCAAGGCGGCCCGACGGGCTTTCCCCATGAGGTCGACATGCATCCTCCTGTGTCACCGCTCCTGATCCCGCTGGCCGGCATCGGGCTGGCGATGATCATCGTCCCGCTGGCGCTAATCACGAAGTACGTCGGCCAGCAGCGGCATTACCGCCACCTGGAGCGGATGCAGGCGATGAAGTCGGGGGCGGCCCCCGCCGCGACGCCCACGCTGCCGGGCCCCGGGGCGGTCGTCGCGATCGGCGCGGGCGTGCCGACGGCCTGCATGCTCGCGGCGTTCTTCTCGACGCTCTCCTTGAGGTCCTACACGCCCGACCTCGTGCCGATGCTGGCCGTCATCTGGGGCATGTCGACCTTCCTGGGCCTGTGCGGGCTGATGACCGGACTGATCCTCGGCGTGATGCTCCATCGGGCGAACGGCAAGGCCGCCGCGGCGACGCGGGACGATTCAGCCAAGCCGGCCTACGACCCCGACATGTTCGACGCCGCCCACCGCGGCTACTGACCGCGAGCGCACGGCCCGGGTCGCCGCGTCGACGATCCACGCCGCCCCCGCACCCGCCCAGACGGCCATCAGCGGCTCGATCGGGATGTGGAACCGGGCCGAGACGATCGTCAGGGCGTGGAACAGGGCGATCGCGCCGGCCGTCGCCAGCAGGGGGAGGGATCGGCGACGGAAGGCCGCCCCGGCCGTCGCCAGCCCCAGCAGCGCCAGGCCGGTGAGGGTCAGGTGCGACGCCCGGTAGACGAGCACCCGCGACTTGGGGTTGGTCTCGTCGAACAGCCAGAAGTAGCGGAAGCGTCGCAGGCAGAGGCCGGCGTAGCGGGCGGGATCGGCCCAGATGTCGGCGATCGCCATCCGGAGGAGCACCCGCGACCGCTCCGCCTCGGGGAGCGTCCCCAGGTGGCGCTTGAACTCGGGGGTGAACGCCACGTCGTCGATGTATCCGGCCGTGTGGCGGGCCTTCCAGAGCGCGCGGTTGAGGTCGGACAGGCCAGCCGCGGAATTCGCCTCTCCCATCACGTCCTCGACGGACGGCCGGACGACCTTGTCGGTCCCCTGGCTGATCGCGCAGTTGCCCTGCCAGAAGGCGTACCCGAACGTGCTCTTGATCGGGATGAACTCGCCGTGGACCATCGCGTTGCGCGCGACCCAGGGCGCGACGCCCAGGCCGGCGACGCCCAGCATGACGGCCGTCGGCTTCCAGATCGGCCGGCCCTCGCCCCCCAGGCGGAACGCGACCAGCACGCCGACGGCCGCCAGCGCCAGGATGGGATCCGTCAGGGCGCACAGCGCCAGCAGCAGCCCGGCCGCGGCGGCGTCGCGGCCCGACCCCGAGGCCGCCGCGCGCAAGCCCCAAACGAGCGTCCAGGCGACGAGCGTGGCGGCGAGGAGGGCGACCTGGACGTGCGTGGCGGCGTAGACGAGCGTCGGGTGGACCGCCGCGACCCCCGCCCCCCACCAGGCGACCGCGGGCCGCTCCGGCGCGACGCATGACGCCAGCCGGAAGACGCCCAGCACCATGACGCCCCCCAGGGCCGCCTGGGCCAGTTGCAGGATCAGCAGGGACGCGGGCGTCTCCACGCCGCCGATCCGGTAGGCCGCGGCCACGATGAACGGATAGGCCGGTGCCTGCTGGGACGTGGGGCCGTCGGCCCCCAGGAAATGCATGGAGAAGCCGCGGCCCGCCACCAGCGACGCGGCGATCTCGCCGTGCTCGTAGGTCGAATTGGGGACTCGGTGGCTCTGCAACGCGAGCACCGCCGCCCCCCGGGCCAGCACCGCCAGCAGCAGTAAGGCGACGAGCCGTCGATCCATCCCCTTCACGGCGCTCCTCCCCAGTCGATCCGGTTCGCGGCGGCTACGGCCCCGCGCGCCGGGATGATGCAGCGAAGCCCGCCGGGGGTCAACTCCGATCGCGGTGCAGCCTCGGACAGCCCCGGGAACGGCCTTGCCGGATCCGCCGATTTCGATTGAAGTGCGGCCGATCGATCCCCGATGAAAGATCTCTGATGCACCTCTCCAACGGTGCCCCGCGAGCCGCATTCCGCGGCGGGACGGCGGCGAAGGGATCGGTCGGTCCGCCCTGGCGGTCGCGGGCATGGCACGGATGCCGTGGCGCGTCGCCGGGCTTCGGGGAATCGGGGGCGACTTGAGGCTCATGCGCAGACGAGGGCGCGAAGGCCTGGCGATTCTGGCCGTGGCGGCGGGGGCCCTGGTGCTCTCCGCCGCGCCCCACGCCCGCGCCCAGGCCGCGCCCTCCGCCTCGCCCCCCTGCGGGATGACGATCGAGCTGGAGTGGGACCTCCCCAACTCCGGCGGGCCCGCCCCGGCCCTGGAGCCGCCGTCGCAGGACATGATGCTGGAGGTCGTCGAGGGTCGGGTCGTCGAGGGCGCGGCCTGGCCGTGGGACTCGGCCGCGAAATCGGGCCCGGCGCCCGCGGCGGACGGGGCCTGGCGACTGGGGTCGGGGTCGAGCGGCAAGGTCCGGCTGCGGATCGAGGCCGGGGCGGGCTCGACGCTGGTCGTCCGTCGCGGCGACCAGTCCGCCCGGATGGCCGTCGCCGCGATCCTCGAAGGGCCGCAGTCCGCGCCCGCGGCGACCGGATTGGGGCTGGAGGTCCGGCGGCTGCCGTGGGACGTCCTGGCCGTCGACTTCGGGCCGGGGGCCGAGGGGGGCGTCGCGGTGCCGGGGGCGTCGGTCCCGGTCACGATCGGCTACAACATCATCCAGCCCGACGCGGCCGAGGCGACCGTCCGGACCACCGCCGCGCTCCGGCTCGCCGGCGTCCCCGAGCCCGTCTGGGAGTTCGAACAGCGCGAGGTTCTCCCGACCAACCGGCCCGACCCGCCGGCCCGGCTCTGGTCGATCCCGGCCCCGGCGAAGGAAGGGACCTACGTCCTGGAGGTCCAGTCGACGTGGGAGTCGACGCCGCCGCGCGAGGGCTCCCGGATCGGCCGGCTGATCCGCCGCCGCAAGGCCCCGGGGGCCGTCGGCACCGCCTCGCGCCGGGTCGTGCTGGCGGTGATGGGCGAGCAGGCCCCCGCGGCCCCGTCGATCCTGGGCTCGGGCGAGTCGGGCCCGAAGGGGACCGAGGTCGATTCGCTGGACCTGGGCCGCTTGAGAAGCGCCCGGTTCTCGGCCTGGGGGCGCTCGCCCACGACGCCCGGCGGCTCGGCCTGGGAGATCCCCCCCCAGGTGCTGGCCGACCCCGCCCGCCGCGAGAAGGAGCGGGAGTGGCTGCGGGGCTTCATAGCCAAGGCCGGATCGGAGCCGGCGCGGATCGCCAGGGCCGACGACTCGGGCCTCGCCTGGTCGGCCGTCTCGCTCCGGTGCGGCCGGCCCGGCCGCCCCCACCGCCTGATCGTGGCCCCGACCGCCGGCGACCCCGCCGCGCTCGGGGCCGTCCTCGTCGACCCTGGGACCGCCGAGCGCCGGCCGCGGGTCGCCCTCGACGCCTGCGGCGCGGCGTCCGCCGGCGGCGACGGCGCGATGGAATGGATCGTCTGGCCCGGCTCGGCCGAGCCGATCCTGGTGCTGCTGAACCGGAGCCGCGACGTCGACGCGGCCATCGGCTCGATCCGATTGGTCGAGCTGGAGCCGACGCCGGCCGGCGCGGTCGCGACGGGGTCGGACGGCCGCTCGGTCGGGCTCCACCTGGCGGGGCCGGATCCGCTCGCCCGCTTCGCCGTCCCCGCCGAGGCGGGGCTCGACGACCCCCTGGCCTCGGCCGAGAACCTGGCGAGCTACCTGGCGACCTGCGGCGCGAGTTTCGTGGTCCTGCCGGAGTCTTCGCCCGGCCGCGACCTTCGGCGTCGCCTGGGAGGCCGGCTCGTCGAGGACGCCACGGGGCCGGACCGCACCGAAGTCGCCCTGCGGGTCCTCCGCCGGCACGGCTTCGCCGCCTGGCTGGAGCCCGGCCTCGACCGGCCCGACGCCCTCCCCGACCTGCCGCCGGCCGGCTCCGAGGAGGCCGCGGCGCAGGGGCTGGCCCGGCTCGGCCCCGACGGCAAGCCCGACGGCGCGGGTTATCAGTTGTTGCACCCGAAGGTGCGAGACGCCCTCCGCCGCCGCGTCCTGGACGGCCTGGCCGATCGCGACGGCCGGCCCGGCTACTCCGGCGTCCTGGTCCGCCTCGGCCACGGGCCGACGCTCCTGGGGACGCCCGACACCGGCCTGGACGACGCCGCCTTCGAACGGTTCGTCCGGGAGACCTTCGGGCCCGAGGTCGCCCGCGAGGTCCCCGGGCTCGACGCGACCGATGCGGCCCGATTCGAGGCGAGGGCGAAGTACGTCGCGGGCGTCGGCCGGATGCCCTGGCTCGCCTGGCGGTCGCGGGCCGTCGCGGCCCTCTATGCGGAACTGGCCGCGGCGGTGCACGCGGAGGCCCCCGGCAAGATCCTGGCCGTGGCGACCCCGGCCCTCGACGACGGCCCCGCCGGGGCCGAGGCCCGCCGCGTCGACCTCGCCGGCCTGGCGCCGAACCACGCCTGGCGGTCCCTGGGCCTCGACCTGGACGAGTGGCGGGGCGGCCCCGACGGCCCCGTCATCCTGCGCGGGGCGGGCCTCTCCGAGGAGGGCCTGGCGCGCGACCTGGCGGCCCACCCCGACCTGGACTCGCGGCTGGCCAAGTTCGACCGCCGGGGCTTCCTGCTGCTGGGCGACGCCCCGCGCGACGCGACGCCCCGCGCCACCGCCCTCCCCCCCGGCGACGGCCCGACCGACGACGCGCCCCTGGCCCACGCGGTGGCGGCGCTCGACGCGGAATGGATCCTGGTGGCCGACACGGCGGCCGCCGGCCGCGAGGACCGCCTGCGTCGGTTCGCCGACGTCTACCGCCAGCTCCCGCCCGCCCGCAGGCCGCTGGCCGACCCTCCCTCGACCGCGAAGGACGCCGGCGTCGCAGTCCGCACCTTTCGCGACGAGGGCCGGACGGTGGTCGCGATGGTCAACGACACCCCGTACTCCATGCGGCTGGCGGGGATCCTGAAGGGGGATCCGAGGGCCGCCGTGGAGGACGTCGGCCGGGGCGTGAAGCTCATCCCCCAGCCCGCGGAGGGGGGGCGCAGGCTCGTCCTGGACGTGGCCCCGTTCGGCCTGTCGGTCGTCCGGGTGTCCGCCGAATCGTCGCTCGACTCCGCGATGCTCTACCCGCCCGACGCCGCGCTCGCGACGATGGAGGCGCGGTCGCGGGACCTGTCCGAGCAACTGGCGACGCTCAACCGGGGCGGGGCCAGCCCGATCGTCGAGCCCCCCAACGCGGGCTTCGAACAGGAGCCCGTGACGCCCGCCGCGATGGGCGAGCCGGGGCGGTCCGCGCCCGGCGGCTGGCGGATCGACCCGGGGGCCAAGTCGGCCTCGCTGGAGGTCGACGAGAAGTCCCCCCATTCCGGCTCGCGCTGCCTGAGGCTGGAGGCCCGGCAAGGCCCCGCGGCGGTCGTCAGCGGCGACTTCTCGCCGGGGGCGGGGGCCGGGCTGCTGGTCCAGGCCCACCTCCGCGGCGACAAGGATCGCGCGCCGGTGCGGGTCTGGGTCGAGGGGGAAGCCGGGGGCAAGGCGTTCGTCCGTCGCACCGAGGTCGAGGCCTCGACCGAGTGGGGCGCGGTGCTGGTCCGGGTGGCCGACCTCCCCCCGGGGGGGCTCGCCACGGCCCGGCTCCGGTTCGAAGCGATGGGGCCCGGGAAGCTCTGGATCGACGACGTGCGCGTCCGCGGCGAGGCCGCGCCCAAGGCCGTGCGGCTCAACGCCCAGCGGGCGCTGCTGGCGGCGCTCCAGGCGTTCCGCGAGCGCCGGTACGCCGAGTTCGCCCGCCTGGCCGACTCGCACTGGGCCCGCCACCCCGGCGTCCTGGCCCTGGTCCGCGGCGAGCGGTCGAAGGCGGCCGACAAGCCCCCGGAGGCGGCCGAGGCTTCTGCCCTACCGCCCGACCGCGCCCTGCGGTAAGATCGTCGCGCCCGGCGGGGGAGGCCGGGCCCGCCCCGCCGCGCCGATCGAACTTCGGCCCGGACGGAGGCCCTCGCGGGCCGGCGGCCGGAAGAAGGAGGAGACGCCGGTGTTCGTAGCCTGTAGCACGCTCTGCTTCGCCAACGAGCCGCTCGAGGCCGCCCTGCGGCACATCGCCGAGCTGGAATTCGACAAGGTCGAGCTGGCCATCGTGGAGGACGGCCAGCACCTGCGGCCGTCCGAGGTCGGCGAGGATCCCGAGGCCGCCTACCTGCGCCTCCGGCGCGGGCCCGCCCTGATCCCGTCGGCCCTCTACCTGGACTTCGGGCCCGTCGACTGGTCCGACCCCCTCCAGAAGAAGCGGTTCGACAACCACTGCCGGCTGGCCAAGGCCCTGAACGTGGCCGTGCTCACGATGACCGCCGCGCCCGCCGGGACGCCCCTGGACGACGAGGTGGCGAGGCTCTCCGGCCTCTCGGCCACCGCGATGCGCGAGGGCCTGGTCCTGGCGATGCTCACGCATCGCGACGCCGTCACCGGCGACCCCGCCGCCGCCCTGAAGCTCTGCAAGGCCGTCCCCGGCCTGGGCCTGACGCTCGACCCGAGCCATTTCGTCTCGGCGAAGGATTCCGAGGTCGACCAGCTCTTCCCCTTCGTCCAGAACATCCACCTGCGCGACACCGGCAAGGGGGCCGACGAGTTCCAGGTCCGCATCGGTCAGGGGCGGATCGAGTACGCCCGGATCGTCAACCTGCTGAACCGCGCCGGCTACAATCGCTCGCTGACCGTGGCGATCCTGGACCGGCCGGACAACGACTTCGACCGCGAGGTCGAGGTCCGCAAGCTCCGCCTGCTGCTCGAAACCCTCCTCTGAGCGACCCATGCGCGAGCTGACGTCCGAGAACGCGGCCGACTACCTGCGCGAGACGGGCCGGATCGCGCCGGGCGTCCCGGCGTCCGTCCGCGAGCTGAGCGGGGGCGTCTCCAACGTCGTCCTCCGCATCGAAGTCGAGGGCCGGCCGCCGTTCGTCGTCAAGCAGTGCCGCGAGCGGCTGCGCGTGGCGGTCGAGTGGCGGGCCCGCCTGGACCGGATCTGGGTCGAGCACGCCGTCCTTCGGGTCCTGGGCGAGCTGCTGCCGCCCGGCGCGGTCCCCGCGCTCCTGTTCGAGGACCGGGGCGAATACCTGTTCGCCATGACCTGCGCCCCGGACGACTCCGAGACCTGGAAGGCCCGCCTCCTCCGCGGCGACGCCGACCCGGCCGTCGCGGCCCGGCTGGGCGACTGGCTGGCGACGATCCACGCCAACGCCCCGGGCCACCCCGCTCGCGACCCGATGCTCGCGGATACGTCCCTGTTCGACGAGCTTCGCGTCGACCCCTACTATCGCACGACGGCCCGGGCCCATCCCCGGCTGGCGTCGCGGTTCGACGCGCTCATCGCCGCGATGGACCTGCCCGCCGGGCGTCGGGCCCTGGTCCTGGGCGACTTCAGCCCCAAGAACATCCTCGTCCACGCCGGCGGCCTGGTCCTGCTGGACTTCGAGTGCGCCCACCTCGGCGACCCCGGGTTCGACCTGGGGTTCTTCCTCAGCCACCTGGCGCTGAAGCGGATCCACGGGGTCGTCGACGATCGCGGGTTCCACGCCCTGGTCGACGGGTTCCTCGGCGCCTACTTCGACCGGCTGGGTGATCGCCTGGGCCCGCCCGACGAGCTGACGGCCCGGGGGATCGCGCACACGGCGGCCTGCCTGCTCGCGAGGGTCGACGGCAAGAGCCCCGTCGAGTACCTTGACGCTCCGGGGCGCGACGTCGCGCGGCGGTCGGCCCTGGCCCTCTTCAACGCCATGCCGGAAGGCTGGGACGCGATGCAGCGCGTCCTCGACGCCGGGGCGAGGGGCTGAGACACGGCCGCGATCGATCGAGGTGACGGGATGGCGACGCTCCGGGCTCTGAAGGCGCGACAGGTCCTCGATTCGCGAGGCCGGCCCACGGTCGAGGTCGACGCGATCGCCGACGGCGGCGCCGTCGGCCGCGCCATCGTCCCCTCGGGCGCGAGCACGGGCCGGCACGAGGCCCTGGAACTCCGCGACGGCGACCCCGGCCGTTACGCCGGCCTCGGGGTGGGGAAGGCCGTCGAGAACGTCCGCGCGGCGATCGCCCCGGCGATCGCGGGGATGGACCTGGACGACCAGGCGGCGATCGACGCCGCGCTGCTCGCGCTGGACGGCACGCCGAACAAGTCGAAGCTGGGGGCCAACGCGCTGCTGGGCGTCTCGATGGCCGTGGCCCACGCCGCCGCCGCGGCGCGGGGCGAGGAGCTGTTCGTCCACGTCAATCGGCTCTGGAAGGGGAGGGCGGCCGGCCTCGATCCCGCCGTCCCGCGCGAGCCGACGATGCCGTTGCCGATGGTCAACATGATCTCCGGCGGCCTCCACGCCGGGCGGAACCTGGACATCCAGGACGTCCTCTTCATCCCCACCGGCGCCGAGAGCTACTCGCACGCGCTGGAGACGATCGTCGCGATGTACCGGGCCGTCGGCGGCGTGCTGAAGGAGTTGGGGGCGGAATCGGTCCTCGTCGGCGACGAGGGGGGGTACGGCCCGAAGCTCGAGAACGACGAGCAGGCGCTCCGGGTCGTCGTCGACGCGATGCTCGCCTGCGGGCTGACGCCGGGGGTTGACGGCCACATCGCGCTCGACGTCGCTTCGACGCACTTCTTCGACCCGGCGACGGGATCGTACAGGCTCTCGAACGTCGCCCGGCCGATGGACTCGGCCGGCATGGTCGACCTGCTCGCCGGCTGGGTCGACCGCTACCCGATCATCTCCATCGAGGACGGCGTGGCCGAGGACGACTGGGGCGGCTGGAAGGCGCTGACGGATCGGCTGGGCGACCGCGTCCAGCTCATCGGCGACGATTTATTCGTGACCCAGACGGCCCGGCTCGAACGCGGCGTCGCCTCGGGCGCGGCGAACGCGGTGCTCATCAAGGTGAACCAGGTGGGGACGCTGACGGAGACGTTGGACGCCCTGGTCCTGGCCCGTCGCGCCGGGTTCCGTCCCGTCGTCTCGGCGCGGTCGGGGGAGACGGAGGACGCGACGATCGCCGACCTGGCCGTGGGGACGGCGGCGGGGCAGATCAAGATCGGCTCCGTCGCGCGGTCGGAGCGGCTGGCGAAGTACAACCGGATGCTGCGGATCGAGGAAGACCTCGGCCCGGACGCGCGGTTCGCGGGCCGAGGCACCTTGCCCTGATCCGGCGTCTGAGCCCCGCTCACGATCCGGACGACGGCCTTCCCCCCTCGCGGGGGAAGGTGGCCCGCAGGGCCGGATGAGGGGGGGGCGAGCGAGAAAGCCGTCGTCGTAAGAGCGGGCTGGATTGCGAATTCCAACGATACCCGTGCTTCGCGTCCCCCTCATCTGACCCCTTCGGGGTCTGTCTTCCCCCGCGAGTGGGGAAGACGTCGGTTCCGTCGCTCAGTTGAGGACGGGGAGCTGCGAGAAGAACTCGTTCCCCTTGTCGTCCACGAGGATGAAGGCGGGGAAGTCGACGACGTCGATCTGGTAGACGGCCTCCATGCCCAGCTCGGGGTATTCGAGGAGTTCGACCTTCTTGATGCTGTCGTGGGCGAGGAGGGCGGCGGGGCCGCCGATGGAGCCGAGGTAGAAGCCGCCGTGCTTCTTGCAGGCGTCGGTGACGGCCTGCGAGCGGTTCCCCTTGGCGATCATGATCATGGACCCGCCGTTCGCCTGGAAGAGGTCGACGTAGCTGTCCATGCGGCCGGCGGTGGTGGGGCCGAAGGAGCCGGAGGGCATCCCCTCGGGCGTCTTGGCGGGACCCGCGTAGTAGACGGGGTGGGCCTTCAGGTACTCGGGCATCCCCTCGCCGCGATCGAGACGTTCCTTGATCTTGGCGTGGGCGATGTCGCGGGCGACGATCATCCGGCCGTTGAGCTTCAGGGGCGTGGCGACCGGGTACTTGGTGAGTTCGGCGAGCACGTCCTTCATGGGCCGGTCCAGGTCGACCTTGACGCCGTGCTCGGCCCCCATGCCGGCGCGGAGGTGGGCGGGGATGTAGCGGGCGGGGTCGCGTTCGAGGACTTCGAGCCAGACGCCGTCGCGGTCGATGCGGCCCTTGACGTTGCGGTCGGCCGAGCACGAGACGCCCAGGCCGACCGGGCACGAGGCCCCGTGGCGGGGGAGGCGGATCACGCGGGCGTCCAGGGCGAAGTACTTCCCGCCGAACTGCGCGCCGATGCCGCTCTTGCGGGCGATCTCCATGACCTTGGCCTCCATCTCCAGGTCGCGGAAGGCCCGGCCGAGCCGGTTCCCCTCGGTCGGGAGATGGTCGAGGTACTTCGCGCTGGCGAGCTTGACCGTCTTCATGGTGGCCTCGGCGGAGGTCCCGCCGATGACGACGGCCAGGTGGTACGGCGGACAGGCCGCGGTCCCCAGCGATCGGAGCTTCTCCTTCAGGAACTTCTCCAGGCTCGCGGGGTTGAGCAGGGCCTTCGTCTCCTGGTAGAGGTACGACTTGTTGGCCGAGCCGCCCCCCTTGGCGACGAACAGGAATTCATAGGTCGACCCGTTCGTGGCGAGGACGTCGATCTGGGCGGGGAGGTTCGTCCCCGAGTTGGCCTCGTCGAACATCGTCAGGGGGACGGTCTGCGAGTATCGGAGGTTCTCCTTCTGGTAGGTCTCGTAGATGCCCTTCGAGAGGTACTCCTCGTCCTTCACGCCCCCGGTCCAGACGCGCTGGCCCTTCTTGGCGACGACCGTGGCGGTGCCGGTGTCCTGGCACATGGGGAGCTGGAAGCCGGCGGCGACGCACGCGTTCTTGAGGAGGGCCGTCGCGACCCCCTTGTCGTTGGCCGAGGCCTCGGGGTCGTCGAGGATCGCGGCGACCTGCCGGAGGTGGGCGGGCCGGTACAGGAACGAGACGTCGCGGAGGGCCTCGCGGGCGAGGAGGGTGAGGGCTTCGGGCTGGACCTTCAGGATCTCCTGGCCTTCGAAGGTCGCGGTGGAGACCAGGTCCTTTCCCAGGCTGCGATATTCGGTGTCGTCGGGGCCGAGGGGGAAGGGCGTCTGGTAGGCGAATTCGGGCATCGTCGGTTCCTCCAGCCGACCCCGGCCGCACTCGCGGTGCGGGACTGCCCGCGTCGTCGCGGCCGGGACGCTGATGAGCCCTCCATTTTATGCCTTCCCCGACGCTCGCGACAGCCGCGTTCGCGCCGACGGCCGTCGCGACCGGCCCCCGCGGCGCTGGGTCCGTTCGCCGCCGATGGAGTCCTTGGGGGCGGTTGCAAGTCGTGGAATAGTATTGTTTTATGTCTTTCAAGGCTTGGGTTCGTTCGTCGTCTTTGAAGCGTCTTTTTCGAGAGTCGCCGGCCAGCCCCGCCGGGAGAGGAGGTGCCCGGACGGCGCGATCCGCGGGGCCGGAGCCCGGCCCCTGATCGCGTTGCGGAGATCGGTCGGGCCGCCGGGCGTGGATTTCGGATGCCGAGTTGTCAAGGAGCGGGAGCATCGATCTCCTGTATGGTCCGCGGCCGAACGCGCCCGATTGCAGATTTCTGTCGTACCCGGCCGGTTTCGATCGCGAGGAGAGCCCCCCGAGCTGACGCATCCCGATCAGACCGCCCGGGAAAACCTCCTCATTGGACGGCCCGAAATGCAGATGGAGACTCGCTCCGAGGAACTGGTCGACCAGAACGAGGGACGTGGGATTGCCTTTGTACGGCGAACCGCCGTACAATACTTGAGGTCAAGCCTGAGGAGGAATCCGAGATGCCAGGCCAATCGTCCCGCACTTCACGCATCGAGGCGCGTATTTCCCCCGATGTCCTGCTGGTCGTGAAGCGGGCGGCCGAACTCCAGGGCCGAAGCGTGAGCGATTTCGTCGTCGCCGCCGCCCAGGAGGCGGCCCGGCGGACCATCGAGGAAGCGACGTTGATTCGGCTCTCCGTGGCCGATCAGGAGCGTTTCGCCGAATCGCTCCTGAATCCGCCCGAGCCTTCCGAAGCGCTGCGACGAGCCAGGTCCGCCCATGAGCGGTGGGTTCAGGAAACATGACCGGACCGCTTACGATCGAGCCGCTCGGCGTGCATCATGATCGAGCGGCGTTTTCGTGCGGCGTCGCCCCCCTCGATCGCTACTTGCAGGCGCAGGCCACCCAGGACATCCGCCGCCGCGTCGCGGCCTGCTACGTGGCCGTCGAGCCGTCCAGCGGCAAGATCGCCGGGTATTACACGCTCGCGGCGGGCGGCGTGGCCTTGAACGAACTGCCGGAGGCGCTCGCCAAACGCCTACCGCGCTACCCTTCCGTGCCGGTCGCACGTCTCGGACGCCTGGCCGTCGATCAAGCCTATCGCGGCCGGAAACTTGGCGCCGCCCTCTTGTGGGACGCGGGCATGCGTTCCCTGAGGTCGGAGTTGGTCGCATTCGCCCTCGTGATGGATGCCAAGGACGACCAGGCGGAGGCGTTCTATCAGCACCACGGCTTCGTCCCCTTTGGAAGTCAGGCGAGGCAACTCGTGCTGCCTCTCGCCACCTTCGGAAAGATCAAGTGAGCCGTTTCGGCGGCCAGCCTCCCGATCGGCTTCCCCATCCGGGCCGTCTCCTTGCGCCTTTTTGCAGACGCTCGCCGTCGGGATGAAGCGGCCGGGGCCGCGCCTTGGGATGAGTCGCCGCATGCGATCCGGGTGGTCGAGGCGGCCGGGGGGGCGGTATGATGGAAGGACTTCGCGGGGACGAGCGCGACCCGCGGCGACGGCCCCGCGCCGGCCGTATGGATTCCTCCCACCCCACGCGAACCGCATGATCCTGATCTCCGCCCAGGGCCTGGGTCGACAGTACGCCGGCGAACCGATCTTCACCGACCTCGCCTTCGAGGTCCGCGCCGGCGATCGCATCGGCCTGGTCGGGCCCAACGGGGCGGGGAAGACCACGCTGATGAAGCTGCTCGACCGCACCGAGCAGCCCGAGTACGGCTCGGTCTACGTCCGCGCCGGGGTCCGGGTCAGCCTGCTCCGGCAGCAGCCCGATTTCGAGCCGGGCCAGACGCTGATGGACGTCGCCCGCTCCGGGCTGGCCTCGCTGCTGGAACTCCAGCAGGAGCTGGAGGAGGCCGCGAAGGAGATGGCCGAGGCCGACGATCAGGCCGATCGTGAGCGGGCCGCCCGCCGCTACGACCAGATCCACGAGCAGATCCTCCACCAGGACGCCTACGACGTCGACTACCGCGTCGAGGAGATCCTCTCCGGGCTCGGCTTCAAGGAGGACGAGTATCATCGTCCGGCCGCCACGTTCTCCGGCGGCCAGCAGTCGCGGCTCATGCTGGCCAAGCTGCTGCTGGAAGCCCCCGACCTGATGCTCCTGGACGAGCCGTCCAACCACCTGGACATCCAGACCACCGAATGGCTGGAGGAATACCTCTCGCGCCAGCCGGTCGGCATGGTCATCGTCAGCCACGACCGCTACTTCCTGGACAAGATCGTCACCAAGGTCTGGGAGCTGCACGGCGGCTCGATGGACGTCTACCCCGGCAACTACTCGCAGTACTGGCGGCTCCGCGAGGAGCGGGCGAAGGTGCTCGAACGCCAGGCCGAGCGGTTCGAGGAAAAGACCGAGAAGCTCGAAGCCTACATCCGGAAGTACGGCGCGGGGCAGCGGGCCAAGCAGGCCAAGGACCGCGAGCGGAAGCTCGACCGCCTCCAGTCCGAGCGCGTGGAGACCATGCGCGACATCGTCGGCCCCGTCATGGGCTTCGAGGAAGTCGACCGCTCCGGCGACATCGTCATCGAGGCCCGCAAGCTCTCCAAGTCGTTCGACAAGCCGTTGTTCCAGGACCTCAACCTGACCGTCGAGCGCGGCCAGTGTATCGGCGTCCTGGGGCCGAACGGGGCGGGGAAGACCACCCTCATCAAGACCCTCATCGGCCAGGAGAAGGCCGATTCGGGCGACGTGAAGCTCGGCCACAAGGTCATGGTCGGCTATCACGATCAGGGGTTGCAGTCGCTCGCCTATGACACCACGGTCGTCCGCGCCGTCTGGCCCGAGGACGACACCGATTGGGTGGAGGGGGACGTCCGCTCGCTCATCGCCCGCTTCGGGCTGACCGGCGACCAGGCGTTCCGCAAGGTCGGCATGCTCTCCGGCGGCGAGAAGGCCAAGGCGGCTCTCGCCCGCCTCTGCGCCACCGGGGCGAACCTCCTGGTGATGGACGAGCCCACGAACCACCTGGACATCTGGTCGTGCGAGGCGCTGGAGCGGTCGATCCGCGAGTTCGAGGGGACGGTGCTGGTGGTCAGCCACGACCGCTACTTCCTCAACAGCGTGGCCGACCGGATCCTCGTGGTGGCCGGCGGCGGCAAGGTGAAGGTCGTGGAGGGGGATTACGAAGCCTATAGCGCCCTCGTCCAGAAGGAGAAGGAGGCGGCCGAGAAGGCGAAGGCCCGCGCCGCCGCCCCGGCCCCGCCGCCCCCCCCGAAGGCCGCCGAATCGAAGCCGAAGAACAAGAAGAAATTCTCGTATCGCCCGGCCGCCGAACTGGAGAAGGACATCGCCCAGGCCGAGGCCGAGGCGGCGGAGGTCGAGGACCTGCTCGGCCAGCCGGCGACCTGGCGCGACCCGACGAACGCGATGCGGGTGCAGGAGCGCCACGACGAGCTGAAGCAGAAGCTCGAAACCCTCTTCCAGCACTGGGAGTTCGCGGTCGAGTCCGAATGGTGAGACCCCGATGGCCGACGTCTCGAAGATCCTGGCGACCGTCCGCAGGGCCGGCGATTTGATGCGGAGCACGCCCGGCCGCGCCGGGTCGGTGGTGCGCGCCTTCGCCGACGACCTGATGGTGGTCGGCGACCTCCACGGCAACCTCCGGGCCTTCAAGTGGGTCCTGGCCGAGGCCGCTTTGGACCGCCACCCCAACCGCCACCTGGTCCTCCAGGAGTTGATCCACGAGGTCAACAAGCACGACGACGAGCGGCCTGACCTCTCGCATCGGCTGGTCGACGTCGTCTGCGCGTTGAAGTGCCAGTATCCCGACCGGGTCCACGTCATCCTCGGCAATCACGAGCTGTCCGAGTTGACCGGCCGGGTCATCGGCAAGGACGGCCGGACACTCAACGCCCGGTTCCGCGAGGGGATCGAGCGCACCTACGGCGGCGCGGCCGGCGAGGTCTACGCGGCCTATCAGAAGCTCTTTTCCGACATGCCCCTGGCGGTCCGCACCCCCAACCGCGTCTTCTGCTGCCACACCCTCCCCGACGGCGACTGGCTCGACGACCTGGACCTCTCCGTCCTCGACGCCGACGCCTGGCCCGAGGAGGCCATGAAGCGCCGGGGGGCCGTGTACGCCATGACCTGGGGCCGCGACACGTCCGAGGAGACGGCCGACCGCTTCGCCGCGATGGTCGACGCCGACCTCTTCGTCACCGGCCACCAGCCCTGCGACGAGGGCTTCCGGCAGGCCAACCATCGCACCCTGATCGTCGACGGCACCGAGCCCTATCCCACCTACTGCCGCTTCCCCGCCCGGACGCCCATCGGGATCGACGACCTCGTGGGGTCCGTCACGGTGATGGGGGGGGATTGACCCGCTTGGATGCGGGCGGCCGTCGGCGTACACTCGGGCATGCGCCGAGGTCCGGCGCGACCCGGGAGGCGATCGCGACCATGCACGACGAGGATCAGGTCCCCATCTGGCTGTTCATCGGCGGCGTCTTGCTGATCTACGGCGTGCTGATCTTCGCCGCCGGCCTGTACGCCCTGGCCTTCCCGCCCCCGCCGGAATCCCGGGTCGCCCTGTTCCACCTCCATGCGGACGTGTGGTGGGGCCTGCTGATGGCGGCCGTCGGCCTGATCTACGTCTATCGGTTCCGGCCGGGCCGCCGGGCGTCCTCCTGAATCGGCGAGGGCCGAGGCGTCGCCCCGTCGTCGTCGTGGGTTCAACCTTGAATTGACAGGGCGGGGTCACACCCATAGGATGCCGGCCGTCGGCGGGCGGATCGTCCGTCGGTGGCCCATTTTCGGCGTAGGGATGCGCCCGAGGGCCCCGGATCTCGACTCCCATCGGACGCGCCCGGCCTTCGGACCTCCGGATCGGGGGGAGGGGAGGGTTGATCGGCCGGCCGAGTGCGGGGGCGGGGCGATGCGGCGAGCCCTGCTAAGGTGGAGGAGACGAGGAAGCCGATAGATCCTGGCGATCTATATGCGAGCCGATGGAGCTCACAAGGAAGCGAGCTTTGCTCGAGCCCTCAAGGAAGTGCGTCCTCGAATGGCAAGCCCGACCCTCAGCAAGCGGAGGCGGCGTCTCTCGGCGTCGTCGAAGCGTCCCCGGCCGTCGCGCCCGAGCGTGCCGGCGCTGGAGACGTGCCCCCGGGCGCGAAGCCGTCGGATCGCCTCCAACGTCGCCTACCTGAGCCTGGCCGAGCTGTTCTGCCGGGCCTGCTCGGTCTTCGTGACGATCACGCTGATGAAGCGGCTGGGGGGCGGGGGCTACGGGCGTGTGGAATTCGCCTTCAGCGTCGTCTTCTGGCTGGTCCTGCTGGTGCGGGACAGCAGCGACGTGATGGTGGCCCGCGAGCTGTCGCGGCACCCGCGGCTCATCAAGCCGCTGGTGGACCACGTCCTGGCGTTCAAGACGCTGCTGGCGGTCTCGCTGTTCTCCGTGCTGACGGCCGTGGGCCGGCTGACGCTGGAGGACCCGGCCGACTGGACCATCCTGACGCTCTACGGCCTGATGCTGTTCACGACGGCCATCGGGCTCGACTTCGTCTATCGCGGCACGGAGCGGATGGGGCTGCTGGCGATCTCGCTCTGCTTCCGGACGATCTTCTACGGGGCGGGCGTGCTGGCGTTCGTCGGCGACGCCTCGCGGATCTCCTGGGTGCCGATCTTCCTGGCCCTGGGCGAGGCCGGCGGCATCGCCCTGATCTGGCTGAGCTACCTCCGGACGTACCGGCTGCCCCGGCCGCGGTTCAGCCTGCGGTTCACCACGATCCTGGTCAACCGCGGCAAGACGGTCTGCGCCATCCAGCTTTCCCAGGCGCTCATCATCGCCGCGGACGTGCTGGTCGTAGGGGTGACGAGCAGCTGGGCGGACGTCGGGCGGTACGGGGCGCAGTATCGGATGGTCACGGTCATCCTGACGTTCGGCCTGATCGTCCAGCACGCGACGTTCCCCACGCTGGCCCGGCTCTGGCGCCACCACCCCGACGCCGGCCGCAACGCGCTGGACTCGCTGGTCGAGGCGCTGATGACGGCCCTGGTGCCGCTGGCGGTGGGCGTGACGATCCTCGCCGAGCCGCTGGTCGGCCTGCTGGGGTCGTCCGACTACGACGGCGCGGGGCTGCTGCTGGCCGTCGGGATCTGGCGGGCCCCGCTCCTGACGATCGCCTTCTGCTACCAGACGACGCTGATCGCCCTGAATCGCGAGACGGCGGGCGTGGTCTCGCTTGTCCTGGCGGCGATCGTGATCGGCCCGCTCGTCTACCTGATGCGATTGCAGTTCGGCCTCGTCGGCGCGACGGCGGCCGTGCTGCTGATCGGCCTGGCGCTGGTGGCGGCCGGCTTCCACAGCCTCGCCCGGGAGGGGAGGCGGCCGGCGTGGCACCACCACCTGGGCCGCCCGCTGCTGGCCTCGGCGGCGATGGTCCCCGTCTGCCTGTTCCTGGTCCGGTGGAGCGTGGCTGTGGCCGTGTTCGGCGGGGCCGTCACCTACGCCGCGACGATCGTCGCGACCGGCGGCCTGGAGCGGGCGAGGCACTGGCGGGTCGCGTTCCACCCGATCGACGTCTCCGCCCGCGAGGCGGAGGCGGCCGAGCCGACTCTCTGACCGAGCGAGACGATCACGCCGGGCGGGACGCCCGCGCAGCCGTGACAGGAGGTCACACCGTGAAGTTCTGCATGATCACCACCTTCTTCGGGGCCCACAGCTTCGGGGGGGACGCGGCCTACGTCGATCGCCTCTGCCAGGCCCTCTGCCGGCGCGGGCACGAGGTCCACGTCTTCCATTGCGTGGACGCCTTCAACGCCGTCCGCGGCGACCATCCCCTGCGGCAATACACGCCGACCGCGGGCCTCCACCTGCACCCCCTGGAGAGCGGCCGGGGCGTCCTCTCGCCGCTGGCCACCCAGGCGACCGGCCTGCCGCTGTTCAAGTCGAAGGCTCTGCGCGAGGTCCTGGACGCGGACGACCTGGACGTCGTCCACTTCCACAACATCTCGCTGGTCGGCGGCCCCGGCGTGCTGGGGCTGGGCGCGAACCGGCGCGCCGTGCGGATCATGACGGCCCACGAGCACTGGCTCATCTGTCCGATGCACTTGCTCTGGAAGTACGACCGCAAGGCGTGCGACAAGGACGCCTGCCTCCGGTGCTCGATCGCCGGCAAGCGGCCCCCGCAAGCCTGGCGATACACCAACGCCGTCCCGAAGGCGCTCGGCCACCTCGACGCCCTCGTCTTCCCCAGCCGGCACGCCCTGGAGGAACACCGACGGCGCGGGATGGATCGGTGGGCACCCCTGGTCCACGTCCCGTACTTCCTCCCCGACGACTGGTCGGGGGGCGTCGAGGACCACGAGCCGGCGGCGACCGCTCGCCCGTACGTGGCCGCGGCCGGGCGGCTGGTGGCGATGAAGGGCTTCCAGCGCCTCATCCCCCTGATGAAGCACCTGCCGGAGGTCGACCTGCGCCTGGCCGGGACCGGGCCCTACGAGCCCGAGCTGCGGCGGCTGGCCGAGGGGCTGCCGAACGTGCGGTTCGAGGGCCTGCTCGGCGGCGACGGCCTGGCCCGGCTGTTTCGCGGGGCGCGGGCGGTGGTGGTGCCGTCGCTGTTCCCGGAGACGTTCGGGTACGTCGTGCTGGAGGCGTTCGCCACCGGGACGCCCGTCGTCGTCCACGAGGGCGGGGGGGCGATCCGCGAGACGGGGGCCGAGAGCGGCGGCGGCCTGGCCTACCGGACGGATTCGGAGCTGCTCACCGCCATGCGACGGATGGTCCACGACGAAGACCTCCGCGCCGAGCTGGCCGCGCGGGGGTTCGCCCAGCGGATCGGGCCGTGGTCGGAGAGCGAGCACGTCCATCGGTACATGGACCTGATCGCCGACTGCCGCGCCGCCCGCGAGTCCGGACGCCGGCTGCGCATCGACGCGGCCGAGAGGGAATCGCACGCCCCCACGGTCGCCCGCGCGACGCTGCGTCGATCCGATCCCGTCTGAGGCCCGCGACGGCCGGTCAGGACGCCTCGGCCTCCCGCGGGGCGATCCGGATGTCGAGGCCGATCCGGGTCGTCCAGACCTCCCAGTCGTTGCGGTCCCAGCCGACGATGATCCCCGACGCTTCGAGTCGGTCGAACATCTGCTCGACGTAGGCCGGGACGCGGTCCTCGTACTCGGAGACCAGGTCGAGCTTGCGGCCGATGAGGCTGAACAGGCCGCGGATCGACGACGCGCCCTGCTCGCGGATCCGGGCCTGCCCCTCCGGCGAGGCGGGGTCGGGGCCCTCCAGGCTCAGCCCCAGCGAGCGGATCAGGCGGCCGAACTGGCCGAACCACGAGTCGCCGAAGCCGAAATACTCGCGGTGGATGATGTCGACCTCGCCCCGGCGGACGATGGCCGCCTGGTAGACCGACTCCAGGTAGTTCTCGCCGTAATCGGTCTGGAAGGCGATGTTCACCGCCTTGGCCAGGTTCTGGAGGGCCGCCGGCAAGCCGACCTTGCGCGGGGAGACCTCCAGTCCCATGTCCCGCAGCTCGCCGGCCTTGCGGGCCGTGACGACGCCGCCCGGCCCCGCGGTGGTCGAGACCGCCACGCCCACCGGCACGCCCTTCGACCTGGCCCCTCGGGCCCCGTCCTGGTCCGACGCCGCGCCCGCCATGTTCGGCCCTCGCTGTATCCGCGACCTTCCGCCGGTGTCCCACCCGGCCCGGCCCCAAGGCCGACCGGGCCCTGAGCCTCAAGGGTTCGCCGTCGTCGCCGATGCAGATGCCGCGCCGAGGATGACCTTGTCCAGATCGTCTTGCACGAACGCGACGACGGACAGGTTCTTGAGCGCCACGTCGGGCAGGACGCCGAAGAAGGGGCGTTCCTCGGCCTGCTCGGCGACGTACTTCTCCAGCGACTTGCGCAGCTCGGCGAGGTTCACCTTGACCTCGACCTTGCCGCGGCCGTCGACGAGGGCCGTCCCGTCCGCCCCGCCCGGGAGCGCCCGGACGACGTGGTGGTGGAATCGGAGCCGGTTGCCGCCGACGTAGCGGATGGACTCCTCGGTGAGCGCCAGTCGGAGCTTGATCGAGGACGCCTTGCCGGTCTTCACGGCCCCCTCCCTGGACGCGGAGGGGAGGGCGGCCTCGGCGACGATGGCGATCTCGTCGCCGGCCCGGGAGGCGGAGACGGCGACGTCGACCTGCTTCTTCTCCTCCAGGATGGGATCGATGACGCGCCGATAGTCCTGGTACTTCGACTCGGACGCGGCCATCGGGCCGCCGCCGCCGGCCTGGGGGCGGCCGTTGAAGAAGACGGCCGGGGTGCCGCGGACGTCGTCGCCGTAGTAGCGCTGGCGGGCGATCGCGTCGGGGTTCGTCAGGGGGTCGGGGCCGGGGACGTGCAGGTGGTACTGGAGGCCGAGGAATTCGGTCGGCTGGAACGTCTTCAGGAGGCCGTCGAAGGCGACGTCGGCCGCGACGCAGGGGGGGCACTGCGCCCCGGTGAACAGCTCCAGGACCGCCGGGCGGCCGGCGTCGGGCTTCTTCCGGCCCGCGTAAGCCTTGGTCTCGAAGGGCGGGACCTTGTGGTGGTATTCCTCGTCGAGCTGGGCTTCCAGCTTCGCCACGCGGGCCTCGGCCTCGGCGGCGGCGTCCGCCTCGCCGGCGTTGCGGGCGGCCTCGGCGACGAGCCGGGCGACGGCCTGGCGGGCCTCGGTGGTCGCGTCGGCGGCGAAGCCCGCCTCGACGTCGCGGCCGATCTTCAGGGCGGTCGCGGCGTACGCCTTCTGGGGGGCCAGGGCGCCGAGGGCTTTGACGTCGACCTCGCGGAGCCAGGCCGGGCCGTAAGGCGCGGCCTCCTTGCGCCAGGTGGAGAGCAGGGCGTCGACGTCCGCCGTCGTGAGGCCGGCGGCGCCGGCGGAATCGAGGATCTCGGTGTACGGGACGTAGCAGACCGGCGAGCCGGCGAACTTCTTGACCATCGCCCGGAACGCCTCGACGCGGGCCTTGGGATCGGTCTTCTGGCGGGCCTCGAAGTAGTCTTTGCCGATGATCCCCGGCTTCTGGGGGCCGAGCCGCTCCGCTCGCGTCGTCTCCAGCCGGGCGGGGAAGACGTTGTCCTGGAAGCGGATCGTCCCGAGGATCCGGCCCGCCTCCGGCCCGTCGCCGGCCCGATCGCCGGCGAAGCTCATCGAGAGCGGCGGCGCCTTCAGGGTGAATCCGGCCTTGCCGTCTTCGAGCTTGACGTCCTCCACCTTCGCCTTGTCGAACATCCCCTTGCGGCCGTCGAGCAGGACGCCGCGGGGCTTGCCGTCCTGGCGGTGCAGGTCGACGATGGCGAAGTCGTCTTCCCCGACGCCCAGGACGACGAGCTTCCAGATCCCCGCCGGCTCCGCCGCCCCGGCGGGGGGGCCGACGAGGACGGCCAGGCACAGGCCCGCGACGGTGCGGGCGACCCGGGACGACCAGGGGTGATGGACCTTCATGCCATTTCCTCGGCGGGGCGCGGGAGGGGACGAGTCCGATGATCGATGGAGTTTAACGCCGCGGCGACGTGCTCCACAAGGAATCGGGGGCTCAGCCGTCGCCCAGGAACCGGCCGCCGTCGACCCGGTAGCAGGCCCCGGTGACGAAGTCCGTCTCGTCGAGCAGGTAGACGACCAGGCGGTTGACGTCGGCGGGCGAGCCGAACCGTCGGAGCGGGGTGGCTTCGAGACCCGCCCGCCTGTCCTCCTCCGACAAGTCGGGCGGGGCGTCGATCATCGCGGGCTGGATCGTCGCCACGGGGATCGACGGGGCCAGCTCGACGGCCAGGGCGGTCGCGAGCGTGGTCATCCCGCCCTTCGCGGCGAGGTAGGGGAGGTATCCCTTGTACGGCCGCTCGGTGGCCCAGTCGCCGAAGAAGACGATCTTCCCCCGGATGCCGTCGATCGGCTCCTGCGAGAGCATCGCGCGGGATGTGGCGATCGCGGCGTGATAGGGGGCGGCCAGGTTGGCGGCGACCATCTCGTCGAAGTCGGCCGGCGTCAGGTCGGCCAGCGGCGTCTTCCGGTAGACGCTCGCCATGTTGACGAGGGCGTCGAGCCGGCCGAAGCGGGCGACGGCCGCGGCGACGGCGGCCTCGGCCTGCGCGGGGTCCGCCAGGTCGGCCGGGACGGCGAGGCCCTCGACCCCGGCGGCCTCGACGTCGGCGACGGCCCGCTCGATGGCCTCGCGGCTGGTGCGGTAGGTCATGGCGACCCGCCATCCCCGGGCGGCGAGCGTCCGCGCCAGGTCCGACCCGACCCGACGGCCGCCGGTGATGAGGACGGCCTTCCCCGCCGCCGTCACTTCTTGAAGATCCAGGGGACGTCGGGCACGCCGGCGTGGTGGTTCACGGTCCGGGCCATGACGAACAGCAGGTCGCTCAGGCGGTTGAGGTAGATCAGCAGCGGCGTCGGGACGTGCTCGTCGGGGAGGTTGGCCAGGTGGACGACCAGGCGTTCCGCCCGCCGGCAGATGGTTCGGGCCAGGTGGAGCTGCGCCGCCCCGGGCGACCCGCCGGGCAGGATGAAGCTGCGCTGGGGGGCCAGCTCCGCCACCCGCTCGTCGATGGCCTTCTCCAGGGCCTCGACGTGGGCGTCGGTGATCTGGTTGTGGAACGGGCCCTCGGGGTCGGGGTCGGCCAGGGCCGCGCCCAGGGTGAACAGCTCGTCCTGGAACCGGGCGGCGAGCGCGTCCTCGGTCGCCTCCAGCCCGCAGGCCCGCGCCACGCCGAGGGCGGCGTTCAGCTCGTCGACGGTCCCGTAGGCTTCGATCCTCGCGTCGTCCTTGCGGAGCCGCCGGCTCCCGAGGATCCCGGTCGTCCCCGCGTCACCCGTCTTCGTGTAGATCTTCACGTCGCCGCCGCCCCGTCGCCCGATGGTCAACTCGAAACGCCGCTCCTATACTAGGCGAGCGAGCACCACCAAGGAAAGAACCGGAGGCCCCGCCGATGACTCCGACCGTCACGTCCGCCCTGATCCTGAGCGTCGCCCTGGCCGGCCAGCATGGCGGCGGGGCCCAGCGTCCGCTCTCGGCCGAGGAGGTCGCCAAGCTGGAGTCGAAGCACCTGACGAACATCCGGCAGGCGACCTTCGGGTTCTTCCGCGCGGGCGAGGGATACTTCAGCCCGGACGGCGGGCGGATCGTCTTCCAGGCCGTCCCCAACCTCCCGGAATCGATCTTCCTGGAGCCGAAGCCCAACCAGTACGAGTACCAGATCTTCGTCGCCGACCTGACGCCCGGCGCGAGGCCGAGGATGGTCAGCACGGGGGAGGGGGCCTGCACCTGCGCGTTCTTCGCGCCCGACGGCAGGTCGATCATCTTCGGCTCGACCCACCTGAACCCGTCCCCCTCCGCCCCCCGCAGCGCGTACAGCCGGACCGGCAGCCGCTACCGCTGGAGCTTCCCGGACGGCATGGACATCTTCCGGGCGGACCTCGACGGCAAGGGCCTGACGCGGCTCACCGACGCCGACGGCTACGACGCCGAGGGGAGCTTCTCGCCCGACGGCAAGTCCATCGTCTTCACCTCGCACCGCGACGGCGACGGCGAGATCTACGTCATGGACGCCGACGGCAAGAATCCGCGCCGGATCACGAACTCCAAGGGCTACGACGGCGGCCCGTTCTTCTCGCCCGACGGCAGGCGGATCGTCTACCGCAGCGACCGCAAGGGGGACGACCTGCTCCAGCTCTACGTCAACAACGTCGAGGGGACCGACGAGCGCCCGCTCACCTCCGAGGAGTCGGTCAACTGGGGCCCGTTCTGGCACCCCGATTCGAAGCACATCGTCTACTCCACCAGCCGCCACGGGCATTCGAACTACGAGGTCTACCTGATGAACGTGGACACGAAGGCCGAAGAACGGCTGACGTACCACGACGGCTTCGACGGCCTCCCCGTCTTCAGCCCCGACGGCAAGAAGCTGATGTGGACGTCGAACGCCCGCGGCACCGACCGCAACAGCCAGCTCTTCATCGCCGATTTCGCGCTCGACCCCGCCCCCGAGCCGAAGGCGGCGGCCAACCCCTGACGGCCGGCGACACGCCGGCTATCCCCTTTCCGGTCCCGAAAGGAATCTCGATGACGGCCAAGGAACTGATTCGCAAGGCGTTCGGAGGCTCGGAGCTGGTCATGGGCCGCTACCTCGACGGCCTGAAGAAGGACGACCTCCTCATCCGCGCCGTGCCGGGGATGAACCACATCGCCTGGCAGCTCGGCCACCTGATCGCCGGCGAGCGGAAGATGATGGAGATGATCCGCCCGGGATCCGCGCCGCCGCTCCCCGAGGGCTTCGAGGAGACGTACGCCACCTCGAACACGTCCGTGGACGACCCGGCGAAGTTCCTGTCGCCGGAGGAATACCTCGCGCTGTGGAAGACGCAGCGGGCCGCCACGCTGGCCCTGCTGGACTCCCTGCCGGACGAGGAGCTGGACGCGACCGAGGGGGCCGGCGGGCCGCTGCCGCCGTTCGCGCCGACGGTCGGGCAGCTCCTGCACCTGGCGGGCACGCATCCGATCCTGCACGCGGGGCAGTTCGTCGCGGTGCGTCGCAAGCTGGGGCTCCCGATCGCCTTTTGACGGCCCCCCTAGAATCCCCCGGGCGGCGCCGTGGTCGGCTCGCCCGGCCCACGCCACCGTCCGATGGGGATCGACATGCCGCGGGGGACGATTCGCATCGCGATCATCGGGGCCGGCGCGATCGTGCGCTCGAAGCACGTCCCCAACTTCCGGGCGATCCGCGGCGTCGAGCTGGTCGGCGTCTGCAACCGTCGCCGGGAGTCCTCCGCGCGGGCCGCTCGGGAATTGGGCCTCCCCAAGACCTACGGCAACTGGGAGGACGTGATCCAGGACCCGAGCGTCGACGCGGTGCTGATCGGGGCGTGGCCTTACATGCACTGCCCCGTCACGCTCGCGGCGCTCGACGCCGGCAAGCACGTCCTGACCCAGGCCCGGATGGCCATGAACGCCCGCGAGGCCCAGCGCATGCTCGATCGGGCCCGGGAGGCGACGGGGCAGGCGGCGATGGTCGTCCCCAGCCCCTACGGCCTGGCCGGGGAGGCGTTCGTCCGGTCGCTGATCGCCGACGGATTCCTCGGGACGCTCCGCGAGGTCCACGTCGACGGCCTGGCCGGAGACCTCGCCGACCCGTCGACCCCGATGGGATGGCGGCAGAAGACCCGGTACTCGGGCTTCAACATGCTGACCCTGGGGATCCTCCACGAGACCGTCTCGCGCTGGGTCCCGCCGGCCCGTCGCGTCCTGGCTTATGCCTCCAAGCTCGTCCCCGAGCGCTTCGACCCGGAGTCGAACCGGACCAAGGCCGTGGGGACGCCGGACAGCGTCCAGGTGCTCACGACCCACGAGGACGGCTCGGTCGGGACGTACCGCCTGAGCGCGGTGTTGTGGGGGGGCCGGTCGATGGGCGTGGCCCTGCACGGCTCGGAGGGCTCGCTGTTCTACGACCTGCTGACGGACGAGGTTCGCGGCGTGCGCCGGGGCGAGGACGCCCCTCGGGCCCTGCCGATCCCCGACGGCCTCCGCGGCGGCTGGCGCGTCGAGGCCGACTTCGTCGCGGCGATCCGGGGCGAACGGCCCGTCACGCACACCGACTTCGCGACCGGGGCCCGCTACATGCAGTTCACGGAGGCCGTCGCGCGCAGCTCGCGCCACCAGGTCCCGGTGGCGCTGCCGCTGAAGGAATTCTCCAACCCCAGCCTGTGAGCGGGGGTCGCGTCAGTACGCGCTGCCGGCGAGGATCCGGACGCTGGCGTAGGGGCTGAACTCGGCGGTCCGGATGACCCCCTTGACGTCCAGCGACTGCTCCTTGAACTCATGGTAGGGGAGTTCGTCGACGTCGACGTCGCCGACGCACTTGAGGATCTCCTGGAACAGCCGGGGGCTGTGGTCCTTGATCTCGACGGGGACGGCGATGGCGTCGATCACCAGCTCCTCGGCCACGGCGCGGACGACGTCCAGAAGGCGGGGGATGCCGGGCGTGAGGGTCAGGTCGATGACGTGGGCGTCGCTGGGGAGCGGGTAGGCGGCGTCCACGATGAGGAGTTCGTCGGTCTGGCCCAACTCGGCGAGGAGCGAGCAGATCGCCGGGTTGAGGATGCCGCCTCGTTTCATGGTAGCCCCTTCGTTCGATTCGAAACGACCGCGAGGACGACCGGGCGTCGCGATCGGCGACGCGGGCCGGGCCGTCCTCCTTGCAAGACATCACGACCCGAGGGGATTGGAGCCCCCTCGACGCCGCCAGTATAACGGTTGGGATAGGCGTGCTCCACCCGAACGGCCTCGCCCGGGCCGGCCCCATCCCCGTCGGCGACGGACGAGGCGCGATGTCACCCCCCAGGTCGAGACTTCGCAGCATCCTGCCGGCGGCCGTCGCCCTGGCCCTGCCGGGCGGCTGCTCGCCGCGCGATCCGTACCCGCCCGGCGTCGTCGCCGCGCCCGCCTCCGCCGCGCCCGTGGAGTCGATGGACGACCCGCGGATCGCCCACCTCCTGGACGCGGCGAGGACCTGGCGGGAGATGCGAGGCCCGGGGCGGGAGGTGGTGGATCAACTGGTGCTGGTCGCCGACGTCCCGACCTTCTTCTCCGCCCTCGCCGCGTGGGACGGGCGGACGTTCTATCCGATCCTCATCGACGACCCGCGATGGACCCTCCCGTTCGCGGAGGCGTTCCGGCCCTCGCGCATCCTGCGGTGGCCGACGACCCCCCGGGGCGTCGGGTCGGGGCCGGTGGACGAATGGGGGGCGGCCGGCGAGGCCGTGAGCCGGGCGTGGGTCGAGGACGAGCCGGGCCAGGTCGACCTGCCGCCCCCCGGGGCGCGGCCTCGCGACCTGGGCCGCACGCCCCCCGGGCTCGTCCTGTCGCACCCCGGCAGCCCGGCGCTGGCGGGGGCGGCCGCGCTGGCCGCGGGCCGATTCCAGCCCCTCGTCCGGGTCGGGCGGGTCGTGACGGAGGACCGGCGGGAGGAGCCGCTCGGCTTCGCCGCGACCCTCACCGAGGAGCAGGCGATCGCCTTCGCCCGGCGGGTGGAGGCCCGCGTCGCTTCGGTCGCGAAGTCGTACGGCGACCTGGGCGACGACGTCGACTTCCTGACGCTGGCCGGCGACTGGCCCTTCCGCTACGATTCGCGGCGGGGCTCCGGCATGAATCGGGGCGATCGGGCCGTGGACGACCTGCTCGGCCGCGAGTTGCCCCCCGGGACGGCCGACGTGGACGGGGCCCGACGGCGCTGGGCCTACACCGGCCGCCTCCTCGGCGACGCCCCGGCGTCCGTCTACCGGGCGATGGCGGCGCTCTTCCTCCAGCCCGAATCGGCCCTGCTCTGGAACACCTACGGCGGCGGCCACCCCTGGTCGGACTACGACGTGGCCGGGGCCGCGACGATCCTCCGGCTGATCCGGCCGGCCGCCGACGTCCGGGCCCACGCCGGGAGCCTGGCCGACCTGGCCGCCTGGCGCGCGGCGATCGAGGGGCCGGGGGGGCGGGACCTCCTGATGATGAATTCCTCGGGCTCGCCGGTCCGCTTCACGATCGCGGGCGGCCCGGGCTTGACGGGCGACGTCCCCCTGGACGGGACGTCGGCGGTCTCCCTGATCCACAGCTTCTCCGCCGCCGACCCGACCGACCCGGACACCATCGCCGGCCGTTTCCTGGACCGCGGGGCGTTCATCTACTACGGGTCGATGAACGAACCCTACCTGATCAGCTTCCGCGTGCCGTACATCCTGGCCCAGCTCATGGTCGCCGAGGTCCCCCTGGGCGCGGCGTTCCGGCAGGGGCCGGGCGAGGGATTCGGCTTTCCCTGGCGGCTGGTCTACCTCGGCGACCCGTTCTATCGGATCGATCCCGACCGCGCCCGCGACCGCCCCCGGCGGGCCCACGCCGATGCGTCCCCGCCCGGCGTCAACGTCCTCGCGGCGCGCCCCCGGCCCGACTCCCCGGATGCGGCCGGGACGCTCGACTGGTGCTACGAAGCCTCCCTGCTGGCCTCGGCGACCCTCGGCACGGCCGCGACGCCCGACGTCCTCCAGGCGCTCGACGACCTGGACCGGAGCCGGCTCGACGCCGGTCGCCGCGCCCGGTTCGACGCCCTGCTCGTCGACCGCTGCCTCGCGGCGGGGGACCTGGCGGGGCTGCTCGACCGATTGCTTCGAATCCCGGACCGCGAGCGGACCCCGACCGTGTGGCGGGCCGTCGAGACGGCGGCCTTCGGCCGGCTCGCCGCCCTCCTCCGCGAGGATCGCTTCGACGACGCCCTCGACCTGTGGGGGCGGATCGCGGTCGCCCCGTGGCGTCCCGGGTCGGACTTCCCCGGCGACCTCACGCGACGCATCGCCGAGGGGGCCGATCGAGGCCGGTTGCCAGCCTTCCGGGCGCGCCTGGCGGGCGCCCTGGATCGCCTCGATCCGGCGACGATCCCGACCGGCCGGCGGGAAATGCTGGAGGGTTCGCTCCGGAAACTCGATAAAGACCTGGCACGGTGAGATCGCACGACGAAACCCGCACTCGCGTCGGCAACTCTGCTTGCCCTCGGCGTGCGGTTCGGGTAGTTTAGAGCCCCTGTGACGGGGGGGCGATCCTCACCCAATCCTCCCCGACGTCGGCGCCGTAGCCAAGTGGTAAGGCAGAGGTCTGCAAAACCTCCACCCCGAGTTCGAATCTCGGCGGCGCCTCTCATCGCTCCCTTCCCAGCCCCCGGGCCGAGGGAGTCGCAATCCTCCCCAGCGAAGGCGGCCCGGGTGATCTCCCACCCAGGAGTCGCCCATGATTTCGCTCCGCCCGCTCGCGGCGTTCATGCTCTCCTTCGCGTGCCTGGCGTCGTCCTCCGGCGCATCCCGGGCCGAGGAGGAGGCGGGCCACCTGGTGATCTGCGGCGGCGGAGGGCTCCCGGACTCCGTCCGCGATCGCTTCGTCGAGCTGGCGGGCGGCGCGAAGGCCCGGATCGTCGTCGTCCCCACCGCCAGCGAGTCCGCCGACGGCCCCCCGCGGGAGCTGGACGAGTTCCTCGAACCCTGGCGCAAGCGCGGGGTCGCTTCGGCGAAGCTGCTGCACACGCGGTCGCGCGCGAAGGCGGACGACCCGGCGTTCGCCGCGCAGCTCGACGACACCGACGGCGTCTGGTTCAGCGGCGGCGACCAGTCGCGGGTCACCGAGGCGTACCTGGGCACGGCCACCGACGCGGCCTTCCGGCGGGTCCTCGCCCGCGGCGGCGTGCTGGGGGGGACGTCGGCCGGGGCGGCCCTGATGACGCGCGTCATGATCACGGGCGGGACCGAGAAGGCGAGCGTCGGCGAGGGCTTCGGGTTCCTCCCCGACGTCGTCGTGGACCAGCACGCCCTGCGACGGAGCCGACTGAACCGGCTGATGGGGGTCGTCGGCGAGCGTCCCGCGTTGAAGGCGGGCGTCGCGATCGACGAGGCGACCGCCCTGATCGTCGACCTCAAGGCCGGGCGATGGCAGGTCGGGGGCGCCTCGTACGTCGTCGTCCTGCGCCCGGCCCGGGACGGCAAGCCGGCCCGCATCGACGTCTTCCACGAGGGCGAGCGGGGCGAGTTGGGGACCTGGGCGATCGCCGATCGGGCCATCGAGGAGGATCGCTGAGCGACGGGCATTCCCGTTGGCGCGCGGGCCGACATGCGATAAGAACCGGGCCGCACCCCGCGCCCGCGCGGTGCGGAATCCCCGGTCCCTCGCGCCTCCGAGGCCGTCCATGATCGAATCGCGACCGCCGTCGGCGGGGCCGAGCGCCCGCCCCGCGTCCCCTTCGCGGTCCTTCCGCGCGCCGACCCCGGAGGCCGCCGCCTCGCCGGTCGCGTCGAGGTCGCCGGCCGCCCTCGATCGCGCGCTGGTCGCGGGGGTCTTCCTGGGCTCCTTCGCCCTGCTGCTGCTGAGGGCGCCGGGGCTCGACTACTTCCTGACCAGCCGCGACCACGGGTATCAGGTCGGCATCGGCGGGCAGGTCTTGCAGGGGGCGACGCCGGGCGTGGACATCGTCTGTGTGTACGGGCCGATGGCCATGCTGACGAGCGCGCTGGGACTCCGGATCTCCGGGTCGCTGCTGGGCGAGACCCTCCTCTGCTCGGGCGGGTACGCACTTTGTTTCACGCTGCTGTACGTCCTGGCGCGGCGGGATTGGTCGCGGACGGCCGGGCTCGCGGCGGCGGCGGCCGGCTATGCGCTGATGGCGCGGTACTACAAGTGGTACGTCTGGCTGATCCCGCTGGCGACCCTCTGGGGCCTCCGGGGGTGGATCGACGCGGCCGACGACCGGAAGCGGCGGTGGCTGGCGGCCTGCGGGCTGATCGTGGGCCTGGGATGGCTCTACCGCCTGGACATGGGAACGCTCGCCGCGGTCGCGGTCGGGCTGATGATCGCGGCGGCGGAATTCGGCCGGCCGTCGCGGCGACTCGCCGGCTCGCTGGCGGTCTTCGTCGCGGCGGCGTCGGCGCTCCCGATCGCCTGGACGGCCTACCTCGCGGCGGCGGAGGGGATCGGGGCCCCGTGGACGTTCCTGTCGTCGTCGTTCCACGGGGCGCTGGTGGTTTCGCGGGGCATGGCCGCGCCGATGGTCCCGCTGCCGTCGATCATCCTCGGCTTCACCTGCGCCTCGGCCGTGCTGGTGCTCTCCGCGACGATCGGCGTCGTCCAGTGGTGGCGGGGGGACGCGTCGCCGGGCTCGCGCTACCTGCTGGCGACGGCCCTGGTCGCGCTGGCGACGGCCCACCAGGCGACGCACCGCCGCGACCCCGCGCATCTCCTCCAGGTCGTCCCGCCGCTGATCGCGGGGGCGTTCGCGATCCTGGCCACGGCCCGCCGAGCGGCCGGGGACGCCTCGCGGGGCGTCCCGTCGCGTGCGGCCTTCGGGTCGTTCGCGATCGCCTCGGCCGGCATCCTGGCCTATGCGACCTACGGCCTCACCCCGTTCGCGCGCTGGGATTTGGTCCCCATCGGACCCGACCCGATCGCCCGGTTGAAGCGGCTCGCGCATCCGACGGCCGCCGTCGACCACCCCGGCCTCGCCGTCGTCCAGGCCGTGCGCGAGAACTCCGCGCCCGGCGACGCGATCCTCGTCTTCCCGCTCGACTCGCAGCTCCTGACGCTCGCCGAGAGGCGCATGAGCGGCCGGCTGCACGGCTATTATGCGGGGGTGTTCGACGCCCCCGACGACGCCCGCCTCAACCTGGACGCCGTCCTCGCGGACCCGCCCGTCCTCGTCGTCGTCCCCTCCCCCAAGGCCGACCCGAGCGGGTCCGACTGGCCTGCCGACGAACTCGCCCGCAAGGGCCGGGCGGCCCACGCCTATCTCGAAGGCCACATCCGCGCCGACTACCCGCGGACCGTGTTCGACGACGGCCGTTCGGCCGTCCTGGCGCGGTGATGGAGTCCTCCAATCCGGGTAGAGCTTTCGATCCTTGAGATTGATCCGGCACGAGCCCGTGGGAGGATGGGCGGGGCGGCCGGCCCGGCCGCGCGGAGTAGGCCCGTTTCGGGGCGACCGGGCCGGTCGCCCCACCTCTGATCCATCGAATCACGGCCGTGCCGTCGTACAGGTCGAAGGGGCCGCGAGACCAGCCTCGTTTCTGGCCGGCCCGCTTGGCCAGGTCGATCGCCCTGGCGCCGTAGGTCGGCGCGGGGCCGCGTCGGCCGGCGGGCTTGGGGCCGGGGAGCGTCCGCAGGGCCGCGTCCTTGCGGAGCCGGCCGACGACCGTGATCCCCATCTCCTTCGCCGCCTTCGGCACGTCCTTCTTGGCGTAGGCGCCGTCGGCGACCAGCCGGATCGGCCGCCCCAGCAGGCCGAGCCACCGCTTCGCCCACCTCAACAACTCGACGGCCATCACGAGCTTGGTGCGGAAATCGGGGCGATGCTTCGGGTCGATCGACGGCAGATCCTTCTCGCGCACGTACAGCCGCGACAGCAAAGGCAAAGTGATCACGCCCCAGGATTGATGCTCGACGAGCAACGCCATCACGACGAAGACGTGGCCGTACAGGTGCGGCGAGCCGGCCGGGCCGGGCGTGGGGTTGTGATGGACGCCGGCGGCCTGGACGAACGGGCCGTAACGTCGCGTCGGCGTCGCCTCCGCCCTCGGATCCGCGAATCGAACCTTCCCATCCGGCGGCTCATCGACTCTCCGATTCCTATTTAAGGCTCTCGGCCCGCACGACGCCGGCTGTGTTTGCAACGGACGCCCGGCCCGAATCAAGGTGCTTCATCCGGCGTATTCGGCTCGGCCCGCACGAGCGGCTCGGGCCGACGTGTGGATTCCGCCCGACGAAAGAAGCGTCGTGATAAGTTCTCTATGAATTCAACCGAGGTGGGCGGGTAGGCATCGACGCCTGCCTCGACAGCCGACTCGGGGCGACATCATCTCGAACGAGCATGGAGGTTCGTAGAACATGTCTTCACGCACCGCCTTCCGACCGACCGACATCCCCGGCGTCCGCCTGGAGGACCGCGTGGTCCTCAGCGGCGGCGCGGGCGGGGCCATGGGGGGCTCCGTCCTCCTCCGGAACGTCCGGACCCCCTCCCGGGTGGTCAGGCCCGCCCGCCCCTCGGTCTCGTCGCTCGTCGACGTGGCCTTCGACTCCTTCCAGGAGCAGTTCCGCCAGGTCCGCTCGACCTACCTGGCCTCGGTCCAGGCCGGGACGGCGACGGACGCCGACCGGAAGGCCTTCAACGACTACGTCGCGCAGCGGGTGGACCTGCTGGCCCAGCAGGTCACGAACAGCATGCTGGTCTATCCCAAGGGCTCCAGCCGCGGGAACGACGGCTCCAGCGTCCTGCCCCTGATGGTGGCCCGCATCAAGGGCGACGCCTCGACCGACGCCGAGACCGGGCGGCAGACCACGACCCTGAAGTCGTCCCTCACGTCGTCCACCCCGGCCCCCGGCGCCTCCGAGACGACCATCGCCCTGGCGTCGATGGCCCAGGACGACGCGGTCGAGGCGTCGCGGGTCTCCACGATCAACGGCGTGACCATCGTCCGCAACGGCTACTTCGGGGCTAGCCGGAAGAAGGGCTGACCGCCCCCCGGCCCCCCCGGATCCCCCCCCCCCCCCAACGCCTAGCGACGAGGCCGCTCCATGCGCCCCGAGCGACAGAAGACCGTAAGACCGCGGCGAGACGTCCCGGGACGCCTGCGGTTCGAAACCCTGGAGGCGCGGGCCGTCCCCGCGCTCGTCGTCAACCCGATCGCGGCGGTCGCGGGCGTCCAGTTGAACATGAGGATCGCCGAGTTCGCGGTGGGCGACGTGACGGCGCCCGTCTCCCCCACGGCCGCGGTCGATTGGGGCGACGGCCGCAGCGGGCCCGCCTCCGTCGTCCCGATCACGAGCAGCACCTACGGCGTCATCGCCTCGACGACCTTCCCGAACGCCGGCACCTTCGCGGTCAAGGTGACGGTCACGGGGGGGGCGGATTCGACGAAGACCGCGGCCGGGGAGGCCGTCGTCTCGCCCGCCGTCGGCGCGGGCGACCTGATCCCCACCGCCACCTCGATCGCCGCCGTGGTCGGCCAGCCGTTCCGGGGCGCCGCGGCCACGTTCTCCGACCCGACCGCCGGCGCGAAGGCGAGCGACTACACGGCGACCATTCAATGGGAAGGCGCGACGTCCACGGCCACGGCGGGGACCGTGGTGGCGGACTCGGCCGGGAACTTCCACGTCGAGGGGGATTTCACCTACGCGACGACCGGCCCGAAGTTCGTGGTTACGACCATCCGGCGGACGAGGGACGGGGCCGTCGCCCAGACCACCTCGGCGGCCCAAGTCGCCGCCGCGCTCCGGTCGTCGACGCCGACGCCGGCCACGGCCACGGCGGGCTCGCCGTTCACCGGGCCGCTGCTGCGGTTCAGTTCCGCGCCCGAGTCGGGAGCCGCGTCGGACTATGGAGCAACCATCGACTGGGGCGACGGCACGACGGGCGCCGGGACCATCGCGGCGACCGCCGGGGCGACCGCCGATGCGCCTCCGGCCTACCTCACGGTCCACGGGACGCACATCTACACCGCCGCGGGCCCGTACACAGTAACGATCCGGGTCGAGCAGGCGGGGGGCGGCGAGCCGATCACCGCCAAGGTCCCGATGACGGCCTACGCCTTCACCGGCGGGCTGGACTCCGGGAGCCTGGTGGGGACGGCGGCGGGGGTCTCGGTGACGAATCAGACCATGCCGGTGCTGTCCGGGACGGCGGAGCCCGGGGCGATCGTCGCGCTGACGATGCGAAGGCTCGGCGGGGGCGATCCGGTGGGCGTCGCCGACGTGATCGCGGACGCCTCGGGGCGGTGGAGCCAGACCGTCGGGCCGATGGGAGGCGCGTTCCTGCTCTACGGCGTGTCGACCCCGGCGGGTGGCGTCCCCTCGCCGCCGACGCTCCTGAACGGCAGCCGTCCGATCGCCGTGGAACTGAACCCCGCCCGCATCCTGGCCGCAGGCCGACGCCCCGGCGCCGACCGCGTGACGGTGACCTACAGCGTCGGCGACGGGACGACCCCGGTGGGCCTGACGTCCGCCGGGTCGTATTCGGTCCGCCTGGCCGACGGCCACGCGGTCGCGCCGGCCTCCGTCCGGATCGCGCCGGCCAGGGGCCGATCCACCGCGCGGAGCCTCGTCCTGACGTTCCCTCGCGGCACGTTCACCCGCCGCGAGGCCGCGACCCTCGCCGTCTCGTTCGCGGGGGCCCAGGGCGCGACTGGCGCACCGGCCGACCCGATCCTACTCCCCGTCCGCCTCGGCGGACGCTGAGATCGGCCCACCGGGCCGGTCCGGCCCGGTCCTTGCGACCGGGCCGGACCCGGGCGGTCGTCAGCGAGGCTTGAGGAACCGGAAGCCGACCTGGCCGTCGGACATCTTCTCCACGAAGACGTCGACGGAATAGCCGCCGGTCTTGATCTCGGCCCGGACCACGCTCAGGTCGCCATCGGCCACGGACTCGGCCTGGGCCACGACCTCGCCGACGGCCTCGCCTTCAGCCACGGCCTCGCCTTCAGCCGAGGTCTCGCCTTCAGCCGAGGTCTCGCCTTCGCAGGCGTCGGCGCAATCGTCCTCGCAGGTGAGGAACCGGATCGAGCCGTTCGAGTTCGAGGACATGACGCCGTAGGGGATGAACTGGTCGTTCGCCAGCCGGACGACGATGCAGAACAGTTCGGGATCGCCGGGCGACCGAAATCGTGTGTCGTTGATGCAGCAGAGGATGATGCAGCGATCTTCGGACATGCGGGTCCGGAAGATCCGCCCGGACTGGATGTTCATGTCCTTGCCGTTGAATTTCAACTGCTTTTCCATCACATTCCTGACGGCCCCCAGAGTCGCGGCGATGCCGAAGTCGCCGTCCGGCTTGAGGAAGGTCACCGCGAAGCAGCGGATCGCCTCCTCCTCCCCGCCATATGGGGAGGTGTTGTAATCGGCCGCCGAGCCGATCCGCGAGCCGGCCGGTTGCAGCCCGTAGCCGATCCCGCCGAGCTTCTCGACCCGGAACGCGCGCGGGATCGGGGGGGCGACGGGATATAGCGTGGAGACGGCCTCGCTGAGCGGCGGTGCGAGGGAAAGACTTCCAGAGTCGCCCGCCTGGAGTCCGGCCCCCGCATCGGAGGCCGGCCGGAACGCCTCCACCGCCCCAGGCTGCGAGGCCGCTTGGTCCGAGGTCGGGATTTGCGAGGATTGGGCGGCGAGGCCCGCGCAGACGAGGCCGACGGCCAGGATATTCATTGATGTCGAACCCGGGTGTGGGGACGGTCGAGGGAGACTCCACGACGAGGCGATTCGTTGGAATTGTGCGCCTGATCGGGAAGATGTCAAAAAGTCTGGCCGCCGAGGAGCCCCGGGGGGGCCCGACGCCCCCCCCCCCGGAATTCGCAACGCTCACGCGATCGGGCGGTCTCTCAGCGCAGGATCGTGATTTTCAGATCGTTCGTCGTCAGGACGGGCGCGAGCGGCCCCTGCGGCCCCACCGGAGTGACGACCGCCCGCAGCGAGAGTTCGTCGGCTTTGGGGTCGATGATGGGCTTCGGCGCCGACTCGATCTGGCCGAGCACGAAGCGGACGTCGGCGTCGCTCAGGGTCGCCGCGCCGTCCTCCATCGCCACCGGGGCCGGCAGTTCGTCGCCGAGGAACCCCGCCGCCGACGGGGACAGGAACCGGATCCGGAGGCTGGTCGGCACCAGGCCGCGCGGGTCGTCCAGCTCGATCCGGACGCTCGGGGGCGGGGGGGACCCCCCCCCGACCCGCATCGGGATCTTCGGGGAATGGAACGAGAAGCCCGACGTCGTGGCGGCGGCGGTCGCGGACGCCGGGGCCGGGGTGGCGGCCGCCGCCGACTTGGACTTCGGCGGCTTGGGCTTCCCGGGAGCGTTGCCGGCCGGGATCATCAGCCGGTTCGACACGCCGTTCGGAGAGGCCAGGAAGACCTCGACGGCCTGCTCCGGAGTCGGTTTCGGCTTGGACGGGTCGTCGGCCATGTTCCGGGCGAGGTAGTTGGTCCTGGCGGCCCCCTCGGGGACGGTGATCTGGATGACGTCTCGGCTGACGATCCGGACGTCTTCGTCCTTCAGCGGCTTGCCGCCCACCACCACGCGGGTCTCGTCGATGTTCAGGTGGCGGGCCTCCAGCAGCACCTGGACCGCGCCCTTCTCCGGGACCCGGGCGACGCCCCGGAAGCCGACCAGCTCGGGGGCCAGCGAACGGCTGCCGGGGGTGAACAGTTGGAAGCCGGCCGAGGAGGTCTCGAAGGGGACGTCCACGGTGAGGGTCTGCATCGGCAGCATCGCCTCGACCTGGTCCAGCCGGGCCCCCAGGCGTTCGAGGTCGCCCTCGCGATAGTGGCCGCACTGGCGGGCCCAGGCGTAGGCGTCGCGCAGCTCGGCCATCCGCCGGCCCTGCTCGACCATCCTCGCGGTGTGGACCTTCATGTGGTCGGGGTCGTGGAGCGGGAACCAGTTGCCGGTGGCCTCGAACTTGACGCGCTGGAGGAACGACGGCATGACCACGACGACCGTTAGCTCGCGCTGGCCGGGCTCCAGCTTGCTGTTCTTGACGCCGTAGTTCCGGCCGGGTCCGCCGCGCCAGACGAGGTTGGCGACGGTCTGGAGGTTGCTGTCCTCGATGGGGGGCGTCTGATACCGCGGGTAGAACTTCCAACCGAAGGTGTCGGAGCCGTGGGCGAAGGTGGTGACGGTCCGGTTCAGCGCGATCGTCTCCGCGTCCATCTCCAGCCGCTTCGAATACTGCTGGGCCTGGGTGAGCGAGATTCGGCCGGAGGCCAGCGAGTAGGCGACGGCCAGTTGGAGGTCCCGGCGCTGGCTGACGGCCTCGGCGATGTTCTGCTGGTCGACGACCGGGTCCAGGGCGAAGGTCACCATCGGCCAGCGGGCGGCGACGTAGCGGCGGAAGACGTCTTCGGAGTCCGGGTCGGGGCTCGACGGGTGGAACTGGAGGGCGTCGAGGTCGCCGGGCTGGAAGCCATGCTCCCCGGCGGTGGCGAGCATGTCCTCCTTCAGGCGGCGGTCGAGCAGCCCGGCGTCGACGGCGATCGCCCAGCAGAGCGCCGGCAGGATCCGCCTGGTGTCGCCTCGGAGGTCCCCCGCGAGCGCCCCGACGAGCCGGGGGTATTCCTTCTCGTTCAGGGCCGAGTATTCGCGCGCCGCGACGAGGTCGGCCACGGTCGGGACGAACGCCTCGTACTGCGGGTACATGTCGTAGGCCGTTCCTAGCTCGTGCCGCAGGTAGGCGACCACGTCCGACTCCTGCGGCGTCTCCGTGTTGAGCGAGCGGTAGACGTTCCGCGCGATCGCCAGGAGGTTCTCGGAGATGAAGACGTGGGGGACCTCGCCGGGGCCGATCGGGTAGCTGCGGGTGCCGGTGCGCGTCCCCGGCAGCCGTCCGCCTTGGCGCAGGGCGTCCCACAGCTGCGACGGGGCCCAATCGTCGTATTCCGGCTTGTAGTCGGGCTGGCCGCGAAGCTTCTGCGCCTCCAGGTAGGCGTCGTACTTGTAGGCGGTGTGGTTGCGGACCAGCTCATACACGACGGGCGCGAGCTGGTCGAGGACGTCGGCGATCACGAAGCGTCGGAACGTGTCGCGGAGGAAGCCGGGGCCGAACTCGGGCCGCATCCGGACCGTGACCAGGGCCCCGTGCCCCCTCAGGGTGGCCTCGCCCGGCTGGATCGAGGCCGGGGCGCGGAAGAGGTACAGCCCGTAGCCTGCCATGTCCGACACGTCGTCGCCCATGTTGACGCGGCGAAGCTCGCTCAGGTGGTCCAGCCATCGCTTGCGCTCGTCCAGGACCACCGTCGGCTCCAGGCCGATCGCCATGGCGTCCTTGTTCGACGCCGAGAAGGGTTCCGGCTTTTTGTCCTTGGTCGTCCCCCCCTCTGTGAAAGGGGCTGAGCCCTGGACCGCCCCTACGGCCTTCTCGCCGCCGACGTCCGTCGACTGCTGCGAACCGTCGAAGATGGTGGCCGAACCGACGGTGGGCTCCGTCCCCGGCGTCTGAACCCCGAGCAGCCGTTGCTGGAGCGAGCCGGCCTCCCCCAGCTTTTTCTGCGCGGGATCTCCGACGATGGCCTCGCCAGTTGTGACGGGCGCGTTGACCACCACGTTATTCGTCGACGCCGAGGTGCGCCGCCGTCGGCCCTCGCCTGGCAGGGACGTGAGGACGCCCGACAGCGCCGTCTGGCTGCTGAACGCCGCCTGCTCGCTGCGGGCGACCCGGGCCGACAAAACGCTGTTGAAGTACTCCGGGTTGCCGGCCGGCTTCCCGTCCGCTCCCGGGATCGTCTCCTCCAGCACGACTTTCATCTGCTCGTCGAAGTCGCGGCGGTAGAGCGTCATGCGGTCCTGCCCCCAGACGTCGGGCCGCTTCAGGGCCACGACGCCCTGGGTCAGCAGGGAGGATTCCAGGGCGTCGAGCGACCGCGCGATCTGCTCGGGGTCGTTCGGCTGCGACGGCGACGCCTTGGGATGCCACGGCCAGTCGGCGGGGGCCGGCGGGGCGAACGCCCAGGCGAAGGCGGCCAGGGCCAGCGGCGCGACCGTATATCGGAGATTCATGTCGAAATCCTTTCGAGAGATCCGCCGTCGCCGGAGGACGGCCCGCGCCCGTTCAATCCGCCTTCATCTTCTTCATATAGACGACCTTCAGGTTGTTCGCCGCCGTCTTCGTCACCCCCGCCAGGCCCTTGTCCGGCCCGAACACCGGGGTGACCAGGATCTCCTGGGATTCCGCGTCCGCCTTCGTCTTGCCGTCGACCGTTTCGAAGAAGCCGGGGTCGGACTGCCGGAGCCGGACCAACTGGGCGGTCAGCCCTTCGAGGTCTTCGTCCCGGATCGCGTAGAAGCCCGACGACCCGCCGCCGGCCGGGAGGGCCTCGGCCTGGACGGTGATCGGCCCCCGGCCGGGCTCCTCCTTCACGGCGGCGAACTTGAACGTGACCCGCAGGCGGGTCGGCATCACGCCGGACGGCTCGCCGAGCCGAAGTCGAACACTCTGGACGCTCGGCAGGGCGGCGGGCACGACGTACCGGGTGCCCGGCTGATCGCCGACCGCCTTGAATCCCACTCGCAGGATCGGATCTTCCAGGCGGTAGGCGGCGGCCTTCTCCTTCTCCGCGGCCTCGGCCGCCTTCTTCTCGTCGGCCTGCTTCTTGGCCTTGTCGGGGTCGGTGTAGGGGATGAGGAGGCGGTTGGAGATCCCGTTCGGCGTGGAGAGGTACAGCTCCACATAGTCCTCGATGTCTTCGGTGCCGTCCTCCTTCCAGCGCTTCAATCGGGTCGGCGTGACGGTGCCGGGGATCTTGACCCGCAGCACGTCGCGGCTCACCACCTCGACGGTGGCCGGGGCGTTGGGCTGGGCCGGATCGGCCGCCACGAGCGCCACGCCCCCGGCCACGAGCTGCGACTCGTGGAGGCTCACCCGCTTGGTGTGGATGAGCAGCGAGGTCGACGCCTTCTCGCCAGCCGTGATGAAGTCGCAGCCCTCGAAGCCGATCAGCTCGGGGACGAGCGACTGGCTCCCGGGCGTGAAGAGCTGGAAGCCCGCGGCCGTGGACTCGTAGGGGACGCTGACGGTCTGGGTCTGGAGCGGCAGCATGGCCTCCACCTGGTCCAGCCGCGAGGCCAGCCGCTCCAGGTCGCCGGCGCGGTAGCGGCCGCAGGCGTGGGCGCTGGCCAGCGCCTCGCGGACCTCCTCGATCTGGCGGCCCTGGGAGATCATCCGGGCGGAGTGGGTCTTCATGTGGTCGGGGTCGCGGAGCGGGAAGAAGTTGCCGACGACCTCGAACTTGACCCGCTCCAGGAACGACGGCATGACCACCACCGCCGTCAGCTCGCGCTGGCCGGGCTCCAGCTTGCTGTTGTTGATCCCGTAGTCGCGCCCCGGCCCGCCGCGCCAGACGAGGTTCGTGATCGTCTGGAGGTTGCTCTTC
>MKTT01000069.1 GCA_001898385.1 Planctomycetales bacterium 71-10
GCCGCTATCCGGGTCGTCCTCGAACACCGCCGGGGCCTCCTCCTCGTCGGAGTCGGGCGCGAAGAGGGCCTCCTCGCGATTCTCGTTCAGGTACTTGAACACCCCGAACATGTTCAGCCGGAGAAGCCACGGGCCGGGCCCGTCGAGCAGGGCGCGAAGCTCTTCCGGGGTGGTCCAGCTCCGCCTTCGGGCCGCGGCGTACAGCCGCTCGGCCTCGGCCCGCTCCGCGGCGTCCTCGGGGCACCACATCACCGCCGTCACGTCCTCGTCGCCGCGGCGCTCGTTCCAGACCATGACCGAACGGTCGTCTGTCCACGTCGGCGGCAGCACCAGGCGGCGGACCACCTCGGGCCCGCCGGAGTCGGCGCGGGCCGAACTGGCGGACATGGTGAACCGGCCCAGTTTCATCGAGCCCATCATCACCAGCGTCTCGACGGTCGGCGTGGGCTCCCTCTCTTCGTCGTCGGGCTCGCAGGCGCCGGACGTTCCGAACGGGATTCGCCCCCGGGCGCCGGCGGCCCGTTTCCACCGTTTCTGGATCTCGCGAACCTTCGCAAGCTCGGGCTCCGAGGGGGGCCGGGGCCGGAAGAAGGACGCCAGCCAGCCGATCAGGCCGGACTTCGGGGGGCCGAGGCGGAACGATTCGTCGAAGCGCCGCAGCAGCTCCGCCTCGTCCGCGCCCAGGGCGAGGACGCGGTTCACGCAGGCGCAGGAACGGATGGGCTCGCCGCAGAATGGGCAGGGCTCGCGCCCGCAGAGGAATCGGTGCAGCTCGCCCTCCTCCGCGTCGCATTCGGGGCACGTCGGCCTTTCGAGCAGGCCGAAATCCGTGACCAGGCAGGCGACTTCGCCCAGGGCGTCGAAGCCCCAGTAGGAGGCGTACGCGCCGTCGCCGAAGCCCGAGGGGAACGCGACGACGTTCAGCCCGGCTTCCGCATCGACCGCATCCTCCCGCCAAAAGGTTTCGGCCTGCATGCCGAACAGCCCGGGGAAGACGTCCCGAAGATACGCCCGGTCGCGGCAGCGGGCCTCGAGCGTCTCGACGGTTCGCGCGTCCGCGAAGCAGCTCGTCCCCGTGTCGACCCCGTGCGCGGGGGACTCCCCGCCCTCGAACGTCGCCGGATCGTCGTCGGCCCGGAACGCCGGCTCGAACCGCACCGGCCGCCTCCCCGTGATCATCAGCGCGGCGAGCGCCGCCCGACGTCCGCCTGCCGGGAAAAGGGCCACGCACACCCGCACCGGATACCGCCCCGGAGGGACCGCCCGCGCAAAGGGCGCGAGCGGGAAGCCGCCCTGCATCCGGCCCGGGTCGCAGGCGACGATTCGGCCCGTCGGGAGGTTCAGCTCGCCGGCGTCGAACGCCTCCACCACGGTCGTCCCGTCCGACCCGTCGATCCGCGTCTCGCCTTCGAGCGCCTCGACCGCCTTCCGCGTATTCATGAGACCTTCCCGAAAAGGAGACGCTCTCAAGCGACGCGACTCGGGCCTTTCACGGCTGGAAGACTCGCTTCTTGTTGAGGCGGGGGGAATCCAGGTCCGCCTCGTCGGCGTCCGGCTTGTAGACCTGGTTGGTCGAATGTTCGCGGCGCAGGTCCAGGTCGAGGACGAACTTCATGAATCCTCGAAACGTGTCGGCCACCCTGACGACCCCTTCGAGCCGATACCAGGCGTACACCGCGAACTCGGGGCCCGCGGGGTCGGTCGCTTCCTCGGGATCCCAGCCGAACGTGTCGCCCAACCCGTTCCAGGCGAATTCGACGATCCTCCGAGTCTGCTCGTTCAGGTGCCTCGGCGGGTCTTCCCGGAATTGTCGGTTCCGCTCGATCGATTTCATCAACTCATAGCTGGGGTCGGCGCAGTAAGGGGCCCGGATGAACATCTCGCCGAT
>MKTT01000070.1 GCA_001898385.1 Planctomycetales bacterium 71-10
TCCCCCTCATCCGGCCCTTCGGGCCACCTTCCCCCGCGAGGGGGGAAGGCCGTTCGTCGCCCGAATCGCGGATGTTTTCGACGGAGCACCCTTGAGGGAGAAGGTGGCCCGCAGGGCCGGATGAGGGGTGGCGCGACCGGCGGCCACGGACTTCGAAGCCTCTTCGGATGGAAGCGTCCGACGCCGATCGCCCCCTCATCCGGCCTTCGGCCACATTCTCCCTCAAGGGGAGAAGGATGCTTGGCGTCGGCCTGGCCGAGTGTTGCGCGCCCGGAATGCCCTCCGCGCCCCGGCGACCCTCTCCCGGCGGGAGAGGGGACGATTCGGCTCCCCCGGTATCGGGACGGGGGGGCCGTCCGCGCGGACCTCATCGCGCCCCTTCCGCCCCTCGGTATTCGCCGCGAGGCCCGGACGACCCCATCGATTTCGACGAACGAACCCGACGGCGTTCGGCGTAATTGCTTTGTGGGGCATGGTGTTGCGATTTCGGTTGTCCGCGCCGTCGCGGCGAACGGAGCCACCGCCGGTTTGGCCTTCTCGGTTTCGCGGGGGGCGGGTAGCATCCGCGGTTCGAGGGATCCGGGGAGGGTGGCCCGAGTACACGGAGGTCTCGGCCCGATGGGAAGCGGACGATCGCGCGTGGGATGGAGGCTGGCCCTCGGCGCGGCGCTGGCCGTGCTGGCCGGGCCGCGGGCGACGGCCCAGCGGGCCACCATCGAGGAAGGCAAGGCCGAGGCGCCGAAGGCCGAGGCACCGCCGGCCTCGCTGCACGACGGGTTCGAATCCCCGGGCGTCGCCTGGCGTCGCGAGCACACCGACGCCACCATCAACCTGCTGGCCCACGACCGCTCCGACCGCGCCGCCTACGACGGCAAGCTGTCCGAGCATTTCCAGTTCGAGGCCGACGCCGGCAGCGCCTTCTACGTCAGCTACCCGGTCCCGAACGTCCCGGTGACGGACCTGCTGGACGTCTCGCTCCAGGTCCGGGCGAACCGGGCGGGGGTGCGGCTGTTCGTCCGGGTCGTGCTCCCCAAGGACGTCGACCCCGAGACCCGCGCGCCGTCGTTCCTGCTGGTGCCCGGGACCATCTTCGACCGGATCGACCGCTGGCAGCGGCTGGAGGCCGCCCACCTGCCGCCGTCGCTGGAGGAGCAGGCGCGGGTCTTGCGCGTCTCGTCGCGGCGGCCGGTCAGCCTGGAGGGCGCGTACGTCGACTGCGTGGTCGTCAACCTGATGGGCGGCCAGGGGGGCGCGGAGGTCTTCCTCGACGACCTGACCCTGACCCCCGTCCCCGAGGAACTCGCCGCCGCCTGGACGCCCCCCGGCGAGGCCCCGGCCGACGCCCCCCCGCCCCCCGAGGCCAACCCCGCGGCCACGCCCCCGCCCGTCGTCGACGCCGGCGCGCGGCCGCGGTACGAGAAGATCCGCCTGGATCGCAACCGGCTCAGTCGGATGGGCGACGACCGCCGCCGCCACCTGTGGCTCCCCACCGCGATCGAGGCCCCTGGCGCCGACGTCACCGAGCTGCGCCGATACGGCTTCGACGTCCTGGTCGACGAGCACGACGCCGACCCCGCGCGGCTCCAGGAGGCGGTCGACCGAGGCTTCCTGCTGATGCCCCGGCTCGGCCGCGGCGCGGCCGGCGAGGGGACCGACGGCCGGCTGGCGGAGGTCCGCGACTTCCCGTTCGCCGGGTCGACGGCCTTCTGGATGCTCGGCCGCGACCTGGGCCGCAACCGCGAGATCAAGGTCCGCGAGGCCGAGCTGGACCGCACCCGCAAGCTGCTCCGCGCCATCCACGACCTGCCGCCCGACGCCTCCCGGCTGACGATCGGCGAGGTCCGCGGCGACCTGCCGCTGTACGCGCGGTCGCCGATGAACCTGGACGCGATCGCGATCCCCACCAACCACTGGGCCGCGGCCCAGGAGCAGAAGGAGTTCTACCGCTTTCTCATCCAGCGCCGAGAGTTGACCGCCCGGTCGAACATCGGCCAGATGTTCTGGGCGATGATCCCGGCTGCGGCCCCGCTGGCGCTCCAGTCGGCCATCTGGGGCGAGGCCCCCCCGCCGGCCTGGGGCGTCCCCCGCCCCCTGCCGGAGCACCTCCGGACCATGACCTACCTGGCTCTCGCCGCCGGCTACCGCGGCCTGATCTTCCAGGGCGACGCCGACCTCACCCGCCCCGCCGGCCGCCCCCTGCTGATCGAGTCCGCCATCCTGAACATGGAGATCGACCTCGTCGAGGGCCTGCTCGCCCAGGGCGCCGACCCGATCCCGATCCACGACGTCTACGACCCCTGGCCCTCCGAGCTGCCCCCCCCGGGCTCGATGCCGTCGACGAAGGTCCGGCTCCTGCCCGAGTACAAGCCGAAGCCCTATCACAAGGCGGCGGCCATCAAGGTGAAGGACCGCGGCACGCTCCTGCTCCTGTCCGACTACTTCGACTACGTCCAGTACCAGCCCTACCAGATGGCGGCCCGCGACCTGGAGATCCAAACCACGCTCACGCAGGGGGTGGAGGCGTTCGAGATCAGCCCCGGCGGCGTGGAGGTCCTGGAGCACCGCCGGGTGCCGGGCGGGACGTTCATCCACGTCGCCGAGTTCGACACCTCCGCGATGATCCTCTGCACGTCCGACATGGAGCTGAAGGACCGCGTCGAGGCGGCCATCCTCCGCGCCCGGCCGACGGCCGTGCAACTCGCCATCGAGCAGGCCGAGGCGACGATCCAACAGGTCGCCGAGATCAACGGCCGGCTCGCCGCCGACGGGATCACCATCACCCAGGCCGAGGACGTGGAGCAGCGCCGGGCCCTGGGGCTGACCAAGCAGGTCAACGACGCCGTCGGCCTGCTCGCCCAGGCGGAGGCCAGCGTCAAGTCGGCCCGCGACGCCCGCGACCGCGAGGACTTCGGGCTGGCCTGGAAGGAGGCCCGACGCGCCCTGCGGCCGTTGCGGATCCTGGCCTTCAACCACTGGGTCGGCGGCTTCAAGGCCCTCGTCAAGGCGACGCTCGCCCACTACGACCCGCCGTCCGTCGACCTGAAGCCCGGCGACCCCCGCCCGGCCGGCTTCCCCGAGGTGCCCGCGCTCCAGATCAAGCCCACGGCCTGCCCGCCGCTGGTCAGCTACGCCACCCTCCCCGAACTCTACGTCTGGCTCGACTGGATCAGCGGCAAGGCCGGCTATCGATTCGGCCCCAACCGCGTCCCCTCCGGGGCGTTCGACGACCCGTCGGAGATGAGCGAGGACGGCTGGATGGACATGAGCTACCAGGCCGATCGCATCGACGCCAAGATGGTGGTCGTGGAGCCCGACTTCCCGGTCCCCTCCGCCGCCGCCGGCAATCGCGCCATCCGCATGAACGCCACGCCGGTCGACCCCAAGGAGCTGGAGACCACGCTCCCGCCGTTCGTCGACCATCCCCTCGTCGCCGTCCGGTCGCCGGCCCTGAAGGTCCGGGCCAACAACCTCATCCGGGTGTCCGTCGTGGTCCGCCGGCCGATGACCTCGGCCCCGGGCGCGGGGGGGATCGTCGTCCGGGACTCGATCGGCGGCGAGCAGCTCCAGTTCCGGTCGACCGACCTCATCAACAACTGGTCGCGCGTGGTCCTCTACCGCAAGGCCCCGGTCGACGGCGAGTTCACCGTCACCCTGGGCCTGGCCGGCTACGGCACGGCCTGGTTCGACGACTTCCAGGTCGAGCTGGTCGAGGGGGATTCGGGCGGGCTCCCCGAGGAGGACGAAGCCCCCGAGGCGGCCGACATCGCCCGCGAGGAGCCGGCCGCTCCGGCCGACCCCGACGCCCCGCGCGAGTCCGTCGTCCCCCGCCTCCCCGACCCGCGGCTCCCGGCGACGGCCGAGGGACCCTCCCGCCGCCCCTCCCCCCCGCGCTGAGCCGAGGGGGAGGCGACGCATGGGGTCAGCGGGCCCGCAGCCGGGCGGCGAGCCGCGCCGCCGCGGCCATCGGCCGGGCCGCGACCCGCGCCGCCGGCCTGAACGTCGGCCTGGCGGCCACCGCCTGCCGGGCCCGGGCGAACGTCGCCCGAGCCCTCGCCGCGAGCCGGGCCGAGACCCGCGCGGGCGCGGGGGCCGGCGCGAGCGGGTCGGGCGTCGAGGCGGCCGGGGCGGGCACCGCCTGCGCCGCGGCCGTCGGCTGGGCCGCGGCCGTCGCCGCGGGGGCCGCGACCTGGACGGCCGGCGTCGCGGGGACGGCCTGGGTCGGCGCGGTGGGGGTGGGCGTGGGCGTCGTGACCGTCGGTGCGGGCGTCACGACCAGCGGGAGCCTCGCCGAGTCCGACCGGCCGTACTCGGGCGAGTCGATGAACACGGCGTAGATCGAGTGCGACCCGGCCGCCAGCGCGGCCGTGGTGAACGTCGCCACGCCGTCCACCGGGACGACCGAGCCGAGCAGCTCGTCGCCGTTCCTGTCGTAGGTCCCGTCGAAGAACAGGACCCAGCCGGTCGGGACGCCCCCGCCGGCCGGCGGCGTGACCGTGGCCGTGAAGGTCACGGCCGAGCCGGCCTCCACGCTTTGCGCCGAGAGCGCCAGGGTCACGAGCCCCGGGGTGGCGAACGGCCGCGAGTCGACGGCGAGGGGGTAGGTCCTGACGACCGACGCGCCGGCCCCGTCGGTGATCGTGACGACGATCGGGTACGGCACCCCCGAGCTGACCTTGGGCCGGCCGCTCAGGACGCCGTCGGGCGAGAGCGACATCCCGGACGGCAGGCCGGTCGCCGTGAACGTGTAGCCCGAGCCCGAGCCGCCGGCCCCGACGACCAGGAGCCGATACGGCGCGTAGTAGTCGGTCCCGGGGAGCGCCTCCACGGTGAGGGCCAGCGGCGGGTTGACCCGCATGGCGTAGGGGACCTGGGTCGAGGCCCCGCCTCGGGTCACGGTCACGGTCACGACGTAGTCGCCCGCGGCCTCGGGCGGCGGCGTGCCGAGGATCGTGCCGTCGGGGGTCATCGTCAGCCCTTCGGGCAGGCCCGTCGCCGCGTAGGTGTAGCCGGTCGCCGTGCCGTTCGAGCCGAAGAGCGTGGCGGCGTAGGGGTTCTCGGGCGTGGCCGTCGGCAGGACGGCCGCCGCCACGACGAGCGACAGGGTGGCCGATCCGCTCGCCCCCACGGGGTCGACCGCCGTCACGACGACCTCGTAGGTCCCCTCGGACCCCGCCGCGGCCTGGCCGGAGATCAACCCGCCGGCGTCGATGGACAGGCCGTCGGGCAGGCCGGTCGCGCTGAAGGCGTACCCCGACCCCCGGCCGCCGGTCGCCGCGACCCGGACGCTGTACGGCGCGCCGACGGTCGCGGGCGGGGCGTCGTCCGCCACGGAGACCGGCGGGTCGACGGTCACGTTATACTGCCGCGAAAGCTCCCAGCCGACGGCGTCGGTCACCGTTACGACGACCGCGTAGCGGGCCCCCGGGCCCGTCGTCACCGTCCCGGAGATCAGGCCCGAGGCGCTCATCGTCAGGCCGGGCGGCAGCCCGGTCGCCGTGAAGGTGTACGAGCCCCCTGCCCCGCCGGTCGCGGTGAACTGGGACTCGTACGGGTAGTTCAGCGAGGGCCCGGGGATGGCCCCCTGGAGAACGAACGTCGGGTTCACGAGGATCGAGGCCGCGCGGGTGATCGAGGCCCCGCCGCCGTCCGTCAGGGTGATCGTCACCTGGGACGGGGCGTCCGCGGCCTCGGTCGGCGTGCCGGAGATCACCCCGGCGGCGCTCATCGTCAGGCCGGCGGGGAGGCCCGTGGCCGCGAAGGTGTAGCCGGAGCCCGAGCCGCCCGACGCCGCCAGCGACCGCGCGTACGCCCGCCCCGCGACGCCGTCCGGCAGCGGCAGGCCGTTCAGGACCAGCGCCGGGTTGATCGCCAGGCTGAGCGTCCGCGTCACGCTCGCCCCCTGGGCGTCGGTCATGGTGATCGTCGCCAGGTACGGCGAGCCCGCCCGGTTCGTCGGCGTGCCGGAGATCAGGCCGCCCGCCGCGAGCGACAGGCCCGGGGGGAGGCCGGTCGCCGCGAACGTGTAGCCGAAGCCCGAGCCCCCCGTCCCCGAGAGCCGATGGCCGTACGGCGCGCCGATCGCCCCCTGCGGGGCCGTCCCCAGGCCGGAGACGCCTAGCGCCGGGTTGATCGTGACCTGGAGCGTGCCGCTCGCCGCGGCCCCTTCGCCGTCGGTCACCTCGACCAGGATCGCGGTGGGGCCGCCCGCCGCGACGGGAGTCCCCGAGATCAGCCCGCCCGCCGAGATCTCCAGGCCCGGGGGGAGGCCGGTCGCGGTGAAGGTGTAGCCCGAGCCCGACCCGCCCGCGATCGCCACCTGGCGGCTGTACTCGCTCCCCACCGCCGGCGACGGGATCGCGCCGGAGGCCAGCACGATGGCCGGGTTCACCGTCAGCGTGAAGGCCCAGGTCGCCGAGGCCTTCTGGTCGTCGGTCACCTTGACGACGACCGAATGGCCGCCGACCGTCCCGGCCGTCGCCCTCCCGGAGATTTTGCCCGTGGCCGCGTCGATCGCCAGGCCCTGCGGCAGCCCGGTCGCCTCGTAGGCGTAGCCCGCGCCCGAGCCGCCCGAGGCCGCGACCTGATACCCGTAGGGCGAGCCGACCGCCGGCCGCCTCGGCGGCGAACTCGCGTCGAAGACGATCGCCGGGTTGACCACGAACGAGATCCCCAGCGTCAGCCGGGTCCCGTCGGCGTCGACGGCCGAGACCGCCACGGCCGAGGTCCCCGCCGGGCCGGTCGGCGTCCCGGAGATGAGGCCCGACGTCGTGATCGTCAGGCCCGTCGGCAGGCCCACGGCGCTGAACGTCGCCCCCTCGGTCCAGCCCGTCGCCTCGATCCGGTGGGTGTAGAAGCTGCCGATCGCGCCCGCCGGGACGGGGGCGACGGCCGGGCTCACCGTCACCGCGAACGGCCGGGAGGCCGTCCCCCCGCCGTCGTCCTTCACCTCGACCGCGACCGCATACGTCCCGGCCGCGGACGCCCCGACCGTCCCGGAGACCAGCCCGGAGGCGCTCATCGTCAGGCCGTCGGGGAGGCCGGTCGCCGTGAAGCTGTAGCCCGAGCCGGTCCCGCCGGAGGCCGTCACCTGGTGCTGATAGCCCGCCCCCGCGACCGGGTTGCGGAACGCGACCTCGTCGATCGCCAGCGGGGCGTCCAGCGTCTGGAACTCCCCGTCGGGCGTCCCGCCGCCGTCGGGCCCGCCGGACAGGACGATCCGCTCCTCCAGCACGTCCAGGATCAGCGCCCGGCGACGGGCGGGCGCGGACTTGCGGCGGGGGCCGGTGCGATCGCGACGCGGGCTGAACATGGCTGGCCTCGATGGGGTCGTTCGCCCCGGTCGAAAGGGATCGGGTGCCATCGGATTAGGCGACAAGTCGTCTCCGACACCCGTCGGGTGACCTACGATAAGTGTCCGGTTTCGATGATTTCAATAGGCAGTCGTGGAGATTCCGTAATTTGAGCGAAATGGGCGGGTGGTTTCGGTTTCGTGCCGGCGCAATAAAAAACCGGCCGGCCGCGAGTCGCGGCCGGCCGGCGTCGGTCTCAGGAGGTCGCCCTTCCCGCGGGCGGGATCAGCGCCGGTTCAGGGCGGCGAGGTCCGCGAACCGCCCGCCCCGGGCGAGGATGGCGCGGATGTGGGCGAGGTAGCCGGAGCGGGCGGCCGAGGCCGTCCCCTTGGAGAACCTCACCGCCGGCGGGTCGCCGGGGTTGGCCAGGGCCCGATGGCCCACGGCGGCCCGGAAGTCGGTCCCCGGGCGGCCCAGGCCCGACCCGTCGAGGGGGACGCCCGTCACGCCGGCGACGCCGTCGGGGAGCTGGCCGTTGACGGTCAGGACGTAGGTCCGGGCCAGGTTCAGCCGCCGGGCCGGGTAGAGCGTGACGGCGTTGGCCGCCGGGTCGTAGACGGCCCGCGACACGGCGACGGGGCGGCCGTTCGGGCCCACGATCCGGTAGTTCGACGCCCGGACGGCCGAGGCCGGATCCAGCGACGAGTCGAACGTGAGCACCAGCTTCGTGGGCGACCAACGGACGCCGTAGCGGCTCAGGCCGACGACCTGCGGCCCGGTGATCGACACGGTCGCCGAGCCGGACGAGCCTCCGCCGGTCGAGCCGTCGGACGACGCGAAGACGGCGCGGAATGCGTGGGCCCCCGCGGCGAGCGCCCCGACGTCGTAGGTCGCGACGCCGTTCACCAGCGGGATCTCGGCGAGCAGGGCGTCGCCGTCGTAGAACCGGACGGTCCCGCTCGGGGCCGGCGCGGAGGGGTCGACGGCCGCGACGGTCGCCGTCAGGACGGTCGTCCCCGCGGGCGTGGCGCTCACGCCGAGCGTGGTGCTGGTCGCCACCGGCTGGACCAGGACGGTCGCCTGGGTGGTGGACTCGACCGGGGCGTAATTCGCGTCGCCCTCGTACACGACGCGGATCGTGTGCGTGCCGGGCGAGAGCGAGACGCCGGTGAGGGTGGCGTGGCCGACGACGGTCGTCAGGGTCTCCGAGGAGAGGGCGGCCGGGCCGGGCGTCACCCAGGCGATGCCCAGCAGGGCCCCGGTCTCGTCGTAGAAGGCGGCGCGGCCGGTGAGGGGCGCCGGGGAGTTCGAGACGGCCGTGAGCGTGGCCGTGAGCGTCAGCGACTGGCCGACGTAGACCGTCGGGGACGAGGACGTCACCACGCCCATGGTCGAGGCGTTGCGGACCACCTCCGTCGTCACCGGCGAGGTCGCGAACGCCCGGAAGTGGGCGTCGCCCTCGTAGATGGCGCGGATCGAGTGCACGCCGACCGACAGGCCGGTCGCCGCGAAGGTCGCGACGCCGTTCGCGTCCAGGTGGGCGATCCCGAGCAGGACGTCGCCGTCGTAGAAGGCGACCCGCCCGGTGGCCGTCCGGCCCCCCTGCGACGGCACGGCCAGCGTGAACGGGGCCGTGCCGCCGAAGCCCGGCGCGGTCGCCGGCGGGACGACCGAGCCCGTCGAGGCGAACAGGACCGACTGCTCCACCGCCTGCGAGACCACCAGGCCGAAGACGTCGTCGCCCGAGTACACGGCCCGGATCGTGTGCGGGCCGGCCGGCAGCGACGAGGTCGTGTAGGTCGCGACGCCGTCGACCACCCAGGCCCAGCCCATCAGGGCCTCGCCGTCGTAGAAGGCGACGTAGCCCTGCGGGGCCGCGGCGGCGCCGGCGGCCGAGACCGAGGCCGTGAAGGTCAGGGCCGCGCCCGGCTCGGACGACGTCGACGAGGACGTCAGGCCGATCGTGGGCGTGGCGCGGGAGACCGCGAACTGGTAGGTCCGGGTGGTCGTCGCACCGTCGCCGTCGGTGATCGCGACGGTCACCGTGTAGGGCGAGCCCGCGGCCGTCGTCGGCGTGCCGGTGATGAGGCCGTCGGGGCTGATCGACAGGCCCGGCGGCAGGCCGGTCGCCGTGAACGTGTAGCCCGAGCCCGAGCCGCCCGAGCCGACGAGCTGCCGGCTGTAAGGCCGGCCGGCCACCGGGGCCGGCAGCTCGCCGAGGTTGCTGCGGAGCGGCGGGGCGACGACGAACGACAGTTCATGCGTCCCGGTCGCGCCGTTGCCGTCGGTGATGGTCACGACGACCGCGTAGGTCCCGCCCTCGCCGCCGGCGATCGTCCCGGAGATGACCCCGGTGGTCGGGTCGATGGCCAGGCCGGCGGGCAGGCCGACGGCCGCGTAGGTGTAGCCCGAGCCCGAGCCCCCTTCCGCCTCGACCTGGTGGCTGTACGGGACGCCGACGACCGGCGAGGGGAAGCTCGGCTCGGTCGGGACGATCGCCGACAGGACCTCGATCGAGTACGGGACGGAGACCGAGGCCCCCTGCCCGTCCGTCGCCGTGACGGTCGCGATGTAGGTCCCGGCCGGCGCGGTGATCCGGCCCGAGATGGAGCCGTCGGGGTTCATCGTCAGGCCGGCGGGGAGGCCGACGGCCGCGTAGGTGTAGCCCGAGCCCGAGCCCCCTTCCGCCTCGACCTGGTGGCTGTACGGGACGCCGACGACCGGCGAGGGGAAGCTCGGCTCGGTCGGGACGATCGCCGACAGGACCTCGATCGAGTACGGGACGGAGACCGAGGCCCCCTGCCCGTCCGTCGCCGTGACGGTCGCGATGTAGGTCCCGGCCGGCGCGGTGATCCGGCCCGAGATGGAGCCGTCGGGGTTCATCGTCAGGCCGGCGGGGAGGCCGACGGCCGCGTAGGTGTAGCCCGAGCCCGAGCCGCCCGTCGTGGCCAGGCCGGGCTGGAACCCGCTGCCCACGGCCGTCGGCGGGAGCGTCGACGGCGAGACCTCCAGCGCCGGGTTGACGACGAGGGTGAGCGTCGTGGTGACGGAGGCGCCCTCGCTATCCGTGACGGTGACCTCGACGGTGAAGGGCGAGC
>MKTT01000071.1 GCA_001898385.1 Planctomycetales bacterium 71-10
CCTCCGCGCTTCGCGTCCCCCTCATCTGACCGCTTCGCGGTCTGTCTTCCCCCGCGAGGGGGGAAGACGATTCTTGTCGCCCCCCCAAAATCCGTGACGATCAGCTTGTTTCTTGGCGTGTGTGACCGCCCGGATGGGGCTGGGACCCTTATCAAGGCAGGTGAGGTTCACATGGCTCCGCTGCGCCATCTTCGGATCATCTCCAGATCTTGTCTCGAACCCGAAGGACGCGCGTTGCACCATATTCCAATGCGTCGGAATAGGGCGTGAGCTTCTTAATGTCGTCCCAGAGCGCCTTATCTTCCGCACGCCCATCTGCCTTCTTCATCAATTCCGTGATGGACGCGCTGCCAGGAATCCGCGAGGCGAGTAGCCGAAGTCCATCGGACTCCAGGTAGACATCATCAACTCCGTTCGTCCCGAGATTTCTGAGCAAGTCGTCACTGAAGTGGTTACAGTTGCGGTCGAGCAAGCTGTACGGTTTCCCATCGTTCCAACGCGCGATCGTAGCATCCAAAACGGTCTTTACCCATACCGCATCCTTCGCCACGACACGCGGACTAGTTCGGAGAAACGGCAGATCCATGCCGCGCGGGGCGCAAGTGTGGACCTTGTTGTCGGAGTCCCAGTAGTACTCAACTCCGAGGACCTCAACACCGGTATGGTAGATCGGGCGCCCGACGATTGCATATACGTGAAGATATACGGTGGTGGTGGTCGGTGCAGGCGGATCTTTGAACAGTGTGTGGACGTGGCCGGGCTCATTCACCAGCCAGACCTGACCTTTTGGCCCGACGCCAATCGCGCTCGCCCCGACATCGACGATGGTGTCCCATGTGGTGCCGCCGGTCCATTTCCGGATGAGCCCACCGCCCGGGTTTGTCCCGTTTCGGTTCTTGTCCACGACCCAGACGTCGCCGTTCGCTCCGACCGCGATGTCCCGGATCGGCCCCCCGCCCCGAAGCGTGAGAATCAATTCCTGGCCTATCGCGGCCGACCCTGGCAGCGTGACGAAAGCCCAAGCCAAAGTCATGCTTAAAGCACCCGTGAAGCAGAGTCTCATGGTTCACCTGATGTTCGGGGATGAGTGGCATTGATCCCAAGGCCCATACGTCTTCCCGATTATATCAGACCGGCTCACACCGATGAGATCGACGAGTCTCATTAATGAGAGGATTTTGAGATTCAGCGGGTGGACGCAACATATAAGGGCATTCCAGGACGTGGTGACCGAGGGGACGTTAAAGAGTACAGGCTGGTGCCGCTTTCAAGGGATCGGGTCCCGACATTTTTGACGGCGTCGGCCTCGGGTTCAACGAAAATCCGGGAATCGTGGAATCTCGACGCAACGTCCGCGGATCATCGGGGAGACGGGATGCCGCGCTCCTTGACAATCCGGTCGGTTCGAGGGCCACCCCGGGGTGGAGCGGCGTCGCCGCCGGGGTAGATGGAGGGGAGGCCGCGCCGCCCGGGGTCGTTCGGGCCCGGAGGCGAGGCGTGTGGAGCCGGAGAGGTTGCCGGGCGCGACGTCGAAAACGACGATCGGACCCAAGTTGGGGGTGTCGCAACCATTTGGGGTTAATGAGTTTCGGTTGTTCGGTTGGGAAGGGCCCTTCCCGCGATCGAACCCAGATTCCGGCGCGAACGGAGCCGTCCGCGCCGGGGCGAGGCGAGGTCACTCGACCTCGTGGACGAGGATGGCGTTGTGGCTGGGGTTGTCGGGGATGACGCCGCGGACGACGACGAGGCGGTCGCCGGTCTTGATGAGGTCGCGCTCGCGGCACCACTCGTCGGCGAAGGCGAGGACCTGGCCGGTGTCGAACAGCTCGGGGACGTGCAGGGGGGTGACGCCCCAGTAGAGGGCCATCGCCTGGGCGACCTCGGCGTCGTCGGTCAGGGCGAGGGTCGGCGTGGCCCCGCGCTGCTTGGAGAGGGCCAGGGCCGTGCGGCCGGAATGGGTGGCGACGACCATCAACGCCGCCCGCAGCTTGGACGCGACCCGGCTGGCCGATTCCACGACCGCCTCGGTGATCGGAAGCACCTGGCCGGCGCGCGAGACGGTGCTGGAGGGCCCGCAGGGGCAGTTGCGGCAGGTGTCGGACGAGAGGAGCCAGTCGCCGAAGCCGTCGCCGAAGCGGCTGAAGACGAGGTTCTCGGCCTCGTGGGCGATCTGGCTCATGATCGAGACGGCCTCGACGGGGTACTCGCCGATGGCCGTCTCGCCCGAGAGCATCACGGCGTCGGAGCCGTCGAGCACGGCGTTGAAGACGTCGGACGCCTCGGCCCGGGTGGGGCGGCTGGACGACTCCATGCTGTTGAGCATCTGCGTCGCGGTGATGACCGGCACGCGGGCCTTGTGGCAGATCTCGATGATCCGCTTCTGCACCGCGGGGACCTTGGCGACGTCGATCTCCACCCCCAGGTCGCCGCGCGCCACCATCACGCCGTCGGCCTCGGCCACGATCGATTCCAGGTTGGCGACGGCCTGGGGCTTCTCGATCTTGGCGACGATCCGGGCCCGGCTGCCGCGGGCCTCCAACTCGGACCTCAGCCGGGTGACGTCGGCCGCGTGGCGGACGAACGACAGGCCGACGTAGGAGACCTCGTGCCTCGCCGTCCACTCCAGGTCGGCCAGGTCCTTCTCCGTCAGCGCCGAGACCGACAGCGCCGCGCCGGGGACGTTGATCCCCTGGTTCGACCGGATCCGGCCCGGGAGCGTCACCTTCATCCGGACCCAGGCCGGCTTCTTCTCCAGCACGGCCATCCCCACCGTGCCGTCGGCGAAGAGGACCGTCTGGCCCACCTCCAGGTCGTCGGGCAACTCCTTGTAGGTGCAGGTCAGCTCGCGGGGGTTCGCCGGGTCGACCGGGTTCGAGGTCAGGACGAACTCGGAGTCCAGGTCGCACGAGACCACGTCGCCGGCGATCGCCCCCAGGCGGATCTTCGGCCCGCAGAGGTCCTGGAGGATGGCGATCTGCCGCCCCAGCTCGCGGGCGACCTCCTGGATCGCGCGGAAGGTCGCCGTGTGCTCCTCGTGCGACCCGTGCGAGAAGTTCAGCCGGAAGACGTCCACGCCGGCCTCGGCCAACTTCCGCAGCATGGCCGGGTCGCGCGAGGCCGGCCCCAGCGTGGCGACGATCTTGGTCCTGACCTTGCCGATCGGCTCGACCTGAGAGTCCGACATAGGGCTGGGCGTCCTCGGTTCATGGGTGGCGCCATGCTTGACCGCGGGTCGACCTCGACGGCGCGGGGGGAGGGGCGCATCGATTCTAAGGAGTCGCGCCGGCCCTGCCCAGGGCTCCCGCGCCCGGCCGATCGTCGGATCGGTCACGACCCGTCGCATCCGAAGGCGTCCGGGCCGGGTCGAATTGACGAACGCCGCGGCGTGGCGGACAATTGCATGGACCGGGCGGGGGAGCCTCCGCCGGGTCCCCAGCCGCCGTGCGCATCCTCTGCCGGGCCCACCACCACGAGGCCGGTCCTCCCATGAAGCGAACCTTCGCGGTCGTCGTCCTCCTCGCCGCGCTCGGGGTGATGGTCAAGCTGGCCTTCAAACCCGCCCCGCCCCCCGCGCGCCCCGACGACGGCCCCGCGACGGCCCAGGCCCCGGCCGCCCCCGTCGGCTCCGAGGAGGACGCGCTCGTCGCCCGCTATGCGGACGCCGCCCCCGAGGTCCGCGACCTCGTGGCCCGCTCGGTCGAGCGCTACCGCCGCAACGCCGTGGCCGTGGAGCGGTCCGACGGCCTCCGCGGGCTGAAGCTCCTGGACCGGCTGGACCTGGAGGCCCTGTTCCTCTACGAGAAACACCCCACCGAGTTCCGCACGCTCCGCGACCTGCTGGACGACGACGCCGCGGCCGACCTCCTGCTCCATTGGCGGGAATACTTCGGCCTGAAGCGGGCCGACGACACCGATCGCAAGATCCTCATCGCCGAGCTGGCGGGCCTGACCCCTTCGCAACGACGGCTGGCCGCGAAGCACCCCTCCGCGCTGCCGCTGATCCTCGCGGAGCCCGCGGGCGTCGCCGAGCTGATGGCGACGAGCGACGGCGACGCGACGCTGGTCGACCGCCTGGTCCTCCTCAGCCTGGTCAGCCTGGAGCACGGCGCCGCGGACCTGCGCTCGGCGCTGCGGACGGTCGAGGCCCACCCGACGCTCGCCCTCGAAGCCTTCCGCCTGCACGGCATGGAGGGGTTCGCCCTGGTGTTCCTGTACGGCCCCGTGCTGGAGGCCCTGGGGACGGCGGCGCCGCTCGACGAGAGCCTCGTCCTGCTGCGGGTGAACGCCGGGTTCGTGGACGAGCAGCTCCAGACCCACCGGCCGGAGACGGTCGCGCGGCAGCTGGCGCACGTCAAGGCGGCCGACCTCGTCGCGCAGGCCGGCGGCAGCCCGAACGGCCTGCGGCTCTCGGTCGAGTTCGGCCCCCTGGGCGACCGCGCCCTGGCGAAGGGGGGGGCGGACGCCGCCGACGTGGTCTTCGACTCCTACACCGACCCCGCCCTCCGCCGCCAGGCCGCCGCGGCCATCGCCGAGCACGGCGCGATGGCCCTGGCCATGCTGGAGAAGTACGCCTCCGACCCCGACTTCCGCGACGTCCTCCGCTCCTACGGCCCTGGCGTCATCCCCCCCATCGCCCGCGCCGACGCCGGCCCGGAGAACCTGGCCCATCTCCAGGCCAAGGGCCAGACCTCCTGGAAGGAGAAGCTGGCGAAGGCCGCCCTCTACCTGACGGGCGACGACGGCCAGTCCGTGATCCGGACGATCCGGGCCGACGGCCTGGATCGGGTGGCGAGCCTCTCCGACGCCGACCTGCGCTTCTACCAGTTCCTCCCCCTCTACGACATGCTCCACCTGGGCGACGTCCTCCGCCGCGGCTACGCCCCGACCACCGGCGAGGCCGCCTGGGCCCTCCTGGACGCCTGCTTCGTCGTGACCGACGTCCTCAGCCTGGCCGCGCTCCAGCCCGGCGCGGCCGCCGCCGTCGAGGCCGCCCGCACCGAGATGAAGGCCACCGCCCGCGAGGCGTCGAAGGCGGGCCTCGAATCCGCCGCCAAGGCCGGCGCCCGCGAGTCCGCCGACGCCGCCCGCCAGGTCGCCCGCTGGTGGGCCGTCCGCTCGGCCGGCGGCGTCTACCAGGTCTTGAAGCGGACCCCGGAGGCCCTGGCCCGCATGACCCTCGGCCAGCTCGCCGAGGTCGCCCGCCCCCTCGCCGCGAAGGCCGGCCTCCGCCTCGCGAACTGGGCCCCCATCACCTTCCTGAAGGACGGCGCCGAGGTCGTCCTCAAGATCCCCCCCGGACGCGGCCTCAAGTACCTCGGCGCCCAGCTCGCCCAGGCGGGCGTCGGCGTCGTCGGCATGCACAAGATGGAAGAACACTTAAGCTCGAGAAGGCCGCAAAATCAACAGCCGTAACGATTTGCGGATTTCCATGGATCCCAGGAATCCCGTGATTTTCCTGCATTCGCCGGGGATTTCCTGCAGATTTCCTGCATCCAGGGATTCCTCTCCCCTGATGTGAACGGGGCGGCCACGCCCCCGGCTGCGATCTCGGCCGGGCCTCCCGGACGGCCCCGTGGGCCGGACCCGGCCGCCTTCCTCCCCGATCGTGCGGCATACTCCCACGCGGAGGGACCCGACATGACCACCGAGAAGGCGACGAAGGCCCTGGCCGAAATCTACGCGACCGGCGATTCGGACACGCGGGCGGAGCGGGCCGCCGAATCCCACCTGTGGGACGCCGAGGAGCGCGTCCGCTCCGAGGAATGGGGCCTCGCGGGCTATTCGCTCGACGCGGCCTACCGGGCTCTGGGGGCCGAGCCGCCGGATTCGACCGCCGAGGACTTTGAGCGGGGCCGACACCCGATCCGCGTCGAGGCGGAGCGGCTGGTGCGGGAGATGCTGGGGGAGGGGTGAGGGGCGGAGTCAGGACGCCGACCCCGCCTTCCGCTTGCGGTTCTTCCGCAGGCCCACCAGCGCCTTCAGGATGAACACCCGCGTCAGCTTCGGGGCGGCCAACCGCTTCTTCACCTCCGAGCAGTAGTCGCCCGCCTGGTCGCGGCTGAACGCCAGGTTCTCGTCCGTGAGGTCGGGGAAGAGCTCCCCCTTCACCTCGGCGAGCGTGCGGCGGAACGTCTCCAGGTCGGCGGTGCAGCCCATGTCGCGGAGCAGGTCGGCGTGGCGGGGCTTCATGGCGCGCTCCTTCGGGGTGTGCTGGACGGGTTTCCAGTATTGTAGGCCGGGGAACGCGCAAGGAAATAGGTGCGCGTGGATATTATTTGTGGTGTTCGGCTGTCCTTGCCAGCTCGATCAGGATAGGATCGTTCGGCGAGAAAGGCTGGACATCAGCAACTGGTTCGTCGAGGAACTCGATGTACGTCAGGATTTACCGGCGGAACGATGACAGGGAACTGCTCCTCAACGTCGATCACGTCTCGAAGATCGAGGTGGGGTACAGCGTCCCTGGTGACAAAGGCGATTACTGGTGTACCACCGTCGCGGACGGGCAGGCCGATCCCTCTGCCAGGAAGATTTACACCGTCTTCGTCGGCGGCGAGTCTTACACCTTGTCCGCCAATCCCGATGATCCGGTCATGCAGGTGATCGAAGGAATCTACAAGTCCGCCGTGAAAGCCTGAAGCGGCTGGAACCTTCGGAGGTGCCTGATGCTGTCCGACACCGCCCTCATCGGGTTCCGGCTGTTCGTCGAGCGAAACGGCGATATGCCCGTGGTCAATTCCAACCGCGAAGCCTTCCGCGAGCTGGTGCGAGAAGGGGTGATGATCGCCGGGCACAGCTTCGCCGGGGGCCGGGAGAGCTTCTACGCCCTGACCGAGGCCGGGAAGCGGATGGCGGTGATGCTGGAGTGTGGAACGCTCGCTTGAGCGAAGGTGGAAAGATGATATGGAGACGGCTTGCGGGGTAGAGCAGCCCGGTAGCTCGTCAGGCTAATACGACGACATGGGCCGGGCAGCCCTCGCCAGCGCAGGCGATGGTCAAAGCCAGCAGCGAGAGCAGGAGGAAGGCGCGTATCATCCGGGGAATCATAGCTCCCGGACTTTCCGTCCGTGGTCGAGCGGAACCACCCGCACCATGGCGATCGCCTGCCCCACCGCCATGTGGATCATGCCGGAGCCGGGCTTCGTTAGCAGCTTGGCGGGCGGGAACTCAGAGTAGCCCGGCTCGTCGATGCCGTCATCCTGCCGCCAGCGCGTGCCGTCGGACAGTTCGAACACGCGATCCGGCTTTTAGCCGTAGAAAGTGCCGGACAGCACACATTCCGAGACTGTGTCCATGGGTTGACCTCCGGGGGGGAGGTTACCGCGTGAGCAGTGTCCGGGTGGCCAGTTGATGGAAACCGTAAAGCGTGAAATGGCCGTCATCTCGATGTTGGACCAGCCGATCCAAGAAGATGGTATATTTGGGATTGGGCCACCCATCCCACCTTCGAGGACGCGTCGATGGCGGACGACTTGCCTGTCGAGGATTCGACCCCGGCGTTTCCTGCTGAGGAAGCAGCCTCAGATACGCAGCAGCCAACGGCATCAGTCGAATCGGTCCCCATCCGCGACAAGGAGTACTGGCAGGCGCTCCAGGTGTATCCGGACAGCTTGGAGTTACCCGAAACGAAGGAAGGTTATAGCGAGCGAACCCAGAGGGTTCTCGTCCAGTTGAGTCTCGGCAACTTGCTCTACCTTTGCGGAAAACTAGGGGTGCCAGTTCGAGAGGACGAGCTGCTTCCTCAGCCAATTTCTCATAGGCTCGTCCAATCCGAGCACTCTCGCCTTCTGGCCTGTCTCGCGACGTTCCTCAGTCAGAACGCGTCCGCAGTCAAGGAACACTTCGACAATCATTTCCCATCCCAGCTCGCCCAGAAGATCGAGGCAGAGATACACCACATTTCGAAAGGCCGAGCCCGGACGATTCTTCAATTCACTAAGCTCTTCGCCATCTACGTACGCAACCCTTCGGACCTTGAAACGATCAACTACCGTTACGTTTGGCGAAAGGCCGTCACCACTTGCGAGTATGCGATCGAAGGGGAGATCCCGAGCGATTTGCAAGAATCCCTGCAGGGAAAGCAAGAAGCTCTGATTCGATCATTAGACTCTCTGAAGCCATCAGAAGATTACGCGTACCGAGGCCTCAGGACTGTGAACCAGGGGGTGGTTGCGATCCTCGTGCATCGCCGTTACCCCACCCGTGTTAAATCTGACTATCGAAGATGGTATCGACTTCAAAATGACTTTGGCCGCGTGGTATTTGGACTGGACGTCGAGAGTAAAAAGCTAATCCTCAAGACCCCGAACAAGGCCATCGGAACAGCGATTGTCGATTGGTTCAAGTCCGAGTTTGATGTTGTGTTGAAAGACACGAGCAAAACGCTCTACGAAGATTATGAGCCAGATTCTGTCTCCAAGAAATTGCTTGGGGACTACGATGAATCCACCGGAATCGACCTGCTGTCGCTCGACTTCAAATATTCGTCGCTGCCGACAGCTAGCGAGCTGATGCTCACCGCCGCCGAGCACAATCGGAGTATCCGGGAAGAACTCATCTGGCTGCGCGATCACGGCGTATTGAAGCTGTCCTCTCTCGCCGATCTGAGATCGATCACGATCCGATTCGATGGTGCAACCATTCCCGTCGCAGTGGAGCCAGAACGCGGAGGGGCGGTGGTGCTCCGCATGAACGACGCGGGCATAGACGAGGCACACAAAGAAGGAGCCAAAAGGGCCTTTTTGAAGGCGTTCGACATACCGCTGGACCAGCGGATCGACCCCACACGGATGATTATGGGGGCCACCGACGTCTATCACTATCTGTTGAGCGGCGTAGACGCGAGCCAGATCAGGAGCTACCAGCAGAAGCAGCTATCCGCTCTTCAGGCGCGGAACCTCATCAAAGAGGTCATGGTCGCGACCGGCAGATGCATAAACATCGGATGCGTCCGTAACAACCAAGCAATCAAAGGGAAGTCGGCGGCCAACTGCCCGTCGTGTGACGCGCCGATCAAGTTCGATAGCCATCTTCGCTATGAGAGAAATGATAAGGAAGTACCTAAGTTCATAAAGAAAATCCTGCAGCTTGTGACCGACTGGAAATTCACTGCGGAAAAGAACTTTGAAGGGGTCGCACTACACCAACTCAGTTCGCCAGATATTGCCAGCAAATCCATCTATGTATTCCTCAATACTCGATTCAGTTTAGTGAAGGTTGAAAAATTCCAGCGATCGATGTTCCCGATTCTTGTCGTCAACCCTTTGGGCGAACAGCGGGCACCGGCGATCGACGAGAGCGGCATCGCACACCTCGGTCTACCCTGCATTCTGACGGCTTTGGAGGAGAAGCAATCGAGGAAAAGCTTCAAGAAATCCCTTCTGAGATATGTCAAAACACTGCTTCAGATGGAGCACGAACGGGTGGTGAAAGCGTCGAGGGTGTCGCGTGAGATCATCGAAAACAAGCCTGCAGGATATGATGGCGCTCAGTACGAAGCGGAGGTGTACAACATCCTACGCCGCCTTCTCCCATACTCATTCAAGCTGGGCGGCAATGACAAGCCGGACGGGTTCATCAGCTTTACCTGTTATGAAAAAAACGATCTCAAGGCTCCGGTTAAATACAACTTTACCTACGACGCCAAGTACTCAGCTAGCTCGTACGACTTCGGAATCAAAGAACAGCGGCAGATGATCGATTATATTAACACTTGGAGTGATAGCGATTGGATGAAGACTGAAGGCAACAAGCTGGATGGCCACATTATTATCACCAATAGCATGGAAAGAACCAGAATGCAGGGGGCCGCCGACTACTTGTGGGCTGAGCACCGCTTGGCAAGCGGTCACCCAGGAATGCTGATCGTTTTTATCAGGGAACAATTTCTGACCCATATATGGGATGTTGTGCATGAAAATCTGCACGAAATATCCAAGCGATGGCTCCTGTTTACTCCAGCGTTGATGCGGATTATAGGGGAAAGCAAGCTGAACGGGTTTTCTCTGCTGGACAAACCGGAAGCGGAAATCATGATGCACCGGCTTCTTCACGGCCCAAAGGTCGAGGACCCGGTGAATCACGAGCTTCTGATGAATGATGTGGCAGCTCTGATCGGCATGAGGAAGCGTGCCCGCAAGCGTGTTGCTGACCCCAACTTGAACTGATTAACGGCCCGTGCCCAGGCTCCTTCAATTATCCCTCATGGTCTTTCTCCCTGAGATCCGCCATCAGCTGGCGGCAAACCGTGGCCGCGAGCAGGGCGCAGGACGTCACAGTCATGGCCGTCGCCAGCTTGTCGTTCTGCTGGCGGCGCGTCAACCGGTCGAGCTGTTCGGCGAAGATCGAAGGGTTACTCATCGTCCAGGCCGTCGAGCAGGCCCTTGGCGTAGGTGTAGGTCGCCAGGATGTCGAACTTGCCGATCGAGACGTCGCCGGTCTTCTTGGCCATGGCTTGCTCCCATGTTCTGGTCAGGGAAGCGAGCAATTCCGGTTCCGTCGCGTCACTGACAATCCCCCGCCCGCCGATACCCGGCCTTCTCGGCTTCTTCGGCCGACCCGAACTCCACCCGGTTCTTCTCGCTCATCCGGGCCGCTCCGCCGCAGTGGGGTGCGTGATACACCCTGCTGCTGCGGTTGCCGACCACCCCGGTCCCGGCGGGGACGCCCACGCCCTTCCGCCAGTCCCACGGCGGGATCGCTCCCGGTTGGCTCCAGAGGCCACGCTTCGCCGCCTTCGCCTGGGCCTCGAGCGAGGCCAGCGTCCGGTCGTTCGGAGCGTAGGCACGGTACCACCAGCAGCAGCCTTCGCGCGTGAGCTCCCGGTTCAGGCTCCGGCCGTCAGGCAGCGTAACCTCGGCCACGGTCCTGCCGTAGCGGTCCGTATCCACCGGCCTGATTGTCACGGCCTTGCCGAAGGCCAGCTCGGACGCGGCCTGCTTCGCCCGCTGGCCGAAATCCTGGCCCGACTCCGGGGCGTCGATCCCGTGCAGGCGTATCTTCACCTGCCTCTTCTCGGCGGTGAGCACGGTCAGGGTGTCGCCGTCCGAGACGCCGACGACTTTCGCGGGGTAGTCCGCGAAGCAGCCGGGAGCGGCGAAGATCAGCAGGAAGAGCAGGGGGATTCTGAGGGCGCCTTTCATACCGCAAGAATGCGTCAGGACGGGGCTCATGTCCAGGTGTTCACGAAAAGCGACGATGTGACTCTGGACGCGAGGGCCTGCGAGATCGACGGGATCAGCCCAGCAGGTCCGCCAGCCGCTTGACCTTCTCCACGCCGAGGGCTTCGACCAGCGGCTTCATGGCCTCCAGGGCCTCGAGGACGTCCATCTCGCCGGCCCGCGAGGATTTGCGGGCCGGGGCCGTCTCGCCGCCGCGAGGCTTCCGCTCCGCCTTGCCACTCTTCTCGGCCCGCTTCTTCTCCATGGCCTTGTACGCGCTGATCATCTGCCGAGGGATGTCGATCCCGTAGTGCGACTTCACGAATCCCTCGATGTCTCCGAGGTCTTCCAGCCCTTCCCCCAGAGCGTTGCGGACGGCCTGGGCCTTGGAGATGGCGGGTGAGCCGTTCCCGTCGATAACGCCGCCTCCGGCGACCTCGGCCTCTTCGTGGATTTCAGGCTTCGTGTTCTTCTGCGCGCGCGAGCGGGCCATGTCGTGGAGCTCCGGTATGAGGTATGGGATGGGAGGAGTATTCCATCCGCCGCCTAAGCCGGGCAATGGCATTTGTTTGCGCATCGACGCCGCGGGGCCCGGCCGGGTCGGCCGAATCGTCGCGACCCCGTCCGGCGGATTTCAGCCGGCCGATCTCATCGGGCTTTCGACAAGGCCCACCCGCACCCTGGCCGTCGCCCCTTCGACGAGCAGGAAGATGATCCCGGAGCCGCGTCTGGTCAGCAGCCGAACCTCGGCGCCTTCCAGATAGCCGGGCTCGTCGATGGCGTCTTCCTGCACCCAGACGCTGTCGTCCGAGAGCTTGTAGACCCGGCCTCGCCCGTAGCCGCAGAACGTCCCGATCAACCGTCCGGTCCAGATCGTTTCCATGCGTCACCTCCGAGTCGAACCCTACCCGCGCCCGGGACTCACGTCCTGCACGAAGCCCTCTTCCGACGCCTTGAACTTCCCGCCGATCGGCGCGTCCGGGAAACTCGCCTCAAATCTTCTGACCGATGAACACCGGCATCCGCTCCGACCCGGTCATGACGCGGTAATAGTGGCTGGCCGGCTCGCAGATCATGTAGGCGACCGCGCGGCCGTACTCGTCGGGCACGAGGATGCCCTTGATCCCCACCTCGATCGCGTACCAGACGCCCCGCCTCTCCAGGCCGAAGTTCGCCGGGATGTCGACGTACACGCCGCCCGAGCCAGCCCACCGTCCCGCCTCGATGCTCGACTTCCACGTCCAGCCGGTCCTGGGCAGCGTCAGGCTGCGGCGCGTGTGGTTGCCCCAGCGCGCGAGCCTCAGGACGCCGTCCCGGACGACGGGGAGCCGCGGCCGCGGCTCCCGGTAGAGGAAGCGGTATTCCGGCCTCCCGGCCCGGACGTAGAGCCGCTCGGCCAGATTGTGACGCCCGACCAGCTCCGTGGGCAGCTCGCTCCCTATCAGCGCGATTCCGAGGCACACCGTCGATCCCGCCGCCCCCGATTCCGCCCGCTCCCGCCTTGTCGAAACCCCCGCGCCAAAGTATACGGGAGTCCATGGGGAACGCAAATCCAGTAGGCCACGTTGATGCGGATTGCTTCTACGTCTCCGCCGAGCGGGTGCGGTACGAGCACTTCCAGGGACTCCCCCTCGCGGTGATCGGCAACCAGGGGGCCTGCGTCATCGCGAAGTCGTATGAGATGAAGTCCGCGGGGGTGAAGACCGGCGAGCCGATCTGGGACGCGGTGAAGAAGTGCCCGGACGGGGCTTACGTGAAGCGGGACTTCCGCTGGTACGAGGTGCTCTCGCGCCTGATGCTCGACGTGGTGAGGGAGTATTCGCCCCGGGTGGAGTACTACTCGATCGACGAGTTCTTCTTCCAGCCGCATCTATCCAAGGGCCAGGACGAGCAGGCCTTCGCCGAGATGATCCGCGACCGGATATTCGAGAGGGTGAGGGTCCCGGCGACGGTGGGGATCGGGCGGACGAAGACGCTGGCGAAGCTGATCTCGGACACGGCCAAGCCGTTCGGGGCGCGTGCGGTGCTGGGGCGGGAGGCGGAGGAGGCGCTGCTGGCCGCGACCCCCGTCACCGAGGTCTCGGGGATCGCGGGCAGGAGGGCCGCCCGGCTCTCTCCCTGGGGCGTCTCGACGTGCCTGGATTTCGCCCGGATGGACCGCCGCATCGCCCGCCAGCTGCTGACCGCCTCGGGCGAGGCCCTGTGGTGGGAGCTGAACGGCGACCCGGTCCTGCCCATCCACACCAGCCGCATCCCGCACAAGATGCTCTCGCGCGGCGGCAGCTTCGGCGAGGCGACCGAGGATCCCGGCACGCTCTGGGCGTGGCTGGTGCGGAACCTGGAGCGGCTGATCGAGGAGCTGTCCTTCCACGGCGTCGTGACCGGCCGCGTCGTGGTCTGGGTGGGGTACAAGAACGGGCGGGCCGGGGAGGGCAGGGCGAGCCTCCCGGAGCCCGCCGACCAGTTCGACGTCTTGCTGGAAGCCCTGAGGCCGTGCCTGCGCCAGGCTTACATCCCCGGCACCCCGGCGGGCCGGATGCACTTATTTGCGGACGACCTCCGGCCCAAGGGCGAGCGGCAACTGACGCTGTTCGAGGGCGCGTCGGAGCGGGTGAAGACGGTATCGGCCCTGAAGAAGGCCGTGAACGAGAAGCACGGGCGGTTCGCGGTGAGGAGTGGTGCCACTTTGCCGCTGGCGGAGATCTACGCGGACGGGGCCCACTCTTACGACATCTGCGACGTGCGGGGGAAGACGTGCTTCTGAGGTGTTGCGTTTTTCGTTCCCCGATTAGGGTTCGCTCGTTACTCTATCACTTTGCAATGGTGACCTGCGAGTGATCGAATCCGACTACGGGGAGTCGACGAGATGGCAGGCGAAGCCGGCGAATCGAGTGACGTCCCAGGGGCCGAGATACTGGAGAAATTGCTGGAGTTGTCGCGATCATCCGGCAACGATTCGGCGAATCAGTACTGGGAAGACCAGGCGAAGAGGCTCACCGCCGCAGCCGAGGATGGCACCAATCCTCGGGCGACAGTTCAACCACCATTCAGTCAGCATAGCCCCAACGGTTATGAAGTTGTCCTGGAATCCGTAGATCCAGAGTTCACCGTCGCGACCGTCTTCGCCATCCGGTTGATCACGTATCAGTCGCTCGATTATTGCTGGAGCCTGGCGAAGAACGCGCCCTCCGTCATCGCTCGGCCAGACAGCTACGAAGAAGCATGTCGAATCAAGAGCAAACTCGAGCAGAGCTTTAAGCCGCCGGGGTGGGGGAAATCGGGTGACCCGCTCGAATTCGCCTACCGGATTCCTTCAGAGGGAGAGAAGTGCGGCGTGGTTTCGATTCGCGAAGCGACCGAAGGGAAAAAGCCAGGTACCGACTGGTGGCGTCTACCGGAAGCATTTTGGGATTCGGATGATGGGGATGATGACGACATTGAAGAGCACGACTGAGGTCAGATTCCGCGATCCGGCGTCCTTGGGTAGAATGCGGCCACAAGGAGGCCGCCCATGCTCCAGACCGAAAGTTTGTCGGAATCGGCCGTCGCCGTGCTCCGGTTCCGAGGCAAGGGCCATCGGATGAGGCCCGATCCCAGGAATCTCCCCGCATTCGGAGAACTCGTCTCGGCCGGGATCATGGAAGCCGACGGCGAGGATTTCCGGCTGACCGAGGCCGGCCGGACGCAATGGAAGGAGATCGTCGATCGGGAGTCCGAGCGGATCGAGCGGGCGAGGCACGTCATCCCCGACGGGGTCGAGCTCTCCGACGCCGCCAAGGACCTGCTCCGCCTCTGCATCGAGGGGAAGAACCCCGATGGCGACGAATCCAACCGCCCGGCCTATCGGGAACTGGTGGACGCCAACATCATGATGCCGATGGGGACCTTCACCAAGGGCGACTGGGTCGTCTTCAGGTTCACGTTCACCGGCTGGGAGCGCCGTTTCGAGTTCCTGGACGACGCCGGATCGGCGGCGTGATCCCGCCTATCGCTTCCAACCGTCGCGCATGGCCGCGGCGATCGCCCGGGCCCGGTCGCTGATGGGGAGTGCCGTGCTCGGCGTGCGATCCAGGGCTTCGACGTGGCTCATCCCATGTCGGTGCTCTTCGTATTCGTGGGCGACGATCGAGTCGAGCCTGTCCTCGATCCGCGAGCCTTCGAACAGCCTCCCCGCCTTCTCCCCGTAGACCTCCGCGATCCGATCGGGGTTGAACAGCCCGGCCCCGACCACGATCCGGCCGTCCGGGGATACGTTCCCGGCGTCCGCTATCCCCGGATGGAACGCCTTGTGGTCCTCGCCCACCTCCCTCCATCCGATCTTCGCCGGGTCGACGCCCAACTCCATCATTCGGCTCTCGACCTCGATGTTGATCGGCTCGGCGTAGCGCTCGGAGAAATCGCGTGCGTGTTCGGCGGGATCGCTCCAGCGCGGCCGCTGGGACGGCGGAAGGCCGATCATGGCCGATGAAGGATCGACGGCCGTCTCTTCGCGGCGGAAAGCGTCGCGGAGCCGGGCGAGGATGCGGGAGAGGCGGCCTTCCATGTCTATCCTTCCCACTCCGGGACTGCATCGCGGATCAGCAGCGCGTCCGCCCGGCTGATCTTCAGCTTCCCGTTGAGCTTCCGCCAGACGGTGCTGTGGTCCCAGCCGGTCCGGCGGGCGAGCTCGGTCTGGCCGCCCCGGCCGTGTTCGTCGTTCAGGGAGGCGACGATGCGCTCGAGATCCTTGCGGTTCACGCCGCGGCCCCCAATACCCTCGTCCGGTAGACCGAGGCGACGAACTCCTCGGCGAATGCACGGTCCGGCTCGGCGGGGAGCGTAGACGCGGCCTGACATTCTTCCAGGCGGTCCATGCCCGCTTCGAGCAGTTCGGCGACCTCTCGGTAGGGCAGCTCGCCCTTGCGGATTCTGAGGAGCAACTCCGCCTCGGGCCGGGGATAGCTGATCGTGTGGGTGAGGAGGAGCTCTTCGGCTTCCCGGCAGACTCGGAGGGCGTGCATCATGGCCTTCCAGTCCACGCCCTCGTTCTTTTCCGCGAGCAAAGCCCGCTGGCCGTACTCGTCGACCAGGTGCTTGTATATCTTGTAGGCCTCCTTGGCGGTGACGTGCTCCTGGACCTTGCGGTTGCAGACGTCGAGCATCCTGACGATCAATTCCGGGCGGCCGCGCAGGTTTCCTTCCAGGATCTGCATGTGCTGGTAGCGGGGATCGGCTGCGAGGGCCTCGATACGGTCCCAGGCTTCACGGATCTTGAAGCCCGTGCCGTGCTCGGCCATCAGGGCCTCGAAGAACTCCATCGCCGCACGAGAAGCAGCCACTCGGCTTCCCTTCACGCCGTATTTGTTGGCCTGCTGCCGACAGTATCCCGCGAAGGCGGAAACTCCCCTGTGCAGCCAGCGATCCTTGTGCTCGCGGATCGCCTCCCACGTCCCGCTCGGCTCCCGCACCCAGCGGTCGGGGACGAAGAGCATGGTCAATGCCACCGTCTGCCCTTCCAGGAGCAGCTTGAAATACTGCTGGAGGGAGAAGGACTCGAAGTCCACGTCGTCGGGCCCGTTCTTCTTCGTCGCGTCGGACTTGGATTTCACGTTGATCGTGTTCCTCGGCCGTTGGAGCAGTATGTCGCGGCCTTCGGGCAGATGGACGCCCTTGAAGTCGAGGTCGCTCGTCGGAAGGTTCGTCCCGTAGACGTGGCTGCCGAACTGCATTTTCACCAAGGCCGTTTCCATCATTTCGCCTCCTTGCGCTTTTCAAGAATCCAGTCGAACGTCACCGGCGTCAGGTCCACCTGCTCGGCGGAGACGCAGACGTAACGCCAATCGGGCACGCCCTCCATGATCGTGCCGTCCAATTGAAGCGTCGGAGGACGCATCGCACGCTTGGTGTGCAGGTGACCGTGGACGTTGAACGCCCACCTCTCCATCTGCGATTCATGGATCGGCACGTGCGTCAGGACCGCCCCCTTGAACTCGACCGCACCGGACAGCCTCGTGAAGTACCTCAGGTAGTCGGCGGACGTGTACATGTCGTGGTTGCCCATGACCAACTTCTTGTTGCCGTTCAGGAGGGCGGCGATCTCCAGGTTCCTCTTGCCGAAGCAGAAGTCGCCGAGATGCCAGACAACGTCCTTCGGGCCGACCACGCTGTTCCAGCGGCGCACCAGTCCCTCGTCGTGCTCCTCTATCGAGGGGAACGATCGAAACGGCCTGGTCTCATCGAATTCGATGATCCGGCGGTGTCCGAAGTGGGTGTCGGCGATGAAGAAGATTTCACTCATGACGCGGACACTATTGCATTTGGAAATAAATACAAGCGAAAAAATCGCCTCCCCGGGGGGTTACCCGGAGAGGCGTCAAGTTCACTGAAAGGGTCGTTCGGTCAGGTCATCGGCCGCGGCCCGCGCAGGGCCGCCGTGCCGATGGCGGTCGCAGCCCCGAGCTATTCGATCGGGGCCTGGAGGATCGCCCGGTCGGCCTCGATCGAGGCGTTGAGGGCGTCGATCTCCTCCTGGGTCGGGGCGCGTTTCTGCGTGACGAGCTGCTTCATCAGCTCGGCGTGGTTGTCGATCTGCTTGATGAGCTCGGGGCCGAGCTCGATCCCCTTGGCGACGAGCGAGAGGGCCTGGCTGATCAGGCCGCCGTAGGAGGTGAGGAAGACGAGGAGGCTGTTCATTTGGCTGTACCGAGTATGAGGTTCTGCAGGTTCTTCAGGGCGACCTTCGCGTTCTGGAGGACGATCTCCTTGTAGGTGGCGTCGGGCTCGACGTCGGCGTTGAAGAACGCGTCGTCGGCCTTGGCGAAGGCGAACGAGGCGGTCGTATCCAGCCGCTGCATCTCCTTCACCACGCCCTTGCAGGGGTCGGCCTTGGGCTTGGCGTCGCAGTCCTTCCGGTAGGAGGCCGAGAAGTGGATCGCGGTCGCGTAGTGCTGCTTCAGCTCGAAATACTGCTGGACCGGCGTCTGGCCGACGCAGGCGCAGAGGGCCAGGGCGGCCAGGAGGCTACTTGTTCTTGGGAGTGCCATCGAGTTTCTCCTTCTTGATGACGTTGATGAGGCCGATGATCGAAAGGCCGATCGCGATGATGGCGTTTTCGTAGTCCGGCGCGAGCGAAATCCCGCCCGCGGTGAGCATGGCGAAGAGCCCCCGCCACGTGGAAGGTTCGGATAGGCGCGTGATGATCCATTCCATGGATATCCCCCTGGTTGAAAGGTTGAAAACGACTTGGACGCCCGGTCTTGGGCCGGGTTGGAGTGTCGGTGGGCGTTCGAGAAGGGCGGCGTAATGCGGATCGGGCCGCGGCCGCGAGAAGAGTCGGCCCGCTCCTGCTAAACGTGCCAGGCCGGGTTTCGGCCGAGCTGGGCGAGCCCATGGGACGCGAGCACCGCGTTGGCCTCGCGCATGAGGCGGTTCAGGTCGCAGGGCGTGCCGTCGAGCAGGCGGAAGCCGGGGCGGGTCGAGAGCCGGGTGCGGAGCAGGGCCTCGGCCTGGGAGACGACGTTCATCTCGGAGGCGGGCCGGGCGAGCAGCTCGGCGTCGGGCGGGGTGGCTTTGTGGTAGGCGTTTCGGACGAGGCGTTTGCGGGGCATGCGAGGCGGCGAAAAAGGGGTTGGTCCTACGACCAGATTGGAGGGTCGGGCGGGTTCGCGCAAGCGAAATGTCAGGAGACCGTCAGGTCGAATTCGGGCGCTAGGCCTTCGGCCCGATCTTGTAGAACGCGTGGTGGCCGATCAGAGCCGCCTTCTCGCGTCCTTCCGCCCACTTCGGCTTCTTGATGCGGTAATCATAGTAGTGGTCCGCCCCGTCGGTGATGTCGGCCAGCTTCCCGGCCACGGCCTGACGGGCGATCAGCAGCGCCAGCCGGAACGACTGGTCGGTTTCATCGACGGTCAGGAGCTTCGGGCGGTTGGGGTCGTTCTGGTTCCAGCACGAGAACTGCCACGGCTTGAGGCAGACGGACGCAATGTCCTTACCCCACCACGCGGGTTGCTTCGCCCGGTTGAGGACCACGCAGGCGACGGCTTCCATGCCCCGGCGGCCTTCGCCGCGCGCCTCCCCGTAGAGCGTCCTGGCGAGGACGTCCGAGGGGTCGGAAAGGTCGGGGGTCACGGTTTGACGCCGAAGATCGTGAAGACGCCCGCGACGAAAAGGCTCCCGACTCCGGCGACCACGAGGCCGATCACGGCGTTGTAAGTGAAGCCCTTCCCGTCCTCGGACGCGATGCGGAGCTTGCGCAGGAACGTCATGTCCTCGCGGAAATGGCCCTTGGCGTCGTCGCCCTCGTCGAGGCGGAACGCGCCGAGGAGAAGCCCGAGCTGCCCGTCGACCCTGGCGTTGGCCTCGCCCTGGGCCTTGATCAGGCCGTCGAGGTTCTGCGAGACGTCCTGCTGCTTGGCGCCGATGGCGTCGATCTTGATGTTCACCTCGACGAATTTCCGCTCCATTCGCTCCTCCAGGTCCCGGTCGCTCTTCTCGAGCGCCGTGATCCGCTTGCGGTCCTCGCGGAGGGTGGATGACGCCGACTCGACCTTCCGTGCGAGGGCGTCGAATTCCTTGCGCGTCACCGAGGACGCGGGCTTGCGGATCTGGGGCAAAGTGTGGGCCTTTCCATGTAAGGATTCAATGAGGGTTTTGCATCGCCCTTTTCGTAGGATCCTCGTCGTCAGTTGATCTGCTGGACGATGAAGCTCGATCCGACCAGCACGCTCGACGTACCGGAACCGGTGTTTTGCGCGAACTGGATCGCCAGCGTGCCGTCGCTGGACGCCGTGACCGTGCCGTCCACGACCGTGAACGGGTCCACGCATCCCGCCTGGCCCGCCGAGCCGCCGAGCGTCGTCTGCCGGGAGGTGATGACGTTCACGGACGTGGTGTTGCACAGCGACCTGATCTCGTAGATGATCGCCGAGACCGTGCCGCTGCTGGTCGCCGCGTACTTGTGGCCGCCCGTCGCGTCGGCCGCAACGTGCAGGACGGCGCGGAAGGAATAGGTCTTTCCGTTCTTGATCGGCGCCGTCAGCCCGGTCACGTTTCCGAGCGTGGCGTTGGTCTTGTCCACCTGAGTCGCCACACGGTTCACGCCCGCCGGGATGACGTAGCCGGTGCTGGTCACCGCCCCGGAGCCCTTGGGGTTGACCGCGAAATTGATGTCCGCATCCGATCCCTGCGCGCTCGCCGCGACCGTGCCCGGGGTTCCGGTCGCGCCGCCGGTGAGCTGGATGTAATCCACCGCGCTCGCCGTGCTGGCGACGCGGACCTGCCGCCCGCCCCCGCCCGTCTGGAGGTTGATGCCCCCGGCGGCCTGGGTGGTCAGGGTGAGGGCCACGTCCGTGTCGCTCCCGGTCACGCCGATCGAAGGCGGCGTGTTGGTCGCGGCCCCGGCGAAGGTGAGGGAATTGACGGTGTTGGACGAGGAGAGAACCGACGCCTGGGTGTTGCCGTTGACGCGGAAGACGACGCCGCCCGTCCCCTTGCCGCTGAGCGTGAGGGCCGGGTTGGAGCTCGTCCCGTCGACGGCGACGACGGGCGAGCCGGACAGCGACCCGGTGAGGGTGATGTAATTGCTGGCGTTGGCGGTGTTGATGATCTGGGCCTGCGTCGTCCCCAGGCTGGAGAAGGCGATCACTCCCGTGGAAGGAGTCCAGAGCCCCGTGTTCGCTTCGCCCTGGCGGCGAGGGTTGGTGTTGGTGGCGCTCGTCCCCAGGTATGGCGGGTCGTAGGCGTGGGCCGCGGACGCGGCGCCGAGCAGGATGGCGAAGAGGAAGGGGAGGGTGCGTTTCATCATGAGATTACATTCCATTCCGTACCGTTGAACATGACCGTCTTGGAGTCGTAGTTGAACTCCATGACGTAGCTCGCCTGGCCGTCGATCGTGCCGGACGAGGGGGTGATCGTGATGTTGTTGACGTTCGCGTCGCCCTTGCCGTCCTTGATCGTGAACGGTTTCCCGACCGTGATCGGCGCCGGGGGGAGCGTCACGGTGGTCGCCTGGGCCGCCGTCTTGTTGACCACCAGCACGTCGACCGAGTTGGTGAGGGTCACGTTGCCGGCCGACTGCTTCGTGATCAGGTTGGGCGTGCCCGGATAGCCGTTGCCCGCCTCGTACAGCGTCGCGATCGCCGAGAATGCGTTCGTCAGCGCCGGTGTGGTCGGCGTGCCGAAGTTGTTGTTCTTTGCGAACAGCAGCGTGATCGAGGAGGCCGCCACCGAGGCGTCGAACATGAGCGGGCAGATGGTGTTCCCGGCGTACGACGCCGTGTTGCCTTCCATCTCCATCCGGGACACGGACAGAGTGAAGCCGCCCGCCGTCGCGGCCGTGATCCGCAGCAGCCCCTCCGAGCCGTTGGAGCTGGAGTTGATCGCGTTGGCCTGGTTGCCCTTGAAGGTCAGCCGCTGCACGGTCACGTTGTTCGGGAATCGCAGGACGGCGAAGCCCGATGAGGAGCCCGACAGCGTGTTGTCGGTGATGGCTATGTTCGTGTTCGCCAGCGTATTCGCCGATCCCGCGGTGAAGCTCAGGTCGAACATCCGCAGGAACGTGCCGTCCATCGCCCTGTTGTCGTGGGCGACGAACTCCTTCACGTTGCCCGTCGCCATGTTGAAGAAGTTGCGGGCCGAGTTGCAGTTCGCGGCGTGGTTGCCGGTGACGTGCACCGAGTCGAGGCCGTTGGAGCAGGTGATGACGGCCCCGCCCGATCCGGGCACGATCCCTTCGAGCAGGTTGTCGGCCACCTGGAAGACGCCGTTGTTGTTCTGCCGGAAGGAGATGCCCGACCCGCCGATGTAGGCGAAGGTCGTGGTGCCGTAGCCGGGCGCCACCCCGGCGGAGTTGTCCGTGAAGCGGACGGTGTTGTTGCGGATGGCGATCTTCCCCTGGTTGGCGCTGCCCCAGGAGATCCCGCCCGTGCCGTAGGTTCCGAGCGTCGGCGAGTAGCCGTCGATGTAGTTGCGCTCGACGATCGCGTCGGCCGGGACCTCGTAGCCGTATGTGGCGGAGGTCGCGGTCGTCCCCGGCGTCTGGGCCTCGCCCTCGACGCCGAAGTCCTGGTTGCCGATGAGGACGTTGTCGCTGATGATGACGCCCTTGCAGGTGGAGTTCTGGATGCCCTCCTGGCGGCAGTTCGAGACGTAGTTGTGGTGGATCTTGAGGTCGAGGCTCGAATTCTCCCGGTCCGTCGCGTCGATCCAGCCCGGCGTCGAGATGCCGTTCAGGGAGCCCGCCTCGGACGTCAGGTGCCCGCAGTGGTCAACGATGCAGTGGGCGATCTCGGCGTGGCGGTAGCCCGCCATGTAGGGGCCGGAGTTCGGGAAGTTGTAGAACTCGCACCAGGTGATGCTCGACTTGTGGCAGAACCACAGCTGGACCCCGTTCAGGTGATAGCCCGCAGGGATGGGGGTGGTGGACGCCGAATTGTCGAAGACCAGGTCCTTCACGTGGACATTCTCCACGATCGACGCCGGGTTGACGGTCTGGCCGGACACCAGGCCGGCGCGGTTGCCGGTCGTCGGGTCGCCGGTGATCACCATCGCCCCGGTCGCCAGCGGGTAGATCTTGTCGGGCAGGATGGTGCTCATGTCGGGCACGAGGCGCGTCTGCGCCCGCACGCCGGAGAGGGTGATGTTGGACGGCAGGATGATGGGCGTTCCGATGTCGATGAGGTACGTACCGGCGGGGATGTAGACCTCGCCGCCGCCGAGGCTGTAGGCGTAGACCACGGCGGCCTGGATCGCCTGCCGGTTCGCCAGCGGCGTGGCGAGCGGGGAGGCGCCCCAGTCCTTGGCGTTGTGCACGTCGGCGAATCGGTCCTTGAGGCTTCGGGGCGTGGTCGAACCCGTGGCCGTCACCAGCGCGTCGCCCGTCACGGCGAGGGCGGGGCCGTTGAAGGCGAGGCCCGCGCCGAGCGTGATCTCCGACGGAGCGGCCGCGCCTCCCGTGGGGTTGCCGAGCAGCGTGGAAGCCGACTCGTCCTGCATCTTCGCGTAGGTCACGGCCTTGGCCGCGAGCTTGTCGGTGGATACCGAAGCGTCGGCCAGCTTCGCGGTGGCCACCGCGGAATCGGCGAGCTTCTGCGTCGTCACGGCGGAATCGGCGATGCTCAGGTTCCCCGCCGCGTCGATCGTGGCGTCTCCGCCCATCGCTTCACTCGACCACTCGGAGCCGTCGCCGATCAGCAGGTTGCCCGCCGTCGCCGTCGTCGCTCCGAGGGGAGTCCCGTTGATGCCTGCGACCGTCGGGTTGGGATAGGAGCCGGAGAGGTCCCCGCCCGCCGATCCGCCGGGGGCGGCCGTGATGGTGATGTTCGCGGTGCCGTCGAAATCGACGCCGTTGATGGTGCGAGGGGTCTGGAGGGCCGTTGCGGTGGCGGCGTTGCCGGTCGTGTTTTGGTTGAGCGTCGGGAAGTCGGCCGCCACGGCGATCGTGAGATTTCCGGTGCCGGTGGTCGACTTGAGGATGCCGGTGGAGAGGGATGACGTCCCGGCGGAATAGTCCTCGCCCGGGGTCGCCTGGGTGAGCGCGCCGCCGTCGCCCTTCAGCATCCCCTCCTCGGTCGTCGAGAGGGTGATCGTCACGGTCGACACGCCGGACGAGGTGCCGGAGAATCCGTTGTCGGAAGCCACGACGACGGACTGGTCGCCGGTGTTCGTCCCGTGGCTGGAACCGCTGAAATTCGGCGTGGTCAGGTTGCCGTTCGACGCGATGCGCGACAGGACGGCGCCTTCGGAGTCGGCCCAGCGCTGGAGGTCGCCCGACTGGGTGGGGCTCGCCGCCTCGATGGTCAGCGGCGTGTCCGCGTCGTGCTGCGACTTGAAGGAGACCAGCTCGCCGGTGGCCTGCACGCGGCTGCCGGGGATTCCCCCGAAGAAGCCCGCCGCGTTGTACTGGACAGCCCCGTTCGCGCCGCCCGGCCCCGCGTTCTCGGCCCCTTCCGCGAGCAGGTTCCAGTACGGGTCGCCGACCTCCCCCGTAGGCGCGACGCCGGTGTTGGGCTGGATGCAGATATAGGAGCTTCCCGCATAGAAGATCGCGTCGGACGGTACGTACTTCGCGTCTACGGAGAAATATCTCCTCCAATTGATGCCCGGCGGCCCCTGGGGGCCGACGCGGGTCGCATCACAACTCATGTGTTCCTCGCTGCTCTGGGGTTGCGGATTTATGCCGGCGTGACGGATTGGGTCACGCGCACCAGGCCGGACTCGACCTGCGTGCGGTCGCCGTCCTGGCTCGTCATGAATATGTCGAACGGATAGAGGCCGGGGACGATCCCGGCGGTGGTCGCCCAGGGGATGTTCACCACGAGCGATTCGCCGTCGACCGTCAGGCCGCCGTCCTCGCTGGAGAGGTCGAGCGACGATGGCAGGAACGCGAACCGCGAATCGAACCGCTTGCCCGACGGGTCGAGGCCGAGCGGGAAGGCCTCGGCGACGGTCTCGCCCTGGGCGAAGGTGAAGCAGGCTTCCACGGACCTAGAACGTGTAGCTGGAGACGCCCATGTCGATCGACGAGGCCCGCGTGTCTGCGGACGTCCAGTAGATCGTCTGGGGCGTGAGGATCGGCAGCAGGCGGAAGTTCAGGTTGTTGTAAGTGCCGGTGAAAGCGCTGGTGCGCCCGCCCTGCTGAAGGGCCGTGCCCGCGGCGTCGGAGGCGACGGCCACGTTGGTCTGGATGGATGCCCCGGTCTGGCTCTGGTAGATGTAGCCGCTGACCGACTTCGCCCCCACGGGCACGGCGGCGGCGACCGACTGGGAGCCGAGCGTCGCCTTCCCGGCGGCGCCGGAGAGGATGGCGACGGGCGGGAAGTACACCTCGCGGCCGATCTGCGTGAAGGAGTCCAGCTCGGCGGAGCCGTTGGTCCGCAGGACGCTGGCGAGCGCCGAGGCCGTGTAGCCGGCGGGCATATAAGCGCCGGGGTAGATCGTCGCTCCCGTGCCGCTGTTCGTGGCCAGCAGGGCGAACGTGAAGGTCGTCGGGTTGTAGATGAGGTAGACGTAGAGGTTGCCGTTCGTCGGCGGCGAGCCGGAATCCATCCCGCCCGCGCCGACCGTGGCAAGATCCAGGGGCAGGTTCAGGCTCGACCCCTTGTAGGCGGTGCCGTTCAGCGCGGTGGCGACCACCGCCTCGTCGGCCGTGAGGGTCGCGGTCGTCGCCGAGGCCCAGGCGAATTTCAGGTTGAGGTAGGTGCCGGGGACCGCCGAGCGCGAGCCGGAGGTGAAGTCGAGCACCGCCCATTTCGAGGACGGGGGCGTGTCGGTGTTGGAATCCTGCAGGGACTGATAGGCCACGCCGTCCTTCAGGACGGTGGCGTATTGGGGGTACGAATAGGGCGTGCCGCCGTTCATGGCCGAGGTGATGAACGCCGCGGCGTTGCCCCGCTGGATGTACTGCAGGGCCGTGGTGATGTCGTTCATCAGCTGGTTGAACTGGGCGCGGGGGAAGTTGATGCCGCCGCTCGCCACCGCCGTGCTGTAGAGGATGCCGAAGCCTTCCGTGTAGCTGACGCTGCCGTTGCCCTGGATGGTGTCGGGCACGGTCTGGAGGTTGCCGGCGACGGCGAAAGGCGCGTCGAAATAGCCGTTGATTGGCATGCTGTGTCCTTACTGCAATGTCGATTGATCGAAGACCCCGCCGTACGGCTCGAAGCCGAAATACGTCAGGGTGGCGTCCACCCAGGTCGACGAGACGCCGGCGGGCCGGGGGAGGATGTCGTAGTTGTTGAACAGGTAGGCGAGGTCCCAGGTCACCGGGAAGGCGAACACGTACTGCTGGGCCATGTTCCCGAAGTCGTTCAGGAAGGCCTTTCCGCGGTCCGCGAAGAGGTGTTTCAGCATCCGGTTGATCTCGGGGGCCGTGCCCGCCGAGGTGAGCTGGAAGTAGCGCAGCCGCAGGGCCAGCCGCTTGGTCTCCAGCGGCAGGTAGTAGGACGAGCCGGACGAGTCGGTGAAGTTGCCGTTGTCGAAGTTCACGTCGCCGCCCGCGCCGTCGAAGCCGAAGGTCGGCTTGCCCGGGTCGGGGGGCGAATTCACGAAGAGCGGCAGGTCGAGGATGACGCTCCAGACGATCAGGCCGAACTCGCTCGCGGTGCGCAGGTCGAACACGTCTCGGATCCACCCCTCCCAGAACTGCGTCTGGTTGGCGTCGTACCACGCCTTCTTGTCGGCGAGCAGCGACTGCAGGTTCTCCGCCTTCTCGTACTGCCAGAGCAGCGCCCGCAGCAGGTCGACCGAGAAACTGAACTCCTGGATCGTCGTCATGCGATGACGACCGTGATGTAGCTGAGCTGGGTGTGGGCGATCTGGTTTATGCCGATCGCGATCGGAGCGGTGGAATAGGACACCGGGGATAACCGGCTGATCTCGACCTTCGAGATGTAGTAGCCCGGCTGCTCGGCCATGACCGCCCCCGCGATTTCGAAGGGCGACACGTCGGCGCCGACGACGAAGCCAGCCAGGCCGTCGATGTCGCCGGCCGCGTAGTCGAGGATCGCCTTGGTGATGTTCCCGGCGTCGCCGTTGGTGGTGGTGACCTTGATCAGGACGCCGATCACCTCCGGGCGGTCGAACTGGACCGCGTAGGACTGCCCGCTGGCGGGCTCGACCACCGAGACGTTGGTGCCGCCGTTCCAGGCGCACCCGGAGCTCTTGTTCTCCAGCAGCGCCGCCGCCACGTCCGTATCGGAGCCGCCGTCGACGCAGGCGTAGATGGAATGGCCGACCATGCTGATCCCGTCGATCACCTGGGTCGTCGCCGCCACGTTCTCGCGGAACGCCAGGCTGCGGACGCCCTCCACGTTGTAGAGGGCCGAGGTGATCGCCTCGGCCAGCGCCACGCCCTGGAAGGCGAGCGTGTTGCGGCGGAGGGCCCGGGCCGCCTGGTCGGACTGGACGGCCGATCCGAGAACTCCCGCATTCGGGTTGGTCACGGTCTCCCAGCCGAGGATGCCGGAGACGACCGTCGTGAGGTCGCCCGCCCCGCAGGGGACCGGGCCGTATTCCACGGCCGCGAAGTCGACTGTTGCGGAGCCGGCGCCGTCGAGGGTGACGGTGGACAGCGAGGCGAAGCGGTCCCCGGCGGCGGTGGCCGCCAGCGCCCCGGCGGCGATCACCGTCCCGGCCACGCCGGAGAGCGTGACGGCGGGGACCACGGTCTTCGTGGCCGGCGTCCGCTGCATGCCGGTGAGGGCCATGATCGCGTCGAGGAAAACGCCGCCCGCGACGTTGGGGTTGATCTGGTTCGCCAGATCGGCGTTGTTGCGCACCACCTCGGCGCGGGCGAGGGCCTCGGCCGTGATGAGCACGCCCTGGGGCGTGTCGGGCGTGACGACGAGGTCGGCGCCGAAGGCGTCGCGGTATTCCTGCTGGACGCCGGAGAGGATGTCCGACGTCTGGGGCAAGATGACGCCGGTCGCCGCTATGTACTGGTAATCAGCCATTCACCGTCGTCTTTCCGAATGTCGTTTCGATGGTCGCCCGGTAGGACAGGACGCCGCCCGTGCGGTCGACCGTCAGGTCGGACACGGCCAGGACGCCCTCGACGCCGAGCAGGGTGTTCAAGAGGTATTGCCGCCAGAGGGCGAGGTTGGGCGCGCCCGTCCACACCGCTTGGAAGTTCGGCAGGCCGGAGGTCGTCGCCAGCACCATCTCGCCGAGCTGGGCCAGCGATGCGGTCTGGCACGCGGCCGCCACGGCGTCGCGGCCGGAGAGGACCGCGAGGTTTCCGTCGGGCGCGAGGTAGAGGTCGTGCGACGAGTCGGAGAGGCCTAGAGTTCGGGTCATGGTTCAGCTCCAGGCCGTGCCGTCGTAAGAGGATGGGGCGTGCGTGTCGAGGTTCCAGACCACCATGCCTTCCCTGGGGGATGGGATGGCGTCGCGCTGCGCCTCGCTCATGCGGGGCCAAGGCATCGCCGCCTTGGCGGTGGATTGCACGTCGAAAATCGCGTTCTCGTCGGGCGTCCCACCAATCCCCACGCCCGAGGGGGCGTGCATCTCGATCAGGTCCTCGCCGAGGGCGATCCGCACCGAGCCGTCGAGCGACTGGAACACCGCCCTGGCCGAGTCTTCCGGGGCGATCGCCACGCCTCGCATCATGACGTCGGGGATGAACATCGCGTCGGAGAAGCTGTGCATCCGCCGGGTGTTGGGCGGCGATGCGGACCAGGTCTGGCGGAACAGCGAGATGTCGCGGTCGTTGGCCTTGATCCAGCCGAGGTCGCCGGAGCTGACCGGGAAGCTGAGCACGAAGCCGCCGCCGCCGAGCTGGAGGACGGGGACCTCGGCCACCTGGGCCCGCTGGACCACGACCCTGTCGGTGGTCACCGAGGCGATCAGCGGCTGCACCTGCGCCACGTTGCGGGCCCGGTCGTAGGCCATGACGGCGGCCGGGAGCATGTCGTCCCAGCGTTGCTGCGTCTTGGTCAGGAACAGGCGGAGCAGCCCCGCCAGCGAATCGACGTCGGCCGGGTTGCGCGACGGCGGAGAATTGCGGAAATCGGTCATCCGTCCACCCCTTGATAATAGGCGAGGTTCGAGCAGGCGAGCGTGTACCAGAAGGGCGTCTCGCGGCTGGCCGCCTCGAAGTTGAGCTGCACGACCTTGTAGGAGCCGTTGGCGGCGGGGTTGAGCTTGCTGACGATCGTCACCCCGCAGCCGACCTTGATCGCCGGGTCGATCATCGCGCGGACGACGACGCCGGAGTCGGTGACCTGCGGGATGCCGACCATGCCGGTGTCGGCCGAGATCAGGACGTCCGCCCCGTCGCGCAGGGCGTCGTGGTCGAGCACGACCAGCGTGGAGCCGTCCACGAAGGCGTCGACGTCGCCGGCGAGCGCCAGCTGCTCGATCTGCCTCTGGGCCGAGCCCGAGACCGACCAGTTGGACACGAGCTTGCCCGCCTGCCGGGACTGGAAGCTCAGCTCCAGGCCGTTGGCCCGCGCCACGTTGGAGGCGAGCCGGTCGAGGGCGGCGAGGCCGCCCGCGTTCGACCCGGCTATGACGCCGGTGAGCAGGTTGTTCGTCAGCGCCCTGAAGGTGATGCCTATGTCGGGGGGCTGGGTCATCCCGCCCTGGAAGGCGTAGCCCTCGTAGAGGCGGAAGAGGCCGGTCGACTCGCGGCCGACGTCGAGGGCGATGTTGATCGGGGTGCGTTCGACGCCGGGCCGGGCGAGCGGGGAGGCCTGGGTCAGGATGTAGTTCTGGGCTTCGCGCGTCAGGTTGAAGACGCGCACCTGGGCCTCTCCCTGGATGCCTCCCGCGTATTTGCGCCCCGAAGCCTGGATCGCGAACTGCTGGTCGAACGACTGCGGGCCGGAAGGGAGCTGGACGGTCAGCCGCATGAGGCGGCCGTCGAAAGCCGAGGGCATGGGCCTTACGCGTATCCCTGCGGGGCGAACCGCAGCGGGAGCGCGGCGACGGGGTCGAAGTCGGCCGCGGTGACGGGGGGCGTCTTGGGCGAGCGGATCGCGGCCAGCTCGGCGGCGCCGATGTAGATCAGGTGCTGGCTGACGTTGAATTTCGCGTAGTCGGGCAGCTCGAAGTCCTGCGTGGCGAAGAAGAAGTTCCCCGACTCCTCGTATTCCGCCTGAAGGATGAACGACCCGGCGACGGCGCGGGCGTTGTCGACTACGGGGGCGCCGTCCCGCGACAGGCTCACGGTCATGACCCCGGCCGCCGCGCGGATCGCGACGTCCCAGGTCGCCCCGTCGAGGATGACGGTGAAGGCCTGGTTGGGCAGCGAGGCTATGGGAATCTGGAGCATCAGAGCAGCCGGCCGAGGTCGGCGTAGGAGGCGATCGATGTGGCCGCGGCGAGCGCCTTGCGGCCGAGGACGGCGGCGGATTGCAGCCCCCCGCTCGCCAGGTCGAGGTTCGCCGGGTCCGCCGGGGAATAGGTGGAGGCGCCGGGGGCCAGCAGCACCTGCTTCAGCCGCAGCAGCATGGCGATGGCGTCGTAGAGGTCGGGATTCTCCTCGTGCGGCATGTCGGCGATCACCATGTTCAGGTAGACGCCGGTCTTCGTCTGGACCGAGAGGTTCGTCGCGTTCGCGAAAGCCTGGCGGATCTGCGCGTAGGTCGACCCGTAGAACTGGACCGGGATGAGCAGCGAGAGGTCCACCTCCACGGGGTTGATCACGTGGTGGTCGGCGATGATCACGCCGTTCTCGGCCGGGTGCTCCATGATCCGCGAGGTCTCGCGCACCGAAGCCTTCATGGGGCGGGCTTCGGCGAAGACCTGCGTGAATCCGTCGTACACCGCCACGACGTCGACGTTCGAGCCGAGCGCCAGCAGCTCCAGGGCGGCCGCGAGGTTCGAGGAGAGGGCGGCGGGGATCAGGGCCATCAGTAGGCGACCCCGTCGTCGATGTTGCTCATGGCGGACCTCAGGTGGGAATTCAGCTCCTGGCCGATCGCCGCCGAGATGCCGGCGGCGTCGGTGGCCTGGGTGTGGACGTTGATCTGGTCGATCTTCACGCTGGCGGTGGACCCGCCGGAGGATGACGCGTTGAAGGGCGCGGAGCCGGCGATGTCGAGCGCCATGCGGGCGCGCCGGACCGACTGGCCCCGCCAGTCCGCCGGGTTTTCGAAGTCGCGGGTGAAGATCGCGGAGGCCTGGTCGATCCCGGAGGCGTCGCGGAGCCTGGGGCCGATCCCCGTGGCTTCCAGTTCCCACGCGGCGGCCTTCCGCTGGTCCTCGGCCGAGGCCGTCTTCACGTCGATGCCGGTGTTCTTGAGGATGCGGTCGCGGCGCGCCGGGTCGTGCCATTGGAAGAGCCCGAACGAGGTGCCTCCGTCGCCGACGGCGCGGGGGTCCCCGCCGCTCTCGGCCTGCTCGTTGGCGACGATGACGGCGGCCTGCTCGCGGGTGTAGCCGCGTGAGATCCAGAAGTCCATCGCGGCCTTATGGCCGCCCCTTGCGTCGGCGCTGGACGGGTCGCTCGCCTTACCGCCGAGCCAACGGACGACGGACCCCACGCCCTTGCCGGCGAGTATCCCGCTCAGGGCCCCGAAGGCCCCGTACGTCTCGACCTTGCTCTCCTTGAGTATGGGGGCGAGGTCGCTGAACTTGTCCAGCACCTTCGTCACCGCGGGGAGGACGTCGCCGCTGACGACGCTGAACATCTGGTCGATGCTCTGCGTGGCCCTGGACCACGACTCGGCGAATTCGTCGGCGGCCTTCGCCTGCTGGCGCGTCACCTCGGCGTGCTCCTTGCCCTGCCTGATCCGCCGCTCGAACTCCTCGTCGGAGGACTCCAGCAGCCGCACCAGCCCCGGGTCGGAGACGCCGAGCTGGGCGAGGTAGTTGGCCTTGCCGCTCGGGGACATGCCTCGGATCGCGGCGTGGTAGCGACGCATGAGGGTGTCCACGCCCGGCAGCGGGAGCCCGGCGGAGGACGCCGCGCCGAAGGCGGCCTGCAAAGCGGACTGGAACCCGCCCACCGTGCCGCCCGCCTGCTCGACGGCGTAGGCGTAGGCCTTCATCTCGCGGGTGTTCACGCCCATGATCTGCGACTGGATCGAGATCTGGCGGTTGAAGTCCGCCGCGTTCAGCACGCCCGACTTGAGGGCCGCGAACGAGAGATACGCGCCGCCGGCGACGGCCAGCGATTCGAACATCTTCGCGTAGGCGCCGCCCGTCTCCTCGACCGCCTTGCGCTCGTCCTTCAGGTCGCGAGTGACTTCCTGGCGCTGCTTGCGGAGCTCCTGAAGCTGCTTGCTCTCGGCCTCGCTCCTCTGCTTCCCCTTCGCGGCGAGCTCGGAGATCTGCCTGTCGAGGTTCTTGACGTCGTTCGACGCGCCCTTCGCGTCGGTCTTGAAAATCAAATAAAAGGTATCTAAGACACTCACCTGGCAAAATCTCCATGATACTTCAGACGAGCTTCCGTTGCCATGCGTGCCGCCTCCTCAAGGTCGTCGAAGTATCCGATGATGATTTGCCTCCCGTTCCGTCGCAGTCGAACTTCCCATTTCTGAACCGGCTTGGACCAGGAGACGTTCTTGTGACCGGATTTATTGTTTCGCTGGAGGGTTCTATTCCATAGATTCTCGTAAGGAGTTGCCTCGCGAAGATTTCTTAGACGGCAATCAGACCGATCGCCATTTATGTGATCAAGGTCGTGTTCCGGCCATCGTTCATGAGAGACCAGCCAGGCGATGCGATGAGCGAGATGGACGCGACCGTCCAGGGATACAACTTTGTAGCCATTCACATTGATTCCGCCAGCTTTGCCTCCGGGTCTAATCTTCTTCGAGGTCGTCGCCTTTCTTGTGAACTCGCCGGTTTCCGGATCGTAGTCGATAAGTTTTCTGACGCGATCGAGCGTGATGTCGTTCCTGTAGTATCTCTTGTATCCTCCAGTCATAAGCCTCCTAAATATTGGGGGGGCTTACGATACACCGATTATCTTAATATTCAAGACTCATCTACGCCTCGCCTTCGCCGACTCGGCGGCGGCGTGATCGTTGCAACGCGCGACCATATGGACCTCCCACAGCCAGAACGCCCTCTCCAGAGAGTAGACGGTCTCTAGTTCGTGGAGGGTGGCGAGCCGGCTTGCGACGATCGCGCCAATAAATCCGTCAACGTTCGGAAAGTCGACTCCTGGAGCTTCGCGGCGAACCCCTGCAGGTACTCGGAGATCCGCCCATCGCGCAAAAAACTGACGTTGTACTCCAGCATCGCCATCTCGACCTTCGCGAGCGTCTCGAAGTCGGGCACGTGGTTGTTCACCAGGGCCCGCGTGGACAGGCGCAGCGGCGAGCCGTTCGCGTCCACCGCGACGTAGGACATGAGCTTGAGCATCGTCTCCTCGCCCACCTTGTAGTCGCCCAGCTTCGGCAGGGCGCTCAGCGGGTATTTCGCGACGATCTCGCGGCCGTCGACGGCCGGGAACTTGGAGAGGGTGTAGGTGCGTTCGACGCCGTCCTGGTCGGCGACGACGAACGGCTTGGGCTGGATGAGGTCCATGGGCCTAGCCGATCGAGTTCTGGAAGGTGAACGTGTAGGTCTTGCTCTTCATGCGCCCGGCGGAGGCCACGCTCTTGCCGAACGGGGCGTTCGTCAGCCGGCCCGACTGGAGCGTGATCTGCGTGCCGTCCGGATAGATCCCGGTCAGGGTGATCGAATCGAGGGCGGGGGCCTTGCCGCGGCCGGGGCGGTTGGCCTGGGCGAGGATGCCGAGGTTCGCGTCGTCGGGCGAGCCGGGGATGACGGAGATGCTCACGTCGATCGGCACGGCGCGCGACCAGACCACGAGGTCGCCGTTGACGCCCATCGCCTTGTCGGCGATCTGCACGGAGGGGATGTCGAAGGGGTCGGAGTCGTCCGCGAACTGCGTCACGACGAACCCGGCGGGGAAGGTGCTCGACGCGATCACGTTGACGACGAGCCCGAAGCCCGAGATGTCTTGTGCCATGGATTGAACCTTTCTAGATGAGGATGTCCGTGCCGTCGATGCGGCGGATCGTATCGTCCTTGCTGTATATGATCGTGTACGTCGCCTTCCACTGCGTCACGCCGCTGGCGACGTACGATTCGATGACGCAGCCCACCCAGTAGCCGACGTCCTGCACCTGGTGCCACGCCGCGTTGTCGCCGGTGGCGTTGGTGATGTAGAGCTTCTGCGTCGAGTTCAGGGGCTTTCCCACCGAGATCACGCCGTTGAACAGGGCCAGGTCGATCACCTCCTGGAGGGAGGCGAGGATCTGGGCGCGGCCGGTGGAGTTCGCCGAGACCCGCGAGAGGGCCAGCAGCAGGTTCATCAGCCGCGCCGTGCAGGCCGACTTGAACCAGATCTCGTTGCAGTAGGTGTTCTGGTCCGACGGGTCGCTCGCCAGGCCGAACATAAGGCCGCGCTGGTAGAACGAGACGTTCTGCCCGGCGCTCTGGGTGCGGCCGTAGTAGTTCACCAGCAGGGAGTCGTAGAGGTCGGCGTCCCCGTCGGTGGTCACCGACGGGGTGAGGTCGAACTCCTGGAACATGAAGTTCTGGACCGCGCTGCGGCCGTTGTAGTTGGTGGCGGCGAGGATCATCATCGGGCACATCTCGGGATACTCGGCCGCCAGCGGGGCGAGCGTCAGCGTGCTGCCTCCGATTCCGCGCAGGGCCGAGCTGAGGGCGGAGGCGTTGGAGGCGGTGCACGGCACCGAGTACATGAACTTCACGTTGCTGGGCAGCGAGTCGTTCCACTCGGCGGCCGAGACGACCTCGTCGAGGGAGAGCGCGTCCATGAACGCGAAGCTGCCGAAGTTGTCGTTCGTGTTGTTGAGCTGGGTGAGCATGTCGGGGATCGTCCGGGCGCCCTGGCCGTTCGAGAAGATCGCGCCCGCGAGCCAGCCGAGGGGCGAGGCCAGGTCGTTGCTCACGGCCGCCGTCACCGCGACGGAATCGTCGCCGGAGGCGCCGGAGGTCAGGTTGAAGGAGCCGCGCGTGGCGTCGAAGGCCACCGTCGCCCCCGTCCAGGCGGAGCCGCCGGAAGAGTACGCGCGGATGGCGGTCTGGATGATCCCGGCCACCGCGGACAGCGAGCCCGCCGCCGAGCAATTGATCCCGGTCAGCGTGTGGGTGGCACCGCCCAGCGTCAGCGTGAAGGAGCCCGACGAGATGGCCGTGAATGCGGGGAGGAGCGCGGGATTCGGCTTGCCGTAGATGCGGGACGGGACGTCGGCGTCCTCGTTCCAGAACCAGAAATTCAGGGCCTGGGGGGAGGTCACGTTCTTGCTCACCCAGCCGAAGTAGAAGGTCGCCCGCTTGTATTCGTCCGAGGTCGTGCCGAAGTACGAGCCGACGTTCGCGGCCGAGGCGAACGACAGGAACGTCCCCGTCGGGCAGAGCGGGTTGGTCGTGATCAGCATGGCGTTGAGCTGCCGGACGCCGAGGTTCGCCCCGGCGCCGACGCCGGAGGTCACGCGGATGTAGCGGGATATGTCGATCGACATGGGTGGCTCCTTAGATGGGGATGATCTGGTATTCCTCGATCGCCACGACCGGCGAGGTCGTGACGACGACGCGGTCGTGGGTGAAGGTCGCGTCGAAGGACGGCGACGCCTCGAACCGCTGGCGGTCGTCGAGGAAGTAGGGATTGCGTACGTCCGTCACGCGCAGCACGCCGACGCCCCGCGCCTCGAAGGCGGCGATGGCCGCCGAGGACTGGAGCGTGTAGGCCGCGAGGTTGAGCACGTCCGAGGCGGTGTATTGCCGCGGGGCCTTCGGGTCCTGGGTCGCCAGCGCCGAGAACTGGAAGGTCGTCTCGTACTTCTGCAGCTCGGTGTGGACCATCCTGGAGTTCTGCTCGTCCCACGCGTCGCTGACGCGCGGGAAGCCGACGCGGCGGTCGCCGATCTTGTAGAGATAGCCGGTGGGCTCCGTGTTGGCGCCCTGCTGGGTGGGCTGGAACGCCTGCTTGATCGGCAGGCCGGGGATTCCGGCCGCAGCCTCCTGCGCGATGATCGTGGCGCGGATCAGGGCGATGAGTTCGTTGTCGAGCATGGCGCGTCCTCTCTGGTTGCCGGCGTCAGCAGGGCACCTGGACGCAGAGGATCTGGTCCCAGCCGTCGATGCCGTGCCACGGGGTCGCCGACAGTACCTGGTATTTCCGCCCCTGGAACACGACCTGGTCGCCGGAGACGTCGCGCGTGACGTCGATGAACTTCCGCGGGGCGTAGACGTTGATGTAGTTGCTCTGGAATTCCAGCCCGTAGGCCTGGTAGAGGTTCCGGGGGACGGGCTGGATGCTGCCCTGCACCCTGACGGGAGGGCAGTATTCGGCCACGTCCTCGCCGATCTCGTTGGTCGTCCGCGATTTGAACTTGTAGTAGGTGAAGCTCTGCTTCGCGATCACGGTCTGGGCGGCGGAAAGCAGATTTGAGCCTGGTATCACTTGGCCTCCGTGACGTGCGTGAGGGTGGTGATCAGCAGGCCCGTGTCGAAGAGCGGCTTCGTGGGCGTGCCCGCCGCGAGCTTGTAGCCCGGCTGGTTCACGCGGGAGGCGGCGATGCCGACCGTCTGACCCGTCACCTTCAGCGAGGGGTCCTTGTGCTTCATCGCCCGCAGCTCCAGCGTGATCGGCGAGAGCGGGGGCGAGGTGATTTGATTGATGGTCTCCTTCACGTCCTCCTGCGCGCGCCCCCCGATCGCGTCCATGACCTGGAAGGCGGTGCGGTCGCCCCGGAGGATCGCCTTCGCGCCCTGGGCGGCGTACCCGGCCCATGCGGTCCGCTCCTGCATGATCGTGGGGCGGAAGAAAGGGCGGGGCGGGGTGGAGCCGTGGCCGTATTCGTTCAGTGACGCGGCGTACGCTACGGGGACCCCCGTTTCGTACTTTGCGCCTGGAAACCATCCGATCTTCGTCTCGACGCGGGCGAGTTCCTTCAGGCGAAGTTCCAGCGTCTCGAAGGCCTTGGGATTCGATCGCTTCACGCCAGCCATCAGAAGCCGTTCCCGAACCAGAACCCGGCGCGGCCGGGCACGGCGGTGGAGGCGTAGAAGCCGCCGACGCTCGCCACGCTGAGCAGGGCGAGCAGCTGCTTGCCGTACGGCGACTGGTTGAGCCAGTACTGCCAGTTGTTCCCCGAAGGGGGAGGTTCCAGCGTCACGCTCACCTTGTCGATGGTCGCCCCCGTCACCACCCCGCCGACGTCGCCGGAGGCGATCTGGTCGTTGAGGAAGGCGACGTGGGCCGTCATCAGGTTGAGCGCGAGCGTCCGCTGGGCGACGGTCATCCCGCCGCCGTAGCATCCGCCGCCGCGGTTCGAGATGTAGGCCGTCGCCGCGTCCCAGTAGGCCTGGAGGGCGACGGTGGAGTGTCGGCCAACGTCCGCGAACGCGGGGTAGGCCTGCCGGAACGCGACCTCGTGGAAGTGGATCACGCCCGACACGGGAAGCCTTTAGGCGGCCTTCGACTTCTTGTTGGTCTTGGGCTCGATCGCGGTCAGGCCGTCCTTGGCCGGCTTGTCGCTGAAATCCTGCGGCACGATCGGGCAGGCGTCGGTCTTCTGGTCGCGGGTCACCATGTCGGCGGCCACGACCTCTGGGTCGAGCTTGCTCTTCTCGACGCGGATGTAGCCGTTGGCCATGTGCTGCTTGAAGGAGAAGTTCTCCTTCAGCCACGCGAAGTCCTCGTCGGACACCGCCGTGTGGACGCCCAGCGGCGTGCCCAGGCGCTTCTGGTGGACGCCCGATCCGCCCTTGACGAGCACCGAACGCTCGGCGACGTTGACGCCGCGCGGCCCGTGCTCGCTGTATCGGATGTATTCGTTGTCGTTGGCCAGAGTGCTGTAGATATGGTACATGCGGTGTGACTCCTTGATAATGAACTAAATTCCGCTATAGCGGACTACGGCGAAAGGCCGCTTACACAAAGTCCCCGCCGTGGCGTTGGAGTAGTCCTCCTCGTAGCCCTTGGTCATCTGCTGGACGCCGAGCACCTGGAACTTCGCCGGGACGAGCTGGGCGAAGGTCTTGCCGTCGTCCGACGACAGGTCCGTCACCGAGTCGGCGAAGAGGTAGAACACGTTCGAGCCGCCGTTGGCCGCGTTGAGCTGCGGGGCGGAGACCACGCGGCATTTCGGGTAGGTCTGGCGCAGCCACTCGCGGACGCTCAGGCCGAAGTCCGTGGTCACCGAAAGGTACTGGTAATCGGCGGTCGCCAGGGCCAGGGTGGTGGCGGTGACTTCCGGGTTGATCGTGTCCTGAGACTGCAGCTGGAGCTGGGCGAAGGCCGTGATCAGGTCCTGCGTGATCTGCTGGAAGTTCTTCGTGGTCCAGAGGGTCGAGCTGCCGGTGCCGGTGGCCGCCACGTTCTTGTAGGCGGGCAGGTTCGGGTCGTTCAGGAAGCCGTAGGTGAGGTTGTTGCCCGAGTTGTAGCCGTAGAAGCCCACCGCGTTGCGCTGCTGCTCGAGGACGAGGCCCGCGGACTCGCGCTTGCGGCCCGCCGTGTCGACCATGATGCGGGCGGAACGCTTCGCCTCCAGCACGTCGACGCGCATGCCGAGTTCGAAGCGGACCACGGTGCGGGGCACCCAGTTCTCGTTCCAGCTGGCCAGCGGCACGTTGGTCTGGTCGCCGTAGGGGACGGCCGTGCCGGTGTTCTCGATGATGCCCTGGACGATCTCTTCGTCTTCCCAGGAGCCGGCGGTGTTGATGCCGACGATCTCATCGATCTTGCGGGCGGCCGTCATGACGCTCACGAAGCCGGGCAGGAACTGCTGCAGGAACTGCAGCTGGACGGAGATGCTCCCCTGGGTCACGCCTCCCTGGATCGAGTCCATGCCGAAGCCGGCCTCGACGATCTTGTCGAAGCCGTCCATGCCGATGCGGGCCAGGTCGGGGTAGTGCTCCACGTTGGTGAAGTTGAGGGCGTGGACGTGTCGTGCGTCCAGCGCCGAGTGAATGGTGGTCTCTTTCATGATGGTCTATCCCTTCGGGTTGGACGTTAGTTGGTGAGCTTGATCACCGCGAGGCCGCCGGCCGTGTTGGCCGTGAACCGCGAGACGACGCAGTTCGGCACGAACAGGTTGGAGGGGCCCGTCATCGCCTCGGCGCCGACGGTCTGGCCGCTGGTGTTGAGGGTGTAGGTGCCCGTGCCGCCGACGCCGGAGCCGAACGCGGTGATCACCGTGTTGGGGGCGACGCCCGCGCCGAAGACCTGCTGGCCGACCTGGAGCGCGCCGGAGGTCAGGGTCGTCACCGTGAGGGTGTCGACGCCGCCGGAGGTGGCGATGCTGGCGTTGGAGGCCGCCCAGGCGGTGGCCGGGGCGTTGGCCGCCGTCATGACGGTGTCGGTGCCCACGGTCTGCGAGACGCTGATCGTGTAGGTGCCCGTGCCGCCCTTGCCGGTGCCCAGCGCGGTGATGCGGGTGCCGGGGGTGACGCCGGTGCCGGAGATGATCTGGCCCACGGCGATCTGGCCCTTCGAGATCGCGCTCACGGTCAGCGTGGTGGTGCTGATCTGGGCGGTGAAGCTCGTGGTCGGCGTGACGCTGTTGAGCGCGCCGGTCAGCGGGTCGTAGGTAACGAGGTCGCCGATACTGGCGGGGCCGGGGAGGTTCACGAAGAACTCGCCCATGATGGCCAGCTGGCCGATCGAGTAGTCGGGGAGGACCAGCGTGGGGTTCAGCGGGCCGCCGAGGCCGGTCGTGCCGTAGGAGGCGTAATCCTTCGGGTTGATCAGGATGCCGGCGAAGGTGCCGGAGCCGCCGACCTGCGCGGTGCCGGCGATGCCGCTGCCCGGGACCGGGTCGGGGTTGCCGCCGGAGGTGACGGTGTAGGCGTTGCCGATGAGGTTGGGGACGCCCGCGCTGTAGAGGTTGTAGGGGGCGGCGCGCATCGGGCCGTCGAAGGCCTGTTCGCCCACGACGCCGGCCGCGGACCAGATGTTAACGGTGGATTGGAATGCTGCAACCATGTGCTGGTCTCCTTATTTGGACTTGTTGAGGTAGGCGTCGATCTCGCTCGAACGCTTGGCGTCCGCCGAGTCGAGCGTGAACGCGTTCCTGGACGGCTTGTTGGCGGCGAAGAAGACGTTGAGGGCGGTCTCTTCGTGGCCGGCGGGGCAGGGGATGCCCAGCTTCTTGACGCCGTAGGCGGTCACCTCGTCGAGGGTCATCTCGGCGTGGTCGAACGCGCCGAAGTGCTGGGACAACTTGCCGGCCAGCTCGTTGCGGCGGGAAACCTCGGACAGCAGCGACTTGTGCGTCACCTTGTCCTGGGCGACCTTCGTCAGGGCGTCCTTGGTGGACTTGCCGAGCGAGTCCATGGCCGACTTCAGGACCTTGAGTTCGGCTTTCAGGGCCTTGATCTCGGCGGCGTCCTCGGCGGATTTCTTCTCGGCTTCGTCGTCCTTCGATTCGTCCTCGGCCTTCTCATCCTCTTTTGCCTCGTCTTCGGCCTCTTTCTTCTTGGCCTCTTCCTCGGCGTCCTTGGCGGCCTTCTCTGCCGCCTCCTTCTCCTCGGCCTCGTCCTGCGCCTTGCGGGCGTCGATCCAGTCGAGGGCGGCTTTCAGGCCGTCCTCCGCCTTCTTCAGGCGGTCTTCCAATTCGTCCTTCTTGGTTTCGTCGGCCATAGCCTTCTCCTCTTGGTGGTTGTCGAGCGCCAGATCGAAGTGATCGAACGCCATGTGGTTGTCGTATGCGTGGTGGTTGTCGAGGACTGCGACGTCGCAGCGTGCGGCGTCGACGAGCGCGAGGTGGTTGCCGCGCAAGTTTCGCTGGATGTAGTCGTAGCGCACGCCGTCGAAGACGCCGGAGGCCTTCTCGTAGGCGCAGCGGTATCCGAGGCTGAGGGCCCGCTTCCCGCTCTCGATGAGGGATTTCAGCTTCTCGCTGAAGATGCGAAGCGGGGCGTAGAGCACGCCGTCCTCGAAGACGACGCCCTCGCCGGTGGTGCCGTGCACGCCCTTGGACTCGGCCGGGGTGTGTCCCTCGCCGATCATGGTGTGGTCGTCGACGATGGGGATCAGCTTGAAGCTGTCCAGCATCTCCGGCGTGAACTCTTCCGCGGGGCGGTAGACGTTGTAAACCCTGTCCGGCTCCGGCGCGCCGATGCTGCGGCCCAGATACGGGAACACGCCCGCCCGCGAGATGGGGTTGCGCTCGATGGTGATGAAGCCGTTGAGGTCCGCACGGCGTGCCGTCTCGGCGGCGTCCGCGGCGGGCGGGGCGACGTGCTTGTTCGCCGTGTATTTCTTCAGGGTCTTCTCGACGCCGGGATGGAGCGGCTGCGGGGGCGAGGCCAGGTCGGCCCAGGCGAATTCGGTGTGCTCGTCGTTGAGGGTGGGCTCGAAGGCATCCGTGCGGGCCAGGAACGTGGTGAAGGCCACGCGGCCGTCGTCGGACCGGTCGATCTCCTCCAGGGCCGTCGGTTCGACGCCGATCTCCTCGCGGGACTCGCGTGCGGCCGCCTGCTCGGGAGACTCGCCGTCCTCGATCTTGCCGCCGGGGAAGGCCCATTGGCCGGTGTCGGAACGCTTCAGGAGCAGGACCGTGTCGCCAGAGGCGAACAGCACGCCGGCGGCGCGGATCGGCCCCTGTCCGGGCGCCGTCTCAGGCTGCATCGGAGACGACTTTCGCTTCGATGCAGATGGAAGGTATCCACGCCTCGAGGCCCAGGGCGAGCAGAGGGTAGTTGATCGCCTTGATGAGCCACCAGTGCTTCACGCGGCAGTGGACGCTGATCGTCACGATGGCCATCTCAACCCCTCTCGGCGCGCCGGTGCCAGTCGAGGCCGAAGAGGAAACGACGCGTGTCGATGCGGTGGTAGACTTCGCGTCCGAAGACGCTGAGCACGCCGATCACGCCGACTCGGGTGTAGCGGATCGCCCCGAGGAGGCGTATCTCGACGGAGTCGCCGTCTGTGGTGCGTTTCACCAGTTCGATCATTCCTGTACTCCGAAGTTTAAAATTGGCTGGCTCCTGCAGAGGCACCCGGGCAACTCGCCCGGCTTGACCTTGCGCTTCACGGAGGGGTCGTAGATGCCCTCTTCGAGGACATACTCTTCGCCGTCCATGTGGATGTGCGTCTGGCGCGGCTCCCTGGAACCGCTGGTATGGCGCCAGATCCCGCGAGTGACGCCGATGCGCTTCATCCGCTCTCGGCTCAAGCTTGAAAATGCCTTAACCGTTTGATCTCTGGCGATGAATCGCGCCCTCCGCAGCGTGATCCCCTTGTGCTTCTGGAGGTACGGCACCAGCTCCTGCATGCCGTTGCCGGTCGTGATGGAACGCATGACCGCGCCCTGCACCCCGGAGAGGTACTGGGCCGGGATCGACTTGATGAGGCCGACGTTCTCGGCGACCGTGGCGTTCAGGATTTCCTTCAGTGGGCCGGAGGTGATCGCCCCGGTCGGCAGCGTCAGGTCGTCGGTCATGGAGCGTATGCTCGACTTGACCGCCACGTCGCTGGACTTGTCCGATTCGCGCGCGAACTCCTCGGCCATGGGCTTGGACAGCGAGGCGAAGAGGTCGGCGTATTTCTTGATCAGGGCGTTAGTGAGGATGCGCGCCTGGCTCGATAAGCTGGCGTCTTCCGCGAATCGCTCGACTCGGTCAGTGGCGAAAAACTCCTCGGCCGCATCGGTCTCGAAGAGCTTCTTCAGCTCGAATTCCGTCTCGGCCGTCATGCGGTCGATCAGGACTCGCAGGGTCGTGTAATAGCGCTGCTCGATCGCGGCGTTGGGGTTCAGGACCCTTCCTTCGACTACCCCCTTCTTGCGGGGGTTGCCGAGCCACGCCTGCTTGCGGACCGAGGGCATCTACTCGGCCCCGTTCTCTCCGGGATTCTCTTCCGACTCCGAAGCCTGCCCGGCCTGCAGTGCCGACAGTTCGGCGTCCTGCCGCTCGCGCTCGGCTTCCCGGTTCTCCAGCTCCGCCTCGCGGTCCCCGGGCCCGCCCGGCACGACCGGGTCGATGCCGTTGAAGCCGGAGTGCTTGTCGGCGATGAGCTTGGACCGCACGTCGAATCCGTCCACCGCGCCCATCTCCACGTAGGCCTGTGCGGCCTGGGCCTTCTTAAGCTCGGTCTCGGCCTGCTCGGCCGCCGTCTGCTCGTCGAGCTCGTTCCAGGAGACTTCCGTGTTGAACGGCTTCATCTTGAACTTCGGGGCCACCTCGGAGCGTATCAGCAGCAGGTGGTGGCGGTTGACCAGCGGCGATAGGTCGTGCTGCTGGAGCGAAGCCAGCATCTCGTGGTAGCTCGCCTCGTCGAACTCGCCGGTGGCATTAAAACCCTTGGGCTGCGTGCCCAGCATCTTGGTGGCGGGCACCTCGGCGGCGGCGCAGGCGATCTGGTACTGCGTCATGATCGCGGCGTCCAGCTCGGCGAGGGTCGTGTCGAACTGCTCGATCTCCTCGTCGCCGCCGATGATCTTCACCCCGAAGTTGTTCTGGATCTGCGTCCAGTATTCCATCCGGGCGTTGAACGCCTCCTGGTTGGCCATCGCCTGGGTGATGTCCACCTTCAGCACGGTGAGCCGCTTGGTCATGGCGAGCATCGGGGCCTCGTTGGCCGTCCGCTCGGCCGCGTAGACGCGCTCGGCGATCTTCTGGGGCACGGGGATGCCGCCGTAGAGGTAGGCGGGCTTGAGGATGTCGGGCAGGTCGCCGTTGCGGTAGATCACGAGGTGCGTGCGGTGGACGCGCCTGCCGTTGATCCGCCACCAGGTCGGCTCGTAGAAGTCCATTGCGGCGGGGTTTGCCGCCGCCTCCTGGCCCAGCTCCGGCGTGATCCAGTAGGGGTCGATCTGGCTGATGCCGCGGTAGCTTCCGGGCTTCACCCCATCGGGGTTGAACGGCTTGGCGTAGTATTCCGGGTCGCTCGAATCGACGACGAACATCGCCACGCGGATGCCGAAGACACGCCCCAGCTTGACGAACTCGACGCAGTTGCGGAGCACCTCGTATTTCTTGTCTTGCTCGCGGATGTAGTCGAGCACCTCGGGGTCGACCTCGGTGCCGTCGTTGACCGAAACCTCGTACCCGTTGCGGGTGGCGTCCTTGGCCGGCATGGTGCAGGCCTTGTCGACGAACCAGTTCTGGCTGATGAGCGCCGCCGCCTGGTAGCCGATGAAGCCCTGCCCGCAGTACCACGCGAACTGGGTCTCGGGGATGTAGCCGCCGATTCCGAGGCCGTTCATGGCCTTGACGCGCTGGAGGCCCTGGGCGTCGTCCATGGCGACCGTGACGGGGTTCCCCGCCTCGTCGACCGCCTTCAGGTCGTCGACCGTCCGCTGGAACGTGAGGGCCAGGTATTCCTGGAGCCGCTTGTGGCGCCTGACCGCGTTGTCGCGGGCCGGAGGAAAGCCGTCGGTCGAGAAGAAGCCCCCGCGGGCCGGTTCTTCCGGCCGTGTCTCGGGCTGCTTCTTCTTAAACCACATGGGAATCCTATGTTAAATCGAAAAAGCCTTTGGGCGGCCGGATGGGGTTGTAGGCGATGACCACGGCGTCCGCGAGATTCGGAGACTTGGCCCCGGCCGGCTTCTTGTCGACCAGCACCTTCCCCACTGCGTTGTATTTGTGGACGGCCTGCGAGAGCTCCATCTGGAGCTCGTGTAGCCTGGGGAGCGTCGAATCGAGGGAGATCAGCTCGGCCGAGTCGTAGACGTCGCCGTGATGGACGGCCCGGAACGTCTTGTAGAACCGGGTCCTCAGCCGCCACCAGCTCTGGGCCTTGAGGTTGGCGTACTGGTCCTCGTTGGTCGGCGACTGCTTGTCTCCGGGGATGATGTTCTTCTGCGGGTCCAGCGGGGCGGCACCAGCGTCCCACGGGTGGACTTTGAGGCCGGGCGGCAGCGTCATGTTGTTGACTCCGACTTTGAAGCCGGCGCCGACGCCGATGCTGTCGTAGTAAAGGTCGCGCACGCCGTGTTCGATGCAGCGGGGAACGGCCGCCTTGGCCGCTTCGCCCGCGTCGCCGCCCCAGTGTTCGGCATACTTCAGGATGACGCCGTGCCGGATCGCGAGGGCGTTCTTGTCGCCCCCTTCGTCCGCGACGTCCTGGCCGGCGACCTTCTCGCCGTCCGCCCCGAAGCCGAGCTTCACGTGTGCGTCGACGGCCGCCCTCACCCAGTCGGGCTGGATGATGACGCGGTCGATCGCCCCGGCATAGTCGCGGTCGACTTCCTGGGCGAATACGTGGAGCAGGCCTTCTTCCTCGGCCCGCTTGCGCCGCCGGTCGTACCATTCCTGGGTCTTGCCCGGGTGATCGCGCCAGTCGAAGACGAAGATCTGGACCTTGCCGGGGGTGTGGGGGCCGTCCGGAGTCCAGATTTCGCCCGCCATGCGCCTGCGGTAGAAGACGTTGGCCGAGCCGTTGACGCTCGAGATGTCGATCTGGACGTCGGTGTTGTCGCCGAGCGACGCCTCGATCAGTTCTGGCTGCTCGTAGTGCGCCGACTCGTCCTTGAAGTAGATGGTCGTTCGACCGCCGCGGCCGATGTTGTTGCCCGCCTCGCCCGTGACGGCGGAGCCGCTCTGGGGGTTGAGGAGCTTCATGTGGGTGTCGTGGGACGTCGGGTCGAAGCCGACGGGCCGCATGAACGGCGGCAGGTGTTCGATGATCTGCCTGAGCTTCGGGAATATCGCCTTGGGGTCGCCCTTCTTGTCGACGTACTCTTCCTTGCGGCTGCCCCATCCGACTACGGAGCCGGGCAGGAACCGCCACATCCAGACCGTGAAGCCGCAGGCGAGCCAGGTGGCCCCGATGTCGCGGCACTTCTCGGTCAGGCCCGATTCCTTGTTGGTCAGGCACCAGTGGAGGAACCGGACGTATTCCTTCTGCCTGGGGAAGAGCATGAAGGGCATCAGCTTCGGGTTGGGCGGCTGGATGCGGGGGTCGAAGGTCACGCACCAGTCGCCGATCCAGTCGGCGGGGCTGTTCGCGTAATGCTGCATCACCGCCGAGCGGAGGATCGGGTCGGCGTTCAGCCGGTTCAGCAGGCGGAGCCGCCTCTCATACTCGGCCTTGACGTCGGGCGGCCAGGTCACTGGCCCTTGACGGCCTCGGCGTAGGCCCTGGCGGCCTCTTCAGGCGACGTGAATTCGGTGGGGGCCTCGACCTGGGCGACGGTCTGCTCGATGTGCTGGGTGTCGCGCCAGCTCTTGGGGCGGCGGTTGCGGAGCCAGAGCGAGGCGGCCTGGGTGTCGGGAGGGGCGGCCTTGCGGACCTCGACGATCTGGACTTCCTCGGTGAATTGGCCGGGGCCGGTCTGGTTGCGGATCTTGAAGGCGGCCTGCTCGGTCCACTGTGCGCCCTTGGCGCGGTCGTAGAGCGAGTGGGCGATCTCGGCGTCGGCCTTGACCTTGCCCGCGCTAGCGGCCTCGGAGAATTCGGGGTGGACCTTCTTCCATTCGTAGAAGGTGTCCTCGCAAACCTCGAAGAATTCGGCCATCTCCACGTCGGTGAGGCCGAGGAGGGCGAGCTTCTTCACCTGCTCGCAGTATTCGGGCTTGTACTTGGTTGGCTGGCCGGGCTTCGGCTGGGATTCTGGCTCGTCGGCCATGGTGTTACTGGGTGAGTTTGGGCATTTCGGTTGCCCGTTCAACGAAAAATCAATGGGTTGCGAGGTGATTGGAAGCATACGAAGGGCCTCCTAATGCGATTATTGTAAAATTTATATACGTTGATGTCAACAAGAACATAAGGGGGGCGTGAGCGCTAATTCGCACCCTTGGCCTCGCGCAGCGCCTTCAGCTCCTCCATGATCGGGGGGAGCTTGCCTGAGAGGCAGTCGAACGCCTCGCGGTAGAAGCGGCAGTTCCTCTGGGCGATGAAGCGGACGTGCCCGGAGGCGGCGTTCGTGTGGACGGCGTGGTCGATCCACTTCTGGTGCCGCGCCGGGACGCGGATGAGGAGCAGTGTGAAGCCCCGCTCGCGCAGGTCGTCCCCGTCGGTGGCCTCCCCGCTGGCGGCGACCTTGCGCCGCAGGCCGAGCCTCGCCTGCTGGACCATCTGCCATTGCTCGTACGTCTGGCCGTCGTGCAGGTGCTGGTCGTCGAGCGTGCCTCGCTCCCAGAGCCAGTTCATGACGTTCTGGACTTGGGCCTGCGCGAACCGCACGTGCTGGAGGGCGATGTCGCCGATCACCTGGTTGGTGCCGCGGCCGTGGCATGTTCGGCAGGGGACGATGCCGCGGCCGTAGGGGTCGGGGAACGAGCCGCGGCCGTTGCACTCGGAGCAGGGGGTGTTGTAGACGAGGTCGCCCTTGGCGGCGCGCTCGGGCGTGACGATCGGCTGGTTCGCAGGACGCCACTGCGTGACGTCGATGTGCTCGTAGTCCTCGGACTCGCGCCGATCCCCTGAAACCATAGCCCCCCCCTGGTTGGTGTAAGGGAGCCATAAAAATGCGAGGATGTCAACTGCTGGTAGCAGGCGAGAAGAGGTCGGGCCATTACTGGGGTGGGCGCATGGTCGAGCGAGGTCGCAAGATCACGAGGCTGGCGGGCAAGGTGCTGTTCGCCTCCCTCTTCGTCGCGGGAGGCGTCGCCCACTTCGCGACGCCCGAGACCTACATGAAGATCATGCCGCCCTACCTGCCGCTGCACCGTGAGCTGGTGCTGCTGAGCGGCTTCTTCGAGGTCGCCCTCGGCATTCTGTTGCTGGTCTCGAGGACGTCGAGGCTGGCGGCCTGGGGCCTGATCGCCCTACTCGTCGCCGTCTTCCCGGCGAACGTCTACATGTGCCAGGAGGCGGGTAGGTTCGGCGTCCCGGAGTGGCTTCTGCTTCTCAGGTTGCCGCTGCAGGGGCTGCTGATCCTCTGGGCGTATGCCTACGCCGGGGGGGCGTCAGGAGATTCTTTCCAAGGCCTGGGAAAGAATTGGGAAAGAATTCACGGCGAAAATATATAATAAATACAACAGAATTATATTATACGTTATATTCTTTCCTTTCTTTCCATTCTTTCCCCGAGACACCCCTCTATTTCGTGGAGGGTAGGGGGCGGGAGAATGCCTCGGGAAAGAATTCCCGGGAAGGAATTAATTAACCGGCTGAGATTACTCTAGGTTTCGAGGCAATTCTTTCCCGGGCGGGGATTCTTTCCCGGACCGCATGGTCGCGGGCGAACCCGCAGGCCTCCCGGGCCGTCGAAGTTGGCGGGCGGGCCTCGACCTTGATAGGCTACATGCATCCAGAGGCCGTCCGGTGGTCCAGAGCGGGAGTTTTGTCGCATGCCGCAAGCCGAACCCTTGGCACCGCCCGTCGAGCCTCGAGAGGCCCCGGCCCCGAGGACGCCGCCCGCGCCGACGCCCGCTCCCGAGCCGCGGCGGAAGCTCGACCCCTTCAACCCCGACTGGCCCAAGACGCGGCCCACGCCGGAACCTAAAGCGTGAATCCCACGGAGAGCGACGCCGGCCTGCGCGACGAGATCAACAAGCGGTTCACCCTCAACTGGCTGATCCAGGGGGCCGCCCAGCACGCCGGGATGACATTCCACCACCTGGTTCGGGAAGGGCTGGAGGCCGTCCACCCGGAACTCGTGCTGCTCTACGACCAGTACGCCCTGATCAACCTGCTTCAGTACTGGGCCGAGGCCGATCATGTCTTCGGCTCTCCGGCGAAGTTCTGGAGGCGGGCGAAGACGGATCCGACGCACCCTTTCCACGGCCACCCCGTGCTAGCCCGTCACGGCGGCATGCTCGCCGCGGAGTCCCATCGTCGCGGCCGGGAGCGTGCCAAGGAGAAGGGCCTTTCGGACGAGCCGGGCGTCTTCAAGTTCCAGGCCTTCCTGTTGATCAGCTGCCTTCAGGAGCGAGAGGCGGGGCACGAGCCGGCCTTGATCGAACTTGCCAAGCACGCCGTGACGACCGTTTGGGGGATATCGCCCGACCGTTTGGAGGCGGCCATAACGCACAAGGTCGCCTTCGGCAAAGTGACGCCGCCCAGGACCGACGTGGGCCGAGCGTTCCTCGCCGGGGTCGTCGGATATGGCGGCGTGCTGAGGCGAGGCGGGCGCATGATGGTCGTGGGGCGGGGGACGAACTGGTATCTCATGGCCAAGGAGCTGGTCAAGGGGACGGCCGAGCTCGTCTGCCTCCACGGCCTGAACCGCCTGCCCGAGGACGTCTACCGTCGCGTGGTCGCGGCAGCCGACGGGATCGACTTCGAGCCCTGGATGCTCCAGACGGGCGGAGAACTCTGGCGTCGCTTCCTGGCCGTGCAGCCCGGGGAGCGCCCGATCGCGGAAATGCTGATGCACGTGGCGAGGCTCTCGCCGGGGGCGCTCGAGTCGCTGATCCTCGCGGTGATCGAGCGGCCCGAATGGGCCAGGGAGCTGATGGCCGGGCTCGACGCGTCGGATGAGGGTGAGGCGGGCTGAAGGCGTCGAAGAAGATTGCAGCCCGTTTCAGTTCCTCTCCACCCACACCCTGCGATATTCGATGACCTTCCGGTCGAACCAATCCTTGGCTTCCTCCACCGTCCAGCCTCCGATCTTTGGGACGAAGCGTTCGAGCACTCCAACTTCCCCGTGCTGGTGCTGGAGATGGTGTTCGAGCTGGGTCATGGGGATGCAGGAGTAGCTGGCCTTGAAGCCCGTACCGCTGCTCGCAGCCCTGCGGACGTGGCAGGCGGGGTTCCGGCCTTCGCCGCTCTCCAGCCATTCGCTGTAGCGTCCGCTGAGGCAGCTTGGCTGACGCTGGACCCACGCCCTGAACTCGGCGTCGGTCCCCTTGGCCTGGGCCTTGGCGAGCAGGTCAATCATGGGCCATCGCCAGCCTGTGGTCCTCAAGCTGGGACTGCGCGTCCCGATACCTCTCCGTGCCGCCGCGCACCTTCGCCAATTCCTGCTTCTCGTAAGCCCTGACGTAGGCCTTCTCCTCGTCCGTGACGAAGACGTTCCCCTCCCGCAGGTTCTTCTTGATCTGGACGTACATCGCCGAGGAGTAGACCGGCGGGGGAGGCTCGATGATCTTCACGATGTCCGAAGGGGCCGGGAGCTCGTTCGACTGTTTGAGGTAGGTGCGGAAGGCCGCATGCACCTGCTCGAAGGTGTAGTCCCCCAAAACCATGACGAATACCTTGATCAGGTTCACGACCTGCTCCGGCTCCTTCCCATAGACCTTCAAGGCGTCGAAACACTGGGTCAGGAGTTCGGTCAGCTGATGCTGGGCTTCAGGGCTGGAGGCCAAGGTCGGCCCTGGCCTGGGCTGCGGCGGCCTTGAGGCGGTCGGACTTGGTCGGCTGACCGGCAGGACGGTGGCCAGGGGCTTGAACTCCGGTTCCGCCTGGAAGCTTGGGCTGGCAGCGGTCCCACTCGAAGGCTTGTCGGTATCCAGCAACGTAGTCGTCATAGCGTTTACCTTTCGATTGACAGTAGTTTTTGAAGTACTCCAGGACGAAGTGCTCGTCGTGTCGCCCGTATCGCCCTTCGGCCCGCTTCTTGGCGAGCCAGTCCGAAACGTGGCCGACGCTCAGTTCGTCGAGCGACACCCGCCTCTTCCCGCGCGGTTTGTTTCTTTCTCCCTCTGCCTCTTTCTCTGTCTCTGGGATAGCGGGGTGCTCGCATGCCGCTAGCAGGTCGCTAGCATCATGCTCCAGTCGCACGAAACCCTTCTCGATCAGGGGCTTGAGCGCGGCCTGGAAATCCTTGACTCCCTGATGGAGTCGGAAGGCGATCCTCTCGTCCGGGCCTTCCACGACGCCGCTCGACACGTCCTCGTTCTCGCTCGCCAGCAGCCAGAGCATGGGCGCTAGCGCCCTGCTAGCGACCGGCAAGCAGTGGAACTCGTAGTCGTCCAGGAGGTCCCGCTGGAGCTTGATCCACGGCGGCTTGCGATCCTTGTAGTGCTGGAACCGCTCCCAGCCCTTCACCCTGTATGAAGTCATCCCCCGCCTCGTCGCCTTCAGTGATGGTTGGTCATTTGATCGATGTACCTGAGCACGTCTTCTTTTCGGTAGCGGATCTTCGGGCGCCTGCTCTCGTTGAGGGGGAACCAAGGAGGACCCAGCCCGTTCTTGCGCCAGACCCGCAACGTGTCGGGCCTGATCTTGAGCAGCTCGGCGACTTCCTTGGGGAGGAGTATTTCCGTCATTGCAAACCTCGTTTAGCGGTTGACAGGCGTATCAATGCGTATTATGCGTGGTCATGTCAACAACTAAAACGCGATGTGGGCATGGCTAATTTCGGAGAGTCGATCGAACCGGGCATCTACCTGGACATGGAGGAGGAGGCGTATCACGAGGCCGACGGCCTGTCGTGCAGCGGCATGAAGGACCTATCCGTCTCCCCGCTGAGGTACTGGCATCGGCACATAAACCCCGAGTTCGAGCGGGAGGACGACGGGGGGGCGAGGCGGTTCGGGAAGGCCGTCCACTGTCTCGCGCTCGAACCCGAACGATTCTCCGCCGCCTATGCGCTGAAGCTCGACCTGGACGACTTCCCGGGGGCGCTTCAAACGACGGACGACATGAAAGCCTGGCTGGTGGAGAATCAGCTCCCCAAATCGGGGAAGCGGAAGCAAGACCTGATCGATCGGATCGCAGGCAGCGGCATCCCCGCGACGATCTGGGATCTGGAGCTCAAGCGGCACGCCGAGGAGAACGAAGGAAAGACCTTCCTCGGGAAGGAAGAATCACGGCTGATCCGCAAGGCGTCCGAAGCCCTGGCGGCCGACCCTTACGCCGTGAAGGCGCTGACCGGCGGGATGCCCGAGGTCTCGTTCTTCATCCGGGAGCCGTCGACGGGGATCATGCTCAAGGCCCGCATGGACTACGTGAAGCCCCGCTCCACCATCGACGTGAAGACCTTCTCCAACTCGCGAGGCAAGGCCACCGATCGGGCCGTGTTCGAGGCCATCTACTACGAGGGGTACTATCTCCAGTGCGTCTTCTACTCGTACGTCAGGGAGTTGTGCCGCCAGGCCTTGGCGTCGGGCGAGATAGAGATCCACGGGGCCGCTCGCGACGGCTGGGTCGAGGGCTTCTTGGAGGCCCAGAGCCCTCCTTTCGGCTTCGTCTTCGTCGAATCCTCCGAGCCGTTCGACCTCCGCATCGTCCAACTCAGGCGGGGCGACCAACCGGGGGTGGACGCGAACATCTACTGGGGGGCGGCCGAGCGGAAGATCGCCGAGATGATCACGCTATACGCCGACTGTCGGGGGAGGTTCGGCGACAGACCGTGGCGCGAGGCCAGGCCTCCGCACGTCTTGGTCGACACCGATATGCCGCAACTCATTTTCACCTAGGAGGGTACATGACGATCAAGATAGAGCAGGCCAGCAGGAAGTCCGTACCGACGCTCATCAGCCTGGCGGGAGTATCCGGCTCCGGAAAGACCTATTCGGCGCTCCTGCTCGCGGCCGGCCTCGCAGGCGAGGACGGCAAGGTCGGCTTCCTGGACACGGAGAACCGTCGGGGCAGCATGTACGCCGACAGCCCGGGGATCAAGGCCGCCCTGCCGAACGGATACCAGATCGCGGACATGAAGGAGCCATTTACTCCGGCGCGTTACATAGAGGCGGTCGAGGCCTTCGAGCGGCACGGCTGCAAGGTGCTCGTGATCGACTCCATGACGCACGAATGGGAGGGTTACGGCGGCTGCTCGGACATCGCCGAGAACAACAAGCGGGGCGGTACGCCCAACTGGGCCAAGGCGAAGATGGAGCACAAGCGGATGATGAATCGGATGCTCGCCTCGCCGATGCATCTCGTCTTCTGCCTGAGGGCCAGGGAGAAGGTTAAGTTCGTCAAGGTCATCAAGGACGGCAGGGAGAAGGAAGAGGTCGTGCCGATGGGGCTGCAGGCCATCCAGGAGAAGAACTTCGTCTTCGAGATGACCCTGTCGCTGCTCCTGGACGAGAAAACCCACGAGCCGGAAGTCGTGAAATGCCCGGAGCCCCTGCTGACCCTGTTCCAGTCGAAGCAGCCGCTCATCACGAAGCAGATGGGCGTGAAGCTCCGCGAGTGGGCCGAGGCGGCGATGCCGGTGGGAGGGATCGACCCGGCCCAGCTGTTCGACCAGGCGATGGCCTACGCCGAGGAAGGCACCGCGTCGTATCAGGGCTTCTGGAGGACGCTGACCTCCGCCCAGCAGAAGGCCCTGCTGCCCCAGCACGAGGAGTGCAAACAGGCGGCGGCGGAGGCGGATTTACGCCTGACGGTCGAGCCGACGGCGGACGACCTGTAATTAACATCCAGTCGAAAGGAGTTTTATGTCTGGAAGCATTAACAAAGTGATCTTGGTGGGAAACGTGGGAGCAGATCCGACGATCAGATCGACTCAAGGAGGGAAGGAGATCGCCAACTTCTCGCTCGCCACCAGCGAGACCTGGAAGGACCGCTCGACCGGCGAACGCATGGAAAAGACCGAATGGCATCGCGTTGTGGTCTTCAACGAAGGCTTGGTGTCGGTCGTCAAGAATTACGTCGCCAAGGGGATGAAGCTCTACCTGGAAGGCTCCCTCCAAACGCGGAAGTGGGTGGATCAGTCCGGCCAGGATCGATACTCGACGGAGGTCGTGCTCCAGGGATTCAACTCCTCATTGGTCATGCTCGACAGGCCGAGGAGCGAAGATCGGCAGGGCGCTTCGCAGCCGGATCACGCGCCGACCTATCCCGCGGGCTTCGACGACGAGATCCCGTTCTGACCGCTCGCGCCCAGGATCACATCCTTCCTGTTCTCGAGGTCGTCGATGGATCGGGCGAGGATGTAGACGCCTCCCAAGGCCTCCACGTGTCTTTGCCGATCGATCTGCTCCGGACGCTGGACGCCGGAGCCGTCCTTGGCCTCGATCTCGATCCACCGGCCCGTCCGCCCGCAGACGAGGATGTCGCCGCTTCCTTTCCTGCCGACTCGGACGAAGTGGGTAGTCTCGAGGCCGGTCTTCTTGGAGCGGTAGGTCTTCTTGAACGCGCCGGTGTTGTTGCGGATGGGTTCGAGGCCGTGGAGATAGAGCCACCGCATCAAGGAATTGATGACCTGCGACTCGCTCACGCACCCCCGCGTGCCTTGGGACGCCGCCAGTCGTCGGCGTGCCGATTCCCCTTCCCGATATTGCAGTCCGAGTCCGTGACCTGGAGGTTTTCCAGGTCGAGCGCCAGGTGCGGATGCGTCTTCCTGGGGAAGATGTGGTCGACGTTCAGGTACTCGCCCGGCGGAAGCTCGTGCTTGCTGCGGCCGCAGAGCTGGCAGCGGCCGTCGCTCGCGCGTAGGGCGTCGTAGCGGGCCCGCTTCCACTCGGGCGTCTGGAGGAAGGCCTTCGAGGCGATAAACTCGGCCGTCCAGGCGAGTCCCCGGATGGGGTAGAGCGGGCCGGGGCGACGATGGGGCGGATCGGGCCGGAGGGTTGCGTGCTGACCCAGCAGCCGGCCGATGACGGACGTGAAGACGTGCAGCGATCTCATGGTGGCTCCCTCCTCGGCGGAATCCTATACCTGAAGGGGCCGGGGCGCAAGGGGCGGAGTGGCCAATTTCGCGGCGAAAGTCGACGTTAGGGCAGGTTGTGTAGTGGCAAAAATCTGGAACCGGGTCCCCCGCGTTCCGGCCCCTGTTCCCGGCCCTCGGTCCTTGGCGTTCGGTTCCCCTGTCCCCCGCGTTGCGGCACACAATTCCTGGCTTAGGGCTAAAGTTTGGTGCCCCCTGAAATTCCGGCCCTCCGGCCCCGATGTCCCGTCCTCTCCCCGTGAGTCAGCCACCTAACTCACCCCCACTCCACAAGAAACCCCCGGTCTGGCCGGGGGTGGAGAGGGTGTCAGTTTCCGCTGAAGATGCTCCGCACCCACTCGCGGTATCGGTCGCCGCTCTGCGTCCGGTGGACCGTCCTCTTGGAGCCGCTGGGGAACGTCTTGCCGTTCGTGTACTGCATGGCGAGGAAGTAGGTGAAGCCATCATGGAACACCTCGGCCTTGCCGATGTGGTCGGCGTGGGAGTGTATCAGTTCGGACCCGGCTGGGACTTCGGCGGGGGTGGTCATTCGCCGTCACCGGTCTGGCATGGGAGGGGGATCGCGTCCGGGTCGTGGTGGTCGCAGCAGGTGGGGCAATCCACCGATTCCGGTGCAGGGATTTCCATTGCCGCCGTTATGGCCCGCAGTTGAAACAGGGCTTTGATGCGGGCGAGGTCTTCCAGCGTTTTCTGGCTGGTGGTCATGCCGCCTCCTTCCGGCTCAGAAGCCACTCCGTGTAATCCACCAAGGCCAGCGTGATGTCGCTGAACGCGTAGAAATATCCGGTGTCGGTGTCCTCATAGCGTTGCTTCTCTCGGTCGATCTTGACATTCCCTGCCGCAACTCGGCTCTCCGCGTAGGCGGCCCGATTTGTGACGGGACCACCGGAGTAACGCTGCGGGCGAAGCAGGGCTTTCCGAAGCTTCCCGGCGTGCATCGGCGAGAAATGAGGCTGGGCCAGGTACAGTTCCAAAAGGCCGCTCATGCCGCCCTCCGCTTCGCATAAAGCTGTCTCGCCCGCTCATGCGAATCCCGGTTGGTGCAGGTCATCGGTAACTGTGGCTCCCCGTGCCGTTCGCGGTACGTCAGGGAGAGTTTCAGCCAGCGGTCGTGCGTGTCCCTAGATGCGGCTGCGTCCCAGCCCCGGTCTGCAGCCTCGACTTGCATGTGGTGGACGTGGGCGTTGTAGGCCGCCAGCCAGTCGGTTTCCTCGGGGGTGAGGGTGGGCTGGGCCGGTCGCTCGGCGACTGCCGCACGTGCTTCCGCCACGAGCTGCGTCACGGTCTCGATGTAGGCATTCAGCTCGAACACTTGGGGGAAGTCTCGGCTCTGGTCCCGCAGAGCTTCAGCGAGGCCGATGGCTTCGCTCAGTTGGTCGGCCATTTGCGTAAGTAGGTCGTTCATGGTTGCATCCTTGCTCTGGTTGTAGGTTGTCGGTGTCTCGATCTACGCAGCCTTGCGAAACCGCCGGACGATGCCCGGCCTCTTTAGCTCCCCGATAGCCCATTCCAACGCGTCGATCTGCCGAGCGTACTCGCCGCAGTTCCGGGCGTAGCGTGCCTTGTCCTCCGGGTCGGGTTCCGCCCTCCAGTCCTCCAAGTTGTACTGCTCCAACTGCCACAGTTCGCGGAGTAGTTCGTTGAGCTGGTTCAGCTTCCTGCGGCGGGCAAATAAGGTGGGGTTGGTTTTCATATCAGCGTTCCTTGCTCTGGTTTTTTCTCCTGTGGGGCGACCCTTTCGAGCCGCCCCGGTTTGTCTTAAACTTTGGCCTCAAATCTCCACGCTGGAAGTAATCTCTTCCTTCGTCTTGATGGTCGTCTGGCTGGCGTGCCGTGCGACTTCTTCCCGCAGCCGCTGCCGGGCGTAGTCAACCGGATGGACTCCGGCGGGAATCAGCTCGTTGACGGTGAAGGCGATGGCCTCCCTGTCTTCAAACGACCATTTGCCGCGTTCGAGGATTTTCACGGAGACTTCCAGCTTGTAGTGCTTTTTCATGGTTGGCGTTCCTTGCTCTGGTTGTTGTCGAAGGTCAGTCCGCAAAAAGCGGCACTGAACTTCTGCCACGCTGGCGAAGCGGCGGGGGGAGTGGTCAAGGCTGGCCGGACGGCGATTTTGTATGAGCGAGTGAATGCCCGAAGGGCAGAGAGAAAATCGTTGGCCGGACACCCGCAGGGCTTGGCCTTTACCGCGATGGGGTCGCAGACCCCCTTCTTCCTGCGTTAGGTGCCGGAGGCAGGCGAAGCCGTCCCGAAGGGACCGCAGCGAAGCGGAGTGCTGCAGGGACCGACCCGCGTAGCGGGGAACGCCCAAGCCCTTCCTGGCCGCCATGCTCAACTCGGCCCTCCGCACCGCTTGTACGCCCCCGCCGGAACCGTCCACACCTCCCCCGGTTTCAGGAAGAAGTGCTCCCTGGTGAACGCGTCCGGCGACATGGCCAACGCCCGAGGTTCGGATGGCTTATCGGACACGAACTCCCGGCCTTTGGCGGCGATTTCCTCGACCGTCTGACCCTTCCTGATCGTGCTGCGGAAGTCCCGCTCAAGCCCAGCGATCCGCTGGAAGCGTTCCGGGGCGATGGACTTCACGCTGGCCCACTGGTCTGCGTCCCCGAAGATGCAGGCAAGACAAGAGGTTCTTCCCCAGCCGAGGGAATAACTCGGATGTGGGCGGACGTTCCACCGCCGGATTTCGTCCCAGACCTGCTCCTCGCTCCAGTCGATGACGTTCCGCCATTGGTGGACGGTGCGGCTCCGGGTGTTCGTCCGGTGCGGCTCGCTCTCGGCGTACCTGGCCCTGGCGGACGACTCCTGCCGCCGCTCCCCGGTGACGACCAGGATTTTCTTCCCCTGGTAGGCCGGATCATTGGCCAGCACGCGGGCCATCACGTCGATCTTGAGATACGCGGAACACCAGCGGACGTTGAGGTCGGCACTGACCTGCGGAAATTTCAGCCGCGTCCCCGGCGTCTCCCGCTTCGTGGGCAGGGTGACGGTCTCGCCGCCACGCTCATAGACCACCGGAGCCGTCGCCGTCCGGTCGCGGAGCATTTCACGGACGAACCCGCCTTCCCGCCAGGAGAAGACAACCGGTATGCCCAACGCCTCGGCGGTGGCCTTCACGTAGGCCCGCGTGCAAGGCCAGTCCATGAGGGCCTCGCCCTGGCCGTCGATATCGTGGTGGTGAAGCTCGATCTTGGAGGGCGGGACGCCACGATCCAGCAGGTCAAGCAGGGAGGCGAGGCTGTCTTTGCCGCCGCTGTAACCCACCGCGATCACGTCGTACTGATCGAGGGGCAGGAGGCAGGAAGGCTCTGGTTCCTCGCTGAAGAGCGTTTTCTGGACCCAGGTCACGCGGCCTCAACGGGGGTGAGCTGGAACCGCCACTGATACTTGTCGATCCGCTCTTCCACGACCGGCAAGCGAACGGTCAGTTGGTTCGAATCGGTGTCGATCTGGATTTCCAACGGTTCCGGAGGATCGTTCGCCAATACCGTGAATTCGATCTTCATCGTGCTTCCTCCGTGGTCTCTGGGTTCTCGTCCCTGAACGCCCCTCCCTCGCACATCCGGTAAGTCATCTGCCTGACATACTCGCTCTCGCCCAGCCTGCCCTCGGATACGGCGATTCGTGCCGCGTAGAGGGCACAGAGGTGGAAGCGGTCGAGGCCAGGGAGGATCATGCTGCCCCGCCGAACAGGTCTGGCTGGGCTGGCCTTTCCGGCTCCGCCTTCGCCATCGGGACAGTGGCAGGCACGCCCTGGTCTAGGACGGCTCCCCCTCCGGCGACGCGGGCGCAGGCGATGTCGAAATACTCCGGCTCCCGCTCGATGCCGATGAACCGGAACCCTTCCAGAAGGGCGGCCTTGCCTGTCGAACCGCTTCCGAGGAATGGATCCAAAACCGTTCCGCCCGGTGGGGTCACGAGGCGGCACAGGTAACGCATCAGATCGGTCGGCTTGACCGTGGGATGCGTGTTCTTCCGCAGGATCGCCCGGTAGGGGTCGCCGTCTGAGAAGCCGCGACCGCTCTCGTTCTTAACTCCTGCGGGCCGATTCTCAAACCGCTCCAGCCCCTCATCCCGGTCCTTCCGGCTCGCCTTGGCACAGTAAAAGAAGCGTGCTGCGGAACCCGAATCGCCCCTCGGCTGAGTCGCTGGGCGCCCGTCGAACTGACCATAGACGTTGTTCGTCTTGCTGCTAGGCTCGTCGCCCGTGACGGCCCGCGACTGGCCTGGGGCGTCGGGGAAGCAGGAGAGGACTTCATCGCTGCCGTCGTGGATCAGATTGGCGGGCCATCTTCCGGCCGGATCTCCGCCACGAATGCCGGGCTTGGCGGCGAAGTTCGTCCCGCCCGTTTCCGTGTAACGTCGATCTTGAGATGCTTCGCTGACCCTCTGGCGGCTTTCTCCGGTCGGCTGCACCCGGCAGCCCTCGATCTTGAGGGCACCGGTGCCGTGGGCTAGGACGTTCTGAGCAACTGTCCCTCTGAAAGGCTTCCGGGCGACCACGATCGGCTCATGAGCTGGCTTCAGAGCCGTGCCCCAGCCCTCCCAGTCGCCTTCGAGGTTGTGCGATTTGGGGAATCCACTGCCGAAGACCCACATTATCTGGTCGCGGATCTCGAACCCCGCGTCCTCGATACCGGCTGAGAGACGGTGATAGCCCCGCGGAGAACCGAAGGCGAGGAGGTGCCCCCCCGGTTTCAACACGCGATAACATTCCTTGGCCCACAGCCTGCACCAGTCTTGAAACTTGTGGCCTGACCAAGGGACATCCGTGTACCTCCTTACGTCCTCTAGGCGTGCCTTCAGTACGGCGGCCCGCGTTTGATCGGCTGTTCCCGTCCATCGGTTGCCTCTTGGCCGGTCAAGCCATTCCTCCACCGCCTCAGCCCAGATCTCGAAGTCGAGAGACTTCTTGGCCGTCAGCGGGTACTTCCTGAACAGCGATACCAGCCGGTCACACCCTTCCTTATCTTGCACGACAAACACCGATTGCGGCTTGCTTGCCCCGTCGCCGTCGAGATCATGTATCGAGCCGTATCCGACAAACCTCATGATCCGCTCCAGCGCCGCTCTGTCGTCGCGGCGAAGCTTGAGTTGAAACGCACAAACGTGCGTGCCCCGCTCGTGTCTCTGGACCCGGAAATGACCTTCGCCATCCGTGAAACCTGCGAGCCAATACCCGAAACCGCAGTCTTCCCGGCCATCAAAGTTGTCCCAGCCTTTCCCCATGAATCCGCCTGGGAACGCGTAGGGTGGATCGGTGACGATGCTGTCCACCGACTCCGGTGCGAGTGTCTTCAGAGCCTCAATGCAGTCGCCGAGGTGGAGGGTCGCTCGGTGGAGTTGAACGGTCCGGGTCACGCGGCCTCGTCGGTCGCCGTGGCTTTGATCTACTTCCGCACCATTTTCAGAACGGGCTCGGACTTCGCCCCGTGGTCAACAGCCCAATGGATTACGCCTTCGGCAGCTCGGAGAGCTTCAAGTAGCGCTGGAGCTGCCCGGTACAGCGGATCGGCCTCGATGTACGCCCTCACGGCCTCCTCAATAGGACTGATGAGTGCCTCGCCCTTCACGCCCGCCATGAACTGGCATTCGCGTTCGGATTGGGCTTCAGCGAATCGGCGGCGTGCTGCTGTTGAGGCGGCGGGATTCAGTTTGATTTGAGACATGGTGAACCATCCTTGGTGAGTTGTTGGGGTGGGGCGACCCGTAGGCCGCCCCCGTGGTTGCTATGCGGCCTTCCGTGCCTTCTTCGCTTTGGCGGGCTTCTCGGGCTGCGGGAGCGAGCCGAACTCCATCCCGGCGGGGAGCCAGTTGGTCAGGCGTTCCACCTGCTCCGGCGTCTTGCCGTGCTTCTTTGGCCCCGCGAACGCCTGATGCAGATCCTCGGCTAGAGCGGCTTTCTTGCTGTTCCGGCGGTGCGAGGCCCACTGCTGGCCGAGCAACTCGGCACCGAGGTCGAGCAGCTGGTCCTTGGTGAGGCGGCCAAGGTAGTTGTCCTTGGTCGGTCGCCAGTATCCGGCCACGTTCGCCCCGGTCTGGGCCAGTGCGATGTCGTAGGCCGTCCGGCGGTCGTCGTCCGGCCCCGCCTTCGGAAGTAGTTTCGGCTCCAATGTGCTGGCCACGCAGTAGGCGAGGATGGCGTGCTTCTGCTCCAATGTCAGGGCTTGCAGGGCGGCGAACTGGTCCTGCTGGTTGTCCAGTTCCAGCCAATCCAGCGGCAGGGAATCCTTGATCGGCTTCAACTGCTCCGCCACGAACTCGCGGGCAGCCGAAGATGCGGGGCCGCCGAAGTTCGCATTGAACGAGACGTTCGGCCCGTCATAGGCGTGGCTGAGGCCGCAGCAGTTCTTGGCCGCCTTGAACACCAGCAGGTCGAACGCGATCTGTGGATGCTTGGCGATCTCTGCCTGTGCGGCTCCCAGCCGGTAGGCCTTCAGGTCATCGATGAGCGGCTTCGAGAGCCCAGTCGGTTTGGCTTCCGCCTCGGACTTCCGCGCTTCGCGGACATCCTTTTCCGGCTCACCCACTTCCTTGCTGTCCTCCGGCTTCATCAGCCCCATTTCGATGCGGACCTCGCCGTTGCCCACCGTGACGTAGCACCCGGACATCGCCTTCTGCTCGGGGGTGAAGACGCCGTATTCCTCGATCTTCGTCTCAAGTTCGTAAAGCTTGTCTTGCACCCCTTCGTGCTTCTCGCTTAGGGCGTCCCACTCCTCGGAATCGCTGTCCATCTCGTCGAGATGCTTGTCGAGGGCGTCGAACTCGGCTTGCAGCTTCTCCTTCTCGTCCAGCCATTCCTTCGGGGCATCGAGCGGTACCGGCTCCAGTTCTTCGCACTGGTTGGCGAACTGCCAGTCCCGCTCAAGGGCGGTTTCCACCCACTTCCAGCCGTCCGCTTTCAGTTGCTCGGCGGCGGCTTCCAGCTTCCGGCTGGCGAGTTCCCTCACGAGGTCGGGGCTGTCGAGATAGGTGTCGTCCCCGAACAGGTCGCGGCGGATAACCCCGCCAGCGGACTCGTAGGCCTCCAAGCCGACGAACCGGGCGAGCGTCGAGTCGCCTTTGATCGAGTTCTCGGTGAGGATGCCGCGGATTTCTCGCGGGCTGTCCTTCTGCCAGCCGCTCAGCCCCTTCCACACCTTCACCTGACGCTTCTTGTCGTCGGTGACGGTGAAGGCCATGAGCGATTCGAGGGTCATCTCCCCGGCCCGGTAGGCGGCCAGCAGCGAGGGGGCTACGCGGGCCAATTTCATCCGCTGCTCGACGTGCTTCGCCGTGACGCCGAAGTTCAGGGCGATCTCCTCGGCGGAACGTCCCTTGTCGGCGAGGGCCGCGAACGCCTCGAACTCGTCGGCAGGGTGCATGGCGGAGCGGACGATGTTTTCCGCGAGGCTCAATTCCGCCGCCTGTTCCTCGGAGGCGATCTGGCAGGGGACGGCGTAATCCTCCGTCAGCTTGCCCTCGGCCTGTAGTTGCTGGAGGGCGGCCAAGCGGCGTGCCCCGGCGATGACGTGATAGGTGCCGTCCCCGGCTTCCGTGACGACAAGATTCTGCATCAGGCCGTGGGCGAGGATCGAGGCTTTCATGTCCTCGATGCCGCTCTGCGTCAGCGTCTTGCGAGCGTTAAGCGGGCTTTTCGACAGCTTGGTGATTTCGATGTTTTGGGTAGTCATGTTGTCCATCCTTGGTGAGTTGTTGGGGTGGGGCGACACGGAGGCCGCCCCGGTGGGTGGTTAGGAGTTCGTATCGCTGAGTAGCTTGCGGATTCGCTCAGCGAGGGACGCTTCCCCGTCCGTCTCGCCCAAGGAGTACGCATCGTCGAGATTTCCGCCTGACCAGCCGTGGATGTCGAAGCATCCGTCCTCTTCGCGGTCAACGAGCGGTGCAATCTGAGAAATGACCTCGCGGATTTGTTCGAGGATTTTGCTGTCGTTATCAGCCATACTGGCCTCCTTGCTCATGCCGGACTTCATCGTCCGAATGCATGGGGGGACACTAGAGGCGATTTGCCGAATGGTCAATCACTTTATTTGACGTTCAGGCAATCATTCCGCTTGCGCGACAAGATGGGGCGTGGTAGGCATTCGGTGGAGTATGCGATAAGGGATAGGACAAAGAAGGAGGCGGTATGACTGGACGAGTGAAATCGTTAAGGAAAGCTCTGGCAGAGTTGCTGGACGAAGTGGATAAAAATGTTACTCCGAATGAAAAGGACGGAATATGGAAGGCTGCCCTTGAACAATCACGAGCGGCTCTCGCGCTGCCACCGGACGAGGCGGACGACGAGATGATGGACGATTACCAGGCGATGCAGGAGCAGAATGCGAGGCTCCGAGCATCGTTGGAGGAGAGCAACAGGATGATTAGACAATTGTGGGCACGCGCCGCAGGGGCAAGGGACATCCGCGATGTCACTGCAGAAGTGAACGCTCAACTGGCGCGGAATGAAGCGGCGACGACGAGCAACGGATAGAACAGGGATACAGAATGCTCCACACCCCCCACGCCCTCCACCCCCTCACCCTCTGGCGAAAAGCCAACCGCTACAGCCACGCTGGCTTCGCGGGCCTACTCGCCGAGAAGTTCCCCGGCATCACGGTCTCAAAGCAGGCCGTCTCCGCCTGGGAACAGCTGCTGGCCCGCCCCACGCCCGACAAGATCGCGGCGATTGAGAAGCTGACGGACCACGAAGTTCTGGCCGAGGATTTCCGGGAATACCGGGGCAGGGGGAGGCCGCCCCGGAAAACCGTTCCCGCCCCTCAATCGTAATACCGCTTCTTCCTCTCCATCCCGCTCCACACCCCCGCCTTCCTCTGCAATGCTTCCCTGTCCGCTTTCACCTCGGCCAGCAACACATCGAACCGGGCCGCGATCTTCCCCGCGCTCTCCGGCTCGAGGTCGGCCACCATGTCGGCCAGGGCAAGCCTGAGCAGCTTGGCCGGGCCTTCGTCGGGAAGCGTGCCGGTGGCGGTTCGCTGGACGATCAGGTGACTGTTCACGCGGTTGAAGCGGGAGCGGACTTCTAGGGTGAGGGAGTAGGTGAGTTCTCGGGGCATGGCTATTTGCCCTCCGCGTGGCTGCACGTAGCTCCTTTGGGTTCAAGGAACGCATGTGCGGCCTCTATTGCCTTCCACGCCCGCTCGGCCTCGGCCTCCGCGTAAGGCAGCACCGCCCGGAGAAGCTCCAGGGCAGGAGAGTTCAGGGCGTCCACGATCAGCTTCGCGGCGTGCTCTGCACTCGGCGGGTGATCCCAGAACGGTATGGAGACGAAGTGGCTTCCGTCTGGGTTCAGTACGTCGAAAGTTTCGTCCGTGCCATCGGTAAAACGTTGGTAGGTGTAGGGCATGTGGAGTCCTTTCCAAGTTGGTGATCGCTTCGTTAGAGGAGGCCGCACTTGGCGGCCGCTCTCTTACGAAGGATCATTGCCACCTTGAACGGGGAGCCTTCGTGTGAGTGGCGACCGGCAGGGGGTGCCGCCCAAGAAGTCAGATTTCCCCTTCGGAAATCTGGCGATTTCCGCTCCTTCGCGGAAATCTTGGGGGCCTGCCGGGCGACAGCCCCTTGGCCTCGCTCACACGCAGGTGGGGTGTCCCCCGTCCTTCGCACACACTGACGTCTCCGTGACGACGGAGGCGGATCAGAGGGGTTTGAATCACGAGCGTCAGCGGGCGTCACACGCAGTGCGGAGACTCGCCTTCGAGGCTCCGGGAGCGAAGCGAGTAGCACGCGACGGCTCAGCCGGGACGCCAGCTCTAATCTGCTCAAGGCTCGGGGCATAGGTGCCTGGACCTGTCGTAATCCTGAAACTAGGATGGGTCGTGCGGGAAAATTCTAAGGCCGACCGCTTCTTGCACGGCCGAGAAGGGCAGGGCGATGGCAAAACAAGCTCCTCACCGCTATTTCAAAGAAGGCTTCGTCTACTTCATCGTTTGCGAAGCTTTGGCATCTGTGAAAATTGGCCGAACCAATAGATGGCTGCCTCCGGCGGCTGGATCTTCGGATCCAATATTCGCGAGGGATCGCCGTATTAGCGAATTGCAAACAGGCTGCCCCGCCGAGATCCGAATTGCAGGCATGCTCGCTGTCGTCCCACCCATCAGCGAAGCGAATTTTCACTACCACTTTCAAATGTACCGCCATCATGGCGAGTGGTTCTGGTATCTAGGAAAACTCAAGCGTTTTGTCGATCACCTGGAGGACTACGGCAACCTAGTTGTAGAGGCGGCTAGAGCCTCGGAACGAGGAGAACCTGCTCAATCTCCTGTCCTGAATCTACCGAAGTTGGACGAAATTTGTGCTCCAGATTCGCCCCTTCCTAATGGGTGGAGAATCAATCTATAAAGACACGCCCCTCCTCGGGCTTAGAGCGGAGATGAGCCCGCGAGCGCGGGGAGACGCCCAGCCCAACCAGTGCGCCGGTTCGTTGCTTTCACCTAGCAAGGGCTATCAGTTGTGAGAATAGCAATCCCATCACGCCCAACATAAAAATCCGGCTCGTCGATTTCGTTGTCGATGAAATCAAATGTATTTTGGCGAGCCATGTCCAGGACTCGGTTGTCCAGGCCCAGGTTGATATAGTCGTTCGAGCGCGGGTCCAAGGCCACGACTCTCGTGACGAACGACCTTCCGCCTCTTTCAGTAACACGAGACCCATTCTGCAATAATTCGATCAGCGGTCGGTAGTAATCAAATCCGAACGTGTCGCGAGGCATCCGAAGTTCGAATGGCCCTCTGGGAATGCTAGGTGGATCCACAATCTCCGCATAGAGTAGTGCGGACAGGTGGACGAAGCAATAGCTACGCGTGGAGACCTGTGCGCCATTGACTTTGGCTATTGTCTGAGCCTGCGATTTCCAGTCGAGCTTGTTTCGGCTGGTCGGAGGCGATGATCGTGCCTTTGCTTCGATGACGTGCCAATTTCCGTTGCCGTCTTGGCCCACGAGGTCAGCTAAGCTTCTTGATGGGGCATTCGGAGCCTTCTGCACTCCCAATGCTTGTTGGGCGTGTATCGTCTTTGGAACTTTCAGGAGATGATCGGCCACGACGGCTGAGAAAGTCATCCCAATCCAAAACGATATGTTGGATTTTTCACTTGTTTCGAAGTTCGTGTATTCACCGTCGATCATTAAGCTAGGCTGTCCGAAGTCGACCGCGCATCGCACGGCTAAAGCCCGATAACTTGCGAGTGCGGCTCGAGCCGCTGGCTGTGGGACTCCGAGGGCCAGGTGGGATAGGCCGACCGTCGTCGCGAACTTCAAGCATCGCTGGCGTGAGACCTGGAAGCCGTGGGAGCCGTTGAATGACTGGACCGTGGCTGGGAAGTTTGAGGCTGTTACACGTAGGAGTGGCATGTGTAGTACCAGTATGCGTGAATCAGGCTGTTGATGGGCCGTCCTTCACCTCGACGCCGAGGTGAGGGTTAACGATGTGATGGGCCTCGGACGCCTTAATTCCGGGGGTCACGAAATGTGTCGGCGGTTCGCCATCAATAGCCATTCGACGCTGCATGACGCTTGACGAATTCGTCGAATCGTGTCTTGGCGAACTCCAGCCTCTCAACCTTTCCGCCGAACGCCCCGCCCTTCAGCAGCGGCAGTTCGTTGCCGTGCTGTTCGATCTGCCTTTTTAATTCGTCTGCCACCTCGGTCTGGAATTTCCACCGAGCGAAGATGCCGATGGGTCCCCACACGTGGTCGGATTGGGGTGATTGCTGACGCTCCTGGTCGGCGTAGACCAGGGCGGCAATATACTCGAACCGCTCGAACGCTGACCGCAGTTCGCTTTCACCTGACACGTAGTTTTGGAACTCCGGCTGCAGAACGCTGAAGAGGTGCTGGCTGATCGGGAATCGGCTTTTGGCCGCGGGAGACGTCCCGAAGTGAATCACCGCATTGAACATCTCAACATGTACGTCTTCACCGATTGCGTGCCATAAGCTTCTTCTCTGGTGTCGTTTAGTATGTCCCTGAGTGAGCAACGCCGCCACGATTCCGTCGTGGCCAGCTAGGGCTGCGGCAACACCGACCCCATATAGCAGCAGTCGTACCGGATACAGCTTTGAGTTTCGGATCAACGGATCGCCTTCGACCGATTCCGAGGCTGCTGCGACTCTTTCCAGGCATCGGAGCCAAAGCTTCGAGTCGTTGCTCCAGAAGCCTCCTGCGATCATCATGGCCATAAGTGTCTCAGCGTCCGCGTCATACGCGGGGATGAGGGGCACGAGTTCAGTCCATTTATCGGTCTGCCGATTCTTCGGGTACTTGTCTCCCAGCAGCCGACTGCTTAGCCTCTCCGCCTCCCCCATGAACAGGTCATGAAGCTGCGTCCGGTATTTGTCCTCGCTGATGTACTTCTTGACCGAGGCCACCGCCATCTGCTTGGACAGCGGGTGACGCGACGTGTCCATCGCCTCCAACGCCTCGACCTTCTCCTGAAGTTGGCCGAAGAAGTCGTCGGCGCCCATGCCCGAGATGATTTGAGCAGCTCGCCTGGTGCAGAGCTCCTGAGCCTTGCCCGAAACGGTCGCGTAGGCCGACCAGTAGGTCGTGAACCTGCGGTTGGGGCACCGTTCGATGGAGGCCCGGAGAGCCTGGTCCCAGTCTGCCGACCAGCCGCAAACGATCATGCCGTACTCGTCGAAGACCTGGTCGAGCAACCTGTTTATTTCCGGCTCGTAGCCTTCGAGTTCGCTCGTGGTGTTCTTGATGCGGGTGTCGGTGTAGTCGCCATGCACCTTGATGATCGTGCACGGGGAGTGAGCCAGCGGCCTCATGCCTCTGACCTGGTCGGCGTTCGACACGACGTCTGGGGTGACTCCGAACTCCGCCAAGGCCTGTTCCATCAGCCGGTCGAAGTTCGTGGTGACGATGACCTTGATATAGCCCTTCGCCACCAGAGCCGCGATCGCCTTATGGGCCGGAGTCGGCCGCTTCCTTCCCTCCTCGCGTTCTTCGTCCGTCGGCTCGAAGTAGGGACGGAGGGAGAAATTTCGGTCGCCAGGTTCCTTGCCGAGTTGCTCCAGTAAGACCGAGTAGTCAGGGTCGTTCCCGTAGGCCTCGCGGTACCACGCCTCTGGATCGGATGGGTTCTCATCGCGGAGGGCCGCCAGCTTCCTGACAAAGTCGAGCGTGATGTCCCAGCCGGTGGGGATGCCCGAAGAGCGGGAGACGCCCGATCCCAGCAACGCGGCGTAGACGCCCTTGGCGGAATAGACCGAGAACGCGAGAGAGGCCATCGAGTCGATCATGGTTCACCGGCTGGTTTTCTGGGGTCTGCATCGGCCTGCCAGAGAGTGTTCGCCAGTATACCCGATTTCTTGGGCGGGGTTGGAGTCGGTAAAGCCGCCCGTGAAGTCCACTCGTTGAAAGGAGTTCACCTTAACCCCGACGCTTGCTCCCACTCCACCTCGCCGCCATAATCGGCACGCCGAGGTTTTGCGAACCATTTGACACCAGCGAGCCTGCCATGCCGATCATCGGAACCCAGCAGTCGCCGATCAAAATCGTCAAGAACAAGACCTGGAAGATCGACGTGCCAGAGGGATACCTCTATCCCAACTACTCGGGCAACGAACTCGCAGGGCACTTCGACCTGGAATCAAAGAACTTCGTGTTCGAGCAGTTCGAGCACTTCGTCCTCGATGGCCAGCCCTGGGTCGTCCGGAAGCTTCACTTCCACGACCTCGCGGAACACCGGCTCGTCAACGACACGTACCCCGCGGGCCATCGTGCCGACTACGAGGCGCACCTCCTCCACACGATGGGGACGTCTCCGGATGACGATCCGGACGGCACCGGTCCAAAGCTGGTGCTCGGGACGCTTTTCCATAGAGATGCGGGAGCCGAGCAGAGGAAGTCTGCCGAGAAGCTCAACGCGAAGCTGCGAGGGGTAGTAGACGCCCCGCGAGCGAAGATGGAGCAGCGGAGGATATCGGCGGGAGTGAATCCGCTCGACTTCTTGCCAAAGCCAGAGGACTGGAACTTCTGGTACAAGTACGAGGGGTCGCTGACCACGGAGCCATTCAGCGAAGATGTGAGCTGGTACGTCTTCGATCGCGATACAGCGGTTCTGGAATCGGACTTCGACAACCTCGCGGGCGGGGGAGCCGAGCAGCATTCCCGGACGGTTTACGCCCTCGACCGCCGGTACATTCTGAGGAGCTTCGCTTAAGGAGATGCAGGGGGAGGGGGCGGCGGGGTCAATGTCGGATGACGTAGCCGAGTCAGGCCCCCACCACCTGCCTCGCCACCTCCGTAATCGCCCGCTCCACACTCGCCACATCATCGTCGATCCGTTCCAGCCGGGCCTTCGCCTTCTCGACCACGGCTTGATCCCCACCGGAAACGTCGAGAACCTGCGTCAGCGTGGCCCGGACCGCCTCCAGCTTCTCGCGAGCCTCGTTCAGTTCGGCCAAGGCCGCTTCCAGCTCGTCGCTCATCGGTCAATCCCCCGGGAAACAGGTAAGTCCCATGGGGATTCTAGGTCCGATTCGATAGAACGTGTTAGCTGGGCAGGTGTTTAGGAAGGATGGGGATGCAGAGGCTCGGCGACTCTCGTATGGCATTATGAGATCTCGCCTACTAGTGCCACCCGGAAGGCGTGAGCGGAAACATGTTGCTCCATGGCTGTACTAAACATACCATCGAAGGGGGTGTTTTTCGATGGAAATTACGCATCCGTAAACGCAGAACGCAGCTTCTCTGCAGACGCCCGTACGCGATTTGATCTACTCTAAAACATGCATTCAAAAGTGGCGTTGAGACGACCTCAACCTCCCGTAGTTAATTTCGTAAGTTTGATTTTGGGGTAATAGTAGCGCGCCTGGCCTGTCGAGGGGTCATCAAAAGCGACCAGGAACTCGACCTCCTCGTCCTTCGAATGTACGTATTGTCGCCAGACCTCGTAAACCCTGTCCCCGAAAACACCTACAGGTGCGCCGTCGACTTCGAGTATGTGATCACCAACTTTAAGTCCAGCAGCGGCAGCTGCACCTCCGGGCTTCAAGGTGGCAATAGTCGCGCCGCCTCCATACGAGTATGTAACACCGGCCCCGAGTTCGTACTTTGCATATTTGCTGAAGTTGCCATATCCCAACACGTAACGAGCGACGTTATGGGTTCGATCTTCGGGGGAGGTTCTTGCCTTCGGTTTCAATTCAATAAAGAAATCTGGAGGAAGCATCATGTACTTTTCCCCGGCTACGACGCTTGTCTTGACGTCAGGATAGTAGTATTTCCGTTCGCCCCCACTGGAGTATGAAATCAGGAGTTCGGTCGTACTGTCTCCGGATCGGCCATACTTAGTCCAGGGTTCATAGTATCGACCTCGTATAAACCCAACCGGGCTTCCATCTACCTCAAGAAGAACATCGTTAAGTACAATCCCCGCCTCCTTCGCCTTAGAATCGACTTCGAATCCCAAAATTGTGATACCTTGAGGAATGTCTGTTGGATACTTAACGTTGATACCGAGCGAAGCGGTAGCGTTGGCTCCGAATCCGCCGAGTTGGTATCTTGCAACGTTTTCGGTTTTGCCCTCAGCCGAACTTCTGTCTGTTGGCTTGTCAGCACCAACAGCTTGTGTTGCTGCGATCAAGGTCAAGGTGATGATCGTGAGAATCGAAAGTGGTTGCACGTCGGGAACTCCAGAGCAAGACTCAACGCCTGAGCGTCAGAAGACTGGGGCCAGTTCCATATTGAGGGTCCTGGCCGATCCGCTTGAGAGAACGTCAACGCTAACGATTTGATTGATAGACTTCTTCACCTCCCTGACCAAGAGATCGGTGGTCGCATCAGCCGAGCCAACCGATTTTCCGTTTAGCTTCGTAATGACATCTCCGATACTTAATCCCGCCTTCTCGGCAGGTCCTCCAGGTGTCATATACACAATGCGACAGCCACTCGCCCCAATCGCGTATCGAGCACCGATCTTCCATTTTGCCCGAGAATCGTTGTCTGATACTGTAGGTTGGTTTCCGGCGTCAAAGGCAACCGTTGGGGTGGATGGGCCTGTCCATACAAGAACAAACGCAAGATGGGGGACTGGCTGGTCCGGCAAATCACGGCCGCCGATAACAACTTTGGAGTGGTACATGACTTTTTGCCAGACCAGCTTTAGTTCTGGCAAGGATATCGGTTTTCCGGACAATAAGTCTTGCGCTGCGCTTTCAGCTGCTGTGGCTCCACGAGTTTTAAGCCACGCTGCGATATGTGGGAGCTCCTTTCTTGCCTCATTTATAGCTTCGTTTGCGATTTGCGTTGCATATGATCCCCCTGAGGCGATTAGGCCCCCAGCCCAATTGCCTGCTGTTTCCAGTCCGGCCCAGCGGACGAAATCTGAACTTGAAAAATAGATATTGTCTTTGCCGTAATTGTCTTGATACCACTTTTTTCGAGCGTCGTACTCCGATGAAATATCTCTCTTTACGAGTCCCCCGTTAGGAATAAGCTCAAGGGCGGCCGCCAGGTCGCCGTCCAGAACTTGCTTTATCGCTCCCAGATTTACGTCAATCGAGCCCCACCCTTTTGGTAAGTCGAATTCAACTTTGAACTTTTTGAGATCATTCGACGGGACATCGAACTGAGTGTCGAAGTTAGTAGTCACGTCAATGCCCAGCCCTGCCATGTTGATGACAGCTTTGCTGGGAGTGTAGTAGCGAACATGAGCGTTGATCGAGACAATTCCAGTTTCGACGTTGTACGACACATTGTCGATCCCTACTTCACGCTCGATATATACCTTTACGCCAAGTACAGTCAGGCCAGGGCGGGGAAAGAGGTCTCTTAGCTTACTTTCCAGATTCTCGACGATGCCTCTAGCCCGGTCGTCGAGTTTTATATCTTCGGAACAGGCGTCAGAATTGGATACCAACGCAATCACTGTCGCCACAAGAGGTACCAAGTAGGGTTTTGCCAGCACTTCCTGCTCTCCATTCTGATAGGTGTGTGAGGGGTAGCGACGGTTGACCAATTTCATTCTGCCGAACTTGATCACGGACTTCAACAGAATTGCAAAATGTCCCTAAGTAACCACTTTCAAAAGCTTTGTGACATTCGGTGGTTCGCTTTTGTTGTTCACGTGGCTTTGTCGAATCGCAGCCTGGCCACAAGTTACTACGGTCCGCTGAGATGCTCAAGGCAACGGCTCGATGGTTTTCGGGTCGCCCCGCATGGTGATGTGGCACTCGTAGTAGGTCATGGAGCCTCCTTGCTCGTGATGGTTTTCTCTCGGTTCTTCCCCGCCAGCTCCTCCTCGTAGATCCGGTACGCCCGGATCCGGGTGGCCTCGGAATCCGGCATCCCGCCCGTCTCGCGGTACAGCTCGGCGAACGCGGCCCACGCTGCCCCGTGGAACGGGTCGTCGAGGAACGAGTCGTCGAGGTCGGGGAGCTGAGTCACGGCATATCCAGATCCAGAGCAGCAGCGACGGCACAGCCTATAGCCAGCAGGCAGCAGAGCACCTTCTGCCATCCACCATCGCAGCAGAACGCACCCACGGCCCATACCGAGTGCAGGAGAATCCAGTAGGCCCGGTCGGTCATGCGGGCTTGGCCCCGGCGGGCTGTGGGGCGAGGGCTTCATCTATCAGGCAGCGGTCACACGATCCGGCCCCACGGTGCGTGTCCCGTGTGCAAGGCCGCGTCACCTCTCGCATTTCGCGGAGGGCTTCATCCTTTCGTTCCACGTCCGCCTCCATCTCCGCCAGCTTCTCGTCCAGTTCGCGGATCATGCTTTGCTGGGACTCGATCAGCAGGTCACGCTCGTTGATGGCGACCAGAAGCTCGTCACGCGGCTGAACCTCCAGCGGCTTGCCCGGCACGGCGGGGCGGCCCTTGAGGTGGCGGAGTTCGGCCTGGAGCCGCTTCACCTCCCCGTCGAGGTAGTCCACCTCGCTGGTGCGGACGGAAAGAGCTTCCATCAGCCCGCTGGCGTCGAGGTATTCGGCCACCTCGGCGCGTAGCGACTCCCTGACGATCTCTATGGTTCGCTCCCATGGCACGCGGTTCTGTCCGTCCACGGCTCGGTACTGCTCCCATTTCGCCTCGGCCATCCGATCGATCACCGCCTTCCGGTCCATCGGCAGCTTCTCGGTGCGTTCATCCAGATGGTCGGCTGGGTGATACTCCCCGCACCGAACGCAGGTGAAGCCGCCGTAGCCGTCAGTCCTTCCGCCGCAGGTGTGGTCGGGTGTGGACGTCATAGGTTCCTCCTGCGGTCGCGCCGCGCCTTGATATTCGCAAGGATCGACAGCACGAGCACGCCGCCCGCAAAGATCGCCCCCTGGAAGTTCTGTGTGGGTCATTCCCCCTCGCTTTCCGCCGGGGGCTGGGGTAGAGCCGCATCGAGGGCCATCCTGGTCGCCGCCGCAGTGAGCCAGGGCGAGAGGTCATAGATGGAGCAGTGAAGTTGTTCCGCGACCTCGCCGAGGGAGAGCCCGTCGCCGTAGAAGAGCTTGTAGGCGGTTTTCACGCGATGCTCGACTCGCCAGGTCTCGATCTGCTGCTCCAGTTCGGCGACACGCTCAGCCAGCCCCGGCAGGACCTTCTCGGCACGCCGGACGTTCCCCCACGCGTTCCGCTTCAGCTCGTGGTAACGCTCGGTCTCGCCGTTGGCGTCCTTCTCGTCCTTGGCGGCGATCAGGGTGGCGATGTTCTCGTGGATCTCGCGGAGTTCGTCTGCGATGGAGGTCATGGGGCCTCGCCTTCCGGCGCAGGCTGCCTGTTCCTCATGATCTCGTCGGCCAAGCGGTACAGAATCTGGTCGGCAAGATCCTCGTAGTTGGCGGTCTGAGCGTTCTCTGCAGCGGCCACGGCGTCGCGGATTCGCTGGAAGTTCCAGGTGTTGAGCTTCATGCCGCCTCGCTTTTTGCTGCGACCTTGGGGAGCGGGCCAGCGGGCAAGGGCATCCAGTGAGTAGGAGCGGAGACAGGGAGGTCATCCGAGGACATCCAGCAACCAAACCAGCCGACGATCCCGTGGCAGCGGCTCTGATCCCAGTAGGCCAGGATCTCCGTCCCGTCTCGCGGAGCCAATGAGATCGGTTGCCAGCCAGTCTGCTCAGCTTGCTCGATCAGTCCCGGCATCATGGCGAAGGCTTCGCTAGCGGTGGCGTGATCGGGGTTCGGCAGGAACCGCGTGAAGAACCCCTCGCGTTTCTCCAGATGCCGGGGGACGTGCCGGAGTGAGGCTTCGAGCGCCTCTTTGACCTTCTCCAGGTCTTCCACTACGCTACTCATCACGGCCCAGCCTTCCTGTGATCCGCAGCCAAAACACGTGCAGCTCTTGGCGGATCACCTCCCAACGGGACGCGAGCTGGATCTCCTCGCTGGGGAGCCAAGGGGAACCGGGCCCAGCCTGCGTCAGGGAGTTTGAGTTGTCGTTCGATGCTTCAATTTCCATGGGGTTCCTTCCCTCAGTTGGTTGTCTCACTCGATTCTGCTGGCCACTCAGCGCCCTTCTCCTCCACAGGCGTGACGGTGTAGCTGAGCCGGATGGCACGGCCACGCCTGAGAATCAGCTCGTTGGCCTCTTCGAAGGTATAATGGCTCGGAAGACCTGGTTTCTCTGTCATGCGGCCTCCGCATGGGGCCAATGGAACGGCTTGCCCTCGCGGAGGATGACCTGCTCGGCGGCGTAGCGTTCCACGTCTTCCTTGTCGTCCACCATCATGCCGAGCCAATCGAAGACGTTGCCCTCGATCGCCACGCGAACCATGTCCCCGATCCTAGGATCGAACAGCGGTAGGCTGTCCGGATGGACGCGCACGATCTCCCGTTCCAGGATCTCCTCATTCGGCAGGTAGGCACCGTGGCCGGGCTTGTCGCCCCAGTACCGCACTCCGTACTGCTCCGCCATGTAGGCAGCCACGAAGCGGTTGTTGAAGAAGTAGTTTTTCATTCGAGCCTCCTTGCTCAGTCAGTTGTTCAACTCAGGACCGGTTTCTGTGGAAGGCTCAGCCTGCTCCACCAGCCCCTTTAGAACGATGCCCATCATCTTCTGGCCGTGCCTCAGCGACCGGTTCAACTCGTCGGATGCCCGCTCCTTCCAGTAATCCCGGTCCTTCGCCGTCCTCTCGATCAGCTCGGCGACGGCGAAGAGCTCGCTCCGCATGGTCCGCTCGCCGAGTTCGTTCAGGTAGCTCACCGTGGACTCAACGTCCCATCCCACTCCTTGGTACATGACACCTCCCTATCCCTGAATGGCTTCTTCGCTAAACGGATGGACCGTCTCCAGGTAGGCAGCCCAGGGGTCGTACTCCGGGCGATCCGGGTTCAGGTTGGCGTACATGCCCCGCGGGTTGGTTCGATTCCAGTAACCGTCCTTGCAAGCCTGGCTGTGAAAGCGGGCATTCGGATGCTTCTTCGAGATATCGCAGCCGCAGCCTTTGCAGGTACGTTTTGAAGGTAGCGGATCGCGAGGGGCCGGCTTCTTGCCGACCAGCCTGTTGTAATCGTCGAGCAGCCGATCCATCTCGTGCTCGGCCCTCCGAAACTTTCTGGCAAGGCTCGTGTTCTGCTCCGCCAGATGGTCGTGGGCAGCTACGGCTCGAATGGCGATGTCGAGGAAGGCTGGCCCGGGACCATCGGCCGGGTTCTGCTTGAAGTAGTCCTTCCACCGGTCCAGTGCTTCGCGGTCTTCCTTTGTGATGCCCATAGAGCCTCCTTGCTCCTCGGTTAGTTGTTCGACTGACTAACGGCCACGATCTTGCCGTCCCGCCACGTTGCCTCCACGGTCCGGTCCGCGCCCTCGCCGGCCATATCGATGCACACCATCCGGCCCACGAACTGGTCCACCGCCCCGCACATCGCGTCCACGGCCTCCAGTCGTTCCCGCTCCACGGGATCGGTTTCCGCCGCGATGCGAGCCTTGCGGTTGGCGGCCAGGCGGTCGCGCCACTGCTGGTAGGTTTCCGGGGCGGGGGTCATGCGGCCTCCTTTCCCGAAAGCGTCGTCTCCACAAATGGATTCTCGACCACCCCGCTTCCAGCCTCGCCGATCACCACGAACGTGCCGTTCAGGGGCTTCCATCCCATGGCGATCTCGTGGAACCGCTCGGCCCGTTCGATCCAGACTCCCACCGCCTTCTTCACACGCGGGTCGTCCGGCGAGTAGCGGGGCATCAGGTCGCAGGTCGGGTTGGTGAGCAACTCGCGGCACTCGCAGGCACCCACGAGGCTTTCCGCACGTAAGCGGCGGTAGCGGTCGGCGGAGAACATGCCTTCCAGGGCAAGGTAGCGATTGGGGTCTTTGAAGTCGCGGATGCGGGGCATGGGGAGTCCTTTCCGTTAGGCGCGGATGTAATCTTCGTTGATCTCGTCCAGCTTGAAGGCGAGGTCGATCCGCTCCATCTTGCGGAGCAGGTTCGCCGCTTCGTCGAGCGTGCTGCGTGCGACCTCGGCCGGGATGCGGTAGTCGGCGGCACTGGCGGATGTTCCGGTCTTCTTGGCAGCACGGCGCTGCAGCTCCTTGCGAAGCTCGTCGTCGGCCAGATCGTCGAGGACGTCGGCGGAATCGACGTGAACGGTGACGTATGGCATGGGGAGTCCTTTCCTTCGGGGTGGGTTAGCAGGCGCAGCTGAAGAAGGAGCCGCGTTTCGATTCCGGCACGCTGGTTCCGGTTACTGCCTCGTAGTGATTCCAGAACTCCAGGGGAATGAATTCGCCGTCGAAGCGATCACCCTCATGCCAGTATTCGCCGTGCTCCAGGTAGGACTTCGCGTTCTCCATGAGCTCGTCGTAGTCCACAGGGATGCCCTCTGCGTAATCCCGCAGCCATTGTTCGGACTGGCTCCGAGGAGTCGCCTTCGCCTCGACCGCACTCAGGCCCGCGACCTCCGGCACCTCCGGGAACGCCGGATGCGTCCAGACGTGCCGCAGCGACGTGATCTGGCGCGGGTAGACCACTATCCAGAAACGCTCGCCCTTCTTCACGGTGGTCTTTAGGAAAGGATCGACGATCCCGACCGGGGTGTCGCACGTGCCGACGGTCCCGTCACTCAGAAAGCCGACGTCCTCGCCGGGCCGGAGCGTGTGGGCCGCGACCACGTTGTCGACGGCCAGGTGGATCGCGTCGCGTTTCTCGCTCTCCGTGATGATCGACCCGAGCGTCTCAAGGGCGTCGGTGGTCACGGTTCTTTTGTCTGCGGTCATTTCAGCCTCCTTGCTGTGCTCGGCATCGTCGCCGAGGTGGGGAGACCGTAGCGCGGCTCCTTGCTTCACGCAAGAACTATTTGATGCGTCCTGCATCTTTTTTTGCGCTCTCGGCAAGACGCCGGAGGGCCCATCGGGAAATCGCGTCCATCCGGGCTTCGCCCGTGGGCGTGGGCCTCATCCAGCGGTGGATCGTGCTCTGGGAGCAACCGAATTCTTCGGCCATGCGGGCCTGCCAGAAGCGGCCGTAGACGCGGATGCCGAGGGCTTCGATTTCGGAGGGGGTCAGGGGCGGGGCGGACATGCGGAAGGAGGATGGGGCAGGGCGGCGCCTCCGTCAAGCAAAGAATGGGGGCGAGTAGCGCGGCGCGTAAGAAATTATGGGCCGCTACTCCCGCCCGGGCTGGCTGGAGGACCTCGAGAAGTACGGTGGTTGTTGCCTTAATCGTAAACCGCTACATCTTGGTCAGGCGTTGGAAACCCGTGCTTAATGATCCCATCTATTACTCGAGCCACCAGCTCTTCGCCTTGATTGTAAACTACCTCTCCCAATCGACCAACGGCTCTCCTTCGATAGTCATCTATCCCTTGTCGAGCCACGCCTGTCGAATGATTGTGTTCGTGGACAAGAAGATCTTCCACGCCATCCCAGAATATCTCGGCGGCATCTTGTCGTCCTCTAGGGGGGGGCATGGGCGGGTTGTTCCTTGGTGGCTAAACTACGGGTTCGGAGTCAAAGAGTCTTTTGTCTCCACTGTCGATCAATAGTTGCAATGCTTTCGCTGCGTCTGGAGTGTGGAAGCTAAATTGATCGGCATCCTGCATCGTGTACTTTTGCCGCCAGAATGCAGCTACGGGACCGCAGGCAAGGTCGTACCAACAAGTGCCGTCGCGGTCAGTAAATGGGCCTTCGTGGTGATTGATGGGATTCGGGAGAGACGAGCTGCGGCAATGTTGAACCAGGCTCCAGAAACTCGCCTTTGTCCGACCTCCTAGTATAAATCGAAGGGTCCTTAAGTTTGAAAAGCTGTGAAGATCAAGCATGAATTTAAGTACAACTGGGCGGTTGGGTCTTATCCTGGCGACAACCGGGTCGTAGAATCTCGCCCACGCCCATTGACGAGCTTGGTACTTAACTGTGGTAGTGTAAAAACCCCGCCCAAAATCGGTATCAACACGCCCCTTGCGGGGGTCGATCCCATCCTTCCGTATTTTGTATTCGTCAACGGCTGTGCATCCATGATAAACACGAATATATCGACTTCGGGGTGGGGTCCATGAGGGCGCCGGCGAATAAATAGGAATTGAACGAGCCATTTAATCCTCAGCGATATGAGCTTTTGCCAGAAGGTCGACAACAGTCGAAAATGAACGTGTTAGGAATTTATGATTTTGAGCGACTTGGCGCTAATGTCGTGCAGTGCACATGACAACCATAGTTGGAGCGATCGGGGTGTCGAGCGAGATTTCACCGCTTTGAGTGGGGACATCGGGCGAAGGCAAAATAGCCACGTCCCAATTGCTCGAATCAATCTCGCATGCAAGCAGCAGTTCGCGCAGGCTTGGAGTGTGAGGAAGTGTTAGCAGAACACTTTCGGTGTGGCCGTTGCGATCGACGAGTTGAACGTGGTGGCAGGCGAGATCTGATGAGAGAAGTTGAGCTATGGGTATCTTCCCCGCGACCACGGCATTCCATACCTGCCAACCGACAAGGTGTATGTCAATGTTGCTTATTTTGTGAGCCTTGTTGTCTTTGATGAATTGCTGAATGCCTCGCAATATTTGGGCGAATGGATGTATCTGATGCCAGGGCTTGTCTGGGCCAGATGCTACGGCTCCCATCAGAACAACTTCGTGGCCATCAGCCTCGATGCATTGCAAGGAGACCTTAACAGCCTCGGGAATGATCGCGAGGTCTCGTTGATCGAGATCGTCTTCCTCGGTCGCTCTTCGTGCAGCCACTGCGTAGATCGGGCTTTTCCCAAACCGGAATGTGTATGGGAGGCGACCCGAAACAAGCGAACAAGACCCGCTGGCAGCATCAGTGAGTAAGCTTTTAGCAACCGCAGCTTTCAAGTGGCTCGAGGCCATCTGACCAAGAAGAGGTACACCATTCTTCCGGCCGACACTTACTAATGAGCATTCTTTTCTATCTATTGCTGTAGGCAGGGGGAGAGGACGATTGATGATTCGGACTGACAATGTGCTTTCAGGTGCCTTGTTCGGATAGGTCAACCGAAAGGCAACCTCATCTTGAATAAACTCCGCAGGAGCTCCGGCCCGCGTTTTTATTGCGGTCGCCAGAGTGTCAATGTATTCTGGAATCCTTGCATGATTGTCATAGAATACAGGGACGATCCCGAGCCTGGTTTGTAGAAACGTAGGGTCAAATCGATGGCGTTGATCTTCGGGCAGAAAAGCAAAGTGTGGCAATGGACCGGGGCCATGGTGATGTATGATCTCTCCGAACAGATTGACTAGATAGTCCTCAAGGATTCCTGACCCCATGAACAGTAGGGATCGCCGGCGAAACACTTCTGCGAATGCTCGACGAAAATGGGGCGCTCCATTTATTGCAGTTTGATACTGTTGGTGTCCGAGTACCACTTGGTCCGCCAGCTGGAGTCTTCGTTTGTGATCAGGAATCGTTTCCTCGGCTGGCCGAGCTTGTCCGCCCAGAAACCCTTGTATTGCCCAAACCAGGGGTGGTGCAAATTGGTCGAGTGAAGTGAGCACATTGTGGCAGTCTTCGATTCCTCTTCCTGCGATTTGTAGATTTAACAGTCCAAGTGCTTTGATGGGCCCATCGGCTGCGGCGAAATAGAGGTCGTCGTAGTTCGTCGTAATGGCTAAGGGCCAAGCGATACTCGCTAGCGATTTGGTTTGCGTGGGGATCTCGATTTCGCCTTCGTTGCTTCCTTTATTTAATGCTGCTCTGAGGTGGCTGCCTCTTTCCTCTGTCGTCATGGAACGCATGACGGCGATCACCTTGTCGGCCAATCGATAAAGAGTCGTGGCTTCAATGGTTCCGCTTGCATTGTCAATTTCTTTTGGTATAGATATGCTTGCGGCGCGCGCCCTCTCTAAAAATTCCTCTACTAATTTGCTCCGACCGGGCCTGGCAGGCAGTTGAATCCCTAATGATCCAGCAAGGTTTTCTATAAATGGCTGCCAAGTTGCGCAGCTTGGAGCGCTCATCCCAGATCCGATGAATGGCACAAGCAGGCCTTGACGATAGAGTACTGCGAGTCGGGTGATAATATCTCGGAACTTGAAGTTTGCCGTGTTTGGAAGATCGCTGGTTTCAATCATGCTTGTGCCTGCATGTTTGGGCTTGCGTCTGTGCGGATACAACCTTGCAAATTCTAGCTGAGCCGAGAGAGGACAGCCAGAATCTTTTTTGGCCCCGAGTTCGCTTCGATGACCGCAGCTATTTGTCAACTTCCGGATGGTGAGGCGTAGACCGAAGGACGGCCTGTCCAGTCTCACTTTCAACGGAACTCCAGGTTGGTGCTGGTGCAGACCGGATCCAGGATTTCGCCAATTACAGCAGCACGTCCGCGTGGCACGGCTGATCCAGTGGGCACCAGCAGCAAAGCGACTTGCCGCGAAGCGTCGGCAGGTTCTCCCAGGCCCATTGCCGCCACGCCCAGTGCAGGCAGTCCTTGTGAGCGTCCCGGGCGAACTGGAGCTTTCCCGGCCCCATCTCGAAGGAGAGCATCGTGTCGTGGCTCGCGATCCTCTCCCGGAAGGCGTCCACGGCCTTCTGGACATCCTCGGCGATGAACGGGTTGCCCCAGAGGGTCGGCCTGCCGACGTAGACCGTGTTCTCGGGCATCTGCCAGCCCTTGGTGCGGCGTCGCTGGATGCGTTTCGGGTTGTCGGTCACCGTCCGCGTCCCTCTCCCCGGTGCAACGCCAACTTGACGTTCTGCACCAGCGATTCCGGCTTCTCCAGCTCCGCCTCGATGGCCTCGACCTGCCTCACGGCCATGCGGGCCACCTGGCGCGGGTCGGTGAAGACCATCTCCGGGTTCGCCTTGATGCCTGCGGTGATCTGGGCGGCGGCGGTTGTTCTCTGGTCGGGGGTCATGCGGGCTCCTTTCCTACTGCGATCAGCCCACGGGCCGACCTCCGGTGGTTCTCCAGCTCGTCATGCCGCGTCCGCGCACCGAACAGCCTGCCGATGCACCGGAGGATGTAGCCTCCGGCGTCGTCGTAAACTTGGCCCTTACGAAACTCCGCGTAGTACGCCTCGATCTCCGGCCAGCCCATCTCTTCGACGGCCGCGTCGAGTATCTGCTGGACGAGGGCTGGCGGCTGACCGGTCCTCTCTGCCACGCGGAGGGCGATTCTGGATTCGGTCACGCTCCGCCTCCCTGCTTCTTCGCCTTCGGCCCTTCCTTCAGCACCTCCGGCCCATCCTGTTCCGCCTGATACCGCTCCAGGAACTCGTTGGCGGCTCCGACCACGTTCGCAGGCAGCTTGTCGATCCCCTCGACCTGGGTCACATAGTAGCCGCCGATCATGACGTACCAGTCGTTGCGAGTGGGCAGGAATGGCGAGATGAGCCCGCAGGCAGAGGCTGCGATCACGACACGTTTTGCCCATCGCTTCGCCATCGCTTTTAGTTCGTCCGACACGTCGACGTCGTGGACGATCAAGAGGAGTATAGGGCTCGTGACGAAGGTCACGACGCCGCCGATGAGGACCAGTGCCGCGAATAACCTCATCGCGTCACGGATGTGATCCGTGCGGGTCATGAGGTAGAGAAGCCAGAAGTCCATCGCTTAGTCCTTTCGATCAGTGTTTACAAACTTGTTCCTCCAGGCGGCGATCCAGATCAGCCGACCGAAAAACGCATGCATCGCGGCCTTGAACTCCTCCGGCAGCATGTTTCCCTTGAGGAGGTTGCACTGGAGACAGGCGAAGGCCAGGTTGTCGAGGTGGTTGGTCCCCCCCCGCGAGAACGGCACGATGTGATCGATCGTCGCATTGGCGCGAGTCACCTTCCGGCGGCAGTAGGCGCAGCGGGGGCCGCGGTTCTCCATCACCCACTTCTTGGCGGCCTTCCAGTGGCGTTTCGAGCAGCCACGCACGATCAGGCGTCCCGTTTCGGAACCGGAATCCCGTTCCGCTCCCGGTACCGCTTCCAGTCCTGGTCGGCCTGGAACCGCATGACCTTCCGGGCGTCCAGCCCGTAACTTTTCTCCAGCTTGTGGGCCAGCGAGGCCGAGAAGCCGGACTTCCCCAGCACCACGTCGGAGAGATACCGCTGACTTATGCCCAGGGCCTCCGCGACGGCCTTCTGGCTGCCTTCGCGGCGGATGAGTCTGGCGAGTTGGTCTAGGGGGGTGGGCATGTCGCATCCTTGGTGGGTGATGCGACTGTCTAGCGCGGATCGGCGGTAAGGTCAAGCGAACGTTGCTAGTGCAGGTTGTCTAGAGGTGTTGTCCCAAGCCGGCGATCGTCAGCAACATCGACTGCCAGATCCGTGGAGACGGTGAAAACGTCTCCCGGAAGACCGAACTTGTCCGCTAGGAGGTCGAGCAACTGTCTGTAGAGAGGAAGCCACGCCTGCCAGTCAGCATCCTCCCTTTCCAAATCATTGCATGTTCGTTGAAGTCGCAGTTCGCTTGGCAGTTCGCTCGTCCAGCGCGAGACGACGGCGTCTACTGACGAGCGATCCCTCACTTGATTGTTGGTTCGCCTGTACAGACGATTGGCTCGCTCGATCATCGCCGTCTCTACCAAGCGGGGCGCACCGGGGTCGTCATCTGTTATTTCTCTCAAACGCCGAATGAGCGTGAGGTCGCAAGTTCGTTCGACGTAATCCATGGCTTCTCGAGCAGCAAGCTGCCGACGTCCGGATATCTCTTTCAGGGCAGCGTTGCCAACGGATTTCGTCGGGCTCTTGAAGTAAGAGCGTCTCGACGTATGCTTGCATATATGGATGGGGAGGTTCTTCCAGAATGGGCCATGCACCGTTCCTTCGGCAAGAATCTGATTAACTACCATGCAGGTGAAGTCATACTCCTCCCAGTGGTCGCTAAGCCTGAATCCGAATGGGTCAAAACCGGCTACAATCCACACGGCATCCAATGTTTTTGTTGCAACGTTGCCGGTGGCGAAAAGGGTGTGTTCGAATCGTTGTCCGCCTGGGAAGAGATTCGCTCTGAATTCAAGTAGAGAATCCATGGATTCGTATTGAATGCCAAGAGAGTGTTTGTGAAACAGTAAAGGGTTTACCGACTTCGAAGATATCGTGTCTCGTACGAAGGTTCTCACGGGAGCAAGGGCGTCAGATCTGGTGAACCGCCTCTTGTCATCAGCTAGAATGTGGTCAAATGCGAGCAGTGCCGACTTCAGCGCCGCCAGTTCGATCTCGGGACGTATGATCCACCGGCCGCGGGTGTAATGGTCAGAATCGGTCGACCTGATGCGGGAGAGCTTGGGCGTTCCAGTCTTGCCCGAGGCGAGCTTCAGTTTTTTGCTTACCTTGAGAACGTCTGCACCGACAGCAGAAATGGGCCGTTTCGTCGCCAAGTCGCTTGCCAGCATTGTGATTCCACTCTGGATGAACTCGCCTTGGTCAAGAACGAAGCTGCGTTGGTCGCCTGGAACTTGGACCTCAATTTGTCCGGCTCTATGCTCGCTGGATATGGCCGGTCCCAGAATCGACATGATCTCGGCGTACACGTCGTACAGATAGTTGTCGATGTCCGAGCAGGAATTGTTGAACGTGCTGCTTGATACGATTCTGGATCGAATACGTCCTCCTAGCGATCTTGGGATGGTGTGCTCAAGTTTGGTTTCCACCGGAAGGCTTTCGCCAGTGAACAAACAGGTGTGGGGCATCGTAGTGTGACCCTGAAAATGGACAATCAACAAGCCACAACGGCTAGGGGGTCGGTAAAGACTTCTGCGGTGCATTCGGATCAAGGAACTCGACCTTCACCGTCGGGTTCGGCCCGTGCCGGGGAACGTAGGTCAGCGGACTCGACTTCGAGTTCCGCTGCTTGATCACCCACCGGTCTGTCTTGCAGAGATTCTCCAGCAACTCGTCCCACGGGGCCCCGACGACGTTGGCCGGGACGACTCGGGGGCAGGTGATCCTGATCCGCATGTTGTGCGTTGGGACCGTGATGATGAAACCGTGCCGGTCATGACCGACATAGAGTTCGACGTGAGCCTCGTACTGGAGCCGTGAGCGGCGGAGGATGATCTTGTGCAGGATCAGGTCTCGATCGACCTTCTTCGGGCCCATGAGACGCTCCCCAATCTCCCTCTCGATGGCCTGCTCGAGCCCGCTCCTGGCCGAGTAGTCATTCGGATCCTGGTGCAGTCTCTCCCAATCCGAAACCCAGTTCGCAGACAGAAGACTCGACGCTTGGACGGGTCTCTTCCTCTCCGCAGCCGCTTTGCCATAGGTCCGGATCTGGTAGCCGCAGGCCCGGCAGTTGTCCCGACGGAGCGAGACCTGGCGGCCGCACAGCGGACAGTGCGGCAGGCCGTTCTTTATCACGACGCTGACATGCGTATTGAAGTTGTAGAGGAGCAGGATCAGGCCGGCGATCGCCAGGAAGACGATTAGAGCGATGATCTCCTCGGGACTATTCCCGCGCGCTTTGGCGGCAAGGATGAAGGGGAGCATTCGACGGGACCCCGAAGTTCGCCAAGCTTCGGGCCGCCACGGCGGCCCCTTCCATGCACCCATTATGGCGAAGCCGGAGCTTGGCTGCTACCTGACGGCACTTTCCGAGGCTTTCCGGACCTTCGATTTCGCTTGCGCGAGCAATTTGACCGTGGCATGGTGCCGGGATGCTACTGAACACGACCCACACCAGAATCAGCCCTTCCGCGCAGCACGCGCAGCCGTTCAGTAGCATGTTCATACGCGTGTGCTGCGCCGAGGGGCGGCAAGAGAGGTGAAATGCTGTGCGATCTGCTGGCCATGCCGTGGCGCGACCCCGCCAACTATCCTTTGGTGAGCCCGCTCGACGCCACTCCTGACGGGCGACGGGCGCGTGAACTGTTACGGAAATCCAAGGACGGAACGCAGGTAAACAGCCTCTCCGCCGAAGAGAAGGCCGAATGGCGGCGGCTGGGCGATGCGCTGCGGCCCGAACTGGTTGAATACAGACGGCGTGTCGACGCATGGCTCGAAGACGAAAGGCCGGTCCTGGAATCGGATTCCGGTCTTCCCTACGCCCGCATCGACGAAATCCGGTCGAAGATCGTCGAGTCCCAGAAATTCACGCTGACGCAGGACTTCGTTCTCGCGTCGCTCTCGAAGATGGCGACCCCAGAGACGGCCATCAAGGCCGCCCAATGGTTCAGGCTCACGCACGACCCGATGTGGCTGGAGTGGAATTTCGAGGACATGCGAATGGGGGCCGTCTTCTACTCGAAGCAGGTCGGCGACGAGCGCGAAATCTGGTGTTACGTGGCCCACGGCATCGTGAAGGCGGAACACAAGAACTTCTGGGTCAATCACGTCAGGATTCTCCCCGAGACGATCCGCCAGAAGGACGATGGGATTGAACTGGACATCGTGAACGAGTCGGGGGAGATCGTCGATAAGGAGTCATTCGCGGGCCAGCTCGCCATCACCTTCTACGACGTGATCGTCCGCATCAACTCGCCCCGAATCACCGACATCCGCCCCTGCGAGGACCAGTCGAAGATCAACCGCAAGCGGGCCAAGCTCGGCAGGCCGCCGCTGTTCTCCTATCACGTCGTGGACCTGAACAAGGACATCAAGTCCCACCTCCGGCAGGTCGACAACGAGGGGGCGGGCGTGCGGTTCCACTGGCGGCGCGGCCACTTCAAGGCCTGCAAGAACGGCCTGTTCTGGTGGAACCCGCACACGGCCGGGCGGAAGGTGCACGGCGAGATCAGGAAGGATTACGCGGCGTGATCAAAACTGGCTCGGGTGCGGATCACTCTCCGCTGGGTCGCTTGAAGTAGATCTGAGATCGTGCCGGACCAACCGGTAGATTCAGAAGCGTCAAGGGCCTGCCGTGGCCGGCCCCGTCGGCTTGGATGCTGCACCGCAGACCTTCGAGGCATGCGCCTTCGGGCAGTTCGGTGAAGTTACGGAGCTTGATCAGCCCGATGGCCCTCTCCGGCAATCCCTGGGAACGGTACAGTTCACTGGACGCGAGGAGGTCACGGCCCTCTTCCTCGTCTATCCTCAGATAGCCCTCGTAAATGCCGAATCCCAGCAGCTGATTTGCCAGGGCCACGTCGCCGTAGAAGGCGACGACGCTGCTTCCCGCCGTCAGGCCCGTGAGCTTCCGCGTGGTGGCGATATAGCTTACACCCTCGGCGGATCGGTGGGCCGCATGCCAATGGGCCTCATCCCTCGGCGGCGGCTTCTGCGTGCTGGAGAGCATCAATAGAACGTTCCTGGACTCGGTGATAACCCCCGAGAAGTTCCGAGACTCAGGTGATTCGTGTCCGGCGGTCATGAGCCCCAGGCGTTGCCGCCACCAGCCGAAATCTGAGACTGCGTGATCCAGTTCGCCTCGGGCTTGTGTGTGGCACCTGGCAGCAGACCAGAGCGATTCGAAGTCGAGCGGGCATTCTCCAACGTGAAAGCCGGCCTCCGCGCTCCGCGTCGCACCCTGATGCTGAAATATTTGCCCACCGATGTAATCTCTCAGCTTGAAGCCGATCGCCCCGCCCTCCTTCGCCCAAGTCAATAAGACGTATCGTGGCGAGTCTGTCAGCGGCGGTCCGATCCAAACGACGAATTTTCCCGACGCGGTGAGAATGGTCGAAGGCTGACCGAAGATTGAATTGGATACGTCCAAAGCCCTGGGTGGCCCAGCCTCAATTGAAGTCGTCGGGCGATTCTTTTTGATCTCTTCAAAGAGATCTTCGATCCTGTCCGTCAGCGAGACCCGGGCGTTTTCGAGTTGCGAAACCAATTCCTCCAGGCGGATTACGGAAGCCTCCTGCTTTCGGATGGTAGCCTCCTGCCGCGCGACGACCGCCTCGGTGCGCTTCAACTTAGACCGCTCGGAAAGGAAGGCCCAGAGCCCCGGCAATGCTCCTGTCAGGAAGCCGAGAATCGCAACTGCGAGCGAGTTGTCGAGCACCAGGGCGGCGAGAAGGGCATAGGGCATGGAAACATCCACGAACTGGACTACTCGGCGCGAGACCTACGACACGACAGGGTGAATGGCAGTCTACCTGACGGCGGGAGGCCGCTCAACGACTCAAACTCGCGTGTGAAAATCGCTTGCGCTCCCCTCCCTCCCATGCTACGACTCTCCCCATGCGAGAGTCCTTACCCCCTCATTCTTCGGCCCTTCCGCGTGGCGTGTGCGCCTGGACTCTCGCAGGTTTTCGCGCGCTCGCCACGCGGAGGGGCTGGTAGTGAGGCAGAGTGACCAGCGAAACGTGGATTCCCCATTCCCAAGCCAACCATCAGCAGTTCATCGAGCGGGCCAAAGCCAAGGGCCGATTCCAGACCGAGGATGAGATCGTCAACTTCCTGGCCCTTGCCCTGTGCGGCGAGGCGGGAGAGCTCGCTAATATCCTCAAGAAGCAGTGGCGGGGCGACAGCCTCGACCGTACGGCTCTGATTGCCGAGTTGGCCGACATCCGAATCTACCTGGAACACCTGGCGTCCCACCTCGGTGTCGATCTCGACGAGGCCTGCCGGCAGAAGGTTGAGGTCGTCCGGAAGCGTCTGGCGGCGAGCGAGGCGGCATGACCCGGGATGACTACAACTCCCTCCTGAGAGTCTCGAAGGCCTCGGCCGAACTGGAGATCGCCCTCTTCGGCGATTACGGCGAGGCGCGAACGCAGATCGAGGCATTGCCCTGGCTCACTCTACCGCCGGGTTTCTCCTTCAAGGTGACGTTTCCCTTCGGCGGGGCGGCGGCCCGATTCCGCGTCTGCAAGACTGGGGCACCCGACCGGAGCATCAGCATCTATCTCGACGTGAAAAACGTGCTCGGCTATTGCCATGGACCTTACTGGGAGGCGTACCCGATCGACGGGGACGCTGCGCGGTTCTCCATCGAGGACGGGGAAGGGCTGATCGCGGCCATCGTAAGGGAGTTGGAGAAGCCGGTTGAGCGGGCGTTCACGGATTGCGTGGCTCTGCCCGCTCCGAAGAGCCCTTGGGACGTCCTGGGCGTAGCTCCGGGTGCGACGGAGGCGGAGATCGACGCCGCCTACAGGGCCAAGGCGAAGACGGCCCATCCGGACAATGGCGGTACAGCCGCGGCCATGCAGGAGTTGAACGAGGCTCGGAAACAGATGAAGGGGAGGGTCGCATGAACGACTCTCCCCACATCCGCTACGTCTCTGGCATCCGCCCTACCGGCCACATTCACCTCGGCAACTACCTAGGCGCGATCCGGCAGTGGAAGAAGCTCCAGGAGCAGGGCGACAGCTTGTTCTTCGTGGCCGATCTCCACGGAATCCATAGCTCAGGCGAGACGCTGGATACGCTCTCGACGCTCCGTGATCTCGGTATCCGCAACATCACGATCCAGAGCGATTTCGACTCTCGACACCTCCGCCTGCACGCCCGCCTGATGCACTACGTCACGCTCGGCCAGTTGAACCGCATGACGCAGTTCAAGGAGAAGTCGGAGAAGGAAGCCCAGACGGCCGCCCTGCTCACGTATCCGGTCCTCATGGCCGCAGATATCTTCCATCTGGATGGAACCCATGTGCCAGTGGGCAACGATCAGGTGCAGCACATTGAATTCGTCCGCGACCTATGCGACCGCCTCCCCCACGAGCCTTTTCTGAAGCCGGAGGCGGTGATCGGCGACTATCCCCGGATCATGTCGCTGACCGACGGCACGCGGAAGATGAGCAAGTCCGACCCGGACGACATGAGTCGGATCAACGTGACCGACTCGGCGGATACGATCCGGTCCAAGGTGATGGCGGCCAAGACCGCGATGAGCCTGTCCGACGATACGCCCGAGGTGCGGAACCTGAAGACGATCTACCGGGCCGTGGGCGGGTCCAAGGAGCACGACCGCTGGAAGCTGTTCAAGGACGAACTGGTGGAGCTGCTGGTTGCGGAGTTGGGGGCGTATGACCTCAGGTAAATACACCCTCGCCTCCCTCGAAGCCATGACCGACCGCGACCTGGACGCGGCGGTGGCCTCCGTCGTCTTCGGCGAGTCCGTCCGCCTGGCAGAGTTCCCGGGCGGCGCGTCAGAGTGGGTCATGGAGCAGGCGGTTGTTCCCTGCTACACGGCGTACTGGCAGGGGTTTCAGGAAATCGCCGAGCGGATGCAGGATCTCGGCTTCTGCTGGTCGGCCGTCTACGGCCAGTTCGGCATGCTCAAAGTCCCGACCCACTCGGTGATGTTCTCGAAGGGTGGCGTGGAGTACCAGTATCCGCTGTATTCCCATCAGGCGCCCTCGGCACTCCCTCGGGCCGCAGCCATCGCGGCCGTGCTGGCGGTGCAGGGGGCCGCATGACGCCCCTCGGTTTCCTCATCGCCTACCTGCTCGTCGGCCTGGCTCTCGCCGCCTGGGTCTTGTCGGCTTACCTCTTCGACGAGGAGTTCCGCCGCGAGATCGAGGTCGACGCCGGAATCGGCTTCATCCCCCACGGATCTGCTGTGTTCGCGATCATCGTTCTAGTGGCCTCGCCGCTGCTTCCTGCTGCGGGGATGGTGGCGCTAATTCGGTGGGTTCTGGGGTTGGAGGAGAAGGAATGACCTCCGAAACCCCATCCCTGGCCGACGACCGCTACTGCCAGCCATATCCCATCGAGTTCCGGGCCTGGAGCAAGAAAGACGGCCTGATGCTCGACTGGCTCTGCCTGATGCAGACCGCCTTCAACCGGGGAGACCACCATCTCCTTTACGAGGTGATGGCAGACCCGAACCATCGCTTCGTCAAGATGCTCTCCACGGGGCTGCTGGACAAACGACGGAAGCTCATTTACGAAGGAGACATCGTCGAAGCTGTAAGCCAGGGCCACAAGGGACGCTTCGAGGTCCGGTGGCGGCAGGGAGGCCAGCCTCTCTGGCTTCTCTACCCGGCTTGGCAGAACCGTGAGTTCTGGAAGCTGCACGGCTCGAAGGGCCGGGATGGCTACTGGACGGACGACGGCGTCGAAGTGATCGGGAACATCTTCGAGAATCCGCTGATGCGGCCGGAGGTCAGCTCGTGATCCTCGCCGCAGCCATCCGCCTGGACGGTGTGATCCACACGCTCCCGGCCCCGGCCCGTCACCACGATATCATCCGCTTCATGGCGGTCGACTTGGGAATGCCGACGCCGATCACGGGCGAGCAGGGCTTCCTCGCTGATTACCAAGGCCAGGCACGGTTCGCCAATCGAATCCAGGCCAAGGCCATGGCGAGCCGAAGCGGGCAAATCCTGGAGGGGAAAGGGCTTCTTCGAGAGCTCTTCAGCGAGGACTTGTGGTAACCGGCCCCGAATCGCACGCGCGCCCTCCCAAGCCCATCGCCGGTTGCCTCGAATGCTCCTGCATGACTCCGAAGTGGCGAGGCAAGGCCGCCCGCGAGGCCGCCCGGCTCCACGCCGAGGAGACCGGCCACGAGGTCTGGACCGGCGAGCAGGAACGCCCACCCCGGAAGGGGCCCGCCGAGACGCCGCGCAGGCCCGCCTCGACAGACCGGCCCCGCTCCCTCCGGGCCGCCTGAGCAAGCGGAACATGTGCGACGGGAAGGTGGCCCATCGCTCTCCGGCCGCCGCCCAGCTCGCGGTGGACAATACGCGCGGGAACCGGGAGTTCCTGACCTTCTACCAGTGCCTCTACTGCGGGAAGTACCACGTCGGGCACGTAATCAAGCCGGGCAGGCCGGGGTGATCTGCTTTATCCGATGGCTCCGCGCCCGCAGGCTCCGCCAGCGGCTCTGGGATTCGCTGCCTTGGGGCAAGCCCTCGACGGCGGGGGACGAGTTCAGGGAGCAGAACGACGTGTGAGAAACAGAAGCGGCTCCTGAACGGCGATCGGCCCGGCTGATTACGAAACGTCACCCCACGGGCCACTCTTCGGCTTAATGAAATCCTCGCGCTCTTCCGGGCGAAGCTTACGGCGGTAGATCACGAGCTCCCCATTCTTCGAGAGCAGGCACGGCAGCCAGAAGAACGTCAGGCCGACCAGCGCGGCGAGCCTCGCGGAAATCCAGCGCGGCACGCCCGCGTCCTCCTCCACTTCCGCCAGTACGGCGAACACGATTCCGAGGCTGATCCCGATGGTCAGATAGAGCACGGCGGCCCGCGTTGCGATTTCGAGGATGGTCATGTTGTCTCCTTGGTGTATTTCAAACCCAGTTCCATTACCTTCGCGGCCTCGCCGCTGTAGACGACCGCTTCGCCCTCGCCACGCACGCCGTTCACCGTGCCGTTGCGTCCCCAGTCGATGAACGATCCGTCCGGCAGGCGTTGGAGCAGGTTGCGGCGTTTCATCGCGTGGCCTTCCTCGGATGCCAGTGCGGGTTTTCCGCCCGCTTTCTGGCCCACACGTCATGCATGTACTGCCTGCGGCGTTCCCGCTCTTCGGGGGAAATGTTGCGCATCTTCTTTTTTCGGCGTGAAGCGCTTTCGCTAGAAAGCGGTTGCTGCTCAATGCATGGTTCATCAACCGGACGCCACGCCTGGACAACCGCTATGTCAACGATTCCATCGAGAATCTTGAATGCAGGTTGGCCATGGAAAAGCATGTAAGTCGCACGGCAGCCAGCAAATCCCCATCGAGGGTGCCGGAATACGAAATCGACCCGCTGCCCCGGTATTGGCATCGACTCTTCGGGGCGATTCCAGCCCGGCTGGGGCTTCGTCCAATCTGTCTTAGGTGACGGCATCACGGCTCCTTCCGTTGGGGTTTCAGCTTGCGGGCGCGTTTCTCCTCGTTGACCAGGGCAACGTCGCCTGGGGTGATCGTTCCGTCATCCGTCAGCTTTCTCCACGCTGAGCGGGTAGAGCAGTGAAGTATGCTGGCAAGCTTCAGCGTCTTCGCCTCTGCGGTGTCGCCGGGGAGGGTGTCGCGGTAGGCTTTGAGTTCGGCGGGGGTCATTCCGCCACCCCGCCAGCCCTCTTTTCGAGCAGACGCTTAACTTCTTCGATGTGATCCTTTTTGGCGCCGTAAGTCCAATCCCCTTTAGACAATGCAGCTAGCAAAGAAGCGGCATCCGGGTATTCTTCCGGCGACCACTGCCCCTCGAATCCGTAGCACGAGCAATGGCTGCCTTCTACCGTGTAATACTTGCCCCCATTGCGGAACACGACCCAGGCGTCGCCCTCGTAATCTTCTTGATGATTGACCGCAACCAAAACTTCTTCTGGCTCTGGGATCAGCTCGACGGCGTCTTCCGCCTTCAATGAGGACCCCCATCTTTCACCGGCAAAGCTAGCAGCTACGTCATTCCAGTCTGTGAAGCCATCGTACGTCGCCATGTTGCATGTTCCTTTCATTGATGGTGAGTTCTATGTCTTAATGGCATGAAACGATGGCATAGTCAATAAGGGATATGCTTCACCAAAACAAAAACCGCCAGCGCAAGCTGGCGGCGACCCAAAACCGGGATTTTGCGTCTATTCAAGGCTTGATCTCCACCATGAAACAGGTCATCAGCCCTGTCATCGGGTCCACGATGGGCATGGTGTAGGCGACCAAAGCGGAATTCAGCCATATTCCCACGCATCGCGTGTGGTCCGTCTCGGTCCACCAGCCGTCGCGGAACTGCTGAAACGCGTGGTCCAAGTCCTTCCCGCCGAGCGTGAGGTGATAAACCGTGCCGTCGGCTCTCGGCATCACGAAATGGAACACGGCTCCTCCTTTCAGGCCAGCTTGATGGCCGTGGTGCTCCGCTTGGCGTCGGTTACGAGGACGAAAGCCCGCCCCTGGTGGCGGTGCGTGGTGACGATGGGGCCGTCGGTCGGTTCCGCTGCGGCGTGAACCCGAATCGCGGCGACCATGGCCGGACGGGGTACTGCCTCCAGGAAGTAAGGGCAGGCACGTAGGCGTCCCATGCGGAAGTTGGGCATTCGGAATTCCTCAGCTCGCAAAAGAAAACCCCAGTGCTTGCACGAGCGAGCGGGCTGGGGTAATCTCCTCATCGGCTAAGATAAGGAGATCAGTATGCCTGAATCAAAAGAGGGCGCAAGCCCTATGTTGCTGCTCGAATGGTGGAAGCCGGTTGTCGGCTGGGACAGCTACGAGATAAGCAATGTTGGAAGAGTCCGCAAAGTCGGCAAGACTGAGTCCTTGGGCGGATTCATTAGCCGCAAGGGCTATCGCATGGTGCAGCTTCACCATCATGGCCACAGGAAAACCTTGAGCGTGCACGGACTAATGGCGGCGGTATTCATTGGGCCACGGCCTAATGGTCTCGTGGTGAATCACAAGTGCGGCTGGAAGCTGAGGAACTGGGCATCGAATCTCGAGTACGTTTCTAGTCTTGAGAATACTCAGCACGCGATACGGCTCGGGCTGTACAAGCCTGGGACGTATAGCGTCCGGCTAAGCAACGATGATGTTTTAGAAATTCGTAGGCTGCTGGCTGCTGGTCGTTTCACGACTGATATTGCGCGGGTGTTCGGGGTCGACAATTCATCCATCTCCAGGATTCAGAACGGTAAGATCTTCGCGAACGTGGGCCTCGTCGCGGATCCCCTTCCGAATCGAGGGGAACGACATCCGCAGGCGACACTTTCGGAAGCCGATGTCGTGGCGATACGGGGATTGAAAGGTATTCGCAAGCTGCGAGAAGTGGCGGCCGAATATGGAATTTCCACCACTCAGGTGTCTGATATCCAGAATAGGAGAGCCTGGAAACATGTTCTTTGAGCGGGATGACTACGGCCCTCCATGGCCGTGGCTCCCTCATCACTCCGGCTTCGGCTGCAAATCCGTGAGGTAATCGCAAGCGGCCTGAGCCTGTGAGGCGGCCCGGAAGATGTAGCGGGCGTCCTCGCGGAGTGCCTGGATCCAGAAGTCCAGGTACGCGTGGTGGTCGGGCATCACCGCCGGCTCGATGCCGAGCTGTGCGGCAAGGAAACAGGCGGCCAGTTCCGCCACAATTTCCTCCTTGGCGTACTCGCCGCGGGATTCCTTCCCGTGGTCGAAGCGGGCCAGGCGCCAGTTCGCACCCGTCCAATGAACCAACTCGTGAAGGCACGTCCCGTAGTAGGCTTCCGGGGTGTGGAAGAACTCGAAGGCGGGCAGGCTGATCTTGTCGGACAGCTTCATGTAGTAGGCCGCAAACCCGCCGTGCTCGATCTCCGCCCCGGTGTTCATGATGAAGTGCTCGGCGTGCTCGATCCGCTGCGAGGCGTCGAGCGTCGGAACGGGCCTCGCGTAGAACCGATCCGGCAGGCCTTCGACTTGATCAGCATTGAACACCGCATACGTCTTGCTGATCCAGAAGCGGTCTTCCGACTCGGTGCCGTCGTCGGCGGTCGCCTTCTTGGTGACGGGTTCGCACCAGAGAATCGGCGTGCTCTTCTCGCCCTTGCGGACGCAGCCTCCATACTCCTTGGCCTGCTTGAAGGTCATGAAGTACGGGCTGGCGAATCCCCGGTTGTGGGACGAAAGCCAGAGCAGGAGCGTGTTCACTCCGCGATAGGCGGTGCCGTTGTGCCGCAGCGGGAAGAACGCTCCGCCTTCTTGCCAGCCCTTACGCCAGGGGGTGAGGTTGCCTTCCTCCAGGGCTTTGACGATGGAATCCGTGACGGACTGGTAGAGATCTTTGGCGGTCATGGCGCGCAGGGCTCCAAGTCAGGCCCCCACTTGGTCAAGTAAGTGCATGAGTCGATCAAGTAGAGGGGGGAGAAAGGGGCCTCATGCCCCAGTGGTGCTTCCCTGCGGGGTGTGGTCAGGCCGTGACGGCCTCGGGCTCCTCGGCGGGATCGGGGGCGTAGAAGATCTCAGCCTCGGAGGGCTTGAGGATCTGAGTTTCCGAGGAGTTCTTCCACCAATGCAGGCCGTTGTACTTCCAGCCGTTCGCCACGAGGTTTCGGCGGGTCGCGGCGTCCGGCTTGACGGGGAAGGCCAGCTTCTGCGTGAAGGACTGGCGATACACGATGGGGGCGGTCTTGGCGGTCTTCGTCTTCATCGGATGCTCCTGACTACGCTTCGAGTTAAGCGGGTATCGGCACGCGCGCGACTCGAAAGGCGGAGGCAGGGGGCGATGAGCCGCCTGTGAATAAAATACGGAGCGCAGTCAGGGGAGGAGGAAGCCCGGCTTGCACACGCGAAGCACGGAAAGCCGGGTTCCGCTCGACCTTGACGGAGCGACGGGAGCGGACATGTCGGTCAGCGGCATTAAAGCCTAGCGTACTTGCGCGGCATCGCGCTTTCTGCTAGGCTCCCTATTGCTTAGATAGGAGATATAAGTATGCCTAAACATTTTTGGGGCGCAAGCCCTTTCCCGCTGCCGTCCGTCCCATTGCTTGAGCATTGGAAGCCAGTTGTTGGATTTGAAACCTCGTACGAGGTTTCAAATATTGGGAATGTCAGGTCGATTGCTAGAAGAGACCGCCGAGGAAGACTATGGGAATCCAAAATCCTGCAGCCTCAATTCCATGCAAACACCGGTTATCTCAGTGTTTATCCGACCAAAAACAACAAAAGAGAGACCCGCAGGATTCATTACCTTGTGAGTGCCGCATTCCTTGGGCCGAGACCTTTGGATCTGGTCGTCAATCACAAGGATGGAAACAAACGCAATAATCGTTTGAGCAACTTGGGCTACGTTACATTTTTCGAGAACGTACGGCATGCCTTTCGGACGGGGCTCAACGATGCAACCCTTAAGGCTGTTCGTTCCCGCTCTCCGTTGAGTCCAGAGGATGTCAGATACATCAGAGCCAACCCGGACGAGATGAAACTGACCGATCTGGGTAAGAAATTCGGTGTAAGCATGCAGTGCATCTGGGACGTTAAGAACCGTCGTAACTGGAAGCATATCGAATGATCACCGGTTTTAAGTCGCTTCGTGGATCAACGCGGTCAGCGGTCTGGCACTAAATCTGGGGGTATTTATGCCCTATCGATATACTAGATGTGGTGTCTGCCGCCTTATCCGTTGACTCTCCAATTCGGTTAGGCCAATCTCGGCCTCCACCCAGCGGAGAGCGGAGCATGAGCGACAACATCATCGAGCACGATTTCACGAACCACCCGGTCAGGGACGGCGCCTCATGGCTATCCATCCGCCTCTTACTGCTCCGTGCCCGCTTCGGAAGAACGCTGAACAGGCTCCGCATCCCATGTTTCATCCGGACCTGTGAGGTGAAAACGCTGAATGGCGGGAAGCTCACGGTTCGTGCCAACGACCTTTTCCTCGTCATCAGCGTGGAGGGGTGCGAATACTACTTCGACCGCCTGACTGGCAAGCCTGCCGGGATGGGCGTTTTCCTCGGCTAGAACGGCTCGTCGTCCGGGTCGCTAAGGCAAGGAAGCTCCATACAAACGCTCTGCTCCCCATTCTGGAGCCTGCGTTCCATCTCCCGCTCGACGAAGCCTTCGAGCTCCTTCTCGTGGGCCTTCGCGCGGAGCCAGTCGCCCGCCTGCTGGCGGTCGCCCGCGAAATACCGCTCGGTGAAGGAATGGAACCCGCGCTTTCCCAACTCGCGAAAGTGCTCCGACCCGTACCTGCGCAGCGTCTCCCTGCCTCCTGCCGAACCTCGCTCCATGGGGCGGGTCTAGCACTGAAGGTAGGGCCGCGCAAGAGAATGCGTCTGATATCCGTCCGGCCGTCCCGGGCCGCGTGATAGGCTAGTGCAGGTGACTCGATCGAGTCCCGTCTTGGGCGGAGCACGGACAGCCGACCGGGTGCGACATGAGCCAAAATCTGGAACCGATTCAGGTCTTCATCGACACGCAGGTCTTCGATTCGGAGAACTACAATTTCGAATCTCGGGATTTGAAACGGCTCCGCCATCTAGCCTCGGAAGGTCTGATCAACATCAAGCTGACCTCGGTGACCCTGAAAGAAATTGAGTCTCACGTAGACGAGCGGGCAACCGAGGCGTTCGCAGCTCTGGCGAAGTTTCGCAAATCCGTCGCAATCCTGAATCCCCTCCCCAACGAGTACCAAAGGGTTCTGAAGTTGGGCGAAGATCGCGTCCGCGCTCTGTTCAGGAGCAAGTTGTCGAAGCTGCTCAGGTCGCTGAACGTGGAAGTGATCCCGGTTACCGAGGTGTCACCGGACCTAATCATGGACGCCTACTTCAACAAAAAGCCGCCGTTCGGGGATGGCAAGAAGAAGGCCGAGTTCCCCGACGCATTTGCCGCACAAGCGCTTGAGGAGTGGAGTAGAAGGGCCGGGCAGAAGGTCATCGTGGTAAGCGGGGATGAGGATTGGAAGAAGCGATGCGCCGAGAGTGAGAACTTGGAGCACGTCGCTCGACTGGTAGAGGCGTTCGAGAAGGCACCCGACTTGGAACTGGCATGGAAGGCTAAAGAGCAAGTCTCCTTGGTGGAAGACGAGATCCGAGAGGAGATTTGGGAAAAGTTCACCGGGATGCGATTCTATCTGAGCGAAAACGTGATCGACGGCCAAGTCCACAACGTCGAGGTGCAGGATGTCGCGCTCGGACGGGTGTTCCCCGTGGAGGCCAGAGAGCGGAGAGCCGTAGTCAACGTGGACTGCAAAGTAGTGTTCTCTGCCGACGTCATCTACAACGACCCTGAATCCTGGCGCCCCGCCGACGACGATAGTTCGATCCAGTACTCTGACTGCGTTGAGAAGAGCATTGAGGCCATGACATCCATCACCGCCGAAGTACGGTTCAAAGTTCAGGACGGGTGCATGACCAAGCTCGTGCTCGACAAGGTGGACTTGCCTTTGGACATCAGCATAGGGGTCAAGTTCGACTCCGTGCCTCCTTACTACTATGACGATGAGAATCCTTGGTCCTATCTCGCTGAGTGATCGTTCCCCCGCCACGATCCTCAAGCGGTCCAGAATGTTCTCCAAAGCCCCGCTTCCAACCGCCGGAGCCCCGCCTTGGAACTCACCCCGGCCCAACGCAAGTTTCTGACCGCCTACCGCGATGCCAGGCTCAAGCCGAAGTCGCTCGCGGGCCAACTCAAGCCCGCGCTCCCGCGTCTCCTGCTCCTGCTTGCGCTCGCGACGATCCTCTGCTACACGGCCACGCCGATGGTGGCGTGCTTTTTTGTCGGCTTCATCGTCGGCGGCGTGGTGCGGCACGTCGCAATAGTCGTCCAAGCGAGGCGGCACCTGCCCGCCGTACTCGACATCATCGACTGGCCGAGGGTCGACCGGATGCTCGATGGGACCGAGAAGGCCAACGATTCCGACGTCTCGTGAGGGTCGGTCGGACTCAGAACCACCTACCCTGGTTCACCGGCCCCCGCTTCACCGTCTCCCGAAATCCCGCCTCCGGCACGGCGATGGGCTCCGGCGATGCAGGCTCCGCCAGAATCGGCTCGGCCTTCGCTTCAGGAACCAGCGCCTCCGGCTCCAGCACCCGCTCCCTCCTGATCCTCCGCGTCACCGGCACCTCGGCGGAAACCCGCCTTTCGGATTTCACCCGCTCCACCGTCCCCTCCACCGCGTTCCCCGCCCGCAACGCCTTGATCCGTTCGGCCACCGCCGCAGTATCCACCGGCTCCTTGCCTTCCTCGACACTCCCCGCCAGACCGGCCCGCAGTTCATCCCGCAGCCCCGCCAGCTCCCTCATAAACGCCTCGTGCTGGAACGGCCTCCCCAACCTCGCTTCGTAGTCGCGGAGCTGCGTCTCGGTCACGCCAAGGTCCTGCCTGGACCTCCCCAGCCCCACCTCGTAATCGGCGACGATCCGCTCCAGGGCGTTCATGACCGCCCTCGGCCCCGCTTCCCGCGAAATGTTCGTCGTCCGCGTCGTCCTGCCCGACAGGTACGCTTCCGGCGAGCCGATGGTGTGCAGCACCAGGCCGAACTCCAGCCCCCGGTATTCGCCGAGCCGCACGCGGCGCGTCTGCCGCACTTCGGGCGAGATGGAATCGAGGCGCTTTCCTAAAGCGGCCAGGGCGTCCTCCTTCGTGAATTCCCGCTCTCCCACGGTGACCGGATCGCCCGCGTGCTTCTCGGCCGTTCCCATGTCCTCGGAGAGTCCCGCGATCCGGTCCTGCATCCGGCGGATCTGCTCCGGCAGCTCCCGCACCGCTCTGCGGCCGAGGAACTGCTCGTCGGCGTGGTTCTTCTTCAGGATCGCCAGCCGCTGCAACTCCGCGTCGGCCTCGGCCAGCGTGAGGACCGCCGGGTTCCCGGAGGCGATGGCCTTCACCTCCGCATAAGAGAGTTCCTGCCCGCCCACGTCCTCGGCCCTCCTCACCGCAGATTCCCCGGTCATCACCTGGTTGATGAACCGGGCCTTGGTCTCGAGAGCCTGCCACATGTAGGCGTCGAAACTGCCTTCCGTCACGTAGCGGTAGATCGCCACCTCCTCGTTCGTGTTCCCCTGCCGGAGTATCCGGCCGTCCCGCTGCTCGACCTCGGCGGGCTTCCACGGCGCGTCCAGGTGGTGCAGGGCCACCAACCGCCGCTGGGCGTTGGTGCCGGTGCCCATCTTCTGCGTCGAGCCGAGGATCACACGTACGGTGCCTTGCCGGACCTTCTCGAACAGGGCCTGTTTCTTCGCGTCCGTATCCGCATCTCCGATGGAGGCGATCTGATTCCGGGGGAGGCCGCGCGCGACCAGCTTCTCGGTCACGTCCCGGTAGACGGAATACCCTGCTGGGGTAGGGTGTACGCCCATGTCGCAGAAGACCATCTGCGTACCCCGGGTGGGTTCCGTCTCCCGCCATATCCGCTCGACGTTCGCGGCCAGGGCGTTCACCTTCGACTCCTCGAAATCCGGGGCGTTCGGGTCGAGCAGCCGCGCTTCCAATGCCAGCTTCCGCCCGTCGGTCGTGATCGCCAGTGCGTTGTCCACGCGCGGGTCCACCTTCTCCGTGCGGAGCCTTTCGTACCGCTCCACGAGGTTCGCCTGGATCTCCGCCTGCGCATCGGACATCAGGCAGGCGATCACCTGCGGCTTGCCGCCCGCGAGCCTCGGTCTCGGCAGGTTCAGCATGTCCGCCGTCTGCACATCGGCGAAGGCGCGGAACATGGTCTGGAGCTCGGGCAGGTTGTTGAACCGTGCGAAGCGGGAGCGGGATTTCAGCGACTTGCCGTCGGGGCTGATTTCCATGGCGTCCACCACCTCGCCGAACGTCGCCGCCCAGGCGTCGAAGTGCTCGATGCCGCGCGAGCGGAGGCCGTGCGGGTCGAGGAATCGCTGGTTGGTGTACATCTCGACCATGGTGTTCGAGATCGGGGTCCCCGTGGCGAAGGTGACGCCGTGGCCGGGATGCTTCTCGTCGAGGTAGCGGCACTTCATGTAGAGGTCGAAGGCCCGCTCCGAGCCGCCGGTCTGGATGCCCGCGACGCGGTCCATCTTGCTTGGAGTCTCAAGGTTTTTTGCCGCCTGGCTCTCGTCGTAGAAGACGTGGTCCACGCCGAGCTCGTCGAAGGTAAGTCCATCATCCTTCTTGTCCTTCGCCATCAGGTCCTTCAGCCGCTCCTGGCGGTTGGCCTTCTGCTTCTCGATGGCCTTGATGATGTTGCGTCCGCCGCTGGAGCTCTTCGCGTCCACCAGCAGTTGCTCGTACTCTCCGATCTGCTCGCGCAGGAATCGCTCCTGGTAGTCGCGCGACATGCCGATCCGCTCGAAGCTGGAGTGAGTGACGATGATCGCGTCCCAGTCGCCGGTTGCGATCTTTGCGGTGAGTTGCTTCCGTCGGTCCTTGGCGAAATCGTCTTTGGCGGCGACCAGCAGGTTGGCGTTCGGGTAGAGCTGTTGGAACTCGCGGGCGAACTGTTCGAGGAGATGATTGGGAACCGCGATCAGCGAGCGACGAGCGAGGCCAGCCTGCTTCAGCTTCATGGCCGAGGCGGCCAGCTCAAACGACTTGCCCGCCCCGACGCAATGCGCCAGCAGCGTATTCCCGCCGCTCATCACCCGCCACACCGCATCCTCCTGATGGGGCCTGAGCTCGATGTTCCGGTTCATCCCCGGGAAATCCAGGTGCGAGCCGTCGAACAGACGGGGCCGCAGATTGTTGAAGGCGTCGTTGTAGATCCGCACCAACCGCTCGGTCCGCTCGGGGTCCGAGAAGACCCACGACTTGAACCGCTCCTTGATCGCCCGCTGCTTCTCCTTGGCGGCCAGCGTCTCCACCTGGTTCAGCACCCGCTCCTCGCCGTGGACTCCCCGGATCGTGTCGTAGATCACGGGCGACTTCATGTTGAGCGCCTGTTCGAACAGGCTCACGCCGTTGGCCCTCGCGGTTCCGTAGTCGGAGGTGGCCGCCACCGACGCCTCGGCGGCGTAACCGGCCTCCACGGACCAGACGGCGTCCTTCTTCAGGTGGCCGATCTGGATAGTCGGGGCCGGTACGTTGAAAAGCTCGGCGGCGAACGCCAAGATGTCATAAGCCGGTATCCACGGCGCGCCCAGCCCCGCGTCGATGTCGCCGGGGAGGACGTCCTCGGGCTGCACAGAACGCAGCGCCGCGGCGTTCCGGGCGTACTCCGGCCCGGCTTGCTCCGCGTCCCGCAGTTTCGCCCGCACGTCGCCCGACAGGTACGTGTCGGCGGTCTGCCACTCCTTCGAGGCGGGGTCGCGGTAGATCAGGTCGCCCAGCTCGGTTATCACCTCGGCTTCCGGCTTGCCGTACAGGCCCGCGATGTAGGGCAGGTCAACCGACCCCTTCCGGTCGAGCGACACCAGCAGCCCTTCCTCGGCCGATCGCACGCGCGTCACGTCCGGCGTCTTGCCGACCACGTCCCGCTTCATGACATCGGCCTTGGCCGCCTTGCCGGTCGTCTCGTCGTACTCTTCGAGCGCCATGACGAGCATCGCGTCCGGGTCCTCGCGGAACTTGGCGAGGTTCGGCATCCGGCGGATCGGGCCGTCCTTGCCCTCGGAGATGGTGGTCTTGTTGATCGGCCCGTACTGCGAGGCGAAGCGGTCGTAGGCCCGATTGAGGTCGGCCCTGGCGGCTTCGCGTGCGTGCTCCGGCCAGCCCTCGTTCTGCGACTGGAGGACGCGGCGGGCGTGGTCGCGGAGGCCGATGAGGGAGGCCATGCGGCGGCCCGTCATCGTGCCGTCGGCCTTCAGGAGCGTGCCGCCGTACGTGACGGGTTTCGATTGCCCGTCCTCGACCTGGTGGATCACCTTGTCGTCGGCGATGAAGAAGGAGCCTTCGGTGACGTGGCGGAGGGGAGGTGGAGGGGTGAACCTAGGGAGTTTGTCCGCAGGGTCGGCCGACAGCTCCGCAGGTTTGGCGGCCAGGTTGTCAGGGTTTTGGCGGTCAGGATGACCCGTCAGGCTGATAGGCGAGCTTGATAGGTAAGCTTGACGGTCGGGTCCGGCAGGCGGCGGATTCGGCCGCTCGGCCTCGCTCTGTCTTGCTCCCGAGACGATCCGCCCCACGGCCGCCTTCAGCTGGCTCCCCAAATTGCCCACCGGCAACACGCTGAACCCCGACCCGTACAGCGTGTCCTTCCGGCTCCAATCCCCAAGCACCTGCTCGTGGTGATTGGCGAAATACCGGTTCACCGACAGGTCGGCCTTGTCGATGCCGAGGGTCGTGGTCTCCAGCCATTCGGGATCGGCGTGGATCGCCTCCTGGCCCGGAGCCCGCTTCCGCAGGAACACGATATCGGTCGTGACCTCCGTGCCTTCGGCCTTGAAGGCGTCGCAGGGCAGCCGGATCGCCCCCAGGAAGTCGGCCTTCTCTCCCAGCTCGATCCGCATCCCGGCGTTCTGCTTGTCGAGCGTGTAGTGCGAGGTGACCAGCGCCAGCACGCCGCCGGGCTTCAGGGCGTCCACCGATTTCATGACGAAGAAGTCGTGCAGGGAGAGCTTCCGGCCTCGATAGTCCAGCTTCACGTCGGCGAACGGCACGTTGCCGATTACGGCGTCCACCGGGGGAAGCTTCGAGTCGGCGAAGCTCTCGATGCGTATGTCCGCCTGCGGGTGCAGCGCTTTGGCGATCCGTCCGGAGAGAGAATCCAGCTCGACGCCGACGTAGCGATAGCCGGGGCGGTCCATGAACGCCCCTTTGCCGCATCCCGGCTCCAGCACTACCGAGCCTTTCGGCACGCCGAGCCCTTCGAGCGCGTCGTGCATGGCGTCCATCACCAGCGGCGAGGTGAAGAACTGCGAGAAGGTCGTCCGCTTGGCGGATTCGTATTCATCGGGCGAGAGCAGGTCTTTCAGATCCTCGCCGAACTCGCGCCAGCCGGGCTTGTACTGCTTCGTGCGCGGGTCGGGGAATATCTCCTTCGCCACCGGGCCGAAGCCGCCGAAGCGGGAGAGGGCGGCGCGTTCCTCGGGCGTGGCGATCCTGGATCCGGATTCGATGTTTTTCAGCGTGCGGATCGCGGCCAGGATGTCGCGGGCGGCTTGCTTGGGGCCGCGCCTGGCCTCGAGCTGGGCGGCGTGGGTCGGAGCCGTAGGGGCTGGCTGGAGCTGCTCCGCCTTCACCTCGGCGGATTTCTCCGGCGGGACAAGCTGCCGCTCCGCGAACCGGGCGGCGTGCGGGCCGTCGTAGACGGGCTCGAAACCGGGGAGGAAGGACGTGGCGGAGCAGGGGCGGCGAGGGGGCATGGAGACCGGGGCGTGAGGGTTGCGACGCCCCCAGTCATGGCACGGATCGGCGGTTCAAGCAACGGATTTCGAAGGGGAAAACGTCGCGCCGAGCCTTCAACGTTCGATGAATCAACACGCTCTAACTGCTTGCACGCCCGCAAGATTGACAGGGCGTTCCGCTTCGATCATCTTTTAAGCAAGGATGGAGCGCGACGAACCATCGTCTATCGGGTGCCCCGCCATGAAGTTCGGCCCTCGTAAATTCTCGCTGAACAAGCGGATCGCAGCCCGAACCTCCTGGAAGCGGGTGGTGCGCCACAGCCTCGGCCTGAAAGCCCCTCGCGGCTGGGGATGGCTCACGGACCCGAAGAAGGCCGCGTACAATCGGGTTTACAACCGGACGACGACGGGATGGGGTGCATTGCTCGGAGCGTTCTCCGAACTGGTTCGGGCGGCCGGCTCCTCGGTCTCGTCCTATACTTCGGCTCGGTCGGTCACGCGTCCCTCTGCCGCACCCGCGCCCGCCCCTTTTACGCAGCCCGCGAGCCACGCTCCCTCCCGGCCTCTCGCGGGCCGAAGCCCCGACAACGATCCGACTCGCCGACCCGTCAGGAGCGCCTTGATGAGCGACCAGACCGAATACGCCGGCTTCGAGGCGAGCGAATTCGCCGAGAATCCCGAACCCCGCGTCCCGTGCGTGCTGCTGCTCGACGTCTCCGGATCCATGGGCGGAAAGCCCATCGCCGAGCTCAACGAAGGCCTGGTCACGCTCAAGGACACCCTCTCGGCCGACTCACTGGCCTCGAAGCGGGCGGAGCTCGCGATCGTGACCTTCGGCGGCACCGTGGACGTCGTCCAGGACTTCGTCACCGCCGAGAACTTCCATCCCCCGCACCTCAGCGCCCGGGGCGGCACTCCGATGGCCCAGGCCATCATCACCGGCCTCGACATGATCGCCACCCGAAAGAGCACCTACCGGGCGAACGGCGTCTCGTACTACCGCCCGTGGGTGTTCCTCATCACGGACGGCGGCCCCGACGACGGCTGGCAGGCCGCCGCCGAGCAGGTGAAGGCGGGCGAGGCGTCCAAGGGCTTCGCATTCTTCACCGTGGGGGTCGAGGGCTCCAACTTCGACGTCCTCTCCAAGATCTCCTCACGCGCGCCCGTGAAACTGAAGGGCCTGAACTTCCGCGACCTGTTCCTCTGGCTGTCGCAGTCGATGCAGTCGGTGTCGCAGTCCTCGCCCGGCGACAAGGTCACGCTACCGCCCGTCGGCTGGGGCGAGATCTGAGCGACGACCGTGAGCGTCTGAGCGGGAGCCGCCATGTGGAAGCTGGTCTACGGGAGCGTGCAGGGCACGTCCCACGTCGCCTCCGGGAAACCTTGCCAGGATTACTGCTCCGGCATGTCCGAGAACGGCATACTGGTCGCCGCCTGCTCCGACGGGGCGGGGAGCGCCGAGCTTTCGCACTTTGGGTCGCGGGCTGCGGTCCTGCGGTTCATGGAAGAGGCCTCGCACTTGGCGGGCGCCCCCGACCGGGAAGCCCTCGATGGATGGGTCGCCTCGGCCCGGGAGAGCGTCCTCGCGGAGGCCGAGGCGCAGGGTGTCCCGCCCCGGCAGCTCGCCTGCACTTTCCTCGCGGCGATCATCGGCGAGGATTGGGCTGCCTTCGCCCAGATCGGCGACGGCGTCATCGTTTTCGACGGAAGTGCTGGGGATGACGAAACCGCCGATCCTCACGCTCCCCCGGGTTACGACCTCGCTTTCTGGCCGGACAACGGCGAGTATGCGAACACCACCCGCTTCCTGACGCAGGCCGACTTCCGAGACCACCTGCGGATCGAGATCGTCCCGCGTCGCATCTGCGAGTTGGCGGTGATGACCGACGGCCTCCAGATGCTCGCCCTGGACGTCGCGGGCTCCAGGGTGCACGACCGCTTCTTCGCGCCCTTGTTCCGCACCGTGAAGGCGGGCTCCGACGAGGAGACGCTGACCGCATCGCTCCTGGGTTTCATGGACTCCAAGCGCGTCAACGAGCGGACCGACGACGACAAGACCCTACTCCTGGCGACGCGAATCATCCCCGATGTCCCGGCAAGCCTACCCGACCCAGCTGCGTGACCACCTGGGCAACGACGTCCGCATCCCTCCCAAGCCCTTCGCCGTCGGCGGCGAGGGGGCGGTCTTCGACGTCCTGGGCCGCCCCGACCTGGTCGCCAAGATCTACAGCAAGCCGCAGAGCAAGGAACGCTGCGACAAGCTCCGGGCGATGGCCAAGCTCTGCAGCCCGGGGCTGCTCAAGATCGCCGCGTGGCCCACCGCGACGCTGAGCGCCAACGGACCGGCCTCCATCGACGGCATCCTGATGCCGAAGGTCGCGGGCTACTCGGAGATCCACCACCTCTACAGCGTGGCCCAGCGGAAGAAGGAGTTCCCGGAGGCCGACTGGGGCTTCCTGCTTCACACGGCCCGCAACTGCGCCATCGCCTTCGAGGAGGTCCACGCCCACGGCCACGTGGTCGGCGACGTCAACCAGAAGAACGTGATGGTGTCGAAGAAGGGGATCGTCGCCTTCGTCGACTGCGACTCGTTCCAGGTGGCGGAGGGTTCCCGGATATTCCGCTGCGGCGTGGGCGTCCCCGAATACACGCCGCCGGAGCTCCACGGGAAGAACTTCGCGAGCCTCGACCGGTCGGCGAA
>MKTT01000072.1 GCA_001898385.1 Planctomycetales bacterium 71-10
CCGCCGCGACGGCCAGGGTGAGCAGCGCGGCGGCGGCCCGGCGTCGGGTTCGTTCGCTCGACATCGGGGCGTCCTCCTCGCGCGGTGCGTCAGTAGGCGTCGGCGGAGACGACTTCGCCCCCGGCCGACGTGGAGAGGGCCATGTAGACGTCCGGGGCGATCGAGGCCCTGACGGCCCGGACGCCGCCGTCGGCGAGGGCGAACATCACGACGCCGGGGTGGACGCCGCGGAAGTTCGGCACGCGCTGGCCGCCGTCGGCCGTCCACGACCAGGCGTCGTCGGCGTGCGTGGCGGCGCCGCAGTCGTTGGGGCCGTAGAAGGTGCCCCGCGCGTCGGTCGTCTTGGCCACGAGCCCGCCGCCCACCATCAGCCCGGCGTCCGACGCCAGGTGGGGCCGGCCGTACGCCTGGAACATCAGGTTGTCCAGGACGAAGTCGACGTAGCCCGAGCTGGACGCCATCTGCCGGCTGGTGACGCACACGCGGGCGGCCGTCCGCAGGCCCCCGAGGGCGACCAGCCGATTCGCGTCCCGCCCCCCGGCCGACTCGCCCAGCAGCAGCGTGTTGGACAGGCCGTCGGAGATCTCGGCCAGCCTGGCGGCGATGTTGAAGCCGAAGGGCCCGCGCCGCGACGCCTGGAGGTAGGGGGGCGTGGCGTAGCGGTCGGCCCCGCCGTTGAACAGGTAGTCCGTCACCGCCGCCCGCGGCACCTGCATCTGCGCGGGCGTGTCGAACCGGTAGGTCAGGCCCCCCGCCGCGCGATTCGACGGGCAGAGGAACGTCCCGACCTGGTGCTGGAACGTCGTGGTGTTGTCGGGGAACGTCCAGCCGAACCACGAGCCGTATTGGGTGGGGAACCCGACGGAGAAGTTGGTGGCGTTGAACGCCGCCCCTTGCTCCAGGTACGGCAGCATCATGTGGTAGCCGGTGAAGTTCATGTAGGTGGCGCCGATGAAGTACGGCGGCGAGGCGGTGTCGCGGATGCCCTGGGCCGCCGCCGGGAGGGCCCCGGCGGTCGACTCGTAGTTGTGCAGCGCCAGGGCGAGCTGCTTCAGGTTGTTGGCGCACTGCGCCCGCCGGGCCGCCTCGCGCGCCGCCTGCACGGCCGGCAGCAGCAGGGCGATCAGCATCCCGATGATCGCGATCACCACCAGCAGCTCGATCAGCGTGAAGCCGCGATCGCCGCCGCCGGCCGCCCCGTCGCGCGGGGCCTCTCGACGCATCATGTCCGCTCGCTCGGTAGGGGCCGCGCGACCGGGACCGGGGTCGCGCGACGTCGGTGGGGTGGGCGAGGGGGCCTCGCCCGGGGGAAGAATCGTTCGCGTCTAGATACTGAGACTCAGTCTCAATCTCATCGACGATGGATTCTTGCGAGCGACGATCGGAATGTCAAGCATGCGGCGGCGAGGACGGCGCGGAATGGGGCCGCGAGGGGGCGCGGGCCCCCGGGCGGCGATCCAATCGAACCGATCAGCCTAATTTCAATCTTGTGAACATAATTTGGATTATCAGACCCACATCTGGGGGGCTCCGCCGCGACGGAGCGGCCCCGGCGCGGCGCTTGACCGATACCTATGGGGGGTATATGATTCCCGGGACATAGGGAGGGCGGGCGACGTGGACGACGGGGCCAGGAAGAAGCTGAGGGCGAGGGCGAGCCGCATCGCGGGCCAGGTGGCCGGCGTGCAGAGGATGCTGGACGAGGACCGGTATTGCGTGGACGTCCTCAACCAGATCGCCGCGGCGCGCTCGGCGCTCGACGCGCTGGGGGTGGAGCTGCTGACGCGGCACCTGGAATGCTGCGTTTTGGGCCACGGGGGCGGCGGCGAGCACGATCGCGCCAAGCCCATGTCGCAGGAGGAATTGCTGGTCGAGGTCCGGTCCGTCCTGTCCCGATTCCTGAGATGAAAGCGAGGGTGACGCCATGGCCCGCACGGTGACGACGCTGGAGATCGAGGGGGTGGAGTGCGAGGGTTGCGCCGGGTCGGCGCGGGCCGCGCTGGCGAAGCTCGACGGGGTGGGCGAGGCCCGGTTCGACATCCCCGGCAAGACGGTGACGGTGTCGCACGACGCCGCGGTCGGCCGCGAGGACGTGGCGCGGGCCCTGACCGCGGCCGGGTTCCCGGCGCGATGACGCCGACGACGCTCGACATGCCGGTCGTCGGCATGCACTGCGCCGCGTGCGCCGGCCGGATCGAGCGGGCGCTCGGGGCCGCGGCGGGCGTGGAGAAGGCCGGGGTGAATTTCGCCTCGGCGCGGGCGACCGTGACGTTCGACCCCGCGGTCGTCACGCCGGAGGGGCTCCGGGCCGTCGTCCGCGACCAGGGCTTCGAAGCGATCCTGCCCGAAGCGGGCGGGGGCGCGGCGGCCGAGGCGTGCGAGGCCGAATACCGCCGGTTGCGGTCGCGGTTCGTGGTCGCCGCGGCTCTGACGGCCCCGCTGGTGATCCTGGCGATGGGGGGGCACCTCGTCCCGGCGCTCGGGCGCGTGCTCGACTTCCCGGGCCGGGCCTGGGCGGAACTCGCGCTCGCGACGCCGGTCGTCTTCTGGGCCGGTCGGGACTTCCTCGTCGGCGCCTATCAATCGGCGAGGCGACGGGCGGCCGACATGAACACGCTGGTGGCGATGGGATCGCTGTCGGCCTATGCGTACAGCCTGGCGGCCACGGCGTCGCCCGGGTGGTTCGCCGTCGCGGGGCACGGGTCGCACGTCGGCGTCTACTACGAGGTCGCCGCGTCGATCGTCACGCTGATCCTGCTGGGGAACCTGCTCCAGGCGAGGGCCACGGCGCGCACGCGAGGGGCCGTCGAGGCGCTGATGGGGCTGAGCCCGCGGACGGCCCGAGTCGTCCGCGACGGCCGGGAGCTGGAAGCGGCGATCGAGGACGTGCGCGTGGGGGACCTGGTCGTCGTCCGGCCGGGCGAGAAGGTGCCGGTGGACGGCGAGGTCGAGGATGGTTCGTCGAACGTCGACGAGAGCATGCTGACCGGCGAGCCGATGCCCGTGGCCAAGAGCGCCGGCGACGCGGTCGTCGGCGGGACGCTGAACGGGACCGGCTCGTTCCGGTTCCGGGCGAAGAAGGTGGGGGCCGACACGGTCCTGCGGCAGATCGTCCGGCTGGTGGAGCAGGCGCAGGGGTCCAAGGCTCCCATCCAGCGGACGGCGGACCGGGTCGCGGGCGTGTTCGTCCCGGTCGTGCTGACGCTGGCGGTGGCGACGTTCGTCGCGTGGTTCGACCTGGCCCCGCCGGAGACCCGGCTGGCGCAAGCGACGCTCGCGGCGGTGGCGGTCCTCATCATCGCCTGCCCGTGCGCCCTGGGGCTCGCCACGCCGACGGCCATCATGGTCGGCACCGGCCGGGGCGCGCAGGCCGGGATCCTCATCAAGGGGGGCGAGGCGCTGGAGGCGGCGCAAGGGGTGACGGCGGTCGTCCTGGACAAGACCGGGACCGTGACCGAGGGGAAGCCGGCCGTCGCCGCCGTCGCACCGGCCGGGCCGTTCGCCGAGGAGGAATTGCTGCGGCTGGCGGCGTCGGCCGAGCGGGGCTCGGAGCACCCGCTGGGGGCGGCCATGGTCCGCGCGGCGAAGGATCGCGGGCTGTCGCTGGCCGAGGCGCGCGACTTCCGGGCGATCGCCGGCCGGGGGATCGAGGCGACGGTCGACGGCCGTCGCGTGCTGGTCGGCAACGCGGCGTTCCTGCGCGAGCGGGGCGTCGAGCCGGACGAGGCGGCGGCCGACCCTCGCGCGACGACGGCGTATGCGGCCGTCGACGGCGCGTTCGCCGGGGCGATCGCCGTGGCGGACCGGGTCAAGCCGGGCTCGCGGGACGCCGTGCGAAGGCTCCGCGCCATGGGCCTCGACGTGGTCATGCTCACCGGCGACGCCGATCGCGTGGCGCGGGAGGTGGCCGCCGAGGTCGGCATCGACCGCGTGATCGCCGACGTCCTGCCGGCCGCCAAGGCCGACGCCGTCCGGGCGCTCCAGGCCGAGGGCCGCCGGGTGGCGATGGTCGGCGACGGGATCAACGACGCCCCCGCGCTGGCGCAGGCCGACGTCGGGGTCGCGATGGGGACCGGGACCGACGTGGCCATCGAGGCGGCCGACGTGACGCTCGTCCGCGGCGACCTGCACGGGGTCCCGGACGCGATCGAGCTGTCGCGGGCGACGATGCGCACGGTGCGGCAGAACCTGTTCTTCGCGTTCGCCTACAACATGATCGGCATCCCGATCGCCGCCGGGGCCCTCTACCCCTTCACCGGATGGATGCTCAGCCCGATTTTGGCGTCGGCGGCGATGGCGCTCTCCAGCGTCAGCGTCGTGACGAACGCGCTGCGGCTGCGGGGCTTCTCGATCCACCCAACCCGGGAGTGAACCCCATGGACGCGGCGGAGATCCTGGTCACGGCCGGCGGCGCGGCGCTCGCGGCGTTCATCCTCTGGTTCTTCCTCGGGCCGAGGTCGACGGAACGGGGTTTGCGATAGATACCCCCCGAGTTCAGTCGCCCCGGGGACGTCCCCGAGGTGCAATCGACCACGCGCACATTGCGAGGGATGCGGACGATGAAGACCGGGAACGCGAAGCTCGCCGCCTTGGGGATGCTGCTGGCCCCCATGATCGGCCTGGGCGTGGGATGCGAGTCGAAGGGCCCCGCTGAAAGGGCCGGCGAGAAGATCGACCAGAACGTCAAGGACCTCAAGGACGCCGTCGACCCGCGCGGGCCGGCCGAGAAGGCCGGCGCGGCGGTGGACGACGCCGCGAACAAGGTCACGAATCCGTGAGGGAGGACGACCTTGCCGCGGGCCCGGGTGTGGAAGCGCCCGGGCCCGCGTATCTTCATCGACCGTCCCGGATTTCGGTGCCGCCTTCCTGGACGGCCTTCCCCCCTGGCGGGGGAAGGTGGCCCGAGGGGCCGGATGAGGGGGAGGACGCGCCAGAAGGCCGTCGAGTCCCCGGGCCGTTCGGGCGGGCCTTCGGATCCCGACGGCGCCCGTGCTTCGCGTCCCCCTCATCATCGGTCGTCCCTAAATCCGGGACGGTCGGCATCTTCATCAGGAGACCTGATCCATCGTCACGGCCGCCCTGGCGTCGACCGAGGCGCGGACGAGGAGGCAGGCGAGGACCGCGGCGCGGCCGTGCTCGACGGTGCAGACGGGCTCGCTGCGGGTGCGCACCGAGTTCGCGAAGGCGGCCACCGAGAGGAGCGTGTTGTCGGTGACCGGGCCGCCGAGTTGACGGTCGGCCTTCTTCTGGTCGGGGCGGTACGAGAAGACGCCGGAGTTGAAGTCGACGCCCCCCGTCTTGCCGATCAGCCGCGTGTACTCCTCGTTGAACTTCGTGGGTGCCGTCCAACTGTGGATGATGTTCACGAAGACGCCGCCGGGGTACTCGATCACGCCCGAGTAGTAGTCGTGGACGTTGCGGTCGGGCTGGTGCTCGCGGAACAGGTCGTCGCGGCCCAGGGCCATCGCCTTCACGGGGGCCGAGCCCACGGCCCAGTTGAGGACGTCCCAGTTGTGGACGGCCTGCTCGACGATCCAGTCGCCCGAGCGCTCGCGGCGGCCGAACCAGCCGTAGAGCGGGCCCCACGAGTTCGACCAGAGGATGCGGCCTTCCACCAGCTCGCCGATCTCGCCGGAGTGGACGGCGGCGATGGGCTCGATGAAGTGGGGATCCGCCCGGCGCTGGTGGCCGATCTGGACGATCTGCTTGCTCTCGCGGGTCGCCTTGACCACGGCGTCGAGGTCGGCGCGGGTGAGGCACATCGGCTTCTCGCCGTACAGGTCCTTGCCGGCGGCGATGGCGTCGAGGTAGCAGCGCGCGTGCAGGTCGACCGGGATGGCGCTCACGATCGCGTCGACGCCGTCGGCCTTGAGGATTTCCTTCCACGACCCGTCGGTCGACCCGACCGGCCGCTTCCGGCCGGCGGCCTCGACGGCCTTGATCCCGCGCTCCAGGGCGGCGGGGTCGACGTCGCAGATGGCGCGGATCTCGACGCCCGGGACCTGCAACAGGGCCTTGAGGAGGGCCGAGCCGCGATTGCCGGCGCCGATCAGGCCGACGCCGATCGTCTCGTTCGCGCTGAAGGCGGACGGCAGGGACGAGGCGGCGAGGGCGCCGGCGGTCGCGCCGAGGAAGGTACGTCGCGGGAACTGGGTCATCGGGAGGGCCTCCGCCGGGACGTCCCCGACGCCGCGCCCCGCCCACGCGGGGCCGCGCCGTCGCCGCTCGCCCGGCCGCCGCATTCGAACCGATGCATCGGGCCGACGCAAGGCCCGGCCCCCTACCCCGATCCGAGCGCGCGGTCGAGGTTGAACGCGGCGCTGATGAGGGCCAGATGGGTGAAGCCCTGGGGGTAGTTCCCCAGGGCCTCGCCGCGCGCGCCGGTCTCCTCGGCGTAGAGGCCCAGGTGGTTGGCGTTGCCGAGCATGTGCTCGAAGATCACGCGGGCGTCGCGGAGGTGGCCCGGGTCGGCCTTGCCGGCGCGGGTGAGGGCCTCGACCATCCAGAACGAGCACATGTTGAAGGCGCCTTCGTCGCCGTCCAGGCCGTCGGGGCTGCGCGAGGGATCGTAGCGGAAGACGAGGCTGTCGTACGCCAGGCCCCCCTGCTCGATCGGCCGCCGCAGCGCCTCCAGGGTCTTCAGCAGCCGGGGGTCGGTCGGCGAGAGGAAGAAGACCAGGGGCATGATGAGGGCCGAGGCGTCCAGCACGTCGTCGCCGTACGACTGCACGAACGAGCCCTTGCGCTCGTCCCAGCCGTTCTTCATGACGTCGAGATAGACCTCGTCCCGGACCTTCCCCCAGCGGTCGCGGTCGGCGGGGAACGAGCGCTTGTCGGCCAGCCGCAGGGCCCGGTCGATGGCGACCCAGCACATGAGCTTCGAGTAGACGAAGTGGCGACGGCCGCTGCGGACCTCCCAGATCCCCTCGTCCTCGCGTCGCCAGTTGTCGCAGACGTAGTCGGTGATGCGGGAGAGTTCGGTCCAGAGGTCGTAGGAGATCGGGGCCCCGTACTTGTTGTAGAGGTAGACGGCGTCCATCAGCTCGCCGTACATGTCGAGCTGGAGTTGATCCGCCGCGCCGTTGCCGATCCGGACGGGCCGCGAGCCGCGGTAGCCGTCGAGGTGGTCGAGCGTCAATTCCTCCAGGTTGTGGCGGCCGTCGATCCCGTAGACGACCTGGAGCGGGGCGTCGCCGCAGGTCTCGTGGCAACGGGCCTCGATCCAGCTCATGAACCGACCGGCCTCCTCGGTGAAGCCGATGCGCATCAGGCCGTAGAGCGTGAACGCGGAGTCGCGGATCCAGGTGTAGCGGTAGTCCCAGTTCCGCCCGCCGCCGATCAGCTCCGGCAGGCCGCAGGTCGGCGCGGCGATGATCGCGCCGGTGGGCTCGTAGGTCAGCATCTTGAGGATCAGGGCCGAGCGCTGGACGACCTCACGCCATCGGCCCTTGTAGGTGCATCGGGACAGCCAACGCCGCCAGTAGCCGAGGGTCGCTTCCATCAGGCCCTCGGCCTCCTCCATCGAGAACGCCCGGTGCGCGGGCTCTCGCATCGCGAAGGCGACGGTCTGGCCGGACTGGAGCGTGAACTCCGCGGAGACGCCGTCGCCGTCGGCCTCCAGGTCGACCGACCCGGACAGCTCCAGCTCCAGGCCCGCGCCCTCGAATACGGCCGACTTCCCCTCGATGCGCGTCCGGTGCTCCGCGCGGGCGTAGTCGAACGCCGGCCGGCAATGGAGGCGGAACGGGGCCTCGCCGCGGACGGCGTGGACCTTCCGCACCAGGAACGGCGAGCCGGGGCGGTCGCGGGAGCCGACCGGCATGAAGTCCGTGACCTCGGCGACGCCCTTCTCGGACAGGAACCGCGTGACCAGGACGTTCGTGTCCGGCCAGTACAACTGCTTGCGCGTGGCGTGCGGGCAGCTCGGCGCGATCCGGAACGATCCCCCCTTCGCGTCGTCCAGGATCGCGCCGAAGACGCTCGGCGAGTCGAACCGCGGGTAGCAGAGCCAGTCGATCGACCCGTCGTGCCCCACCAGCGCGGCGCTGTGCATGTCGCCGATCAGCCCGTAATCCTCGATCGGTATGTACCCCATCGCGGCCCCTCCTTCAGGTGGCGAGGGGCGGACGCAAACCGGGCGCCGACCTCATCTCAACGGCGTGGCCGACAGGCCCAGGATCGTCAGGTCCAGGGGCTTCCCGGCGGCCGATTTCGCGAAGGTGAGCACGACCTCCTTCACCCGCGCCAGCCCCGGCGTGGCCGGGAGCTGGACGGAGACCTCGCCGGAGCCGCCGCGGGCCAGGTCGATCACGATCTCCGTGGGGATGATCCCGGGGCCGGCGTTGGTCGCGGTGGCGACGGGCTTCAGCGCGATCTTCGCCGGGGTCGGGTCGGACCCGAGCCGGTATCGGAGCGTGAGGACGGTCCCGGACAGTTCGAAGCCCGCCTCGTCCTTCGCGACGAACGCCGCGCCGGGTTCGGCGATGCGGGGGCTGCGGGCGAAGAAGGCGGCGCCGTCGCGGCCGGACTCGATCGGGTTCTCCTTCGCGTCCCAGGCGAAGGCCGAGGCGGCGTCGGAGAGCAGGTCGGCCCCGGCCCCGGCGTGGAAGACGTCGTCCAGGCCCCGGGCCAGATCCTTCGTTTCGAGATAGACCCTCATGTGATCCGACGCCGTCCCCAGCAGCCCCAGGATCAGCGAGAACGTGTGCGCCGAGGTCTGGAATGTGATCGGGACCTTGTTCGTCGCGTCGTAGCCCTCCCAGGGTCCGTGGTCGGTCAGCAGGGTGGAGATGGTCGGCCAGTCGGCGGCCAGGAACGGCTCCACCTCGGCCGGCGCGACGGCGTAGGCGGGCCCGAGCGTGTAGAGCGAGGGGGCGTCGGTGATCCTCGGCTCGGGGGAGACGGTGATCTCGGGGATGCCGATCGAGCCCGTGTACTGCATCCCGCGCCCGCTGTACGACTCGGACAGGAAGCCGGGGAGCTTGTTCCGCGTGGAGTAGTCGATCTCCACGGCGACGAAGTCTTCGAGCAGCCGTCGCCAGCTCGGGCGGTCCAGCTCGGTCATGGCCAGCTCGAAGCCGAGGCCCTGGAACGCCGAGCCCTCCCACGGGGCCAGGACGTGGCGGGTCGCGCCGTCGGCGGCCTTGTAGGGGCGGACCTTGAACCCCAGGTTCCGGATCGCGTCGAGCGGCAGGCCGTAGCGCAGGACGACGAAGGTGGCCGGGCCGCGGAACTCGTTCACGAGGTAGTCGACGTGGCCGTCGACCCACTTCCCTTCGAGGTCGTGCCAGCCGAAGAGGCGGTCCCGGGTGGCGTCGCGGCCGAAGTAGAACTGGCCGGCGGCCGGGTCGTAGAGCTTCGCGTAGCCCTCGCGCTGGGCCTCCAGGAAGTGTTCCAGGTCGCGACGGAGGGCCACGGCCTCGGGGGCGTCGGAGACCTCGGGGTGCGAGAGGGCGCCGATGCAGCGGGCGAGGGACGACGAGAGGTTGGCGTTGTCGACGAAGACGGTCATGACGACGCGGCGGTCGAGGACGTCCATGATCTTCCGCTTCGCGTCGTTGTCCTTGAACGGCTCCAACTCGTCCCGGAAGTGCTCCCAGCCGTAGGTCGGCGAGCGGACGACCTCGGCCTCGCGGCCGTCCTTGCGGGGCTTGATCCAGCCGCGGGCGGCGAGGGCCTTCCAGGCGGCGTCGGCCTTCTCGGGGCCGAGCGCCGCGGCCAGGTTCTCCCGCTCGACGTCCGAGGCCAGCGGCCCCAGCCGCTTGCCGGTGGCCAGGTCCAGGAAGTTGCCGAGCAGGCCGTCGGCGCTCAGGGTGGGGTCGGCCTGGTCCTTCAGCAGGCTGCGGGTTTGGTGCGCCAGCCGTTCGAAGGCTTCCCGGCGCGTCAGGAACGGCGTATCGCAGCGCCCGGCGGCGACGTGCGTCAGGACCTCCATCCCCTGGCCGATCGCCGTGAGCTGCGTGAACGAGCGCAGGAAGATCCCCTTCTCCGGGTCCTGGTTCCAGCCCTCGAAAGGGTAGCCGGACTCGGCGTCGAAGATCCGGTTCTCCGGCGCGATGTATCGCAGCGCGTTCGCGAGCAGGGCGCGGGCGTGGGGGTGGTCGGCCCGGACCGTCGGGAACCGGAACCCCGCCTCCACCTCCGGCGGCTCGGCCGCCGTCGCGGGCGCTCCCAGGGCCAGGGACAGGCCGAACAGCCATTTCAATCGCAGGTTCATGGTTCGATCCCTGAGAGGCCCGGAGGAGAGGGGACTTCTTCGCGGGTGTCAGGTTCCGATCTTCGTCCCGAACGGGCTGCCGGACACGTCCCGCGCGACCTTCACGCCCCCCAACTCCTCGGCGACGACGACGGGCTTGACCTCCGCGCGGCCGGCGGCGAGCTTCAGGCCGAGGACCGATTCCAACGCCTGCCGGAACATCCATCCCGCCGCGCCGGTGTAGCCATTCCAGATCATACGGCCGGGGTCGAAGGTCGTCACCATGTCGGCCGCCTGCTTGTTGGGCTGGCCGCCGTAGATTTCGATCTCGCCCGGGACGGCGTGGTAGACGGCGGCGATCTTCTTCCAGAGGCGGAAGGCCGTCTCGGCGTATCGCCGCGCCCCCTCGGCGTCGCCGTGTTCCCGCGCCCGGTCGGCCAGCACCCGCGCCGCGCCGACGAGCCACTGGACGCCGTGGCAGTACATGCCGTTCTCGCGGACGCCCTCGGGATACCAACTGCTCCGGCCCAGGTACGGATGCGTATCCTCGCGCAGCGGCGGCGTCCCCAGCTTGATCGTGGTCTCCTGCTCCAGCTCGGCGAGGGCCGTTTCGAAGGCGATCCGCCCGCGCTCAGGGTCGATCTCGGCCATGACGGCCCAGGCGGCGGTGAGGGCGTCGATCTCCCAGACGCCGCTCCCCTTCACGCCGATCTCCGTGCCGTCATCGTGGATCGCCCGCAGGTAGCGGTCGCCCCGCCAGGTCTTCTGGATGGCGTCGTCCAGCGCGGCCAGGCGTTCGGCGTAGTCCTCGTCGTGGCCGTCGCGGGCCTCGGCGATCGGGATGAGCCGCCGCAGGATGTACGACAGGAACAGCCCAAGCCAGACGCTTTCGCCGCGGCCCTCGCTGCCGATCTCGTCGAGGCCGTCGTTCCAGTCGCCGGTGCCGATCAGCGGCAGGCCGTGCGCTCCCATCCGACGGTCCAGCACGAGGTCGATGGCCCGCCGGCAGTGGTCGTACACCGTGTCCGATCGCGTCGACCGGATCGGGTCGAACCCCATGCCGTGCTTGCCGCGCGGCAGGAGCTCGAACGGCTGCTCCGACTCCAGGTAGGGCGTCCGCTCGTCCAGCAGCGATTCATCGCCGGTCGCCCCGACGTACTCGACGACCGCCCAGGCCAGCCAGAGGAGGTTGTCCGAGGCGTGCGACCGCCCCACGAACCCGGTCCGGCCGTCCTGGAGCCGGTGGAACCAGTGGACGACGTCGCCTTCGAGGAATTGCTGCGAGGCGTGCAAGAGGATCTGTCGCCGCGCGATCGCCGGGTCGGCCCACAGCAGGCTCACGGAGTCCTGCAACTGGTCGCGGAAGCCATACGCGCCGCTGGCCTGGTAGAACCCGCGTCGCGACCAGATCCGTTCGGCGAGCGCCTGGTACTTCAGCCAGTCGAGATAGGCGTCGAACTCGGGCGATTCGGACTCGACGCGGACGGTGCCGATCAGGTCGCGCCACCAGCGGCGGGCGGCCTCCAGGGCCTCTTCCGCGTCGGCGACGTCCTGGTACTTGCGGATGACGGCCTCGGCCGCGCGGCGGTCGTCGGCCTGGCCGAGCAGGATGACGACAGTGTACGACCCGTTCGCGGGGACGTCGATGGTCGTCAGCATCGCGGCGATGGGGCGGTCGTCCTGATTCGTCGCGGCGTCGGGCCCGCCTTCGCGGAGGAAGTGCGGCCGGGCCAGGTCGCGATCGCGGCCGAAGAACGGCCCGCGGGTCGTCTCGAACCGCTCGACATGCTCCGACATCGCCGCGAACGCCGGGCCGGTGCGGAAGGTGTTGCGCGGGTTTTGGAAGAAGGCCGCATCCAGCGCCGGGTCGACGCGGACGCTCAACGCGCCCGCATGCTCGGGCTGGCCGGCCAGGACCATCTGGAAGTATGAGGCCAGTCGCAGCCGGCGGGGGGCGTCGGCGTGGTTCTTCACCGTCAGCAGGTAGACGCCGACGGGGTCGTCGGGGGGGACGAAGACGGTCAACTCGGTCTCGACGGTCCCCTTGCTCATGCGGAAGACGGCCGTGCCGTCGACGCCGAACTCGGATTCCGTCCTCGCGTCTGGGTCGTTGAGCGGGTGGTACGTCGGCGAGAACCATTCGCCCGTCGCCGGGTCTTGGAGGTAGATCGCTTCCGATGGGACCTCCTTCGTCACGACGTCGGACCAGTCGGGCGTGATGCGGTTCTGCTGGGCGTTCACGCTCGCCGACGTGTGCAGGCCCCGATTCGTCACGACCACGACATGCCCGAGCGCGTTGGACATCGTGTGGTCGAACGGCCGGGGCGTGAACGGCGTGCGGACGAGGAGCTTGGCGCCGTCGTCGGTGAACTCGCAGTAGGGCGAGGGCGTCCCCGCGGGGACCTCGCCGTGGCCGATGCGGTGGATCTCCTTGCGCGTCCGGGCCGTCGCCGCGCCGGGCGTCCCCAGGTGCTTCGCGATCAGAGCGGCGGCCGTCGCCTTGTCGGTCGTCACGCCGACGAGGAACCGGACCGTCGCCTCCGATCGCGGCGGCACGGTCACGTCCACCAGCAAGGTCGCGATAGGGTCGAGCGTCGGGTGGGCGGGCTCGTCCTTCGCGGGCGTGAAGTTCAGCGTCTCCAGCGCCCGAGGCGATCCCAGCGATCCGGCCCGGCCGATGAAATCCATCCGGGACGTGAGGAACCCTTCGGGCCGGGCGTCGACGGCCAGGAAGCCCATCGCCTTCGCGTGCTTGTCCCAGGCCAGGACGGACCGCAATGCGTCGACATATTCCATCTCGGCGAACAGCCGATTGTACTGCGTGTGGTTGCGGTCGGCCTCGGCCCGGTTGAGGACCCATTCCAGGTATGGGGCGACGCGGATCCGGCGCGGGTCGTCCGCCGGATTGTCGACGGTCAACGTCCACAACTCGACCGGATCGCCCTCCGCCGGGAGTCGCACTTCCAGGCGGGCCTGGCCGCGCTCCGTGGGGAGAGTATCCGTCAAGGCACCATCACGACGAGCCCAGGCCCTCGGCTCCGGGGCAGCCCCGGGCGGGTTCCCCGCGAGGATGTAATATCCCCCGTCGTCGCCGGAGAGGAACAGCGCCCGCCCCGCCGGATCGAGCAGGTCATACGAACGCCGGCTCACGTCGCGACCGCCCGCCGTCGCCGTGATCGCGCCGTCCTCGCGCACGGTCAATTCATAAGAGGCGTTGCGCAACGTCAGCGACGTCGGGGCCTTCTCCCCCCAACGATGGCGCACGAACCGCACGACCGCGCAGACGATCGCCAGCGCGACGGCCGTCGCGGCGAACCAACCCAGACGCTCGTTCACGGTGAGCGCCGCCAGGTCCGCGCCCAATCCCTGCGATCCCGCGCTCAACCGTTCCGCGGCGCTCCACGCCCTGTCCCAGTCGGCGCCGCGGGGGATGTAGAACGGCAGGAGCAGCGGGGCCCAGGTGGCGAAGCGCTTGACGGCCTCGGGGATGCAGCGGGCCGTCGACGACGGGGCCAGGTAGCGGGCCAGCTTGCGTTCCCCGGCGTCGACGCCCAGGAAGCTCAGGTTGACCAGCGTGGCCACGCGCAGGCCCATGTGGTCCATCCAGATCAGGACCCGGACGGCGTCGTAGGCCAGCAGGTAGATGAACATCTGCAACGACCACGACCGGAACGCCTCGGGAGAGGTCGTCAGCGACTGGAACGTCGCGGCGATCGTCCGGATCGCGCCGTCCTGGTTGTACCACGTCGGGTCGCCCATCGGCCGGAGGAAGGAGTTGATGATCGGCGACATCCAGAGGCCCCACCGCGCCACCTGGATCGAGTTCTCCCCGAGCTGCCGCAGCCCGCCCGCCGAGAACATCGCCCGGATCGGGGCCGCCTGGCGCTCGAAGCCCGCGGCCATGAACGTCCGGTTCAGCGCGAACAGCCAGGCGGCCGTCGACCACGTCAGCACCCCCGCGAGCGCCTCGCGGAACAGCAGGTCGGCCCCCCCCTGCACCGACCCCAGCCGCATGAACCCCCACTTGCTCACCAGCGGGTAGATCTCGAACGCCCGCGACTCCCGCCCGACCGTCGTATACTGCCGGAACTTCTCGACCACGATCGCGAGCTGCGCCGCGTCGAGGTAGAACCCGATCGCCGCGCCGATCAGCCCGCCGATCACCACCCGCATGCCGTAGAACCGCGGCGCCTGCACGTCGCCCCGGCCCAACGACCGGCGGACGAGGTCGCGCACGAGGTCCACGCCGGCGAACGTCGAGGCCCCGACCAGGAACCCCAGCGTCGCGCGGCGCGACATCGCCGCATCCTGCCAGTTCCCCACGAAGCCGTAAGCCAGCCCGACGCCGCCGACCACGCCCCGCGCGTAGAGCCAGGGGTCGCGATAGCTCCGCGCCAGCCGCTCCAGGAACGGCGGCGAGCCGTCGAACGACTCGAACGTCGACTTCACCAGCGGGAACGCCAGCGCCCCCAGGAGCGCCGCCCACGGGAGCGGCGCGGCGTCGAACCACGATCGGAAGCCGTCCCACGCGGCCAGCGACGCGACGACGTACAGGACCCCCATGAAGACGCCGCTGTAGATCATCCCCTTCTTCGCGCCTTGGAGCGCGATCGACCGCATCGACCCGGCCGTCGGCGAACGGCCGTTGAGGGCGTCGATCGCCAGGCCGGTGCCGAGATACGCCTGCGCCCACAACCCGGCCTGCGAGAAGACCGTCGCCAGCAGCACGATCGGGGCCCGCAGCGCCGGCGACCAACCCTCCAGGTCCGCGCCCGAGCCCAGCGAGGCGATCCACGGCCCCGCCGCCACGGCCGCCGCCGCGGCCAGCATCGCCGCGAACCCGGCCGTCGACCGCATCGGCCGGCCCGAGACCCGTCCCAGCCCCTCGGCCAGCAGGACGTTGAACAGGAGGACGACGCCGGTGCGCATCAAGTAGGCGACGACGGCGCGATCGCCCGCGAGGCCGTCGATCCACCCTCCCGGCTCCAGCAGGGTCAGCCCGCCCGCGACGAACGGCGTCCCGAAGATCAGCGCCGCGCCCGCCGCCCCCAGGCCCTTGCCGGTCGTCGCCAGCCGGACGACGTGCGCCAGCAGGTAGACCGCCAGCGTGGCCGCAGCGCCGGCGCGGCTGAGGTGCAGCACCCCCCACCCATCGCCCGGCGGCTGGAGGAGCGAGACCGGTCCCGCGGCCGTCGCCAGCAGCCCCGCGACGGCCGCATGCCGGGCCGCCTCCCAGGGGCCGGGCGGGCGACCGGCGATCGCCAGCGACCACCACGCGGCGACCGCCGCGCCGCCGAGCGCGATCCACGCCGCTCGCCAGCCGACCGCCAAATCGTCGAGCCCGCCGACGTTGTACGCCTCGGCGACCAGCCAGGCCGTCGCCGCCCAGCCGAGGCCCAGCATCAGGTCCTTCATCAGCCCGACCGGCCGGCCCAAGCCGCGGCCCCGCCCCGCCGCCGCGATCAGGGCCGCGATCAAGACGGCCAATCCGACCGCGCCGGCCCGCGCCGCGGGGCTCAGGCCGAGCGCCCGCAGGCCGTCGAGGGGGCGGAGCCGGACGTCGAACCGGATCGCCCCGACGGCCGGGTCGGGGCCGCCGCGGCGCTTGACGGTCAGGACGAGTTCCCGGAGTTGGCCGACGGCGCGGGAGTCGAGGAGGGTTTCGACGGTCGCCCAGCCCGGCCGGAGGGCCAACGGGACGCGTTGGAGGCCGCCGGAACCCTTGATCTCCAGGGCGATTTCGATATCGTCGAAATCGGCGGAAGTTTCGGGATGGGCGAGGATTTCGACGAGGACGGGGCGGTCGACGGCGGGGGTTTCGCGGAATTCTTTCGCAAAGACACCTACAGTCGCGTCGGAACGGATCGTATACTCCAGTCGCAGCACGTGACCGCCGACGGCCGACTCGAACGTCCGGGTCAGGTTCGCCTGCGCGAGCCCAACGTTGAACGTACCTTGTTGACCAGCTTCCCCGAGGGACGTCGCCCCCGGGATCTCGACGGCGAAGACGCCCGTCGGGCGCCCGAAGACGACGCCGATCACGCCGGCCAGGGCCGCGAACACCACGCGACGGCCGCGACCGGCCCGGATCCTTCCTCGACCGCCCATACATCGAACTCCCGACGGGCCGACCCGCGGGGGCCGCGGCGCTGCGCGACCGCGTCCCGGCGGGCGAACGGAAGCGTACCGCGAGGTCGCGGCTCCCGACAAGCGGGGGCCCCCGGCGGGTTGCCTCGGCCGGTTGCGACGCGCCGGCCGATCGTATAGCCTGGCGGGTTCAATTCGATTCCTCTAGCCACACACAGGACAGACGAGCGATGCCCCAGGTCTTCCACCCGAGTGCCAACACGCTCTCGCGCGTGGTCTTGTTCGGCCTCGCGGCCGGGCCGGCGGCGCTGCTGGGTACCATGATGCTACTGGTCCGCTCCCCCTTCCAGACGCAGGTGGGGGTGGTCCGCGAGCAGCCGGTGCAGTTCTCCCACGAGCACCACGTCAAGGGCCTGGGGATCGACTGCCGGTTCTGCCACTCGTCGGTCGAGACGTCGGCCTCGGCCGGGATGCCGCCGACCCACACGTGCATGACGTGCCACTCCCAGATCTGGTCGGGGAGCCCCATGCTGGAGCCGGTCCGGGCCAGCTTCAAGGAGCAGAAGCCGCTGGCGTGGACGCGGGTCCACGACGTGCCGGACTTCGTCTACTTCCACCACGGCGTCCACGTCCAGAAGGGCGTGGGGTGCGCCGAGTGCCACGGCCGGATCGACAACATGCCGCTGGCGTGGCGGGAGAAGCCGCTGACGATGGAGTGGTGCCTGGAATGCCACCGCAACCCGGAGCCGCGGCTCCGACCCAAGGACGAGGTGTTCGTGATGGATTGGACGCCCCCCGAGGGGAGCGGGCTGGAGGCGGCCCGCGAGGCGAACCCGAAGTCCCATGTGGAGGTCGGCCAGTTGACGAACTGCTCGATTTGTCACCGATGATGAAACCAGCGACCGACGACCTCGCCCGCCCCCTGACGCTCGACGAGCTGGTCCGGGGGGCCGAATCCGAGCAGCCTCGCCTGTGGCGGAGCCTCGAAGAGCTGGCCGACCCGGACGCCCACGCGGGCCGGGCCGCCAACGCCGCCGCCCGGGCCCAGGCCGCCATCCACGGCCTCGGCGACGTGGGCCGCCGCGACGTCATGAAGGTGATGGGGGCCTCGCTCGCCCTGGCCGGCGTGGCCGGCTGCGGCGTCCAGCCCGCCGAGAAGATCGTCCCGTACGTCGAGCAGCCCGAGCAGATCGTGCCGGGCAAGCCCCTGTTCTTCGCCACCGCGTCGCCGTTCGGCGGCGACGGCCTGGGCCTGCTGGTCGAGAGCCAGATGGGCCGGCCGATCAAGGTGGAGGGGAACCCCAGCCACCCCGCCAGCCTGGGGGCGACCGACGCCTTCGCCCAGGCCGAGGTGCTGGCCCTGTACGACCCCGACCGCTCGCAGGTCGCCGTCCACGACGGCCGGGTCGACACCTGGGAGAACTTCCTGAAGTTCGCCATCGATCTCAGGACTCGCAAGCTGGCGTCCAAGGGCGCCGGGCTGCGGATCCTGACCCGCTCGGTCGGCTCGCCGACCGTGCTGGACCAGCTCCGGCGGCTGAAGGAGGCGATGCCCGAGGCCGTCTGGCACAGCTACGAGCCCGTCACCCGCGACGCCGCCCGCAAGGGTGCCGAGCTGGCCTTCGGCCGGGCCTACGAGCCGACGTACAGGCTCGACAAGGCCGACGTGGTCGTGGCGCTCGACGCCGACTTCCTCTGCTGGGGGACGTCCGCGGTCCGGATCGCCCGCGAGTACGCCGACCGCCGCGACCCCGACGCCCCGACCATGCTCCGGCTCCACGCCTTCGAGCCCACGCCGACCGTCACCGGCGCGGCGGCCGACCACCGGACGCCCGTCGCCTCGGCCGACGTCCTCGCCGTCGCCGCGGCGCTGGCGAAGGCCCTGAAGGTCGAGGGCGCCCCGGACGTGCCGCTGGGCCGGGCCCAGGCCCACGAGGCCAAGCTGACGGCCCTCGCCGCCGAGCTTGAGGCCGCCAAGGGGAAGGCCGTCGTCATCGTCGGCGACTCCCAGCCGGCCGAGGTCCACGCCCTGGGCCACGCCATCAACGCCGCCCTGGGGGCGATCGGCTCGGCCGTCGTCCTCAACGCCCCCGCCGAGGGGGCCCCGGTCGACCAGACGGCGTCGCTCGTCCAGCTCGTGCGGGACGTCGAGGCCGGCGCGGTCGACACCGTCCTGGTGCTGGGCGCGAACCCCGTCTACGAGGCCCCGGCCGACCTCAAGGTCGCCGAGGTCCTCCAGAGCGACAAGGTCACGGCCCTGGTCCACCTGGGCCTGTACAACGACGAGACCGGGGCGATCGCCCACTGGCACCTGCCGGAGGCTCACTTCCTGGAGTCGTGGGGCGACGTCCGCTCGTCCGACGGCGCGGTCGCGCCGATCCAGCCGCTGATCGAGCCGCTGTACCAGGGCCGGACCGTCTCCGACGTCCTCGCCGCCCTGCTGGGCGAGGTCGGCGTGCCGGGCCGCGAGCTGGTCCGCAACTACTGGAAGGCCAAGCTCCCCGCCGAGACCTTCGAGAAGGACTGGCGGGCCGCCCTCCGCGACGGCGTCCTCAAGCTCCCCGGCGAGGCCCCCAAGGCCGAGGCCCCGGGTGCCCCCAGCCTGGCCAAGGTCACTTGGCCCGCGCCGGCCGCCGGCGGCGACCTGGAGGTCGTCTTCCGGCCCGACCCGACCATCTGGGACGGCCGCTACGCCAACAACGGCTGGCTCCAGGAGCTGCCCAAGCCCCTGACCACCCTGACGTGGGAGAACGCCGCCCTGGTCAGCCCGAAGCTGGCCGAGCAGAAGGGGCTGAAGGACGGCCAGGTGGTCATCCTGGCGTTCCGAAGCTCGCAGGTCGAGGCCCCGGTCCTCATTACGCCGGGCCAGGCGACCGACACCGTGACGGTTCACCTCGGCTACGGCCGGGCGAAGCGGGCCGGTCGGGTCGGCGGCGAGATCGGCTTCAACGCCAACGAGCTGCGGCGGTCGGACGTCGCCTGGGCCGGGACCGGCCTGACGGTCGACCCGACCCAGACGTTCGTGAGGCTGCCGATCACGCAGCACCACCACGACATGAAGGGCCGGGACCTGGTCCGGACCCAGACGGTCGGCGAATACAAGCACCCGCACGAGGGGCGTCACCATGAGCACCCGTCGGGCAGCCTGATCCCCGATTGGCCGGGGCACAAGAGCGAAGATTACGAGTGGGGCATGGTCATCGACCTGAACCGCTGCATCGGCTGCGGGGCGTGCGTCGTGGCCTGCCAGGCGGAGAACAACATCCCCGTCGTCGGCAAGTCGCAGGTGCTCAACTCGCGCGAGATGCACTGGCTGCGGGTCGACCGCTACTACGCGGGGGACGACGCGGAGAACCCGGACGTCCTGTTCCAGCCGGTCTCGTGCCAGCAGTGCGAGAAGGCCCCGTGCGAGCTGGTCTGCCCCGTCGAGGCGACCACGCACAGCGACGAGGGCCTGAACGAGATGACGTACAACCGGTGCGTCGGCACGCGGTACTGCGGCAACAACTGCCCGTACAAGGTCCGGCGGTTCAACTTCCTGCAATACGCCGACAAGGAGACGCCCAGCCTCCAGCTGCTCAACAACCCGGACGTCACGGTCCGGATGCGGGGCGTGATGGAGAAGTGCACGTACTGCGTGCAGCGGATCAACGAGGCCCGGATCAACGCCAAGATGGCCGGCGGCAAGATCGGCCCGGACGAGGTCGTGACGGCGTGCCAGGGGGCCTGCCCGACGCGGGGCGTCGTCTTCGGCAACCTGAAGGACCCGGAGAGCGCGGTCTCGAAGCTGCGGGCCTCCTCGCGGAACTACTCGCTGCTGGGCGAGCTGGGGACGCTGCCGCGGACGACGTACCTGTCCAAGCTGACCAACCCCGCCGGCGAGCACGAGGCGCGGCTTGAGGTCGAGTCGCACGAGGAGCCGAAGCATGGCTGAGACCCACCACCACGCCGGCGGCGGCGACCCCCTGCCGCCGGTGATCGCCCCGGGGCACACCTACGCCTCGGTGACGGCGACGATCGCCGACGTCGTCCTGAAGCGGCCGCCGGACTGGCGATGGTTCCTCGGGATGGGCGCGGCGTCGTCGCTGCTGCTGATCTTCGGGGGGGCGGTCGCCAACCTGCTCCTGACGGGCGTCGGGATCTGGGGCGTCAACGCCCCGGTCATGTGGGGCTGGGCGATCATCAACTTCGTCTGGTGGGTCGGCATCGGCCACGCCGGGACGCTGATCTCGGCGATCCTGCTGCTGCTGAAGCAGCAATGGCGGACGTCGATCAACCGGTTCGCCGAGGCGATGACGCTGTTCGCCGTGGCCTGCGCCGGCATGTTCCCGCTGCTGCACATGGGCCGGCCCTGGAAGTTCTTCTGGATGATGCCGTACCCCAGCACGATGGCCCTGCTGCCGCAGTGGCGGAGCCCGCTGGTGTGGGACGTGTTCGCGGTGTCGACGTACGCGACGGTCTCGGCGCTGTTCTGGTACGTGGGCCTGATCCCCGACCTGGCGACGCTGCGGGACCGGGCGAAGAACAAGTACCTGGCGATGGCCTACGGGGCCCTCGCGCTGGGGTGGCGGGGCTCGGGGCGGCACTGGGCGCGTTACAAGACGGCGTACATGCTGCTGGCGGGGATGTCGACGCCGCTGGTCGTCTCGGTGCACACGGTCGTGTCGCTGGACTTCGCGGCCGGCGTGATCCCGGGGTGGCACGCGACGATCTTCCCGCCCTACTTCGTGGCGGGCGCCATCTTCTCGGGCTTCGCGATGGTGGTGACGCTCTGCGTGCCGCTGCGGTCGTGGTACGGCCTGAAGGACTTCATCACGGACCGCCACCTGGACAACATGGCCAAGATCATGCTGGCGACCGGCATGATCGTGGGCTACGGCTACGCGATGGAGTTCTTCATCGCGTGGTACAGCGGCAACCCGTTCGAGGAGTACCTGCTGCTGCACGCGCGGCCGTTCGGGACGTACAAGAACGCGTACCGGACGATGATCTGCTGCAACGTGCTGATCCCGCAGCTGCTGTGGGCGCCGTCGATCCGCCGCAACGCGGTCGTGCTGTGGGTGATCTCGATCTTCGTGAACATCGGGATGTGGCTGGAGCGCTACGTCATCGTGATCACGAGCCTGAGCGAGGACTTCCTGCCGTCGTCGTGGGCCCCGTACAGCCCGACGATCTGGGACGTCGCGACCTTCGCCGGGACGATCGGCCTGTTCACGTTCTTCATCTTCCTGTTCGTCCGCTCGCTGCCGGCGATCGCGATCGCCGAGATGCGGGAGCTGGTGCACGAGACCCAGCATCACGGCCACGGCGCCCAGGCGCACGGAGAGAAGGCATGACCGCCGCGCACGCCGAGGAGAACCCGGCGATCTACGGCCTGATGGCCGAGTTCGACGACCCCGACCGGCTGGTCGAGGCGGCGCACGCCGCCAGGGAGGGGGGCTACACGGCGTTCGACGCCTACGCCCCGTTCCCGGTCGAGGGGCTGGACGAGGCCCTGCCGGGCCTGAGGAACTACGTCGCGCCGACCGTGTTCGCGGGCGGCCTGGCGGGGGGCCTGGGCGGCTTCCTGCTCCAGTGCTGGTCGACGATCTACTACTACCCGCACAACATCGCGGGCAAGCCGCTGTACTCGTGGCCGGCCTTCATCCCGATCACGTTCGAGACGACCGTGCTCGGGGGGGCGCTGGCGGCGGTGTTCGGGATGCTGGCCTACAACGGCTTCCCGCGGCTGTACCACCCGGTCTTCAACGCGCCGGGGTTCGACCTGGCGTCGGACGACCGCTTCTTCCTGTGCGTGGAGTCGGAGGACCCGAACTTCGACCCGGCCGCGACCCTGGCGTTCCTGGAGGGGCTCGGGCCCCGCTCGGTCTCCGTCGTCCCGTACTGACCCGGCCCGCCCCCCACATCCATCGGACCCGACCCGCCACGATGAACCCGAACACCCCACAAGCCCGCGCCCGGAACGCGGCGGCCCGACGGCCCGGGCGGCTGGCCGCCGCCGTCGCCGCCGCGCTGCTGGCCGCCGCGCCGGGCTGCACGGACATGTACGACCAGCCTCGATACGAGCCGTACGAGGCCAGCCCGCTGTTCTCGAACGGCGCGTCGGCCCGGACGCTCGTCGCGGGGACCGTCCCGCGCGACGACGCCCGGCGGCTGCCGGCCGTCGAGGACCGCGACCTGCTCCTGACCGGCCTGAAGGACGGCCAGCTGTCGAAGACGAGCCCCCTGGCCGTCGACGCGGAGCTGCTCGCCCGGGGCCGCCAGCGCTACAACATCTTCTGCACCCCGTGCCACGGCCAGCTCGGCGACGGCCGGGGGGTGATCGTGCAGCGCGGGTTCTCGCCGCCGCCGAACTACACCGACCCCCGCCTGGTGGAGGCCCCGCTGGGGCACTTCTTCAAGGTGATGACCGAAGGCCACGGCGCGATGTATTCCTTCGCCGCGCGGGTCGCCCCCCAGGACCGCTGGGCGATCGCCGCCTACATCCGCGCCCTCCAGCTCAGCCAGGGCGCCAGGCCGGCCGACCTGCCGGCCGAAGACCAGCAGAAGCTGGAGGGAGCCGGGAAATGAGCTACGCCCCCGACGACGCCCGCGCCTCGGCCGACCTGACGGCCCGGCTCGACGCCCTCCGCGCGACGGCCTTGAAGGTCGGCGGCGCGGGGCTGGTCGCGACCCTGGCCGGGCTCGCGATCGCCCCGAGGGCCGCGTTCCCGGCCTACCTCGCCGCCTTCCTGTTCTGGGCCGGCGTCAGCCTGGCCTCGATCGGCCTCTGCCTGCTGTTCCAGCTCGTGGGCGGGTCGTGGATGGTGCCGCTCCGCCGGATGTTCGAGGCCGCCGGCTGGCAGATCATGCTGATGGCCGCCTTCTTCATCCCGATCCTGATCGGCCTGCAGTCTGCGTTCCCCTGGGCGGACGCCGACGTCCTCAAGGCCGACCACCTGGTCGCCGCGAAGACGAAGTACCTCGCCCGGGACTTCTTCACCTTCCGCGCCGTCGCCTACTTCGCGATCTGGTCGGGCGTGGCCTACATGGTCAACGCCTGGTCCCGCGAGCAGGACGGGACGGCCGACCTGGCCCCCACCCGCCGCCTGGGCGCCGTGGCCGGCCCGGCGACGGTCGTGATGTTCCTGACGGCGTCGTTCGGGGCGTTCGACTGGGGCATGTCCCGCGACCCCGACTGGTATTCGACCATCTACGGGGCCATGTTCGTCATCGGCACGCTGCTGACGACCCTGGGCCTCGCGGCCGTCTTCGCCGTCCGGCACTCGTCGCTGGAGCCGATCAAGTCGGCCCTGACCGTGGGCCGGCTGAACGACCTGGGGAACCTGCTGCTGACGTTCACGATGCTGTGGGCGTACTTCTCGTTCTCGCAGTTCCTCATCACCTGGCTGGGCAACCTGCCCGAAGACGTGATCTGGTATCTGCGGCGGATCCAGGGGCCCTGGGGCGCGGTCGCCCTGGCCCTGATCTTCTTCGGCTTCTTCGCCCCGTTCCTGTCGCTGCTCCAGCGCAAGCACAAGCGGGACACGGCCTGGGTGCTGCCGATCGCGACCTGGATCGTCGTCATGCGGACGATCGAGGTGGGCTGGCTGATCATCCCCGGCTACTCCAAGGTCGGGTCGGAGTGGGGCGGCTTCCCCTGGGGCTCGGTCCTGCTCTACTACGCCGCCCTGCTGGGGATCGGCGGGATCTGGACGGCCCTGTTCCTGAAGCGGCTGACCTCGGCCCCGCTCGTCCCGCTGCGGGATCCGGCGGTGATCGCGGCCCTGGAGCACGACCGCATCCACGCCCACGAGCCCTCGGGAGGCACCGCGATATGAGCGAAATCGACCCCAGCCAGCTCGAAGGGGACATGATCCCGCAGGGCAAGTACAAGCCCGCCCGCGAGCTGAAGGAGCTGCACGAGGATTCCGACCTGGACGTCCGGGGCGTGCTGTTCAACACGGCCGTCCTGATGGCCCTGTGCGTCGCCACGTTCTTCGCCATCGGCCTGGTGATGGGCCAGTTCAAGGCGAAGGAGGAGGAGCTGGACAAGCTCGCGCTTTCGAACCGCTTCCACGCCGACCCGGCGCCCCCGGCCCCGGTGCTCCAGCCGGATCCGGCCGGGGAGACCCGGGCGGTCGTCGAGGCCGCGAAGGCCCGGCTGGGTTCCTACGGCTGGAACGACGCGGAGAAGAAGTCGGCCCACATCCCGATCGAGCGGGCGATGGCGATCCTCGCCGAGCGGGGCCTGCCGGACGTCGGCAAGGTGGACGAGTTCCACCCCGCGCCGGGCTCCTCGGGCGTCCCCAAGATCGGCGTCCCCGGCCAGGCCGCCCCGGCGGCCGAGCCGAAGCCGGCCGAGGCGCCGAAGGCGGAAGCGAAGCCATGAGCGCCGCCCGCCCGGGAGTGCTCGCGATCCTGCTGGCCGCGGCGACGGCCGCGGCCGCGCTCGGGGACGAGCCGATCGACCCGACCGCGCCGCGCAAGACGGCCTCGGACCCGGCCGCGTTCGAGTCGACCGCGTCGCGGGTGAAGTTCGAGCAGAAGCTGGGCTCCCAGGTCCCGCCGGGGGCGACGTTCGTCGACGAGGAGGGGCGCGAGGTCCAGCTCTCGTCGCGCCTCGGCCGCCGGCCGATCGTCCTGGCGCTGGTGTTCCACCGCTGCCCGCTGCTGTGCAACAAGGTGCTGGAGGGGCTGGTCCGGGCGCTCAAGCCGCTGCCGCTGAACGCGGGCGTCGACTTCGACGTCCTGGCGGTGAGCATCGACCCCGAGGACACGCCCGAGTCGGCGCTGAAGAAGAAGGTCGGGTATCTGGAGAGGTACGACCGCCCGGGGACCGAGGGGGGTTGGTCCTTCCTGACCGGGAAGAAGGAGGCGATCGACGCGCTCTGCTCGTCGGTCGGCTTCGAGTACGTCCGGAACCCGGCGACGGGGCAGTACGCCCACGCGGCCGGGATCGTCGTGCTGACCCCCGGGGGCGAGGCGGCGCAGTATTTCTTCGGGCTGGACTACCCGCCGAAGGAGCTGGACGCCGCGATCCGGCGGGCGGCCGAGGGCCGGACGGGCTCGAAGATCGCCTCGCTGGTGCTGCTCTGCTACGACTACGACTCGGCGACGGGCAAGTACACGCTCTCGATCGTCCGCCTGCTCCGCGCGTTCGGGACCCTCACCGCGCTGTCGCTGGGGCTGTATCTCTTCCTGATGCTCCGGCGCGAGTCCCGGACGCACGCCGGGGACGGGCCCCCCGGCGTCGGCCCGGCCCCGGCCGGCGACGGCCCTCGGACCTGAAACGAAGGTAGACCATCCAATGTGGGACTTCCCCCTGTTCCCGGACCAGGCGTCGACCATCGCCTCGAAGCTGGACGCGCTGATGCTCTTCGAGCTGGGCGTGGTCGCGTTCTTCACGGTGATGATCGGGCTGCTCGTCCTGGGCTTCTGCATCCGATTCCGCCAGGGCAACGCCGTCGACCGCTCGCACCCGCCGACGCACAGCAAGGCCATGGAGGCCGCCTGGATCATCATCCCGCTGATCATCTCGGTCGTGATGTACGCCTGGTCGACCCGCCTGTTCTTCGAGCAGTACGAGGCGCCCGCCGGCGCGGCCCAGATCGACGTGGTGGGCAAGCAGTGGATGTGGTACCTCCAGCACCCCGAGGGCCGCTCGGAGACCAACGAGCTGCACGTCCCGATCGGCCGGCCGGTGAAGCTGAACATGACGTCGCAGGACGTGCTGCACAGCTTCTACATCCCGGCGTTCCGCATGAAGCAGGACGTGCTGCCGGGGCGGTACACGTCGTTCTGGTTCGAGCCGACGAAGGTCGGCGTCTACGACCTGTTCTGCGCCGAGTATTGCGGCACGAACCACTCGATCATGATCGGCAAGGTCCACGTCATGGAGCCCGACGCCTACGAGGCGTGGCTGGCCGAGAAGGGCGCGGGCCCGTCGCAGGCCGACGAGGGCGAGAAGCTGTTCGTGCAGAACCACTGCGCCGGCTGCCACCGCGGCAGCCAGATCGTCCACGCCCCCCGACTGGAGGGGGTCTACGGCAAGCCGGTGCCGATCCAGGTCGGCTCCGAGGTCCACTTCGAGACGGCCGACGAGACCTACATCCGCGACTCGATCCTGCTGCCGAAGGACAAGGTCGTCGCGGGCTATGAGCCGATCATGCCGTCCTTCAAGGACCAGATCAGCGAGCAGGACCTGCTCAAGATCATCGCCTACATCAAGTCCCTCGCCAACCGGGAGATCAGCCAATGAGCGCCTCGGCACCCGCCCGTCACGACGGGCCGCCGGCGGACTACCTGTCGGAGTCCACGGTCAAGTCGTGGCTGCTGACCGTCGATCACAAGCGGATCGGCATCCTGTACCTGATCTCGGTGACGACCTTCTTCTTCGTCGGCGGGGTCATCGCGGGGCTGATGCGGCTGGAGCTGATGACGCCGCGCGGCGACGTGCTCGGCTCGGCCGACACGTACAACCGCATGTTCACGATGCACGGCGTGATCATGATCTTCTTCTTCCTGGTGCCGGCGATCCCGGCGGTGCTGGGGAACTTCCTGCTGCCGATCATGATCGGGGCGCGCGACCTGGCGTTCCCGAAGATCAACCTGATGAGCTGGTACGTCTACATGATCGGCGGGCTGATGGGGGTGTACATCCTCCTCCACGGCGGGATCGACACCGGCTGGACGTTCTACACGCCGTTCAGCTCGATGTACTCGAACACGCAGGTCGTGACGGCGGCCCTGGCGGTGTTCATCACCGGCTTCTCGTCGATCCTGACGGGCCTGAACTTCGTGGTGACGGTCCACACGATGCGGGCCCCGGGGATGACCTGGTTCCGCATGCCGCTGTTCGTCTGGTCGCACTACGCCACGGCGCTGATCATGGTCCTGGGGACGCCGGTGCTGGCGATCTCGGTCGTGCTGGTCGGCCTGGAGAGGTTCTTCGGCGTGGGGGTCTTCGACCCCAAGCTGGGGGGCGACCCGATCCTGTTCCAGCACCTGTTCTGGTTCTACTCGCACCCGGCCGTGTACATCATGGTCCTGCCGGGGTTCGCGGTGGTCTCGGAGATCATCCCCTGCTTCGCCCGGCGGCCGATCTTCGGCTATCGCTTCGTGGCGTTCGCGTCGGTGGCCATCGCGATCTTCGGGTTCCTGGTGTGGGGCCACCACATGTTCGTCTCCGGGCAGTCGATGTACGCCGGGGCGGTCTTCTCGATCCTCAGCTTCCTGGTCGCCATCCCGTCGGCCATCAAGGTGTTCAACTGGACGGCCACCCTGTACAAGGGGTCGATCAAGTTCGACACGCCGATGCTGTACGCCCTGGGCTTCATGGGGCTGTTCACGATCGGCGGGCTCACGGGCCTGATGCTGGCCTCGCTGGCCATCGACGTCCACGTCCACGACACCTACTTCATCGTCGCCCACTTCCACTACATCATGGTCGGCGGCACGGTGATGGCGTACCTGGGCGGCATCCACTTCTGGTGGCCCAAGATGACCGGGCGGATGTACTCCGACCTGTGGGGCAAGCTCTCGGCCCTGCTGGTGTTCGTCGGCTTCAACCTGACGTTCTTCCCGCAGTTCCTGCTGGGCTACCTGGGGATGCCCCGGCGCTACTTCGAGTACCGGCCGGAGTTCCAGGTGCTGAACGTCATGTCCACGGCCGGGGCCACGGTCCTCGCCGTCGGGATGGTCGTCCCGGTGATCTACCTGCTGCTGTCGCTCCGCGGCCCCAAGAACGCCGGGCCGAACCCCTGGAACGCGACCGGGCTGGAGTGGCAGATCGAGTCGCCGCCGACCACGCACAACTTCCACGAGCCGGTCCTCGTGACCTGCGAACCCTACTTGTACTCGCCCGAGGAGGCGGAACGGGAATATGCACACGCCCAGCACGACCACGTCGCCTGAATCGGGCCGGCAGCTCCTGCTGCACCACTTCGACGACCTGGAGCAGCAGCACCTGTCCTCCAACCTGGGCATGTGGTTCTTCCTGGTCAGCGAGGTGATGTTCTTCAGCGGCCTGATCGCCGCCTACACGGTGTACCGCGCCTGGTCGCCGGAGGCGTTCCACCTGGCCAGCCGGCACATGGACAAGTGGCTCGGGTTCTTCAACACCTGGGTCCTGCTCACCAGCTCGCTGACGATGGCCCTGGCCGTCCGCTGCTCGCAGGTCGGGGACCGCAGGGGGATCGTCCGCAACCTTTTCCTGACCCTGGTCTTCGGGACGGCCTTCCTCGGCGTGAAGGCGACCGAGTATCGGACCGAGATCAACCACAACCTGTTCCCCGGGAAGCACTTCATCGTCCCCGGTTCGCCCGAGGATCCGCACGCCCATGCGGCCGAGGGGTCGCACGAAGGGGGCGAGGGGCACGAGGGGGCCGCGGCCCACGCCAGCGACTACGAGAGGCTCCGCGAGGCCAGCACGGTCGACGGCAAGCTCGACGAGGAGAAGTTCAGCCGCAACAAGGGCCATTTCCAGCTCATGTTCGTGCTCTACTTCTTCATGACCGGCGTCCACGCCTTCCACATGATCGCGGGCCTGGCCCTCGTCGCGCTGTTCATCGTCCTGACGCAGATCAAGTGGTTCTCCGGCTACGGCCAGACCCAGATCGAGGTGCTCGGCCTCTACTGGCACTTCGTCGACGTCGTCTGGGTGTTCCTCTACCCGCTGCTCTACCTCATCGAGTGACCGGGCGATCGGCCCCGGACCCTTGACCCAACCGATCGAACGACAGGCGGATCCCGAACCATGAGCGAACTGCATCAATCGAGCGAGGCCCACGAGCAGTCGCACCACGTCATCGCGGTGAAGACGTATGTGATGATCTACTGGGTCCTCATGGCCCTGCTGCTGGCCACGGTGCTCGCCTCCGACATGCCGCTCGGGGGCGCCCACCTCCTGGTGGCCATGACGATCGCCCTGATCAAGGCGATCCTCATCGTCCTGTTCTTCATGCACGTCTACTACAGCGCCCCGCTCACCTGGGTCACGGCCGTCGGCTCGTTCCTCTGGGTGGGGCTGCTGCTGGGCTTCCTGCTGTCCGACTACTTCACCCGGGGCTGGCTGCACATCCTCGGCAAGTGACCTCGGGCCGCATCGAGGGACGAAAACGCCGAAGGCCCCGCCCATCTCGCGATGGGCGGGGCCTTCGGCGTTCATGTTTCTTCGGCCTCGGGGCCGAGGCGGCTCAGATATGGCTCGGGATCGGCTCCGGGCGTGGGCGCGGGATCGTCGGGATTTCCAGGTCCGGGGCCACCTGGTCGCGCAGGTCGCCGACGGCCTCCTTCGCCGCGCCGCCCAGGGCCTCCATCGAGAGGCCGACGGCCTCGCCGCCGAACTTGAGAGCGAGGTAGTCTTCCGCCAGGCCGAGGACGGCGTCGTTGACGCCCAGCCCCCGGTTCAGGGCCACCCGGGCGATCGGGGCAACGCCCGCCACGCCGGCCGCCACGACGGCCCCCATGATCGGGATCGACTGGTCCTCGACGCCGTCGCGCCGCATGCTCTCGCGGGCCGCGCAGGCCCCGGCGATGGCGTGCGGGATCATGAGCATCGGCCGATAGCGCCGGCGGAGCAGGCCGAGCTTGTCCAGGGCCATCTCCCCCAGCGCCCCGAGCACCCAGGCGTTCGTCCGGGGCGTCCTTCGCGACGCCTCCAACAGCGCGGGGCCCAGCGTCGCCCTGAGGCCGCTGACGGCCGCGAGCGTCATCGCGCGCTCCAGCGGCGTTTTCGAATCCGCCATCTCCGACTCCTCGCCTTGGGTTCCGAACGCCTCGCGACAGCCGCGGGCCGACCGATGGAGAAACGATTCGCAACAATCGTGCCGCGTCCGCGGCCGTCAGGGCCGGCCGGCGTGCTGATGGGCGCCGGCCTTCGCCTCGTGGCGGACGCAGGCGTCGCAGCAGTAGATCTCGCCGCCTTCCTCGACCCCGTGGCCGATGACGCGGCAGCCGCAATGGGCGCACGCCGGGGCGAGGGCGTGGATCGCGCATTCGAAGCAGTCGAACGCATGCCCCCGGCCGTCGGCGGTCGTGACGGTGAACGCCTTGTCGTAGTCGTTGCCGCAGACTTCACAGGTCGCCATGGTGGGCCTCCTGGGGGTCGATCAGGTGATGCTGCCGGTGTAGCTGGGGGGGTCGCTGGCGGGGAACGAGTCCTCGGACGCCACGTCGGCCGCCTCCTGGGTGGTGATCGGGCGGTCGTCCTCGATCAGCGGACACGGCCTGTCGCCCCGCCAGAAGATCCGGCAGAGGAGCTTCTTGAAGCCGTCGAGCCATGAGTGCCGGTGCGGCACGGTCATCGGGGTCGTCATATCAGGATTTCCCGGAGATGATCGGTTCTTGAACCCTTATCCCGGACTCCCGTGCAAACCCCGCGCCGTGGGCGCGGTCAGGCGGCGTCGTCGGCGGCCCCGGCGGGGGGGCCGAGGGGATCCAGACGACGAACTCGCTCCCCCGGCCGCTCGGGCCGGGGCGGGCGGCGACGCGGCCGCCGTGCAGCTCGACGAGGCGCTTGACCAGCCAGAGGCCGACGCCCAGGCCGCTGGCGACCTCGCCGTCGCCCTCGCGCTTGACCTGGGTGAAGATGTCGAAGACCGCCTCCAGCATGTCCTCCGGGATGCCGGGGCCGTCGTCGATCACGCGGAAGATCACGCCCCCCTCGTCGCGGCCCACGTCCAGGCTGATGTGGCCGCCGGCCCTGGTGTACTTGGCGGCGTTGTGCAGGAGGTTGTAGAGCACCTGCGACATCCGCTCGGCGTCGGCGCGGAGGACGGGGGGCTCCTCCGGGAGCGTCACCTCCAGCTCGTGGCGGGCCTTGGCGATGAACGGCCGGACGTTCTCCGAGGCCGTCGCCACCAGGCGGTCGACCGGGACCGACTCCAGCTTGAGCTGGATCAGCCCGCGCGAGATCCGGGCCACCACCATCAGGTCGTCGATCAGGCGGACGATGTGCTTGACCTGGCGCTCGATCATGGAGCGGCAGTTCTCGACCACGCCTGGGTTGCCGGAGGGGCGCTCGGAGTCCAGGCGCATGATCTCCAGGGCGTTGCGGATCGGCACCAGGGGGTTGCGCAGCTCGTGGGCGAGGGTGGAGAGGTACTCGTTCTTGCGGCGGTCGACGGCGCGGAGGGCCTCGTTGGCGCGGGCGAGTTCCGCGGTGCGCTCCTGGACGCGGCGCTCCAGCTCCTCGGCGTGGCGGCGCTCCTGGAGGCTGTAGCGGATGGATCGTTCGAGGAGGGTGGAGTTGAGCCGCCACTTCTCCAGGAAGTCGGCGGCGCCGGCGCGCATGGCGTCGAGGTCGATGGCGCGCTCGTCGAGGCCGGTGAGGAGGATCATGGGGGCGGCGGCGCCGCGGGCGACGGCGTCGCGGATGACGGAGAGGCCGTCGCGACTCCCCAGGCCGTAGTCGACGAGGTAGAGGTCGTGGCGGGCCCCGCAGATGGCGTCGACGGCGCGGTCGGCGTCGGGGAGCCATTCGAGTTCGAAGTCGACGTCGGCGATGTCGTCCAGCAGGTCGCGCGTGAGGACGAAGTCCTCCTCGTCGTCGTCGATGAGCATGAGCCGGATGGCCTTCGAGAGCATCGCCGTCCCCTTCAGTTCGCGATCGGGCCTTCCGCCCGGGTGGAGTCGTGGGCCGCGCCCGGGTCGGCCGGGACGGCGGGCAGGGTCACGCGGAAGACGGCCCCCGCGCCGGGGGCGCCCTCGGCGACGATGGAGCCGCCGTGGCGCTCGACGATCCGGCGGCAGATGGCCAGGCCCAGGCCGGAGCCGTCGCAGACGCCGCGGCCGTGGAGCCGACGGAAGGGCTCGAAGATCCGCTCGGCGTCGGCGGGCGCGAACCCCGCGCCGTCGTCGGAGACCTCGATCACGCATCGTCCCGGCTCGGCCCGGCCGGAGACCCGGACCCGGGGGGGCTCCCCGGGCCGGCCGAACTTCAGCGCGTTGGAGACCAGGTTCTGGAGGAGTTGCCGCATCTGCGTCGGATCGGCGGGGAGGGTCGGCAGGGGGCCGACCTCCACCGACGCGCCCGCCCCCTCGATGGCCTCCGACAGGTCGGAGACCACCTCGGCGGCGACGGCCGACAGGTCGACGGCCGCGGCGCGACGCCCGGGCGCGGCGGCCCGCGAGTACGCCAGGACGTCGCGGATCAGGCCGCCCATGCGGGCGACGGCCCCGGCCATGCGGGCGAGGTAGTCGCGGCCCTGGGCGTCCAGCCCGGGCCCGCAACGGACACCCAGGCGTTCGCCGAAGGCCTGGACCTTGCGCAGCGGCTCCTGGAGGTCGTGCGCCGCGACGGCCGCGAACCGCTCCAGGTCGGCGTTGGACCGTCGCAGCTCGTCGCGCGAGCGGACCAGGTCGTCGACGTCGGTGCAGGCGGCCGTCCACGACGCGACCGCGCCCGAGGGGTCGCGGCGGGGGGCGGCCCGGACCAGGAACCAGCGGTGCCGGCCGTCGCCGCCGCGGAGCCGGCATTCGGCCTCGAAGGGGACGCCGGCCCGCAGGGCCTCGGCCCAGGCCGGCGCGTCGTCGGGGTGCAGGCGCTCCGCCCAGCCCTCGGGGGGCGGGCCCGGCGGGAGGCCGGCGTATTCCCGCCAGCGGCCGTTGCACGCCAGCGGCCGGCCGTCGGCGTCGGACTCGACGAGCGCGACCGGGGCGGCCTCGGCCCAGCCGGGGGCCGGCTCGCGTCCGCCTCGCTCGTCGGGATGTCCCGCGGTCGTCATGATGCGCCGTCCCGATCGATGTCGCGGCCCGGATGCCCTCCGAAGGGATCCGGATTAGCAAACCCTATTCCGCGCCGGGGCCCGGTCGCGGCCCGGCCCAGGATCCGCCGTCGCCCTCGATGATTTGATAAGATGGAATCGGCGCCGCACGCCGTGCCGCGCGGCCCGATCGACCATCCCGGAGCGGAGTGAAGCGCGTGACGCAAGCCGTCGACAACCAGCCGAAAGACGCCACCCGCGACGACGCCGCGACGGCCGTCGAGCCCGTCCGGCGGATGCTCCTCGTGGAAGACGACGAGGATACGCGGAACTCCTTCCAGCAGCTCCTGGGCCTGGCGCTGGGCATCGAGGTCGACCTGGCCGCCGACGGCGCCCAGGCCCTCCAGATGCTCGGCGAGCGCCCCTACAGCATCGTCGTCACCGACCTCCGCATGCCCAAGGTCGACGGCCTGAAGCTCATGGCCGAGATCCAGGCCCGCCGCCTCCCCGTGACGGTCATCGTCACCACGGGCCATGGTAGCATCGACGACGCCGTCCACGCCATGCGCATGGGGGCCTACGACTTCCTGACCAAGCCCCCCGACCCGCAGCACCTCTGCCTGCTGGTGGAGCGCGCCCTGCGCGAGCGCACCATCCAGGACGAGCTGTCCGCCCTGCGGTCGCAGATCGGCGAGCGGCACCGCTTCTGGAACGTCCTCTCCAAGTGCCCGAAGATGTACGACATCTTCGAGCTGATCGGCAACATCGCCGACACCACCACGACCGTCCTCATCGAGGGGGAGACCGGCACGGGCAAGGAGCAGATCGCCCGCGCCATCCACCAGGCGTCGGCCGAGTACCGCAAGGGGCCGTTCGTCCCGGTCCACTGCGCGGCGCTCTCGGAGGCCCTGCTGGAGTCCGAGCTGTTCGGCCACGAGAAGGGGTCGTTCACCGGGGCCGCCGGCCAGCGCAAGGGGCGGTTCGAGATCGCCCACGGCGGCACGCTGTTCCTGGACGAGGTCGCCGACATCCCGATGTCGATGCAGGTCAAGTTGCTGCGCGTCCTCCAGGAGCGCAAGTTCGAGCGCGTCGGCGGCAACCAGCCGATCGAGGTCGACGTCCGGGTCATCGGCGCGACGAACCAGGGGCTGGAGGGGGCGGTCAAGGAGGGGAAGTTCCGCGAGGACCTGTACTACCGCCTCAACGTCGTGAAGATCGAGCTGCCGCCGCTGCGGCGACGGCCCGAGGACATCCCGATCCTGGCCACCTACTTCGCCCAGAAGTACGCCCGGCCCGGCCACAACGCGGCGACCATCTCGCACGCGGCGATGGAGCGGCTCCTCTCGTACTCCTGGCCGGGGAACATCCGGCAGCTGGAGAACGCGATGGAGCGGGCCTGCGTCACGGCCCGCGACGGCGAGATCAAGCCCGAGAACCTCCCCGGCGACCTCGTCGCCAAGAAGGGCCGCCGGGGCTCGCTCCACGTCGACCTGGCCCGGCCGCTGGCCGAGCAGCTCGGCGAGCTGACCTCGTCGTTCGAAGAGCGCTACCTCCGCAAGGCCCTGCGCAAGTGCCGCGGCCACGTCGGGCGGTGCGCCAAGGTCAGCGGCCTGTCGCGGCGCAGCATCTCGGCCAAGATCGCCCACTACAAGATCGACACGTCGGCCTACAAGCCGAAGTGACCGGCGGGGGAGAATCCGAGGGCGGCCGGAGGCCCGTGGCGCCGCGGTTGCAAATCCCGGGAGCCTGCGGCGAGGAGGTCTCGCCGCAGCCCCCGGGATCCGCGCCATGAACATCGACGTCGCCACGACGCGCCTGCTCCGAACCCTGCTGATCGGCGGGACGATCATCCTCGCGATGTCGGTCGCGGCGGAGGTCCTCAAGCCGCTGGCCCTGGCGATCCTGCTGGCCTTCCTGCTGGCCCCGATCGTCGGCCGGCTGGAGCGCCGGGGGGCGCCGAGGGTGGCGAGCGTGGCCGTCGTGCTGCTGGCGGCCGTGGCCGTGGCCGGGGGGGTCGGCTACGTCGTCGGCCATCAGTTCAAGGCGCTGGCCAACGACGCCCCCCGCTACGCGGAGACGATCCGCGAGAAGGTCAAGCGGCTCCAGCCCGCCGACGAGTCGACCTTCGACAAGGTGCTGGACGCGGCCGAGAAGCTGGGCGCCCCGGACGAGGAGGCCGCCGCCAAGGTCGAGAACCCGATGCCGGTCCGGGTCGTCCGCGAGAACAACCTGTGGGAGCGGATGGATGCCTTCCTCGGGCCGTTCGAATCGATCCTGGCGATGGCCGGCGTCGTGCTGCTGCTGGTGATCTTCCTCCTCATCGAGCGGGACGACATCGGCGACAAGATCATCAACCTGGTGGGTTGGAGCCAGATCGGCGTCACGACCAAGACCCTCTCGCAGATCGGCGCCGGCCTGGGGAATTACCTGCTGGCCCTGGCCCTGGTCAACGCGGGCTTCGGGACGGTGATCGGGCTGGGATGCTGGGCGATCGGCCTCCCCTCGCCCGCCCTGTGGGGGTTCCTGGCCGCCCTCTTCCGCTTCGTCCCCTACCTGGGGACCGTCCTGTCTTTCTCGCTGCCGTTCCTGATCTCGATCGCCGCCTTCCCCGGCTGGACCCAGCCGGCGCTGGTGCTGGCCCTGTTCGCCGGGGCGGAGGTGGTGGTCAACGCCGTCGAGCCGCTGCTGTACGGGAAGTCGACCGGGATCTCGCCGATCGGGCTGCTGGTCTCGGCGCTGTTCTGGGCCTGGCTCTGGGGGCCGCTGGGGCTGCTGCTGGCCAACGCGATGACGGTCTGCCTGGCGGTCGCCGGCCGCCACATCCCGGGACTCGGGGCGCTGGGGACGCTGCTCAACCACGAGATCGTCGTGGCGGACGACCTGCGCTGGTATCAGCGCGTCCTCAGCCACGACCTCGATGGCTCGCTCGCCCTGCTGGACGACGCCCTCAAAGAGAAGTCGTTCGAGGAGGTGTGCGACCGGATCGTCATCCCGACCCTCTCCCGCGCCGAGCACGACCGGGCCCACGGCAACGTCGACGGCCGCGACGTCGCGTTCATCTGGCGCGTGGTCCGCGACTGGCTCGACGACCTCCCCGAGCGCGAGGACCTGGTCCTGACCTCCTCCAGGCCCGGCGCCGAGCCGATCGCCCCGGCCGAGGGCGACGGCCGGACCCTGGTGGGCGTGGCGACCGGGGGCGGGGCCGACGCCCTGGTCCTGCGGATGCTGAACATGCTGCTCCAGCCCTCGGGCGTCCGGATCACGATCGTCTCCGCCGGCGGATCGTCGCTGAGGATCACGGACAAGCTGGCCGACCTGGAGCCGTCGACGATCCTGATCTCGCACCTGCCGCCCGTCGGCCTGGCCCGCGCCCGCTACCTGACCAAGCGGATGCGCGCCCGCTACCCGGACGCCGCGCTGACGTTCGCCTACTGGGACCACGACGCCGACACGCCCCAGATCGTCGAGCGGCTCAAGCCGGCGTCGGCCGGCCGCGTCGTCGTCTCGCTCGCCGCCGCCCGGGCCGTGATCCTCGACAAGGGGGTCGTCCTCCCGGCCGACCCCAAGGAATCGAAGGCCAAGGCCCCCGCCCTGGCCGAACCGGCGCGGGCGTGATCGCCTCCCCGTGGCGTCGGCGCCGTCCTTCGGGCACGATGAGATCGCGGAGGGGTCGCGTCGGTCTGCGGCCCCGCCACACTCCGGCCCGGGGACGTCGACCTATGCCCGTATTCATCGCCCTCTACCGCGGCCTCAACGTGGGCGGCAAGACCTCCGTGAAGATGGAGGCCCTACGCGCGATGCACGAGCGGATCGGGCATCGCGAGGTCAAGAACTACATCCAGAGCGGCAACGTCGTCTTCGCGACCGACGACCCGGCCGAGGACGTCGTCAAGGCGTGCGCGGTGGGGTTCGCGCAGGCGTTCGGGTTCTCGTCGCGCGTCATGCTGGTCGGGGCCGATCGCTGGGCGGAGATCGTGGCGGGGAACCCCTACGCGGAGGCCGCGGCCGAGGACCCGAAGACGGTCCACGTCGGCGTCTGCCTGGGCCGTCCGGACGCGGCCAAGCTGGCGGCGCTGCTGGCGAAGACGAAGGGGCGCGAGGCGTTCGAGGTCCGCGACGACGTCGTCTACCTGCACGCGCCCGACGGCGTAGGCCGGTCGAAGTTCGCCGAAGGGCTGGAGAAGGCGGCCGGCGTCCCGATGACGATGCGGAACTGGCGGACGATGGAGGCGCTCCAGGAGATGGCCGAGGCCGTCGAGGATTGAAGCCCGTGGCTCCGTTCGTCGCCTTGCACTCCGAACACGAATCGCCGATCGCCTTGACACGACTTGACTTAACGTCGATCCGGCGCGGCTTCGTTCGTCGAACTCGATAGGCGCGTTACACCTGAATCGTCCCCTCTCCCGCCGGGAGAGGGTAGCCGCGCAAGCGGCGGGTGAGGGTCGTCGGAGTTCGGAGCGGGCGGGGCGATCCACGCCTTCCTCCCCTTGAAGTGCTGCGTCGAAAGCATGCCGATGCGGGTCGAAGACGATCTTCCCCCCTCGCGGGGGAAGACGGACGCCGAAGGCGTCAGATGAGGGGGACGCGAAGCACGGGCACCGTCGGGATCCGAAGGCCCACCCGACCGGCTTGTGAGCCCGACAGTCGTCTCGCGCGTCGTCCCCCTCATCCGGCCCTGCGGGCCACCTTCCCCCGCGAGGGGGGAAGGCCGTTACGATGGCCGCCCCAAAATCCGCGACGGTCAGCCGCCCGAAGGACGAGCTTGCGCCCGTCTCGGCCGATCTCCCGACCTTGCGCTGCGGCCGAATTGCCAAGGAACGAACCGACGCTCGTCCTTGAAGATCCGCGGCGCGGCCGGCGACGTTCCAGGAATCTCGGGATTTTTGGGCGAAGGCTCAGGCGGGCCGCTCGTCGACCGCCCGGATCACGCGGCAGGGGTTGCCGGCGGCGAAGACGCCTTCGGGGATGTCGCGGGTGACGACGCTCCCCGCGCCGATGACGGAACGCGATCCGATCGTCACCCCGGGGCAGATCACCGCCGCGCCGCCGACCCAGACGTCGGAGCCGATGGCGATGGGCTTCGCGTACTCGTGCAGCCGGCGCTCGGCGGCGTCCATGGGGTGCATCGCCGTGTAGATTTGCACCGAGGGCCCGAACAGCGTGAAGTCGCCGATGCGGACCTCGGCGACGTCGAGGACCACGCAGTTGAAGTTGAAGAAGACCCGCTCCCCCAGGTGGATGTTCACGCCGTAGTCGCAGAAGAACGGCGGCTGCATCCAGGCCGTGTCGCCGCCGGTCCCGAACAGCTCGCGGAGGCTCCGCCGGCGCTCGTCGGCCTGCGACTCGCGGGTCGCGTTCAGGTCCCAGCAGATGTCGCGTGCGCGATCGCGCAGCGCGACCAGCTCGGGGTCGAACGGGTCGTACATCGCCCCGGCCAGCATCTTCTCGCGTTCAGTCGGCATGATCCCCCCTGATCCACCATACTTTCGGGGCCGGCGGATCCGGCTCCACGACCTCCCAGGGGCGGCCGGCCGCGCGGCGATACTTCGCCGCCAGGGCCTTGGCCCGGGCGACGCTGGCGTCCAGATACCGCACGGCCTCGGGCCGGAGCCCACCACGGCCTCCCGGCTCGTAGAACTCGTCGCGCAAGCAGAGCGCCGCGCGATTTTCGCCGTCTTCGAAGGCGCGCGAGGCATGATCCTCCGCGCGCTTCAGGAACGCGCGACGGCGCATCTCAAGCCTGGCCGCGCCGAAGACCACCCCGATGACGGCGACGCCCACCGCCAGGCCGCGGACCGACCATCGCGGGCGCACGGCTCAGAACAGCGTGTAGATGAACGGCGTGGCGGCGGTGCCGGAGAGGAAGATCAGGACGCCCAGCAGGAGCATCACGACCACGATCGGCAGGAGCCACCACTTCTTGTTCTGCTTGAGGAAGGCCCAGAACTCGGCGACGAGGCTCTCGGACTCGCCCTCGGCGGCGGCCTTCTCGAACTCGGTGCGGGGGGCGGGATCGCTCATGGCTGGCCTTTGAGGATGTGCGGGGGTCAGAACTGCTTGAAGTAACGCCGGGGGTCCTTCGGCGTCGCCTTGGGCTCCCAGTAGGTCGCGGCGGCCGGGCGGAGCTTGCGCTCCATCGAGTCGCGGCCGATCAGGCGGAAGAACAGGCCGATCGGCGTGAACAGGCCGTAGAACATCAGGGCCATCACGACCAGCGAGATCGTCCAGCCGATCGGGAACGCGGCGACCATCCACGCGACGTAGATCGGCCGCAGCCACGTCGGCGCGAGCACGCCCAGCAGGCCGCCCGCCGTCGCGATCGCGCCCAGGATCAGGCCGGCCGTCGTATGGCCGCGGTAGAGGCCCTGGTACAGCCCGATCGCGCCGAAGAACGCCAGGCAGAGCAGGCCGAACTCCCGGAGCAGCTTCCGGGACGGGTCGAACTTGATGTCGGACCACTGCATACGGTCGCCCTCGGTTCAATCGAGCTGGAACTGGGACAGGTAGCGCTCGCGGACGCTCGCGCCGGCCTCGCGCGCCTTCTCGTCCTTCACGAGGACGTAGTCCTCCAGGACGAGGACGTCCATGTCGGTCGCCAGGAAGCAGCGGTAGGCGTCCTCGGGCGAGCCGACGATGGGCTCGCCGCGGACGTTGAAGCTGGTGTTCACGAGGATCGGGCAGCCGGTCAGGCGTTCGAAGGCCGCGATCAGGTTGTGGAACCGCGGGTTGCGATCCTCGTCCACGGTCTGGAGCCTGGCGGAATCGTCGACGTGGGTGATCGCCGGGACCTCGGAGCGGACGACGTTGACGCGGCGGCGGAGGTCGGGATCCTCCTCCATCATCCTGCGGGTCTCGGGGTCGATCGGCGTCCGCTTCTCCTCGCGGACGGGGGCGACGAGGAGCATGTACGGGCTCTCGTGCTTCGGGTCGATCTCGAACCAGTCGGGCGCCCGCTCGCGGAGGACGGCCGGGGCGAAGGGGCGGAAGCTCTCGCGGAACTTGATCTTCAGGTTCATCGTCGCCTGCATCGCCGGCGAGCGCGGGTCGCCGAGGATGCTGCGGGCCCCGAGCGACCGCGGGCCGAACTCCATCCGGCCCTGGAACCAGCCGACGATCTTGCCGTCGGCCAGGTGCCCGGCCACCTGCTCGTCGAGTTCCGCCTCGGACTCGCAGGGCGAGGCGTCGACGCCCTGCGTCGCCAGGAAGCGGGCGATCTCGTCGTTCGAATAGCGGGGGCCGAGGAAGCTGCCGCGCTGGGAGTCGCGGCCCTTGGGCTCGCGGGGATTCTCCAGGAGCTGGTGCCAGACGAAGAGGGCCGCGCCCAGGGATCCGCCGGCGTCGCCGGCCGCGGGCTGGATCCAGACGTCGTCGAAGGGGCCCTCGCGGAGGAGCCGGCCGTTGGCGACGCAGTTGAGGGCCACGCCGCCGGCCATGACCAGCTTGTCGGCCCCGGTCTTCTTGGCGGCCTCGCGGCCGATCCGCAGGACGACCTCCTCCGTAACCCACTGGATGCTGGAGGCCAGGTCCATGTGGCGCTGCTCCAGGCTCGACTCCGGCGACCGCGGCGGGCCGCCGAAGAGGTCGTGGAACCGGCCGTTGGTCATGGTCAGCCCCTGGCAATACTGGAAGTAATCCATGTCCAGCCGGAAGCTGCCGTCGGGTTTCAGGTCCATCAGGCGGTCGAGGATCGCATCTTTATAGAGGGGCCGGCCGTAGGGGGCCAGGCCCATCAACTTGTACTCGCCGCTGTTGACCTTGAAGCCACAATAGTAGGTGAAGGCCGAGTAGAGCAGCCCCAGGGAGTGCGGGAAGGCGATATGCTCGAGCAGATCGATGCGGTTCCCGTCGCCGACGCCGACGGTGGTGGTGCTCCACTCGCCGACGCCGTCGAGCGTCAGGATCGCGGCGCGGTCGAAGGGGCCGGGGAAGAACGCGCTGGCGGCGTGGCTCTCGTGGTGGTCGGTGAAGACGAGCCGGGCGCGGCAGCGGTCGCCGAGGGCCTTGCGGATCGTCCGCCGCATGTGGAGCTTGTCCTTCAGCCAGAGCGGGACCGCCAGGCGGAAGCTCCGGAAGCCCGAGGGGGCGAAGGCCAGGTAGGTCTCCAGGAGGCGTTCGAACTTCGTCAGCGGCTTGTCGTAGAAGGCGACGTAGTCGACGTCCTCGGGCCGGAGGCCGGCCTCTTGCAAGCAATACTCGACGGCCCGGGAGGGGAAGGCGGGGTCGTGCTTGACGCGGGTGAAGCGCTCCTCCTGGGCGGCGGCGGCGATGCGACCGTCGACGACCAGGGCGGCGGCGCTGTCGTGGTAGAAGGCGGAGACGCCCAGGATCGCCGTCATGCTCGTCCTCGTCCGTGTCGGCCTGCGAGCCGGTCCGGCCGGGCCTCCCGCCCCCATCCTCCGCCGCCGGCGAGCCTCAAGGTAACACGAGGGCCCGCCCGAGGCCAGCCGACCCGGCCCCGGGCCCATCCCGCCCGCGGGCGATTGGACGCGAGGCCGCCCGCGAGCTAGAGGTTTTTTGTAGACTTTTGCGACATTCCCGTCAGCCGGCCTTGAAGATGGAAAATCGGCGATGGCATAATCGGCGTCGGCGCATCCACGGCATCATCAGCCCCGCGCCCGCCTCACCCGGCCGCCCAGGACAGCTCAGCAATGGATAACGCCCTGATCGATCAGCCGGCCGCCGCACCCGCACCCGACCAGGCCCCGCCGCGACCCGGCGAGTCGGACGCCCCGGCGCGGAAGCCGCTCGGCTGGAAGGTGGACGTCCGCAGCCTGGCCCTGATCGCCCTGCTCCTGGGCGCCTCCGGCACCTACCGCTACTGGCGGGACTACCAGTTCTCGACCCTGGAGAGCCAGAGTCGCGACTCCCCCTTCCCCCTGAAAGAGATCCCGACCATCCTCGGCGGATGGCGGATGGTGGACGGGGCGGAGGCGACGCTCGACCCGCAGATCGCGCGGATCGCCGGCTCGACCGACCATATCGTCCGCACGTATCAGGACGCCGCGACGGGCGAGAAGGCCACCGTCCTGGTCCTGTACGGGCCCGCCCTGCTGGTCTTCGCCCACACGCCGGGCGTCTGCTACCCGTCGGTCGGGTACAAGGCCATGGCCGAGCCGCAGGACGTGACGATCCCCGGCACCGAAGGCGCGACCGGCCCCCTGTTCCGCCATGAACTGTACGGGCGATCCCAGGGCGGGGCCGTCCAGATGAGCGACGTGTTCCACTCGTTCCGCAACGGCGGCGTCTGGACCCCCGAGATGGCGAGCCGCTGGAAGCAGTTCCGCTACAACCCCGGGATGTTCAAGATCCAGGTCGAACGCACCGTGAAGGACTCCGAAGCCCGAGACGAGCCCGCCTTCGACATCCTCGCCGCCCTGGTGGCCGAGATCGAGGCCCGCATCAAGGCCGCCGCCCCCGCGCCGTCGCACTGAGCCCGCCGACCCTCCCCCGCGTCGATGCGCCCATCTTCCCGCGGCCGGCGACACGTCGGCCTCGTCGCCCCGTACCTGGATCGGACTGCCGCGACCGAACGACGATCGCATGGCATCATGGCCGCAGGATCCAAAGGTTCGGGCGATCAGGCCGCGGCGGCATTCTCGGGACGTCGACCTCGACGTTTTTAGCCAGCAAACAAGCATCCATCAAGGGTCGGGGATTTCGTTTGACGGTCCCGACGGCCTTGGTTTACAGTTTCAAGTAGGACGCCCCCGGGCGGGCTCGGCGCGAGGGCCGCGGCCATGGGAGGCGATGTGCGTCCCCCCCCGCGGCGATCGGGGCGGCCTATCGGCCGCTCGTCGGGACGCCGCGACGGATGAGGGCGATCGGGCCGGGCCCCCTCGCGATCCCCACACCCTCGAGTACCGACCGATGGACACCTCCGACAGGCCCGATTCGATGTTGCCGGCCCGGCCGACCCCGCCCGCACCGCCCGTGCCGTCTCGCGGCCCGGCCTCGTTCGGGGGCGGGCCGCGGGACCTGGTCCCGACGTCCGCCGCCCCGGCGTTGCAGGTCGACCCGGTGAGCATCCTGCGGGGCCTGCTGCGGAACTGGTGGAAGATCCTCGGCCTCTGGCTGATCCTCTCGGCCCCGCTGGCCTACCTGGTGTACTCCCAGGTGAAGCCGAAGTACATGGCCTACAGCCGGATCATGGTGCAGCTGACGCAGCCCGACCTGTTCGGCGGCATAGCCCCGGGCCAGGCCAACGAGCGGACGGTCGCGATCGAGACCGAGATGGGGCGGATCCGGACCGACCGAGTCATCAACGACGCGCTGGGCGACGCCACCGTCTCCGAGCTGCCGTTCATCAAGAACTCGATGGCGCCGCAGGCGGACCTGCTGGAGAGGCTGGTCGTCACCAACCAGAAGAACACCAACTACGTGGTGGTCTCGCTGGAGTTGAACGACCCGGAGGAAGCGGCCCTGATCGTCAACGCGGTGGTGGCCGCGTACCTGCGGAACTATAAGGACTACAAGGCGGGGGCCGACAAGATCCTGAGGGCGAACCTCAAGACCTACCTGGACGAGAAGCAGAAGGAGCGGAAGCAGAAGGAGAAGGATCTGGCGGCGCTGGTCGACAGCGGAGTCGACGCCAGGAACGTGGCCCAGAGGGAGCCCGCGCCCGACCGGCAGGGCGAGGATCCGGCGACGACGTTGCAGGACGTGTCGATGGAAGAACTCCGGACGATCAAGGCCCAGTTGCTGGACGTCCAGATCGAGCTGATGACGGCCAAGTCCCGCCTCCAGAGCCGGACGCAGGACTATCAGGACCTCGGCCAGATCGAGCCGACGGCGGCCGAGACGGCGACGCTCCCCGAGGAGGAGGTGGCCCGCCGGATCGAGGCCGAATTCCGCAGCGACCCGATGATCGCCGACCTGTACGGCCAGAAGCAGGAGGTCGAGCGCCGGCGGGACCACGTCCAGAAGGGGGCGAGGAAGGTGGCCGACCCCTCGCGGGTGGCGCACGACGCCCGCCTGGCCGAGCTGCAAGCGGAGATCGAGGGCCACTGGCGCGACCGCTACCACGACATCCGCCGACGGGTCCTGGCCGCGGGCGACGGGCCGATGGCGGCGTCCGGCCCGGGCGAGCCGCGGCAGAAGACGGTCCAGGAGCTGAAGGACGAGGTGTCCGAGCTGGAGAGCCGCCAGGCGTCGCTGCAGAAGGTCCTGGACGAGGTCAAGTTGGAGAGCAAGGAGTCGAATTCGGCCACCTACCAGGCCCAGTTCCTCCAGAACGAAATCAGGGTGATGGTGGACGACGAGAGGGTCGTGAATCGGAAGCTCCAGGAGCTGGAGTTCAGCACGAACAAGGACATGGTGCGGGTCGAGCAGCACGACCCGGCCGTGCCGCCGAAGCGGCCGTCGGACGACAAGCGGCTGAAGCTGATGGCGGCGGTGCCGGTGGGCGTCCTCGCCGTGCTCATCGGCCTCTTCTCGCTGCTGGAGATCAAGGCCGAGCGGGTGGGGAACCCGGACGCGCTGTCGACGCGGGTCCAGTCCGAGGTCTACTCGCTGCCGCCGATCCCGATGGCGAGGTCGCCGCGGCGGCTGGGGGCGCCGGGCGAGGACGACCAGATCGACCGATTCATCCAGCGGCTGGACCACCTGAGGTTCGCCGTCTGCGGCGACCACCCGGACGTCGGCCTGGGGCGCTGCGTCCTGATCAGCAGCGCCGTCGGGGGCGAGGGGAAGACCACGCTGGCCGCCCAGCTCGCCGCCCGCTGCGGCCACTCCGGCCACGCGACGCTCCTGATCGACGCCGACGTGCGGCGGGGCGCCCTCAGCCCCCTGCTGGACGTGCCCGAGGGGGCGGGGCTGAGCGACGCGCTGATGAACGACGGGCTGAACGTCGAGGAGCTGGCGATCCCCGTGCAAGGCGGGACGTTCCACCTGCTGAGCGCCGGGACGCCCACGTCGGACACCAGCCGGCTCTTCCAGGGGCGGGCGTTCGGCATGCTGATCGCCCGCCTGCGGCAGCTCTACGACCTGATCATCATCGACTCGCCGCCGATCCTGCCGGTCCCGGACGCCCTCATCATGGGGCGCTGGACCGACGGCGTGGTGCTGGCGTCGCGGTTCGACGTCAGCCGGGCGCCGCAGGTGGAGCGGGCCCGTCGCCAGCTCGACCTGGCCGGGATCCCCGTCCTGGGGACGGTGATCAACGGCATGCGGACCTCGGACTCCTACTACGGGCGGTACACCTACAGCCGGCAGCAATCCGACCGCGAGCGCCCGGCCGGCGCGACGCCCGCCGACTGACCCCGTCGGCCCCGGGCCGGTCGGCCCGGGGCCGGGACGCGACCTAAGATCGTCAGGGGGCCTCGAAGGCCCGCGGTCGCCGACGACGGGCGTCGTCGGGCCGCTCCCCGCGAACCCGGACCTCAAGGGGCCCATCCTTGTCTCAAGCCTATCCCTCACCGGCCGCCGCCTCGCGCCCGTCGCCGCTCGACCGGCTCCGCGACCTCCCCTGGCTCCCCTCGGCGCTGGCGGGGGGGGCCCTGCTGGCCTTCTCCTACGCGCCCAACATCCTCGACCTGGCCACGATCTGGGAGAACGAGCCGAACTACTCGCACGGCTTCCTGGTCCCGCCGATCGCCGCCGTCATCCTCTGGCGACGGCTGGCCGACCGGCCCTACGAGTGGTCGCCGTCGCGGGCCTCGTGGGCGGCCTGGGCGATGCTGGCCGCGATCCTGGCCCTGCGGCTGTTCGTCTACGAGCGGAGCATGTCCTGGCTGGAGAACGCCACGCTGATCCCGGCGGCGGGGCTGATCGCCTACGTCCTCGGGGGCCGCGAGCTGTTCGCGCGGGCGTGGCCGGCGGTCCTGTTCCTGGTGTTCATGCTGCCGCTGCCGCCGTCGATCAACACGATGGTCGCCATGCCGCTCCAGCGGATCGCCACCATCGGGAGCTGCTTCGTGCTCCAGCTCACCGGCCTGTGGGTGGTGCCGGCGGGGAACGTGATCACCCTGAGCACGCCGCGGGGCCCGCAGCAGCTCGAGGTCGCCCTGGCCTGCAACGGCCTCTCCATGCTGATGACGCTCGCCGCCACCGTCACCGCCACGGTGATCCTCATACCGATGCCGACCTGGAAGCGGCTCGTCGTGCTCGCCAGCGCCGTGCCGATCGCGCTGGTGAGCAACATCGCCCGGATCGTCGCCACCGGCTGGCTCTATTATCTCCTGGAAGGGGAGACGGCGCATCAGCGGGCCCACGACTGGTCGGGCTACCTGATGATGCCCCTGGCCCTGGTGCTCGTCGGGGCGGAGTTGTGGCTGCTGTCCTGGCTGTTCGACGACGAGCAGGCGGGGGCCGCCGCCCGTCCCATCAGCCCCGTCCCGGCCCCGAGGCGCGCGTGACCGATCTCGACCCGTCCCCCGCCCTCGTCCCACCGCCGGTCCGGGTCTGGGGCGTCCCGTTCGCGCCGCTGACGCTCGACAGCTCGGTCGAGGTCGTCGACGCGCTGATCGCGCGGGGCGAGCCGTCGTACTTCATCACGGCCAACCTCCACTACGTGATGCTCACGCACCAGAACCCGGACCTGGCCGCGATCAACCGCGGCGCGGCCTTCATCCTGGCCGACGGCGCCCCCATCGTGAAGGCCGCCCGCGAGCTGCCGACGCCGCTGCCGGAGCGGGTCGCGGGCTCGGACCTGATCTTCCACCTGTGCGAACGGGCCGCGCGGAAGGGGCATCGGATCTTCCTGCTGGGCGCGCCGCCGGGCGTCGCCGAGGAGGCCGCCGCCGCGCTGGTCGCGAAGTACCCCGGGCTGATGATCGCCGGCACCGCCTGCCCCCCGTTCCGCAAGCTGTCCGACGCGGAGCACGAGGCCCTGCTCGACGAGATCCGCGCCGCCCGGCCGGACGTCCTGTTCATCGCCTTCGGCCAGCCCAAGGGGGAGCGCTGGATCGCGGAGAACGTCGCCCGGGTCGGCGTCCCGGTCGCGGTCCAGGTGGGGGCGTCGCTGGAGTTCGCGGCGGGCCGATTCGCCCGCGCCCCGCGCTGGATGCAGAAGGCGGGCGTGGAGTGGCTCTTCCGGATGCTCCAGGAGCCGCGCCGGCTGGCGTCGCGCTACGCGAGCAACGCGGCCTTCCTGGGCCGGATGAAGGTCCGCCGGGCCCTCCGCGGGCGCGAGGCCGCCCACGCGGACGCGCACGCGGCCGACGCCCCGCGCGAGGCCGCCCGTGAGCACTGAGAGCCCCGGGCCGCCCCCCCCCCGCCCCGCCGTCTTCCTCGACCGGGACGACACGCTGGTCGCCGACGTCCCGTACCTGACCGACCCGGCCGGACTCCGCGTCCTGCCGGGGGCGGCCCGCGCCCTGGTCGACCTCCGCCGCGCCGGCTTCGCGCTGGTCCTGACGACGAACCAGTCGGCCGTCGGCCGCGGCCTCCTGACCGAGGACGGCCTGCGGGCGATCCACGACGAGTTCGAACGCCTCCTCGCCGCCGAGGGGGCGTCGCTGGACGCGATCTACTACTGCACCCATGCGCCCCGCGCCGACGACCGGACGGTCGTCGAGCATCCCGACCGGAAGCCGGCACCCGGGATGCTCCTCCGCGCGGCGGCGGACCTGGGGCTGGACCTGCCGCGGTCGTGGATGGTCGGCGACCGGATCTCGGACGTGCTCGCGGGGCTGGGCGCCGGCTGCCGCAGCATCCTCGTGGGCTCGAACGCGACCCTGGACGAGTTGCCGAAGCCGGCCGAAGGAGGCCGGGCCTTCGCCGTCGCCGACCTCGCCGCCGCCGCCGCCCTGATCCTCGCCGATTCGGAGACGCCGTGAACGCCCCGCTGCGGATCGCCTACCTCGTCAACACCTACCCCATGACCAGCGCCAGCTTCATCCGCCGCGAGCTCCTCGGCGTGGAGGCGGCGGGGGCCGACGTCGCCCGCATCACGGTCCGGCGCTGGGCGACGCCGCTGGTGGATCCGGACGACCTCGCGGAGGAGCGGAAGACGCGGGCCGTCCTGGAAGTCGGCGCGCTCGGGCTGGCGAAAGGGCTGGGCAAGACGGCCGCGACCCGGCCGCGTCGGTTCCTCGCGGCCCTGAAAGCGACGATCAAGCTGGGTCGCCGAGGCGCCTCGTCCGGCAACGGGATCCTCCGCCACCTGATCTACCTCGCGGAGGCTTGCGTCCTGCTCGACTGGCTCCGCGAGGGCCGCGTCGACCACGTCCATTCCCACTACGGGACGAACGGGACCACCGTCGCCCTGCTCTGCCGGGCCCTGGGCGGGCCGCCTTTCAGCTTCACCACGCACGGCCCGGAGGAGTTCGACAGGCCCCTGGCGCTGGGGCTGGACCTCAAGGTCGCGGCCTCGGCGTTCGCCGTGGCGGTCAGCGAGTTCGGCCGCAGCCAGCTCTGCCGCTGGGTCCCGTACCACCAGTGGCCGAAGATCCGCGTCGTCCACTGCGGCCTGGACCCGATGTTTCTGAAGGCCGAGCCGGTCCCCATCCCCGACGCCCCCCGCCTCGTCTGCGTCGGCCGGTTCGCCGAGCAGAAGGGCCTCCCCGTGCTGGTCGAGGCCGCCGGGCTCCTCAAGGATCGGAGGATTGACTTCGAGCTGACCCTCGTCGGCGGCGGCCCGCTCCAGCGGGAGATCGAGGCGATGGTGGACCGCCTGGGCCTCCGCGACCGCGTCCGCCTGGCCGGCTGGCGGGGCAACGCCGAGGTCCGCGACTTCATCCTGGACTCCCGCGCCCTGGTGCTGCCCAGCTTCGCCGAGGGCCTCCCCGTGGTGCTCATGGAGGGCCTGGCCCTGGGCCGCCCGGTCGTCAGCACCTGGGTCGCCGGCATCCCGGAGCTGGTCCGGCCGGGCGAGAACGGCTGGCTGGTCCCCCCTTCCTCGGCCGAGGCCCTGGCCGACGCCCTCGCCGAAGTGCTCGCCGCCCCCGTCGCCCGCCTGGAAGCGATGGGCCGCGCCGGGGCCACCCGCGCCGCGGACCGCCACGACGTTTCGAAGGAGGCCGACAAGCTCCTGGGGCTGATCCGCGACGGCCTGGGCCGCTGACGTCCGCCGCTCAGGCCGAGGCCCAGGAGCGGCGGAGGGCGTCGAGGGTCTCCAGGACGGCGATGGTGTCGTCCAGGGTCATGATGGGGCTCTCGCGCTCACCGGCGCGGATCCGGCGCATGACCTCGGCGGCCTCGAACTGGTAGCCGCCGCCGGGGACGTGCTCGACGAAGGTCTCGGAGTCGCGCTTCAGCATCCGGACGAGGGGCCGGGCGACGTCGTTCACGAGCCGCCGGGCGGCCGGGCTGCGCCTCAGCTTCGCCTTCCAGCCGCCGGGCCCGCCGGCCGCCTCGGGGATGGGGCCGACGGGCTCGACGTGGCGTGTCAGCGTCACCCGCGAGGGGGCGAAGAATGGCTCGTGGACCCGGATGGTCCCCTCGGTGCCGACGATGAGGGCCTCGTTGCGGAGCCGGCTCCGGAGCGACGACGTCAGCACCGCCTGGGCCCCGGAATCGTAGGTCAGGAGGGCCGTCTCCTGCTCGTCGACGCCCGTCGGCGCCATCGCCGCGCGGCCGACGACCTCCGAGGGCTGGCCGAGGAGCATCTGCGCCAGCGAGGCCGTGTAGACGCCGCGGTCGAGGAGCCCGCCGCCGCCGAGCGCGGGGTTGAAGAAGCGGGACTCAGGGTCGTAGGAAGTCGGATAGCCGAAGTCGGCCGTAAACAGCCGGACGCGGCCGATGCGGCCGGCGGCGACCAGCTCGCAGACCTTGCCGATCAGGGGGTGGAAGCGCATCCACATGGCTTCCATGCAGAACTTGCCCGTGCGGCGGGCGACGTCGGCGATGGCGCGGGCCTCGTCGGCGTCGACAGCGAAGGGCTTCTCGCAGAGGACGGCGCGGCCCCCTTCGAGGCAGGCGATGCAGTCGTCCTTGTGTCGGGCGTGGGGCGTGGCGACGTACACGACGTCGACCTCGGGGTCGCGGGCCAGCTCCTCGGCCGAGCCGTGGACCTTGCCGCGGCCGGGAGAGCCGAAGGCGTCGAGGAAGGCCCGGCCCTTCTCCGGGCTGCGCGAACCGGCGGCGACGAGGGTCGCGTCGGGGAGGAGCCGCAGGTCCTCCGCGAAGGCGCGGGCGATGGCGCCGGTCCCCAGCACGGCCCATCGGATCGGCTTGTCGGCGACGGTCGTCACGAGGCGGGACCTCCGGCCCAGGGCATCGGGGCGATCGGGTCGAACGTCGTGGTCATCTTGTAGGGGGCGCCGTCGGCCCCGGCCCGGTCGATGGCGATGACCATCTCGTTGACGTGCAGGCTGTAGCGCGCGCCGATCCGGTTGGGCCGGCCCTGCGCGATCGCCGCGGCGGTCTCGGCCACGCCGCGGGCGAAGTCCATCTGCTGCGCGCCGCGGTACTTGTACCGGCCCTTCTTCTCGCCCACCAGGGGATAGCGCATCCTCGGCGTCATCAGGGTGCGGCGCCGGATCCGGAACGGGCGCTGGATCTTCACCGGCGAGCGGTAGAACCAGCAGTCGTGCGTGCTCAGGATGCCGCCGTCGCCGACGATCCGCAGCGTGTGGTCGTGCGGGGCGACGATGCTGCACGTCAGCCGGGCCACGACGCCGGACTCGAACGCGATGCAGGCGACCGAGAAGTCGGGCGCGTTCACGGCGAGCGGCTCGTCGGTCCCCTTGTCGGGGAGGGTCGTCGCCGAGAACGCCGTGACGGTCGTCGCGGGGCCGAAGAAGGCGGGGAGCCACGTCAGGTAGTATCCGGCGTGCTCGAAGGTGCAACCGACCTCGAACTCGTCCTTGGCCGGCCATGGGATTCCGGACGCGCTCTTCCAGCTCCGGTAGGCCATCCTGTGGACCATGCCGTCGTCCATCTCGGCGTAGACGACGCGCGGGGTCCCGACCCGTCGCTCGCGGAGGGCCTTCCAGAGGGTCTGGGCCGTCTCCCCCAGCAGGCTGCACGGCGCGGAGGCGAGTTGCAGGCCCTTCGCCTCGGCCAGCTCGACCAGCTCGCGGGCGTGGCCCATGTCCATCGCGAGCGGCTTCTCGCTGTAGACGTGCTTGCCGGCCAGGAGGGCCGCCCTGGAGACCTCGTAATGGCTCCCGGGGTTGGTCAGGTTGAGGACCAGCTCGACGCGGCCGTCGGCCAGCAGGGCGTCGAGCGTGTCGAGCTTCGGGAGGTTGTGGAAGCTCGCGAAATGGTCGGCGCGGGCCGCGTCGCGGTCGACGACGCCGACGATCTTCAGGTCGGGATAGGCGGCGAGCGTGCTGACGTAATAGTCGGCGACGAACCCGCAGCCGACGAGGGCGATGTTCATGGATTCGTCCTCGGGCCGGCCGTCAGGCGAGCGCGGCCTTCCGGTAATATTCGGCCATGCCGTCCCAGGCCGCGGACTCGTCCCAGCCGAGGGCGTCGGCGTCGACGACGTCGGTGTTGATGCGGACGCGGGGTTCGGGGAAGTCGACCTGCTTCAGCAGGTCCACCTCGCAGGGGAGGCCCAGCCGCTGGCGCATCGCCTCGGCGAGCCGGAGGGTGAACGTCCCCTGGCTCTCGGCGTAGCCGATCGGGCCGAGCTTGGAGAAGCCGGGGGCGTCGGGGAGCCCGCCGACGAACGCCGCGTAGGCCTTCGCCAGCAGCGAGACCGGGATGTTGTCGCGGACGTAGGCCGGGCTGGAGCAGGCGGCCTTCTTGCCGGCGAGCCAGTTCTTCATGAGGTACGCGGTGAACCGCGGCTCCTCATGGGCCCCGAACGGGTTCGGGATCAGGAACTTGCCCAGGGAGAGGCCGTCGCGGCGGCAGTAGTACTTGAACGTCTCGGCCGTGAGCCGCTTGGAGAGGCCGTAGGGGGAGAAGTCGGGGAGGCCGTCGGAGCCGGCGCCCTCGCCGCCTTCGAAGACCGAACCCGTCAGGACGACGCGACGGCCGCCGGCCTGCTTGAAGGCCGCGAGGACCGCCGGCAGGTTGTGGGCGTTGTTGGCCGCGGCGCCGACGGCGTCGAAGTCCGGGCTCTTGTAGTTGGTGACGTCGGCCGCGTGGTGGCAGAGGACGTCGAAGCCGCCGTCGCGCAGCAGGCCGAGGAACGCCTCGTCGCCGAACGACGCGCCGTAGGCCGGCGCGGCGACCTCGACGACCCCCTCGGCCCGCTCGCGGCGGGTCGCGTCGGGGTATTCCTCGGGCCGCTTGCGGAGGACGGCCGTGACGTCGTGGCCCGCGGCGGCCAGTTCGCGGACGAACCAGTAGCCCGAGAACGAGCTGGCGCCCGTCAGGAGGATCTTCATGGTGCTTTGGGGGCTCGACGGCTCGGGTCAGGAGGCGGTCAGGTGCCACGCCGGGTCGAAGTCGCGCTGGTTGGCGTCCTTGTCGGAGAGGACGACGGGCGCGATCGGCCACTCGATGGCGAACTTCGGGTCGTTCCAGCGGACGCCGCGCTCGTGCGACGGCGAGTAGGGCTCGTCGACGAAGTAGAACGCCTCGGCGTCGTCGGTCAGGGTGATGAAGCCGTGGGCGAAGCCCTTGGGGACGTACATCATCCGGCGGTTCTCGGCCGACAGCTCGGCGCCGAAGCTCCGGCCGAACGTGGGCGAGCCCTCGCGGAGGTCGAGGATGACGTCGTACAGCGAGCCGCGGATGCAGCGGACGACCTTGGTCTCGGCCGCGGGGGCGAGCTGGTAGTGCATCCCGCGGAGGGTCCCCTTCTGGGCGCTCAGCGAGTTGTTCACCTGGACGAAGCGGTCGACCAGGCCGGCGTTCGCGAACTCCTTCTCGCAGAAGGCCCGCGCGAAGAAGCCGCGGTCGTCGCCCCGCTTCTCCAGGTCGATCAGGAACGCGCCCTTGATGGGCGTCTCGGTGAAGATCATCGGCGTGTAGGTCCTTCGAGGGATGGCGTCGTTCGGGCCCCTGGTCCTGTCCGGTCCGGCTCGGGTCAGCCGAGCCGGTCCATGCGGTTCTTGAGGGTGCGGAGCCGGACGAACTGGTCGCCCTCGAAGTCCTTCTTGGAGAACCCGTGCTCGACCATCTTGCGGTGCAGCTCCTCCATCCCGCTGACGAGGTTGTATTCCAGCTTGAAGTCGGGGAGCAGCGAATAGAGGTAGTCGAACTTGACGCGGTAGTTGCGGGGGTCGGCGCCGACCTCGCCGGTGTAGGCGACCTTGGCGTCGGGGACGAGGCGCTGGACCTGGTCGCCGACGTCCTTGACCTGGTAGTTCTCGGAGTTGGCCCCGATGTTGATGGCCTTGTCGTGGACGACGTCCCTGGGGGCGCGGGCGAGGGCGACGAAGGCGTTGGCGATGTCGCGGCAGTGGATCAGCGGCCGCCAGGGGGAGCCGTCGGACATGATCCGGATCTCGCCGTACGACAGGGCGGAGCCGAGGAGGTTGTTGACGACCAGGTCGATGCGGAGGACGGGCGAGTGGCCGTAGGCGGTGGCGTTCCGCAGGTAGACCGGCGAGAAGTTCTCGTCGGCGGTCTTGGAGACCTCGGTCTCGGTCTCGATCTTGGACTTGGCGTAGGCGGTCAGGGGGTTGAGCGGGTCGGACTCCTCCAGGTCGAGCTTGTCGCCCTGGCCGTAGACCGAGCAGGATCCGGCGAAGAGGAAGCGGGGGACGCCGGCCTCCTTGGCGATGCGGGCGAGGCGGATGGAGGCGTCGCGGTTGACGTCGTAGGTGAGCTGGGCGTCCAGGTCGCCCATCGGGTCGTTGGAGATGGCCGCCAGGTGCATGACGGCGTCGCAGCCGGCGAGGTCGGAGTGCTCGACCTTGCGGACGTCCTTGACCAGGTCGACGTCGGCGGGGACGATCGGCTCCCACTCGCAGCCTTCGAAGAGGCGGACGTCGCAGCCGACGACCGTGTGCCCCTCCCGCTTCAGGATGTCGACCAGGTGGGATCCGATGTAGCCCCTGTGGCCCGTGACGAAGACTTTCATGATTCTTTGGAGGTTCTTTCGTTTCGTAGGTGTGGAGCGGGGAGGCCGGCGCGGCGGGACGGGGATACTACGGGCGCGGTCGCGGGGCGTGTCAGGGGACGGCCCAGGGCGCCTCGCCGGACGCCCAGAGCTTGTTCAGGTGCTCCAGGTCGCGCTGGGTGTCCATGCAGGCCCAGTAGCCGCGATGGCGGTACATGTCGAGCTGTCCGTCCCGGGCGAGCTTGACGAGCGGCTCGCGCTCCAGGACGCAGCCCTCGTCCCGGCTGATGTAGGGGAGGAAGTCGCGCTCGAAGAAGAAATAGCCGCCGTTGATCCAGCTGTCGACGAACTCGGGCTTCTCGGCGAACTCCTCGACGCGGTCGCCGTCGAGCTTCAGCTCGCCGAACCGCGAGGGGGGGTTGACGCCTAGGACGGTGCCGAGCCTCCCCCCCTTCCGGTGGAACTCGTACTCGTCGGCGAGGTTCGCGTCGGTGACGCCGTCGCCGTAGGTGACGGCGAAGCGGGGGGCGTCGCCGAGGTATCGGGCCGCGGCGCGGGCGACGCGGCCGCCGGTCATGGTCAGCTCGCCGGTGAAGGCCAGGGTGACCTCCCAGTCCTGGTCGTGGTCGACCGAGTGGACGACGACGTTGTTGCTCTTCAGCTCGACGGTGAAGTCGCTGTTCATCGACGAGTAGTTGAGGAAGTACGACTTCACGACCTCGGCCTTGTATCCGAGGCAGAGGATGAACCGCCGGAACCCGTGGTGGGCGTACGTCCGCATGACGTGCCAGACGATGGGGCGGTTGCCGACCGGGACCATGGGCTTGGGCCGCAGCTCGGTCTCCTCGCGGAGCCGGGTCCCCAGGCCGCCGCAGAGCACGAACACGGGCACGTCCGAAAGGCGATCTTTCACCGATTCCCCCCGCGAGATGGCGACGGCGGCCGGCCGACGTTTCCCGGCGGCGGCCCTTGCCAGGGCGAGCCCCCGAGGCTTCAATAGATCCCGCCGCCCGGTCGCGCCGATCGTCGGCGTCCACCTAACCTTCACACACCGCCGGGGATCGTACACGGACGCCCGCCCGGCGCGGCCGTGTAATACCTTACAAGACCGACGGCCGGTCCGACAATTCCCCTCCCGAGCGCCCCGTCCATGAAACTGCTCGTCGTCGTCCTCTGCTACAAGGTCCCGGACCTGACGATCGACTGCCTGCGCTCGCTGGGGCCCGAGATCGCCCGGATCCCCGGGGCCCGCGTCGCCGTCTGCGAGAACGGCACGGGCCCCGAGTCCGCCGAGAAGCTCCGGCGCGCGATCGACGAGAACGGCTGGGGGTCGTGGGCCGACCTGGTCGTCGTCGAGGTCAACCAGGGCTTCTGCGGCGGCAACAACCTGGTGATCCGCCCCGCCCTGGCGTCCGCCGACCGGCCGGAATACGTCCTGCTCCTGAACTCCGACACCATCGTCCGCGAGGACTCCATGAAGGCGCTCGTCGACTTCATGGACGCGAGCCCGAAGGCCGGGATCGCCGGCAGCCAGCTCCTCTCCCCGGACGGGGTGATCCAGGCGTCGCCGTTCCGGACCTTCGGCATCGCCACGGAGCTGGACCGGGGGCTGCGGCTGGGCCTGCTCACGGGCCCGCTGGGGGGCCGGCTGGAGGTCGACCACTCGAAGCCCGGCCGTTACGACTGGGTCTCCGGGGCCAGCATGATCCTGCGGTCGACGATGCTCGACGAGATCGGCGTGCTGGACGACGGCCTCTACACCTACTTCGACGACATCGACATCGGCCTGCGGGCGCGGCGCGCCGGCTGGGAGGTCTGGTACGTCCCCGAGAGCAAGGTGGTCCACCTGGAGGGCCAGTCGACGGGCATCTCCGGGACCGCCCCGGCGAAGCCCAAGCGGCGGCCCGCCTACTGGTTCCAGGCCCGGCGGAGGTTCTTCCTGAAGAACCACGGCGCGGCGTACACCGCCCTGGCCGACGCGGCGTTCCTGGCCGGCTTCGCGGCCTGGCGGCTGCGGCGGCGGCTCCAGGGGAAGCCGGACATGGATCCGGACCGCTTCCTGGCCGACTCGTTCCGCCACAGCGTCTTCCGCACCGGCTTCCGGGTCCGCGAGGTGGAGAACCCGGCCCTGGCCCCCCCCTCCTGACGGGCGCGGCATACATACAGGGGTTGTCACGCCCCCGCCGCCCTGTCGTAGAATGGCCGAACCCGCTCCCGGCCGTCGCCGTCGCGACGTCGAACCCAACCCCGAGCGCCCCGCCCCATGATCCCCCCGACGGTCGAGCCCGAAGAGCACCAGGCGCCCGCCGCGCGACGGGCCGCCGCGTCGGCCGTCGGCGTGGTCGTGATCGGCCGCAACGAAGGCGAGCGGCTCGCCCGATGCCTGGCCACGGTCTGCGGCCGGGGCTCGGCCGTCGTCTACGTGGATTCCGCCTCCCGCGACGGCAGCCCGGCGGCCGCGCGGGCCGCCGGCGCCGAGGTCCTGGAGCTGGATCCGTCCCGGCCGCTGTCCGCGGCCCGGGCGAGGAACGAGGGGTTCGCCCGGCTCGCCGCCGTCGCCCCGGCGGTGGAGTTCGTCCAGTTCGTCGACGGCGACTGCGAGATCGCCCCCGGCTGGATCGAGGCGGCGCTGGCCGCGATGGCGGCCCGCCCCGACGTCGACGTCGCCTGCGGCCGGCTCCGCGAGCTGCACCCGGAGGCGTCGCCGTACAACCGCCTGGCCGACATGGAATGGGACGGCCCGACCGGCGAGATCGGGGCGTGCGGGGGCATCTTCCTCGTGCGGGCCGGGGCGTTCCGGCGGGCCGGCGGCTTCGACGCCGCGGTGCTGGCGGCCGAGGACGACGAGCTCTGCCTGCGGATCCGCCGCGGCGGCGGCAAGATCCTCCGCCTCCCCGACCTCATGGGCTGGCACGACATGGCGATGACCCGCTTCGGGGCCTGGTGGCGGCGGACCGTCCGCGCCGGCCAGGCCTACGCGCAGGGCTACGCCCTGCACGGCCGCGGCCCCGAGCGCCACTTCGCGGGCCAGTTGCGCGGGGTCCTCGCCTGGGGCATGGCCCTCCCCGCCGCCGCGATCCTCCCCGCCTGGCCGACGCGCGGGCTCAGCCTGCTGCTGCTGCCGCTGGGCTACGCGACGCTCTACACCAAGGTGAAGCGATACGGGCTGTCCCGCGGCTGGTCGGCCCCCGACGCCCGGCTCTACGCCGGCTCGATCGTCCTGGCCAAGGCGCCCCTGGCCTGGGGCGTCCTGCGGTACGCCGCGTCGCGGCTGCTCCGCCGCGACGCCCGCCTCGTCGAGCACAAGGGCCCGGCGATCTGAAGCCTCGCCCGTGCGCCCGCCCGGCGGCCGTCGCCGCGGGGCCGGCCGATCCGCCCCGAGAGACCCAACCCGATGCCCTCGACCGAACCATCGAACCCGCGACGATCCGCCCCGTTCCGCGTCGGCCTGCTCGGCACCGGATACATCGCCTCGTGGCACGCGGACGCCCTCCGGGCCGTGAAGGGGGCGACGCTCTCGGCGGTCTGCGACCGCAACGTCGCGCTGGCGCGGTCGTTCGCGTCGAGGTGCAAGCTGCCGGAGGACCGGGCGTTCTCGTCGGTCGAGGCCATGCTGTCGGCGCCGGGGCCGAAGCTCGACGCGGTCCACGTCCTGCTCCCGCCGGAGCACCACGCCCCGGCCGCCGAGGCGCTGATCGACGCGGGCGTCCACGTCTTCCTGGAGAAGCCGATGGGCGTCTCCGCCGCGGAGTGCTCCGGGCTGGTGGCGAAGGCCGAGGCGAAGGGGGTCGCCCTGGCGGTCAACCACAACTTCCTGTTCGCGCCGGCGTACGAGCGGCTGCGGGCCGACGTCCTCTCCGGGCGGATCGGCCGCCTGGACCGGATCGACCTGACGTGGCATCGGCCGCTGGGCCAGCTCCAGGGGGGGCCCTTCGACATCTGGATGCTCCGCGACCCGGCGAACATCCTGCTGGAGATCGGCCCGCACCTGGTCTCGGCGCTGCTGGACCTGGCGGGGGACCGCCGCGGGGAGCTGGAGCCGATGACGGCGAGGGCCGGGAACCCGGCCTCGCTGCCGGGGGGCGGCCTCTTCTACCGCCGCTGGCAGGTCGACGCCGGCGGCGACGCCCTGGCCGCGAGCGTCAGCCTCGCCTTCGGGCCGGGGTTCGACGAGCACGCGGCGCGGGCCCGCGGCGCGCTGGCCGTCGGGGTGGCCGACCTGGAGCGCGACGCCTACGTCCTGCGCGAGCACACGCCGGCGGGGATGGACGCCGACCGCTACCGCCGCTCGCTCGCCGAGGCCGGGGCGCTGAAGGCCCAGGCCCGCCGGACCCTGGCGGCCTACGCGCTCTCGAAGTTCAAGATCGTCAAGGTCGGGAGCCCCTACGGGGCGAGCATCGCCGGCGCGATGCGGCGATTCTACGAGGACCTCGCGGCCGGCCGGCCGGTCGACCGGCGGCTCTCCGGGGCCTTCGGCGCCGAGGTCGTGGCGGCCTGCGAGCGGCTCGGCCGCGAGGGCGCCGAGGCCGCGCGGGCGAAGGCCCCCGCGGCCGTCGCGACGCCCCCGGCCGCGGCCCCGGCCGTCGCGACGCCGTCGTCGCGGCCGGAGGTCCTGGTCCTGGGGGCGACCGGCTTCATCGGCCGGGCACTGGCGAGGAAGCTGGCCGACGCCGGCCGCCCGGTGCGGATCCTGGCCCGCAACCCCGGCCGGATCCCGGACGAGCTGCGGCGCGAGGGGATGGAAGTGGCGATCGGCGACCTGGCCCGCCCCGAGGACGTCGACCGGGCCCTGGAGGGGATCACGGGCGTCGTCCACCTGGCGCGGGCCGCGGTGAAGCAGTGGTCGGAGTACCTGGAGCAGGACGTCGCCGTGACCCGCCGCCTGGCCGAGGCCTGCCTCGCCCGCGGGGTCCGGAGGTTCGTCTACACCGGGACGATCGACTCCTACTATGCGGGGGCGAAGGCCGGGACGATCACCGAGGAGACCCCGCTCGACCCGATGATCGCCCGGCGGAACTACTACGCGCGGGCCAAGGCGACGTCCGAGGCCGAGCTGCTGGAGATGCACCGGGATCGGGGCCTGCCGCTGGTCATCGCCCGGCCGGGGATCGTGATCGGCCCGGGGGCGAGCCCGTTCCACTGGGGCGTGGGCATGTGGTCCTATCAGGCCGTCTGCCAGCTCTGGGGCGACGGCTCCACCCCCCTGCCCCTCGTCCTGGTGGACGACGTGGCCGACGGCCTGATCGCCTGCCTGGACGCCCCGGGGATCGAGGGCGAGTCGTTCAACCTGTGCGCCGACTCCGGGGTCACGGCCCGGGGCTACATCAAGGCGCTGGACGCCGCGGCGGGTTCGGCCCACCAGGTCCACGCCGTCCCGATCCGGAAGTATTATCTCAACGACATGGCCAAATGGGTCGTGAAGTGCGCCGTGGGCCACCCCGACCGCCGCCGCCGGCCGGCCTACCGCGACTGGGAGTCGCGCAGCCAGCGGGCGAGGTTCGACTGCTCCAAGGCCCGGCGCGTGCTGGGCTGGAAGCCCGTCGACGACCCCGAGGAGCTGCTCCGCCGGGGCGTCGCCGAGCCGACGTCGGAGGCCCTGCGCTGACGCCGGGCCGTCCGCTCGTCTTTACAGGCTTCGGCGATCCCAGGTATCGTAAGGCGACATTCGAAGCCCGGCCTCGCCGCCCCCACAGACGCCGCCTCCCAGTCGCCACGTCGCGGCCCGCGTCCCCCACCCATGGACACCTATTGGTTATGATCGAGTCCGAAGCGATGCCGGCCGCCTCGGCCCCCGCCGCGGGGTCGCCCCGGGCCACGGCCGTCGGAGCCCCCGAGCACGAGGTCGTGATCCGCCCCACGCCGGGCTGGCGCGCGGTCAACTGGGCCGAGATGTACGAGTTCCGCGAGCTTCTGGCCAACCTGATCTGGCGCGACGTCGCGGCGCGGTACAAGCAGTCGGTGCTCGGGCCCGCGTGGGCGATCCTCCAGCCGACGATCATGGCGCTGATCTTCACCGCCGTCGCGATCATCCTGAAGGTCCCGATGCCGGAGGGGATCCCGGCCCCGGTGTTCATCTTCGCGGCGCTGATCCCCTGGACCATGTTCGCCCAGGGGATGCCGGCGGCGGCCGGCAGCCTGGTGAACTCGATCAACATGGTCACCAAGGTCTACTTCCCGCGGCTCTTCCTGCCGTTCGCGGCGGCGGCGATCTACCTCGTCGACGGGATCCTGGCGCTGCCGGTCTACGGCCTCTTGCTGGCCTACTACGGGATCGCGCCGCACTGGACGATCGTGTTCCTGCCGGTCTTCTACCTGCTGACGGTCCTGGCGGCCCTGGCGATCGGCGTCGTCCTGGCGGCGCTGACGGTCTTCTTCCGCGACTTCAAGCACGTCGTGCCGTTCGTGGTCCAGATCATGTTCTACATAACGCCGGTCTTCTGGTCCATCGGTTCGATCGAGTCCCGGGAGATTCAGCTGATCATGTCGGTGAACCCGATGTTCGGGATCGCCGACGGCTTCCGGTCGGCCGTGCTGGGCCTGCCGATGCAGTGGGACTGCCTCCTGATCTCCACCGCCTCGACGGCGGTGCTCTTCCTGATCGCGATCCATTACTTCCGCCGCACCGAGCGCCTCTTCGCGGATTACGTCTGATCGGATCGCCCGCACGGACGCCCGGACCCCGCCCCGCACCCCGACGGCCCGACAAACACCATGACCCGACCGATCATCAGCGTCGAGAAGCTCAGCAAGCGTTACATCCTGGCGGGCGGCGAGCACAACCTCATCCAGTTCTCGCTGGCCAACGCGATCTCCGACCGGATGGTCGCGCTGAAGCGCCGGCTCGCCGGCGGGCCCTCGCAGGCCCGCAAGGCGTCCGAGTTCTGGGCCCTGCGCGACGTCGACCTGGACGTCGCGCGCGGCAAGGTCGTCGGCCTGATCGGCCGCAACGGGGCCGGCAAGTCGACGATGCTCAAGGTCATGAGCCGGATCGTCGAGCCGACCTCGGGCGTGGTGAGGATGCGGGGCCGGGTGGCCTCGCTGCTGGAGGTGGGCACCGGCTTCCACCTGGAGCTGTCGGGCCGCGAGAACATCTACCTCAACGGCGCCATCCTGGGGATGAAGCGGGCCGAGGTCCGCCGCAAGTTCGACGAGATCGTGGCCTTCGCCGAGGTCGACCGCTTCCTCGACACGCCGGTGAAGCGCTACTCGTCGGGCATGTTCGTCCGCCTGGCGTTCGCCGTCGCCGCCCACCTGGAGCCCGAGATCCTGATCGTCGACGAGGTGCTGGCGGTCGGCGACTACGCGTTCCAGAAGAAGTGCCTGGGGAAGATGCGCGACGTCGCCACGGGCGACGGCCGGACCGTCCTGTTCGTGAGCCACAACATGGGCGCGCTCGGCCAGCTCTGCGACGACGGCGTCTGGCTCGACAAGGGGCAGGTCGTCGCCAACGGGCCCATCGACGAGGTCCTGGCGGCGTACATGAAGAACGACTCCGAGGGGGCGACGTCGGCCTCCCAGTTCGACCTCGACCCGAGCAAGCCCCACCAGTTCCTCAAGGTCGAGCTGCTCCACGCCGACGGCTCCCGGGCCAGCGACTTCGCCAGCCACGAGCCGATCCGCGTCCGGCTGGAATACCTGGTCCGGAACGTGGTGCGATCCTGCCACCCCGATTTCACGATCCACAACATGGAGGGGCTGCGGGTGCTCGTCTCCGACGTCCGCGAGCTCAGCGCCGACATCGCCGACGACCTGGCCCCCGGCCGCTATGCGTTCGAGGTCGTCATCCCCCCCGACATCCTCGCCCCCAACACCTATACACTCTCCGCGTCCACCTGCGCCCTCTCCACCGGCCTGATGGACCAGCGCTCGGACTGCTGCGAGTTCACCATCAGCAACGTGAACATCGGGGTGTCTTCGAAGGGGAGCATCCTGAACCTCCCGCTCCCCTGGTCTTGCGACCGCCTCGAAGCCGCGGCGGCCGAGGCGCCGCCGCGGACCTGACCGCGGCCCCGGGTCCGTTCGTCGCCGAGAGCCCCCACATCCGACGTCGCAATCCTTTTCTCCATGGAGGATTGCGACATGGATTCGGTGGGTTCGATCGTCGTCCTCTCTTCGATGTTCGACGTCGGTCGGCCGCGCCTCGGCGGGCGTGCGTCGACGATGCGGTGCCTCCAGCGGGCCCATCGCGACGATCAAGTCGATCGGCCGCGCCTCGGCGGTCGCGCGTCGATCGGAGGCGATCTCGATCCGCCCGGTTTGTCAAGGAGCGTGCGTCCCGTCCTCCGCATGATCCGCGACCGACGGCCCGAGATTTCAGGAATCCGGGCGGGATCGCCGAAGACCGACCGGCCGGATTGGGCTGGCCGCGCGGGCGGCGTCGGCTAGAATACCCCGCGCCCGCGGCCAGGAAGGCCGACGGCGAGGCGAGGTGAGCAAGGAGGCCCGCGATGTTCGAGAACCGCGTCCTGGTGGTCGGCGACGTGATGCTCGACCGGCACGTCCACGGCCACGTCCGGCGGATCTCCCCCGAGGCCCCGGTCCCGGTCGTCGGCCTGCTCGGCGAGGTCAGCACGCCGGGGGGCGCCGGCAACGTCGCCGCCGGGCTCGCCGGCCTGGGATGCGAGGTCGCCCTCGCCGGCCTGATCGGGCCCGACGCCGAGGGGGCCATGCTCCGCGAGGCCCTGGCCGCCAAGGGGGTCGCCGGCCTGGAGCTGGTCGAGCGCCCCGGGCTGGCCACGGTCAGCAAGACCCGCATCCTCTCCGAGGCCCATCAGCAATTGTTGCGGCTCGACCGCGACGGCGACCGGTCCCGCTACGCCGCCTTCGAAGACGACCTGCTCGCCCGCGCCCTGCCGCTCGTGGCCGACGCCTCGGCCGTCGTCCTCGCCGACTACGAGAAGGGGGCGATCACGCCCAAGGTCGCCCGCGCCCTGGTCGCCGAGTGCCGCCGCCTGGACGTCCCGTGCGTCATCGACCCCAAGAAGGTCGACTTCGCCCCCTACGCCGGCGCCACCGTGGTCACGCCCAACCTGCTGGAGGCCGAGCGGACCGTCGGCAGGCCCCTGGCCGACGACGAGGAGGCCGGGAAGGCCGCCGAGGAGCTCCGGTCGGCCCTGGACACGGACGCCATGCTCATCACCCGCGGCCCCCAGGGGATGACCCTGGCGCTGCCGGGGGCCGTCCACCACATCCCGTCTCAGACCCGCGACGTGGCCGACGTCACCGGGGCCGGCGACACGGTCGTCGCCGTGCTGGCCGCCTGCCTCGGCGCGGGCTGGCCGGTGGCGGACGCCTGCCGGATCGCCAACACCGCCGCCGGGATCGCCGTGGGCCGCCCGGGGACCTACGTCGTCCAGTCCGGCGAGCTTCGGGCCGCGTGGGGGGGCATGTCGCCCAAGATCCTCGACGCCGGCGACGCCGCCCGCCTGCTGGCCGAGGCCCGCCGCCGCGGCCGTCGGATCGTCTTCACCAACGGCTGCTTCGACATCCTCCACGCCGGCCACCTGGCCTGCCTGGAGGGGGCCAAGCGGCTGGGGGACGTGCTGGTCGTCGGCCTCAACTCGGACGCCTCCGTCCGCGGCCTCAAGGGCCCGTCCCGCCCCGTCATCCGCCAGGACGACCGCGCCGGGCTCCTCGCCGGCCTCGCCTGCGTCGACGTCGTCGTCCTCTTCGACGACCCCACCCCCGTCGCCCTCATCGAGGCGTTCGAGCCCGACGTCCTCGTCAAGGGGGGGGACTACACGATCGACGCCATCGCCGGGGCGGACCTCGTGCTGGCCCGAGGCGGCCGGGTCGTCGCCCTGCCGCTCGTGCCGGGCCTCAGCACGACGTCCATCCTCGGCCGCAAGGCCGGCTGAGGCCGAGCCCGGTCGCGAAGGGGCCCCGACGGCACCGCTTCCTTCCGTCGACTTGCGGAGATTTTAAGCATCGTACGCCTATCCACGCCAACATCGGCGGCCGAGTTTCTTTTTCGCCACAACGATTTACTCCCGGGCGTTCGGCGTCCATGATGACCACCGAGCCCGGCCCACCGGGAACGGAAGGCTTGCGAACCGGCCCCCAGCGAGGGCCGCAAACCTTACGGGCTCGTGCAGATTGGGGAGGATGGCCCGCACCGCGAGATCGCCCCATGGTCCGGCACGAATCCTGCACACCGAGGCGTCATCGAACACGCCGACCAACCTCCCTCCCCGGGTTGATCGCCGAAATCCCGCGTCCTATCGCGCGACACGGACGGCGATTCGCAGCGTCTCAATCCTGCACCCACCGTCCGGCGTCGAACCGGGCGGCGGCGTCGAAAGATCGAATAAGCCGATCGGCCCCCCGGGGGAAACGAGGTCTCGTGTCGCTTCGGTTAATTCATCATGAACACTTTGAATCGCAGCCTGTCGTTAGGCTCAGATACCGACGCAATGACGTGCAATGATTGACGACTGAAGCTCGGGTCGTTAGACTACTCCGATCCGCCGCCGGGCGGTTAAATTGGCTCCGGCTGTGACTTTTCATGTTTTCTTCCTCCTGGACCCAGACGTACGACCTCGGCGGAAGCCGAGACCTAGGATTTTGTCATGAGGGCGGACAGCCCTACGGAGAGCCCGAAACGATGAACGCCACGTCGCCTTCGTCGCCAACGTCTCTTCCCCTGGTGGAGCCTCGCGAAACAACGATGACGCCTCAACCGGACGAACTCCCCCTCATCGCCCTGCGGGCCGGCTCCTCGGCCTACGCCGAGGCCGCCCGCTCCGCCGTCAAGCGGGCCATGGACTTCAGCGGCGCCCTGGTCGGGCTGCTGGTCCTGATGCCGGTGATGCTGACGGTCGCCGTCCTCATCCGGCTCGACTCGCCGGGCCCCATCTTCTTCCGCCAGCTCCGGCGCGGCTACCGCGGCCGGCTCTTCTGGGTGGTGAAGTTCCGGACCATGCAGGTCGACGCCGAGGCGCGGCTCAAGGACCTGGAGGACAAGAACGAGTCCGGCGGCAAGGTCCTCTTCAAGATGAAGAACGACCCCCGCGTGACGCCCCTGGGCCGCTTCCTGCGGAAGTCCAGCCTGGACGAGCTGCCGCAGCTCATCAACATCCTGCGGGGCGAGATGAGCATCGTCGGGCCCCGGCCGCTCCAGATCCGCGACAGCGAGCTGCTGCTGGCCGAGGATTCCGAGGGCTATCGTCGTCGCCTCCAGGTCATGCCCGGCCTCACCGGCCCCTGGCAGGTCGGGGGCCGCAGCGCCGTCGACAGCGCCCGCATGGTCGAGATGGACGTCGAGTACGCGAACAACTGGACCATCCTGGGCGACGTCGCGATCATCCTCCGGACGGTCGTCGCCGTGATCGTGGGCCGCGGCGCCTGCTGAGGCCCCAGGACCCCGACCCGCTCGCTTGCCTCGGCCCCCGCGCCTTCCGGCCTCGGGGGCCGATTCGTTTTCGAACCCGGCCGCCGCTCCGGCTCAGGAAGAACCGGGGAGGAGCTTGAGGATCTTCCGCCAGCGCGACTCCCGCTCCTCTTGCAGCGTGCTGATGCGCTGATTGAGCCAGAGCATGACGTCGGCGTCGTTGGCGGCCGGCGCGGGACGTTCGATCCGGGCCCGCGTGCCGGGCCGTGCGGGCCCCCGCGGCGCGGCCTCGGCGGGCCCGGGGGGCGTCGCGGACGGGCCCGCCGGGGCGACGGTCGGGGTGGCGGCGTCGGGCGCGGGCGAGGCCGCCCTGGGGGGATTGATGCGCACGCCCGCGATCGTCGTCGAGGCCTCGGCCGGCGGCGGCGGTGTGGGGGGCGTCGATGGGCCCGAGGGCGACGGCGCGGGGGGGGCTCCGGCGGCCCGCGCGGCGTCGCGCTCCTGCGTGAAGGAGGCCAGCTCGGACTTGAGTTCCTGGACCTCCCGGGTGACCTCGCGGAGCTGGTCCAGCTCCTGACGGATCAGGTCCATCTGCTCGCGCTGGAGCGAGCCGAACATCTCCACGAGCATGCCCATGGCGTTCTGGAACTGGTCCATCATCTGCTGCTGCATCAGCCCGAACTGGTTCATCAGCGGGACCATCACCGCGACCGGGTCGGTCGTCGCCCCGCGCTCGATCTCGGCGGGGAGGATGGAGACGGCGGGGATGGCCGGGAGGCGCGCGGCGTCGGGATCGTCGTCGCGGCGGGGGGCGAGGATGTCGCGGCCGTCGCCCGGGGACGGGCTCCGGGCCAGCGCGAGGGATCGGCCCTCGGCCCCGAGGTCCTCCCGGCCGGCCGGGGCCCAGCGGGCGGGCGGGGCGGGGCCGTCCCCGGCGCGGCTCCGGATGCGGATCCGGTAGCGGCCCACGGCGAGGATGTCGCCGTCGCCGAGGAGGGCGTATCGGACGGCCGCGTTGTTGACCTCGACGCCGCCGCCGAGCAGGTCGACGACCCAGAGGCCGGCGTGGGTCCGGACCAGGCTGCAATGGAACTGCGAGACGCTGGGGTCGGCCAGGCGGAACTTGCAGCCGGCGGCCGAGCCGACGAGCGAGACCACCCGGTTCATCGGCCAGACCGCGGAGCGCGACGGCCCGTTCAGGAACTCCAGGCCCACGTCCGGCCACGGCGTCGCCCCGTAGGAGCGGGACATCAGGGGCATGGACTCCGGCGGCCGATCGTCCGCCCCCGGGGCCCGGCCCGACGCCCCCAGGCGCAGCTCATAGGGGCCGATGCGCATCGGCTCGTCGCGGGTCAGCCAGCCGTACTTGCGGGGCCGGCCCCCCCCCAGGGTCCCCAGCCGGCTCTCCAGGTCGATCCAGAAGGCGAAGCCCTCGACGACCTGGAGGTAGGCGTGGCGTCGGCTGACCAGGCGGTGTTCGAGCGGGACGTCGGCGCGGGGGTCGCGGCCGACGAGGGCGAACGGCTGGTGCAGCACGCGGACGCCGACGTCGGGCTCGCCGCCGGCCTCGACGACGAGCTGCAGCGGCTCCACCAGGCGACAGGCGTCCAAGAACGATTTCATGTCTGCGGTTGGTCCTGACGCATCGCGGGGCGCGGACGGACGTCGAGGGGCGGGGGCCGGGCCGGCCTGCGTCGGCCGGGATAAGCCTGAGGCCGTCCTGATCATTTCAGTGTAACGGCCGCGGGCGCCGTCGACAAACGCCCGAGGCCCCGCGACCGCGACGGCCGCCGCGTTTGAGTTCCGGGGCCCGACGCGTTAGTCTACCGATGGGCCGACGCCGGGACGCGTCGCGCCGGCGCTCACATCAAAGGATCTTCAGGACATGGCTCGCAAAGGCATCATCCTCGCCGGGGGCTCCGGGACGCGGCTCTATCCGATCACGCGGGCGGTCAGCAAGCAGCTCCTGCCGATCTACGACAAGCCGATGATCTACTATCCGCTGTCGACGCTGATGATGGCGGGGATCCGGGAGGTCCTGCTCATCTCCACGCCCGACGACATCGGCGGCTTCCGGCGGCTGCTGGGCGACGGCTCGCAGCTCGGGCTGGCGATCGAGTACGCGGTCCAGCCGCACCCCGGCGGGCTCGCCCAGGCGTTCCTGATCGGCCGGGACTTCGTCGGCGGCGGCGACGCGGCCCTGATCCTGGGGGACAACATCTTCCACGGCCAGGGGTTCCAGCCCATGCTCCGGAGGGCCGGGGCGTGCGCGTCGGGGGCGACGGTCTTCGCCTACCCGGTGAAGGACCCGGAGCGCTACGGCGTCGTCGAGTTCGACCGCGAGGGCCGGGCCCTCTCGATCGAGGAGAAGCCGAAGGAGCCGAAGTCGCACTTCGCGGTCACGGGGCTGTACTTCTACGACAATCAGGTGCTCGACGTCGCGGCCGGGCTGGAGCCCTCGCCGCGCGGCGAGCTGGAGATCACGGACGTCAACCGGATCTACCTGGAGCGGGGCGAGCTGCGGGTGGAGCTGTTCACCCGGGGCTTCGCCTGGCTCGACACGGGGACGATCGAGTCGCTGATCCAGGCCGCCAACTACGTCGAGACGATCGAGGCGCGGCAGGGCTTCAAGATCGCGTGCGTCGAGGAGGTGGCGTACCGCCAGGGCTTCATCGGGGCCGAGCAGGTGGAGCGGCTGGCCTCCGCCCTCCGCAACGACTACGGCCGCTACCTGCTGGACCTGATCCGGGACGAGCCGAATCCCGCGGCCGGCTGAGGCCGAGGCGGCCGGCGACGGCCCGCGAGGGGGCCGCCGCCGGGCCCGGGTTCACTTGAGGGCCTTCTCCACCTGGGCGAGCGCGGGGCGTTCCAGGGGGTGGATGTCGGACTCCTTCAGGCCCTCGTCGCGGGCCTTGCTCAGGCTGCGGCGGGCGGCGTCCTGGTCGCCGGCGGCGAGGTAAGCCCGCGCCAGGTGGAAGTAGCGCGAGGGGGCCGGGTCGATGGCGACGACGTCCTCCAGGTCCTTGATGGCCTTGGGGTTGTCGCCGTTGGTCATGTAGACGACGGCCCGGGTGTCGAGCAGCTCGGGGACGGGCCCTCGCAGCTGGATGGCGCGGTTGATGAACTTCAGGGGGTCGGCCCCCTTGTCCCCCTGGAGGGTCATCAACCAGGCGAGGTTGTTCAGCGGGACGACCTCGCTGGCGTTCCTGGCCAGGGCCTTGCGGTACAGCTCCACGGCCTCGGAGTAGCGTTCCTGGCGGTCGCGGATGGTGCCCAGGGCGATGGTCAGGAGCGGGGCGTCGGGCTTCTGCTGGAGCGTGCGCTCGATCCAGCCGCTGACGCGGGCGACCTGGTCGGGGTCGTGGAAGGTCTGCTCGGACAGGAGGATGGAGATCACCGTGGGGGTGACGGGCTCGGGGTTGGGGGCGGCCTTCCAGAGGGGCTCGCAGACGTCGAGGGCGTCCTTGATGCGGCCGCGGCGGCCGAGGAAGGCGGCGTATTCGAGCTGGTCCTCCAGCCGGGGCGACGCCGTGGCGTTGCGCTTGAGGAGGGCCTCGGCCTCGTCGAGCAGGCCGACCTTCTCGGCGAGGCCGCCGAGGGCGCGGGCCAGGGCCGGGGCGACCTGGGGCCGGTCGGCGATGGCCTTGACCTTGGCCAGGGCCTCGGCGTCCTTGCCGCGGGCCTTGTCGAGCCGGACCTGGAGCGAGAGGACGTTGAAGGAGTCGGGCTGGAAGGCCTTCAGGCGGTCGATGAGCGCCTGGGCCTCGGCCGCGCCGGCGTCGGCGTCGCTCGCGGGGGGCTTGAGGCGGTCGATCAGCTCGGAGGCGAAGTAGGTCAGGCGGCCGACCTGCTGGGCCAGGTCCTGGGTGGAGGCCGGGCGGCGCTCCTCGCGGACCAGCTCGGCCAGCTCGGCGTGGGCCTTGTCCCAGTCGCCGTCGGCCTTGTAGATCCGGGCCAGGAGGTAGCGGTCGTCCTCGCTGGCGCGGCGCTCGTCGACGAGCTTCTTCAGGATGGCGGCGGCCTTGGTCCGGTAGGAGACGATCCGCTGGGCCGCGTAGACGCGGGCGAGGACGCGGAGGTCCTCCGCCTCCTCGGGGAGCTTCTCGTCGGCCTTGTCCGGCGGGGCGTAGAGGTAGAGGGCCTTCAGGGCCTGCTGGTAGTCGCCGGTCAGGTCGGCGCGGGCGACGTAGGTCAGGGCCAGGGTGCGCCGGGCCCAGGCGAGGTCGGCGGGGTCGACGGCGCGGGAGGCGTCGGCGGGCTTGAGGATCGAGGTCAGCTCGGCCTCCACGTCGTCGACCAGGCTCATGCGGAGGAGGAACTCGACGTAGGCGCGGCGGCGCGAGAAGTCGGCGGGCTTGGCGGCCTGGGCCCGGCGGTGCCATTCCTTGGCCGAGGCGATCCACTTGGTCTTCAGGGCGTCGCGGCCGGCGGCCTGGGCGCCCTGGGCGATGAGGGCGGAGCACGAGGCCATCGCCTGGGGGGCGCGGTCGGGCCCCACGGCCCGCTCGACCTGGGCGGCGGCCTGCTCGGCCGGCTCGATCTTGCCCGAGGCCACCAGGAACTCGACCAGGAGGACGCGGCGATCGGGATCGGCCGGGTCGTCGGCGACGGCCTGGCGGAGCACGGCCTCGGCCTCGTCGAGCTTCTTCTGCCAGATGAGGATCTGGGCGAGCGAGACGCGCTCGGCCAGGTCGTTGGGCCGGGCGGCGACCCGCTGGCGGACGATGGCCTCGGCGTCTTCGAAGTTCTTCTCGCCGATGACGCGGTTGAGGATCGACTTCTCGACGTCGGTCGCGGCGCCGGAGTCGCCGTTGAGGCTGGGGACCTTGCCCCAGAGCTGGCTCACCTCGGCGGTGCGGCCCGCCTCGATGAGCAGCTCGGTGGCGCGGTGGACGACCGGGAGGCTGCGCTGGCCCATCTCGACGGCCTGGACGTAGAGGTCGGCCATGACGCCGATGCGGCGGCGGCGGTCGTCGTCCTTCGCCCCGTCGAGGTCCAGCTCCTCCAGGCGGGCGCCGGCCAGCGGGAGGATGGACCAGTCGGGCCGCCGCGAGCGCAGCTCCTCGAGCGAGGAGCGGGCGGCGGCGCGGAGCCTGGCCTTCTCGACGGGGTCGGCCGTGCGGGGGATCCGCCAGGTGAGCAGCTCGACCTCGGCGAAGCGGCCCATGTAGCCGTCGTTCCCCTCGACGCGGCGGATGTCGGCGATCAGCTTCTCGGCCTGGGCCCCGATCCGCGCCACCTCGTCGGCGGGGAGGTCGGCCTTGGGGTCGAGGGCCATGCCGAGCGCCTGGAGGCGGGGCCGGAGGTCGTTGGGGGCCAGCTCGGAGGTGCGGGCCCAGATCGCGGCGGCCTCGGCCCGGGACCCGCGGGAGGCCAGGGCCGTGCCGATGGCGTCCAGGACCGCGACGCGCTGGTCCACCGGCAGGGGTTCGACGCCCTTGGACTCGGCGACCAGGTCCGCGGCCAGGTCGGGGCCGCCCCGGGCGAGGACGTACTTCAGGCGGGCCATGTGCAGCGGCTCGGAGTCGCCGAAGGCGGCCTTCGCCTCGTCGAGGATCTTCAGCGCGCCGGCGAAGTCGCGGCGGCCGGCGCGGAAGTCGGCCGAGTTGATCCAGAGCTTGACGGCCGCCGGATCCCTGGGATTCTTCGCCCGCGCCGCGTCGAGCAGGGCGACGGCCTCGTCGCGGAGGCCCTGGGCCGCCTTCATCTGGGCGGTCAGGATCGTCGCGGTCGACGAGGCGGGGTCGTCGCGGGAGACCTGGACGATCAGGTCCTCGACCTCCTTCCAGTCGCGCCGGGCGGTCTCCAGGCGGCGATTGCGCTCGATCAGCAGGGCGGCCAGCAGCGGCCGGACGACGGGGACCGTCGCGGCCAGGGTGCGATACTCGGAGATCGCGCGGTCGACCTCGCCCTGCTCGACCAGGCCGTTGATCCAGCTCAGGCGGGAGGGGAGGTTGTTGGGCGCGTCGCGGACCGCGCCGGTGAGGTAGGAGCGCTGGCGCTCGACGTCGCCGAGGTTGCCGTAGCACTGGGCCAGCAGGAGGTTGACCCCGGCCCGGAGGGGGGGGTTGGACGAGAGGTCCAGGTTCGTCAGCCTCTCCAGCAGGATCTTCTTCGCCTCGTTCCATTCCCGCGCGTTGACGAGCGAGAACGCGGAGTAGTAGTCGCCGTAGGCCTTCAGGCCGATCCGGTAGAGCTCGCGGGCCTGCTCGCGGAGCTCGGCCGTCGCGCCCCGCGAGGCGAGGGCGTCGGCCAGGGTGACGCGCAGGGCCGCGTCGTCGGGCAGGGCCTCCAGGCCGCGCCGCAGGGCCTTCAGGCCGCCGTCGAGGTCCTCCGTGGTCAGCTTCATCACGGCCATGGCCAGGTGGAGCGGGCCGGACTTGGGCGCCGCCTCCAGGCCCTTGGCCAGGGCCGCCTCGGCCCCCGCGAGGTCGGGCGGCGTCCGTCGCCTCTTCGCCTGCGAGAGCTCCAGGTACGGCTGGGCCTCGGTGGGCGCCAGCCGGATGGCGTCCTGGAAGTCGGCCTCGGCCGCCGAGGGGTCCTCGCCGGGCTTCAGGAGCTGGAGGCGGTACCGGCCCCGGGCCAGGTGGGTCCGGTAGTCGTCCGGCTCCTCCTTCACCATCTCGTCGATCACGCGGTCGGCGTCGGCCGGGCTGTTCAGCCGCTCGCCCCGGTAGAGCGTCGCCATGCGCTGGCGGGCGTCGAAGCGGTCCTTCGACCTCCTGGCCACGGCCGCCGTGTACGCCTCCAGGGCCTCGCGGTCCTCGCCGTCGGCCTGGTAGCAGCGCCCCAGCAGGTACGCCAGGTCGCCGTCGTCCGGCGCCTTCTTCTGGAGCGACAGCAGGTTCGCCCGCGCCGCCGAGACCTGCTGCGGGTCGGCCCCCCTGTCGCCCAGGATCTCGACCTGGAGCTCGGCCAGGGACCGACGGACCGCGTCGCGCCCGGGCTGGCGGCCCAGGACGTCCTTGTAGATCTGCATCGCCTGCGCGATGCGGGCCGGCGTCCGGGACCGCTCCAGCAGCACCTTGGCGAAGTTGACCTGGGCGTCGAAGTCCTCCGGGAAGACCAGGACGTGCTGGAGGTAGAGGTCCTCGGCCTTCGCCAGGTCCCCGGCCTTCTCCGCCTCCTCGGCCTTGACCAGGTTGGTCTTGCCCAGTCGCGAGACCTGATATCGCTGCAGCACGACGATCGAGACGACGCCCAAGACGAGGACCACGGCCGCGATGGCCAGGCGCCTCCAAGTCTTCGGTCCCATGGAGCAACCTCTCACTTTGGTGCGGAACGCGGGGAGCGACGGCCGGAGGGCCCGGGGTCGGCCGCGATGCGGCCCGGCGGTCGACCCCAGTCTAACCGGCCGCGACGGCGCGCGACAACGACGCCGGTCGGCCTTCATCCTCTGAACCATAGGTCCGTACGTCGCTCGCATCAAAAAGAGACGGCCCATTTCCCCAATCTTACATGCACCCGTCGCCTCCGCCCGCCTGCACCCACGATTAACCGAGCATGGTCGCCGCGCCCGCCGCACGGCCGGCCTCGCGCCGCTACCGATCAACCGGACATACTTCCCGCCCCCGGTCCTCCCGGCTTCGGTCGACCGTCCGGACGTCCACCACGATTAACCGAGCATGGTCGGGCGCGGCTCCTGGAAGCCGCCGACGCCGTGCCGCCCGCCTCGCGTCCCCCCGATCGGCGCGACCCCCCCGCCCTCGCGCGCCGGCCGCTCCCGACAGGCGTCCGACTTCTGATCATGCGGACATGACGATTCATGGCGCATACTTGCCGCACGGGGCCGGATCCGCCCATCCGATCACTAACGATGTTCGAACCCTAGTGGATCCGCGCCCATGCCGATCGACCGAGCATGGTTCGAGGGCGTTTCCCCGATTAACCGGACATACTTCTCACGATGTCCCGGACATACTTGGGGCCTGCACCCACGATTAACCGGACATACCCCTACCGATTAACCGGACATACTTAGCCTCTGTAACTTCTTGATTATCATGACCTTGCGGCGCGGAGAATTTGTTTCTAGACTCTTGTTCTAGACAGAAAGACAACAACACGGCGGCGGGCCGCCTTCATGGTGTTGCTCCTTTCTCGATCGGCCGGAAGACAGGAAGGCGGGGACCGGGACGGATCTCGATGCGACAGCCTCTGGGGCGAACGCCGGGAGCATCGGGATGGCGGAGCTGGGGTTCACGTTCGAGGACGACGAGGAGCTCGACGAGGCGACGTCCGTCGGCGAGCCCGAGGCGACGACCTCGGGCGACGCCGGTTGGAAGGACGAGCTGAACCTCGCGGAGTTCCCGATCGCCGCCCTGACGGATCGGGTGCCCGACGGCCAGACGACGCTGGTCTTCGAGGACCGGCTGGAGCTGCGCGACAGCCCGCCGATCGTCCGCCGGCTGACGATCATGGGGACCCACAAGCACGGCCTGCCGACGTCGCTGGACGACGAGGTGCTGGTCGGGCTGATCCAGCTCACCAAGCGCCGGAGCAACTTCACCGACGCCCGCGTGCCGTTCTCGCGGTACGAGCTGATCGAGCTGCTGGGATGGCCCCAGAGCGGCCAGAGCTATCGCCGCATCGAGGAGGCGCTGCACCGCTGGGTGGGCGTGGTCCTGATGTACGAGAACGCCTGGTGGGACAACACGGCCAAGAGCTGGGTGGACGAGCAGTTCCACGTCCTGGACAACGTCACGCTCTACGACCGCGAGCGCTGGCGGAAGTCCTCGGCGCGGGCGAAGGCGGGGAAGGCCGGGGCGAAGGCCGACAAGCCCCCCCTGCCCCTCTCCAGCTTCAAGTGGAACGACGTGATGTTCCAGTCGTTCCAGAGCGGCAACCTCAAGCAGCTCGACCTGGAGCTGTACCTCAAGCTCCGGCTGCCGACCACGAAGCGGATGTACCGCTTCCTGGACAAGCGGTTCTATCGCCGGAGCCGGCTGGAGTTCGACCTGCGGACGCTCGCCTGCGAGCACATCGGCCTGAGCCGGACCTACGCCCCGACCGAGCTGAAGCGACGGCTCAAGCCGGCCCTGGAGGAGCTGGAGCAGGTCGGCTTCCTGGAGGTGCTCCCGGCCGAGGAGCGCTACGCCTACGTCAGCCGGGGGACCTGGCGGATCATCCTGGTCCGGGGCCGCGGCGACGGCGTCCCCGGGGGGGGGCTCGACGATGAGCCCGACGGCGTCGAGGTCCCGGACGACGCCCCGTCCGAGCTGGCGGAGGCCCTGCGGGCCCGCGGCGTCACGGCCAAGGCCGCGGCCGAACTGGTCGGCGCGCACCCCGCCGACCGCATCCGGACCAAGGTCGAGGTCTTCGACTGGCTGATCCGCAACGGCGACAAGCGCGTGGGCAAGAACCCCGCCGGCTACCTCGTCGCCTCGATCCGGTCCGACTACCAGGATCCGACCGACTTCCGGTCGGCGTCCGGCCTCGCCGCGAGGCGCGAGGAGGCCGAGCGCAAGGCGGCCGACGCGAAGGCCGAGGCCGAGGCGGCGACCCGCGCCGAGGCCGACCGGGAGGCGCGCCTTAAAGCCGCCTGGGAGAAGCTCCCGGACGACCAGCGCGACGCGATCCTCGCGGCGGTGAAGGCCGAGAACCCCGGCCTCTCGCGCTGGAAGAAGATGCTGGAACCCCTCTGCCTCGCCGCCCTGGAGGCCCGCCTCCGCGACGGCAAGCCCGCCCCCGCGCAACCCCTCCTCTTCCCCGAATCGGGCCCCGCGGCCTGATCGGGATCCCCGGCGCAGGCCGGAGCCCGCGTCGACCCTGGCGGGTCGGGCGACGCGGGCGGGCCTCGGCGATCAGGCCGATGACGACGACGGCCGGCTTCGCGCCGCGGGTGCGGGTCGTCGCGACGGTTGCGACGACGTCGGATGCACCGGCGACCGTCCCTCCCCTGCCCCGCCCTTCGGCGGTCAGGCGGCGTCGCCTTCCAGGTCGCGGTCGGCGGCCTCGGCGTTGCGGCCGGAGCGGCGGTCGCGGGAGTCGTAGAGGACCATCGACGCGACCAGCGGGCGCAGGAGGTCGTTGACGACCTCGGAGCGATCCTTGCCCATGTGGATCGCGTAGAGCCACAGCTTCTTGTCGACGTCCTCCTCGATGGCGAACATGCGCTGGACCCGCCGGGGCTTCGCGGGCTTGGCCCGGCTGGCGCGGGTGCGCGACGACGAGGAGGACGAGGACGCCCGCGGCGTCGGCTCGGGGTCGCTGGCCGGCTCGGGGTCCATCGGCTCGGCGACGCCCATCGCCGGGGGATCCGACGGCGACGAGGGGGGCTGGCCGGAGATCCGGCGCTCGAACTCGGCCTCGGTCATGCTGGGTCGGGTGAGGCCGGTCCGGCTCTCGGGCCCGGGGATGCCTCCGCGGCGGGTCGGACTGCTCATCGGTCACCTCCCTCCGCCGCCGCGTCCGTCGGGCGCCGGGGTCTCCTGGGGGTCTCGCGCCGGCGGCCGGGCCGCGGGCGACTACGGTCCGAATATCGGTACGGGGTCGGGCGTCAGGACGCCTCGCGCCAGGTCAGGTCGGGCGCCTCGGCGTCGTCGAGGTCGGGGGCCGTGGGGGCCTCGGTGGCGGCGGCGGATCCGCCCCGGCCTTCCAGGAACGCCTGCGCCGCGGCGCGGTAGGCGGTGGCCGCCGGGCCGAGGCGGTCGTAGTGGATCAGGGGCATGCCGCGGGCGTAGGCCTCGCGGAACTTCACCGAGGCCGGCACGACCAGGTCGTGGACGATCGGCCCGAAGTAGCTGCGGACCTCGGCCTCGATCTGCTTCGAGACCAGCGTCCGGTCGACGCGGGTGATGAGGACGCCGGTGATCGCCAGGTCCCCGGCGTCGGTGAACTCCATGCGGAAATCGCCGACGGTCTTCACCAGCTCCTCCAGCGCCCGGACGCCGGCGAGGGCCGCGACGCAGGGGTCGATGGGGATGAGGATCTCGCCGACGGCGTAGAGGATGGCCACGTTCAGGGGCGTGAGGACCGGGCTGGTGTCGAAGATGACGACGTCGTAGCCGGTCAGCCCCTTCATCAGGCGGCGGACGCGGAATTCCCTCCCCTGCCCCAATCCCTGGACGCCGCCCATCTGATCCGAGCAGTTCCCCAGCCGGTCGCCCGGGGGGACCACGTCCAGGCCGGGGTACTCGGTGGCGACCGCGACGTCGGCCAGGCCCGACCCTTCGAGGAGGGCGTCCGCCAGGCCGACGGCCGGCGCACCCCGGGGGAAGTACCCGAGCGCCGCGTTGCCCGAGGGATCCGCATCCACCAGCAGGACGCGGCAGTCCAGCTCGACCAGCGCCGCGGCCATGTTGATGGCCGTCGTGCTCTTGCCGACCCCCCCCTTCGCGTTGGTGACCGCCACGCTCCTCATGGGTCTCCCCTCCCCGCGTCGAAGGCGTCCCGATGCGTCGCCTCGAAATCCCGCGGATCTCGGGCCTTGCGGCGACGCCTTGGTTGCTCGGCCCCCTGGTCGCAGGGTTTCGACGTCTCAAGCTCCCTGGGAACCTCGTTCCCTCGCGGAATCGGTCCCAGGGCAAGTCGACGTCCAGCTTTATCGGCGCATGGGTCTCAAGACTTGTCGTTTCCTCGGAAACTCGACGGCTTGGCCCCCATGTCCCAAGGTCCCATCTCCTCCAGTCGCCTTGTCGCACAGGCGTCGAGGCGACATCAGGATGTCGGGACCCTGGCGTCAAGCGGCCATGGCCGCCCGTCACGCCAGGTCCCCAGGTGCCTTCAAAGCCAGGCGGTTCGACGAACTTGGTTCCCAGGTGCCAGCGTCGCAAGATGCATCGACGTCAAGTTCCAGGGGGCGCCTTGATCCCTGGGTCGCAACGCCCCTTGGCCCATCGTTGCCATGGGACCTCGTCATCGTTGCATCAAGACGACAAGTCGGCCGACGTCCCAAGGTCACTCGGCCCATGGTCCGCCCTGATGACTGGGCCCCTTGGTTTATCGGTGACGATGGGCATCGATCATCAAGCCGATGTCGGGACCAAGGTGCCATGGCGACCATGGAACCTTGGCGGTCGAGCCGACTGGGAAGCATGGTTTCACAATCATCTCGCGACCCTGGAACCTTGTCGCCCATGATCCATCGCGAGATTGGCCGAGGCATGGAATTGGGAAGTCGACGAATTGGGCCCCGAGTCATCAAGCCGATGCCCTCGGCTTGATGTCAAGCCGATCGACCTGGATGGATCCCTGGGTGCCTGGGGTGACATGGTCATCCAGGCGACTTGTCGCCGAGGCTTCAAGTTTCATCGGTCACCTTGGGATCAAGGTCTCCGGTCGTGCCTGCGACCGAGGCGATGGCGGTGCCTTGGCGACCTGGCGCCTTGGCATCCAGGTGACGTCGGCGTCTCGAAGACTCGGCGATTTCGACGAGCGGACCGACCTGGAACCGGGAGGTCCAGCCGGGCCGAATCCCGAGCCCTGGAACCAAGGCGTCAAGGTTTCATGGCTCCTGTTACGCCAGGGTTCAAGGGATCAAGGAGCCGGGCCGTCCAGGAGCCAAGGTCATGGCGGCACCGATGTCCCTCGGCTCCTGGCCGACTTGATGACCATGCGGCAAGTCATCCAGGGATATATCCGTCTTGGGGATTGGGTCGCTAGGGATCAGTGAACCCAGGCGGCTTGGTCCCAAGGCGCATTGGCCCCGGCACCATCATTGAAACCATGGGACGCGATGGACCAAGTCTCCCAGGACGCCCGACGCCTTGGCGGCTTGGGGCCTTGGTTTCAAGGCGCGTCGGTCTCCTTGAATCCCCCGGGCCTCGACGACGACATCCGAGGGTTTGAGCTTCCAGGAGTCGACGATCCTGGGCCGGGCGTCGCCGCGGCGGGCGAGCGGATCGGGGCGAGGGGCGGGGCAGGGGAGGGGAGGAAATCTCGGCGAGCCGCTTGACATGGGTGATTCGAGTCATGGATGATAGCAAGCGTGATTTCATCGGGCGCGACGCGAGGGGTGAGGCGGTCTCTGGGGGTTGCGGGTGGAAGGCGGGGAAAAGGGGTCGTCGGGAAATTTGACTCTGGTCGGTTGAGCCGGCATGTTTTCGCGATTCACCTCAGATTCGCCCCTTGAGTCGATCGGAATGAGCCGGGCAATCCCAACCATCGCCATAGCCGTTGCCGAGCGAAGGCGAATCCTCCCCGCCGGGGAAACCGGCGGGGTGGGTTGAACAACTGAGATCTGGAGACTTGGTCATGAGCACGGGTGCATCGGACGTCCCCTCTCGCGGTCTTCGCAAAGGCCTTCGCCCGGACGCCCGGCTCAAGAAGGCGCGTCGGGAGCAGCTCCGTCGCAGCGTCCTGGAGTGGTTGGAGCCGAGGACGCTGATGGCCGTCCTGCCCGCGCCGCAGGCGACCGTCTTCGACCAGAACGCGATCGATCAGTCGGGGGGGAACGTCAGCAGCCCGACGGTGGTGGTGGACCGGTACAACCCGTACCACCTCTTCTCGGTGTGGACGCGGAACGACCCGAACCTGGCGCCCGGCAACGTGAACTGGGTCGAGGGGGCGTATTCGAACGACGGCGGCCTGAGCTGGAACTACCTGGGGACGTTCGCCGCGGCGAGCCTCCAGACCGACGCCGCGATCGTGCCGAACCCGGGCGTGAATACGGCCTACACGCAGACGATCAACCCGCAGGTCGCCTTCGACAACCAGCACAACGTCTACGTGCTGACGCAGCAGACGAACGGCGCCAACACCAGCGGCGCGCTGGTGATGAGGAAGTTCAACTTCGCCGGCAGCGGCTCCGGGGTCGGGACGCCGGGCTGGGTCTCCGACACGATCGTCCGCCAGTACGTCACCGACGCGGTGTTCAACCCGACGCTGACGATCGACGACAACCTGCCGACGTTCACGGATCCGGACACCGGCTACGTCCAGACCGACCCCTACGCCGGGAACATCTGGATCGGCTGGAGCACGAACGAGAACACGCCGACGGGCGACGCCTTCGTCCCCAACGGCCAGGTGTGGAACCCGAACTCGATCCAGGTCATCACGTCGTCGGACGGCGGCCGGACGTTCAGCGGCTCGACCCAGGTGAACAACCAGTCGCGCTGGACCGGCGCCACCGGCGTCTTCGCGATGGCGACGCCCAAGATCGTCGTGGGGCAGGGGAAGTCGGTCCCCGCCGGGCAGGCGGCGGCCAACGCGGGCGGCGGCGCCACGGTGGTCTGGGACAACTTCGGGCGGTACAACGCCACCGCGTCGAACACCGACGTCGTCCCCGACCTGATCCAGTCGAACGCCGTCTCCGCCAGCTACGCCTACACGATCGCGGGCGGCACGGGGCCGATCGCCAACGCCACCGGGACCGGGGCCCCCTACGGCGCGCAGACGACGGACTTCACGATCCCGGTCTCGTTCGCGGACGCGTTCGCCTCGCTGGGCAAGCTGACGGTCAACATGACCCTCCAGCAGGAGAACATGGCCTGGCTTCGCGCCGAGCTGATCGCGCCGGACGGCCGGACGGTGACCCTGTTCTCCAACGCGCAGGGGGTCGACGGCCAGGCCCCGCCCGCCACGCTGACGACCGGCGTGACCGGGACCAACCTCGGCATCGTCGGGACCTACACGCTCAACAACGTCAAGCTGACCTACGGCGAGATCGGCGGGTCGTTCGACGACGGGGCGCCCCGCAGCATCAACGACCGCAGCGGGGCCGCGACGGGCTACGCCGGGGTCTATCGCCCCGAAGGCCAGAGGTTCGGCGCCGGGCTCTCGCGGTTCGCCGGCTCGTCGTCCGCCCAGCTCACGGGGAACTGGACGCTGCGGTTCACGGCCTACGGCAACAACGGGACGTCGACCACGGCCCTGCCGTCGTTCCTGGAGAACCTGTCGCTGACCTTCGCCACGGGCGTCGTCGCCGACGGCGCGGCCGAGACGGTCGCGTCGACCCAGGTGCGCGGCAGCCAGAACGGCAGCTATCCCCGCGCGTCGGCCGCGGCCGGCCCCCAGGGGATCGGCCCCGGGATCGACGCCGCCCAGGACAACACGCTGGGCTCCTTCAGCCAGAATCAGGGGCGGATCTACGTCACCTATACGGGCTTCCGGACGATCCAGGTCGGCGGCATCAACAACCCGTCGGACAACACGGACGTCTACCTGGTCACCTCCGACGACGGCGGCCGGACCTGGCAGCACCGGTACTACCCGTTCACGAACGTCGACATCCCCGTCAACGACGACCAGGGCTCGGTCGACGGTTACAGCGGCGCCAACGCCAGGACGGAGACCGGCCAGATCGTGGGCCGGGCCCAGTTCCTGCCCCAGGTGGCCGTCGACCAGACGACGGGCTCGCTGGTGATGTCGTGGCGCGACGGCCGCGACGACTCGGCGCGGGCGCGGTCGTCGGTCTACGTCACGACCAGCATCGACGGCGGCGCCTCGTTCAGCCTCCAGTCCTCGGCCAACCCGTCGCAGACGGCCGTCGACGCCGTCACCGGCCGGACGATCTCGCTCAACCCCGAGGGGGACAACTTCAACGGGGCCGACCCGGCCGCCTCGGCCTTCGGGTTCGGCTTCCAGATCGGCCTGGCGGTCGGCTCCGGGCAGGTCTACCTGGCGTGGGCCGGCAACCTAAACAAGTCGCACCTGAACTCCAGCCTGGCCATCGTCGGCGACCCGTTCCGGACCTACGTCCAGAGGATGACGATCGCCGCCGGCCCGCGGGTGATCGACGGCACGCAGGGGGTGGTCGACACCACGGGCGGCGTGTCGGTCGACTCGTTCGTCGTGACCTTCGACCGGCCGATCGACCCGCAGGGGTACGCGGCGACGTTCACCCCGGACGACGTCCGCATCTACTACCGCGGCACGTCGAACTCCGACGCCTACGTCGAGATCCCGGCGACGGCGGTGACGCCGGACCCCCTCAGCCTGGTGCCGGGCTTCGGCTACACGCGGTTCCTGGTCTCGTTCGCCCCCCAGACGGCGGTCGGCACGTACAGCTACATCATCAACCCCCAGATCACCGACCGCGTGCGGACCGTCCCGGCGGGCCCCGGCGGGGCGACGAAGGCCGGCAACGCGATCGACCAGGACGCCAACGGCGTCGCCGGCCAGGATCCGCTGACGTATGCGTCGGGGTCGCTCTACCAGGGCTACACCCCGGGCGACTTCTTCACGACGCCCGAGCTGGCCCGCGTCTTCAAGACGTGGTCCAACATCGCCGGCGGGCCCGGCGTGCCGGCCTCGCTGGTCTCGCAGATCCTCGGGTCGCAGACCGTCAAGACGAGCCTGCCGCTGATCCTGCCCGGGGCCCACGCGATCGCGTCGGCCGCCCAGAACGACACGGGCTCGCTCGACAACCTGGTCAAAGATAATTCGACCAGCTACCTGTCCGTGACGTTCGACCGGCCGGTGCAGACGTCGACCTTCACACCGGCCGACGTCCTCCAGGTCATGGGGCCGACCGGGTCGCTGCTGAACATGCAGTACTTCGCGTCGGACCGGGCGGGACAGCTGATCCCCGCGCCGCCGTCGGCGACCGTGCCCGGGATCCTGGAGTCGACGCTGACCGTGCCGTCGTACTTCGGCTCGACGTTCGTAGCGTCGGACGTCACCGTGACCCTGAGCGCGACGTTCTCGAACCTGGCCGGGCTGAAGCTCGAGCTGGTGGCGCCGGACGGCACGACGGTGGCGCTGGTCCCGGCCGGCGGCCTGCGGGGGGCGAACCTCACCAACACCGTGTTCGACGACGCGGCCTCGCGGGCGATCACGAACGGGACGGCCCCGTACACCGGCTCGTTCCGGCCGGCGAGCGGCTCGCTGTCGGCCTTCGACGGCAAGTCGATCCAGGGGGTGTGGAAGCTGCGGGTCACCAACACGGCGACCCGCATCACGGGGACGCTGACCGGCTGGTCGCTGGGCGCCACGCCCACGATCAGCGTGACGCCGGTCAACCCGACGACGGTCAACGGCGTCCAGGTCGCCTCGACCTTCAACGTCAACTTCCCGACGCAGGTCCTCAGCGGGACGTACACGGTCCAGCTCGGCTCGGACATCACCGACGTCAACGGCCAGAAGCTGGACCGGAGCCTCAACGCCGGGCTCGACGTCCGGCGCGGCGAGGGGGCCGCGGTCCCGGTGACCTCGGTGAACTACGGCTCGGGGGCGGTGAACCGGCCGCTGGCCGGGACGCCGCTGACGTCGACGATCCGGGTGCCCGACAACTTCCTCGTCCAGGGGACGACGACCACGTCGGGCCTCTCGGGCCTGCGGCTGCTGCTGACGCTGGCCACGCCCGACGTGAGCAAGATCAAGGCGACGCTGACGCACGACGGCAAGTCCGTCGTCCTGTTCGCCAACCTGGTCCAGGGGTCGAACTCCGGCGGGTTCACGAACGTCATCTTCGACGACGCCGCCGCCACGGCGATCAGCCAGGCGTCGCCGCCGTACACCGGCGCCTCGTTCAACCCGCTGTTCCCGCTGCTGAACAGCGGGTTCGAGGGCGCCACCTCGGGCGGCGACTGGACGCTGACGATCGAGGGGACGGAGGCCGGGGCCTCGGCCACGCTGTCGAGCTGGGCGCTGCTGTTCCAGAAGCCGCTGCCGACCTCGGGCCTGGGCGAGCCGGTCGCCGACCAGACGAGCCTGAGCTTCCGCATCTTCCAGACGGCCCTGTCGAGCGACCTGTCGCACAACACCTGGACGTCTGTGGGCGCGGCGTCGGTCCTGACGGGCGACGTCGAGGGCTCGGCCGGCCGGGTCTCGGCGCTCGCCCAGGATCCGTCCGACCCGACGGGCAACACCTTCTTCATGGGCGGCGCCAGCGGCGGCGTCTGGAAGACGACCAACTTCCTGACCACCGACCCGCAGGGCCCGACCTACGTCCCGCTGACCGACTTCGGCCCGACCAGCGGCCTGAACATCGGGTCGATCACGGTCTTCCCGCGGAACAACGACCCGCGGCAGTCCATCGTCATCGCCTCGACGGGCGAGGGGGACACGGGGACGACGGGCGTCGGGTTCCTGATCTCCAAGGACGGCGGGGCCACCTGGAAGCTACTCGACAGCACGACCAACGTCGACGCCTCCGGTAACCCCCTGCCGCTGAACTCCGGGGCCCGCGACCGCACCTTCGTCGGGACCACGACCTTCAAGGTCGTGGTCGACCCCAAGCTGACCCTCCAGGGCCAGGTGATCATCTACGCGGCCGTCAGCGGGCCCAACGGCGGCCTCTGGCGGAGCACCGACACGGGCGACCACTGGACCCTGATGCGGTCGGGCCAGGCGACGGACGTCGTGCTCGACCCCTCCAGCGCCACCGGCGGCGGCGACGACCCGAACCTGCTGACGCTCTACGCGGCCTTCGGCGGCGACGGCGTCTACATCAGCCCGAACCGGGGCCAGAACTGGAACCCGCTCAACGGCGGCGTCGGCAACCCGCTGCTCATCGACGTCTTCGACCGGAGCCCGGTGGCGGTCGCCAACGGCGGCGTCAACCCGATGGGGGCCCACGGCCGGATCGTCCTGGCCAAGCCCGCCCTCACCGGCAACACGACCCGGGACCAGCTCTACGCCGGGTGGATCTACGCGGCGGTCGCCGAGACGGACGGCAGCCTCCGCGGCCTGTACATGACCAAGGACTTCGGCCAGAACTGGGTCCAGGTCCGCTTCCCCAGCGAGCCGCGGGTCGACGGGGTCGCGTACACCATCCCCAGCAACAGCGTCGCGCTCGCCGACTACAGCCTGCTGACGACCACCCTCAGCCTGGACGTCGACCCGAGCGACCCCAACGTCGTCTACCTGGGCGCCGCCCACGCCAACCCGTCGACCTCGGGCATCATCCGGGTGGACGTCACCAAGATCTGGGACGCCTACAACCTGGTCCTCTACTCGGCCGTCTCGGCCGACGGCCAGACCGACTGGAGCTCCACCGGGTCGGTCACGCCCGGCAGCCGCATCGCGGCCACGCCGACCACCGTCGCGGGCGACTACACGACGCCCCCGCCGGCCTACCTCAACTACATCCGCGATCCGAGCAACCCGTTCGTCTCCGGCGCGACCCGATACGCCTCGAACCTGGTCCAGTTCACGAACAACGGCTTCGGGGCCACCTGGACCCCGTTCGACCCGCCGATCAGCACCGGGACGTCCCCGACCTATCAGCGGCTGGTCTCGATGATCGACCCGACGACCGGCATGACCCGGCTGATCTACGCGACCAACCGCGGCGTCTGGAGCGTCCTCGACGACGACGGGAAGATGCTCGTCGCCGAGAGCGTGGGGACCACCCCCGCGCCCGGGGCCAACCGCAACGGCAACCTGGCGGTCGCCCAGTACTACTACGGCGCCGTCCAGCCGAGCGCGGCGGCCCTCACCGCCCAGGCGAACTACGACAAGGCCCTCTTCTACGCCAGCAGCAACGACCAGGGCCAGTACTCCAACGGCTCGATCCTGGACAACGGCTACCTGAGCTGGGATCCCACCCGCGACGCGGTCGACCCCTTCAGCCCCGAGGGCATCAGCGCCGGCGGCGTGGCTGTCGACCAGCAGGGGGCGGGGACGCTCTACCAGGCGTTCCAGGCCACCGCCGCCAGCATGGGGTTCAACGGCGAGACGACCTTCTTCCGCGTCAACCACATCGGCAAGACCTTCGGCCTGTTCCTGGCCGCCGGCGACTACAGCCAGTGGGACGACATCTCCGGCGCGACCCTCGCCGTCAACCCGCTGACCGGCAAGCAGCTCATCATCAGCTCGGCGACCGGCCGGATCTACTCGACGACCGACACCGGGTCGACCTGGTTCCAGATCGGCTCGCCGGAGACCTTCGGCAGCCCGACGACCTACAGCAAGGCCCTGGCCTACGGGGCGCCCGAGCCGGGCGCGACGGTGGGCAACCTCGGCAACTTCATGTACGTCGGCACCGGCGGCGGCCGGGTCTTCATGACCCAGACCGGCGGCGGCGGCACGGGCAACGACTGGCGCGAGATCTCCTCCGGCCTCGACGGCACGGCCGTCCAGCGGATCGTCCCCAGCCCGATCCGCGGCAACCACTCGGCCTACGCCGTCACGGCGCAGGGCGTCTACTACATGGCCGACTCCACCGCCGCGAACGCGACGTGGGTCGCGGTGACGGGGGACCTCCACAGCCTGTCGATCTCGATCTTCGGCGAGACCTACGCGATGAGCGACGCCAGCCCGCTGGCCCAGTCGCTGACGCTGTCGGCCCTGGCCGTCGACTGGCGGTACTCGATCCCGAACGCGGCGGGCGACCCCAACGGCTCGGGCCTCCACCCGGTCCTCTACGTCGCCGGCAACGCGGGCGTCTTCCGCTCGATCGACAACGGCCTCTCCTGGTCCCTCTTCCCGAACCAGGACATCGACGGGGCCCAGGTGCAGGGCGGCCTGCTGCCGCGGTCCGCGGTCACCGACCTCGACCTCTCGCTGGGCGCCGTCAACCCGGCCACCGGCGTCCCGAACCTGCTGGGGGCGCTGGACCCGTACAACCCCGGCTCGGCCAACGACCCCAACGTCCTGATGGCCACCACCTGGGGCCGCAGCGCGTACGCGGTCCGGATCGCCCCGCTGGTCATCCCCGGGACGACCCGCGTCAACCCGGCCGACGTCTCCGGCACGGCCGCCGACGGCTCGCCGATCATCCGGAAGTCGTCGTTCGGGATCTCCGGCCTGAGCATGACGACCGGGTTCAACAACGCGACCCGGATCACGATCTACAGCGTGACCGACGGCAAGGTCGTCGGCGGCTTCAACGGCGCCGGGACCAACGTCGCGGCCAACTGGACGGACATCAACGGCAACTTCAACATCCAGATCCCCGACGGGGCGTTCACGACCAACGGGACCAAGGTCCTGAAGATCTACGCGACCGACGACACCGGCTCGATCGGCAACGAGATCACCCTGACCGTCACCCTGGACGCCAACCTCCAGCCCGAGACCGTCCCGGCCACCCCGACGCTGGCCCTCAGCGCCGCGGACAACACCGGGCTGGTGCCGTCGGAGAACTACACCAGCAAGCCCACGCCGTCGTTCGTGGGGGTCACGTCCAGGAACGTCGCGGTCCAGCTCTTCTACACGGCCGACGGCGTGAACTGGCTCCCCGGCCAGACGGCGACCAGCTCGGCGACCGGCGCGTTCTCGATCCCGCTGACCACCTCCGGGGGCGCCCCCCTGGGCGACGGGACGTACCGGGTCGCGGCCGTGGCCACCAACGCGAAGGGCTCCTCGACCCCCAGCCCGGCGGTGACGGTCCACATCAAGACGACCCCGCCGACCAGCCCGCCGACCCTCACGCTCGACCCGGGCTACGACTCGGGGATCGTGGGCGACGGGATCACCAACGTCCGCAAGCCGGTCTTCTCCGGCACGGTCGGGGCGGCGAACGCCGGCTCGATCATCCGGGTCTACCGCGCCGGGACGACCACCCCGATCCTCGCCCAGGCGACCGCCGACTCGTCCGGGAACTTCTCGGTCCAGCTGCCGCTGTCGCTGAACAACGGCGTGATCTCGCTGACGGCCACGGCCGTCGACCGGGCGGGGAACGTGGCGCCGGGCTCGGCCGCGCCGCTGACGATCACCATCGTCACGACGCTGCTGGACTACAGCGGCAACGCCCGCGACTTCGGCGGGTCCTCGCCGCTGTCGCAGTCGCAGGGGACGCTCTACTTCCGCAACGAGTCGACCAACGACGGCCAGTGGTACGGCTGGCTCACGCCGCCGTCCTACCTGGCGACCTGGTACGCCAACGGCAGCCGCGTCGGCCAGGCCGCGGACATCCCCCTCGTCGGCGACTTCGACGCCGACGGCAAGGAGGACCTGGCGACGTTCCGCCCCTCCACGCTGACCTGGACCGTGGCCATGTCCAGCAGCGGGGGCCTGTCGTTCGACTTCGGCGTGAACGCCAGCTCGCTCCCGCTGGTCGGCAACTTCGACGGGCCCGGCGCCAGCCAGTACGGCCTGTTCGACGTGGTCAACGGCGTGGGCGTATGGCGGATGACCAGCGCCTCGGGCGGGCTCCAGACGTTCAACTTCGGGATCGCCGGCGACTACCCGCTGGTCGGCGACTTCCTCGGCCTGGGCTACGACCAGGCGGCCGTCTACCGGCCCAGCACCGGCCAGTTCCTGGCCTATAACAAGGCGACGGCGGCGTTCGACGTGATCGCCACGCTGCCGGCGAACCAGGTCCCGGTCCCGGGCTACTACGACAACCTGGCGTACAAGAAGCAGGGCCTGGCGTACAAGATGACGCCGGCGGTCTTCAACCCGGCGACGGGCGTCTTCACGATCGCCCGCCCGCCCGGATCGCAGTACCCTAACACGGTCGTCTTCCAGGGCGGCGACATCCCCGTCTCGGGCGACTACGCCGGCGTGGGGTGGGACCTGCCGGTCGTCTACCGGCCCAGCACCGGGAAGTTCCTGGTGAAGTGGGACCAGAAGCAGTCCAACGGGGCGGACGCGGTGATCGTCAACTTCTCGGGCGCCGTCAGCACGGCGGTCGTCCCGGTGGGGGCGCCGCTGGCCTACCGCCAGCTCTCGGCCGAGGCCCTGCGGGCCGGGCTCTCGCCGCTGTCCACCCGCGGCTCCGGCTCGGGCGCCACGACGTCGTCGCTCGACGACCCGGCCGTCGTGACGGTCGTGACGACCGAGGAGTACACTCCGACCCAGGCCGCGACGCAGGCCCCGGCCCAGTCGTCGACCGACCGGGTCCAGGTGGAGATCACCAGCATCACCTACCTCCCGTCGCTGTCGGTGTCGCCGTCGAGCCCGGCGGGGGCGCGGCAGCCGCTGTTCACCGGGACGGCCGCCCCGGGGACCTCGGTGGCCCTGACCCTGAGCGGGACGGGCGTCCGGGGCTCGAAGCGGGTGGGGACGGCGACGGCCGACGCTTCCGGCCTGTACACCTTCCAGCTCCCGGCCGGGCATCGGATCGGCAAGTACACGCTCGTCGCCTCCGCCCTGGGGGCCGACGGGTCGACGACGCCGGTCGCCTCGACCTCGTTCCAGATCAAGCCCGCGCCGCGGCCCCGGACGCCGGCCCTCGGCCGGTTCGCCCGGGCGGCCGCCCCGGCGGCCCGCGAGTCGGCCCCGGCCGCCGCGGTCCGGGCGGTGGTCGCCGCCGCGGCCCTGCCGACGGTCCCCGTCGCGGCCCCGCTGGCCGTCGACGCCGTCAGCACCGCGATCGACTCGTTCGACGACTCCCGCCTCGGGAGCCTGAAGCGGAAGCGGAGCTGATCGCGTCGCCCGACTCCGAGCGATCCCACGGCCGGCGGCCCGAGAGAACCCCTCTCGGGCCGTCGGCCTTTTCGTTTCCCACTTCCATCCCCACGGCCACGGCCTCCACCTTCCGCCGCAGGCCGGGATCCGCCGCGTGGGTCCGATCGCGCGGGAACGGGTTGCATCGTTCCCACGCAAGATCATGTTTGCAAACGACTTTGGTCGCGGCCGGCGCGGGTCCGTTCGCGCGGTTCGAAGTGGCGCGGCGGGAGCCGACCAGGATCTTGATCGCGGCCGAGTCGGGCCCGTAGGGGGCGGCGGGCTCGCCGAAGACCGGATCGGCGACGAACGTCGGCGGGGCCTCGTCCGGGTCGGGCGCGGCGACGGCCGGGGGCGCGGGGGACGCCTCCGGGGCCGTCGCCTTCTCGGCCTTCGGGGCCGCGGCCGGCGCGGGGAGGGGAGCCGGAACCGACTCGACTTCAACGCTCGCGGCGGGGGGGCAGGGGGGCGACGCCGGGCCCGGCCTGGTCGGGGTGGCGGCCTTCGCGGGCTTCTTCTCGCGGGGGGCGGACTCCTTGCGGAGCCGGTTGAGGGTGTCGATCGTGCGCATCAGCTCGCGCGAGCGGGCGGCCTGGAAGCGACGGAGGCGCTCGGCGTCGTCGCCGGGGGAGAACGAGGCGCGCTCGGCGGTCTCGACGGCGTCGTCGCCGTCGGCGGCGTCGAGTTCGGCGATCCGGGCTTCGAGCCGATCGACCTCGCCGGCCGCGACGGCCAGCAGGTGGGCGACGCCCGCCGCCTTGTCGGCCGGCCGGGGGGCGATCACGCGCCAGGCGCGCCAGGCGCTGAAGGCGGGATCTTCGTAGGGGGTGTTCTCCTGCATCAGCTTCCAGAAGCGGACGCCCCAGCCCTCCTCGATGGCCTCCCAGGCGAGGAAGACGGCGTTGACGGCCGGGTCGTCGATCGCCTCGAACGGGTGCTTGCCCAGCAGGCGGACGAACTTGAACTGGTCCAGGTAGGTCCAGGGCTCGTCGGCGAGGATCAGGCCATGGATCTCGGCCCAGCGGTCGCGGAGCCAGCGGGCGCCCTCGGGGATCGCCTCCAACTCGGCGACGAACGTGGCGGGGTCGTCGGTCCAATCGGGGCCCGAGCCGGGGAACAGCCGCTTGCCGGCCATGGAGAGCAGCTTCCGGCCGAGGTCGCAGACCCGGGCCGTGCGCCGCGCCCGCGAGTGCAGCAGGGCCTTGCGGACGCGGCGGGAGAGCAGGGCGGTTTCATGGCGCTCGGCCCGGTCGAGCGCCCACGACGCCTTGGCCGCGCGCGTGACGAGGTCGGTCTCCACGGCCCCGACGGGTTGGTACGAATCGATCCAGTCCTGGATCCGACGCCCCAGCTCGGCGGCGTCCTCCTGCGGCAGCACCGGCGCGGCGACCGTCCTCGACCGCTTCCCGTGCTTCAGGGCGTTGAGCCGGCTGCGCGCCTTGCCGGCCTCCGTCTTCGGTCCGGTCGACTTCTGGGCGTTGGCGCGGTTCGCTCGGATCTTGGCCTCGGTGGTCATCGGCTCGGCGGCTCCTTGAGGTTCGGATGAGTCCTCCAGGAAGGCCGATGTCCCCAGAATTGAGCCGGCGACGAAGATTCAACAAAAAACGCACGGTTTCATCGAAACTCAAACTCCGCCGGGCCGATCCGGCACCGCAGGCGGCTCCGGGGCGATCTGGCGGTCTCGGGCGGAATTCCCCACGCGCGATGCAGCAACGCGGCCGTCGACGACACATACTCGCGGGCCCTGGAACCGCAGCGGATGTGAGGCGGCGATGTCAGACGAGACCGACGAGGACTGCGTCAGGATGTGTCGGGACGGGCGGCCGGAGGCGTTCCGGCATCTGGTCGGCCGGTACGAGGCGCCGCTCCGCGCGTTCCTGGTCGCCAGGCTGGACGACCGCGACGAGGCGTCCGAGGCGGCGCAGGAGGCATTCGTCCGCGCGTACTTCGCCCTCCCGCGGCTGAAGCGGCCGGAGTCCTTCTGGTCGTGGCTGCTGGGGATCGCGGACCGCGTCGCGATGGAGTCGCGGCGTCGGAGGCGGCGTGCGCCGCGGCAGAGCGAGATGACCGTCCTCGACGGCGTCGAGGCCAGGGCCGAGTCAGGCGGCCATTCGGACGGCACGCTGGCACGCGTCGTGGCCGGGCTCCCGGAGCCGCAGCGCGAGGTGATCCTGCTGCGGTTCTACGGCGGCCGCTCGTGCGCCGAGATCGCCCGCCGGCAGGGGGTGCCGGTCGGGACGATCACGAGCCGGCTGTCGCGCGCCTATGTCACGATCCGCGAGGCGTTGCGGCGCGAGGAGCGGGTGACGGAGGCGGGTCGTTGACGCGATGGGGTCGACACGGGCCGGGGCTCGCGCCCCGGCCGAGCTTGGCGTCCGATGCTGTCGGGGATGGACGATCGAACCCGGATGAAGGAGGTGGGGCCGTGGAGTGCGAGCATTTCGAGATGAGGTTCGCCGCTGCGATCGAGGGGCACTTGGGGGGCGACGACGCGGCGGCGCTGGCCGCCCACCTGGCCGTCTGCCCGGCGTGCCGGGAGGCGTTCGAAGAGACGCGAGGAGTCGTCGAGCGACTCGGTGCGTCGGAGTGGGCCGAGGCGGGCGCGCCGTCGCTCGTCGCCGCGGTCTCCGACCGTATCATCCGCGAGCAGGCGCGTCGACTCCGGGCAGGCGCGATCGTCCGTCGTCGAATTGTGAACGTCGCGGCGGCGGCCGTCGTCCTCATCGCCGTCGGCCTGCTGGCGGGGACGTTCTTGGGCGGATCCGGGGGGAAGGCCTACGCGGACGACCTCAAGCCGGTGGGCGAGGCCGTCGAGCGGGCGAAGAGCGCCACGTGGCGGGCCCGCTATTACATGCGATTTCTGGGCCCGGACGGCAGGTCGTCGAAATGGGTCCGCGTCGTGAATAACAACCAGCGCAGCTTCTACAAGGCGCCGGGATTCTACCGGCGCGAGGACCTCGGAGAGTCCGGCGACGTCCATTTCGTCGCGGTGGAGGACGCCCGCAATCGCGTGAGCTTGGAGCTCAGGCCGCAGGAGAAGTCGGGCACGGTGCGCTACCTGGCCGAGTCGGGCTACTCGCCACTGGGGCCGTTCGCCACGTTCACCGAGGCGATGAAGCGGGAAGACCTGCAAGGGCTCGGGAAGCGTGAGGTCGCCGGGGCCGAGGCGGACGGCTACCGCTACAAGTTCTTCGCCGAGGGGGCGAATCAGAATTGGAGCTACGAGTTCTGGGTCGACCCGAAGACCCGGAAGCTCGTCCGCGGCCAGGTGCCCGGGGGCGACATTTTCGACCTGGCGGACATCGTGCCCGACCGGACCTGGGAGCCCTCGCTGCAATCCATCGAAGTCGACGGGATCAAGTACGAACTCGCCACCGACCTTGGGCTCGGCAACAGCTCCTCCCTCATCGACGAGATCGCGCTCGACGTCCCCATCGACGATCGGCTCCTGAGCCTGCAGTCGCCCGAAGGCTACGCGATGCAGAGCGTGGCGCCGGCCGCCGTCGCCGAAGCAGACGTGATCGCGTTCCTTCGCATCCTGGCGCGCTACTTCCAGGGGACTTTCCCCGACCGGGCCCTGGAGTTCAATCACGGGCCCGAATATGAGCGATTTGAGCGGGTCGAGCGTGACGTGCTCGCTGGCAAGGGAGGGAGCGAGGACGACGTTGCGATGGTCGAGGAGATGCACAGGTGGTGGCGGGAAGGCCTGCCCGGGCCTGGCCCCCTGCGCGCGTTCGTCACTCAGGAAGTCGAGCCCGGAAGCTGGAAGTACCTCGGCGACGGCGTACCCCTCGGTGCCAAGGATCGGGTCGTGTGCTGGTATCGGCCCAAGGGGTCGAGGTCTTACCGGGTCGTCCGGGGCGACCTCTCGGTGGAAGATGTAGCCCCGGGAGACCTCCCCTTGCCGGTCGCCCGCTGACCTCGCGGATCGATCGGCCCTCCGATTGCTCGATCGAATTGCAGGACGCCGCCGCCCGGTCGATGGGCGGCGGCGTCCTGCTGCGGTTCGGGGACGGATTTTTCGTCCGAGGGATGGGGGCGGCCCGGGCATCGTCCTAGTAAGATCAGCGTCGGGGGCGGGACATCACGGCCGAGGAGGCGAGACGTCATGCGAGGGGCGCGATCACGGAGAGAGTTCATGCGGGATGGATCGATCGTGGCGGCGATTGGCGGGCTGACGGCGCTCCAGGCCGGCGGGGCCGAGGCCGGCAAGGCTGCGTACCTGTGCGTCACCTGCGGGACGCAGTACCCGGAGTCGGACGGGCCGCCGAAGGGTTGCCCGATCTGCGAGGACGAGCGCCAGTACGTCGGCCCCGACGGCCAGGAGTGGACGACGCTGGAGCGCCTACGCGCGACGCACAAGGTCGTCGTCAAGCCGGAGGAGGAGGGCCTCCACTCGATCAACGTCGAGCCCAAGTTCGGGATCGGCCAGCGGGCCTTCCTGATCCGGACGCCGGCGGGCAACGTGCTGTGGGACTGCGTCGGGCTGATCGACGACGCGACGATCGCGCGGGTCCGGGAGCTGGGGGGGATCGCGGAGATCGCGATCTCACACCCGCATTACTACACGACGATGGTCGAGTGGAGCCGGGCCTTCGGGAACGCCCCGATCCACATCCACGAGGCCGAGCGGCCCTGGGTGATGCGGCCCGATCCGTGCGTCCGCTTCTGGCAGGGGGAGCGGACGACGATCCTCGGCGGGCTGCCGCTGATCCGGACGGGCGGCCACTTCGAGGGCTACCAGGTGCTCCTCTGGCCCGCCGGCGCCGGCGGCCGGGGCGCGCTGATGGCCGGCGACCAGCCGCAGATCTGCATGGACCCGAAGCAGGTGAGCTTCATGTGGAGCTACCCGAACTTCATCCCGCTCAATGCGCCGACGATCCGGCATGTGATGTCGTGCCTGGAACCCCTGGAGTACGACCGGATCTACGGCGCGTTCGTCGTCCGTGGCAAGGGGGTCGTCCCGACCCGCGGCAAGGAGGTCGTCCGCCGGTCCGCGGACCGCTACCTGCGGGCGATCCAGGGGTGAGGGGGGGCGGGGCACACCAAGGGTCGTCGGGTCGGCTGAGACGGCCCAGGTCCCGGAGATCCACGCGACCGACATGCCTTCCGAAATCCCACGACCCTCACCCGCCGCTGCGCGGCCGCCCTCTCCCGCCGGGAGAGGGGACGATCTCGCCGTCCCGACTCGATGGGGAAGCCATCAAGACGTCCGCCCCAAACTCCGGTACGGTCAGGACATTCCTGGAGGGATGAACCATGCCGGTCGGATTCGATGAATACTTCGACGGCCTGCCTCCGGAACGACGGGCTCGCATCCTCGCGAGGGCGGCCGAGATGGAGGTGGAAGAGATCGGCTTGAAGCAACTCCGGGAGGCTCGACGTAAGTCGCAGGTCGAGGTCGCGGAGCGGCTGAAGACCACCCAGGCCACGATCTCTCGGCTGGAAAGGCGGACCGACGTCTACCTGTCGACCCTCCGGAAGTATGTCGAAGCCGTGGGGGGCAAGCTGAGGATCACGGCCGAGTTCCCCGACGGTCCGGCCGTGGTGATCGAGCGATTCGGGGAGAAATGATGGTCGTCCCGCCCCAGGGTGTCACGACCATCAACGCGAGACGCCGCGGGCCCTTCCGGGTCGCGGCGTCTCGCATGAAGATCGGCGGGTGGATCGGATCAGCGCCCGCTGTGGGTCAGCGTCGTCTTGATCCAGGCGATGTTGCGTTCGAGTTCCTCGGCGGAGCGCCGGAAGGTGGTGAAGCTGGAGCCGAGGAGGCGGACGCAGACGACGCCGATCAGGGCGACGAGGACCAGGGCGCCGAGTCCGGTGAGCATCAGCGCGGCCGAGGTCTTCATCTCGAAGCGCTCGGCGATCCAGAGGGCCAGGCCCCAGACGATCGCGATCGCGCCGGAGAACGCCAGGAGGATCGCCAGGGCCAGGCCCCCGAGGGCGGGGGCGGCCCTGGCGAGGCTCGCTTTGGCGTCGGCCGCGGCGAGCTTCGATTGCAGGGACGCGAGCGTGGCGACGTCGTTGCCGAACGAGCTGACGTCCTCCATCAGCCCGCCCGACGCCCGGCTCGCGCCGTTGGTCGGGGCGCGGGTGCCGTCGTTCAGGAACGCTTGATGAGCCATCCCAGGAAGACCCCCACGGCCAGGGACACGCCGACGGCCTTCACCGGGTTGGAGACGACGGCGTCCTCGAACGACTGGCGGTACGGGCCGATGTAGTCGCCCACCTGATCGTACGCCTCGCGGGCGCGCTCGGAGACGTCGCCGTACGCCTGGCGGGCGCGGTGGGCGGCGTCGTCATAGCCGCGGCGGGCGGCCTCGCCGACCTCGCCGATCGCCTCGCGGGCGTCCTGCATGGGCCTGCGGGCGCTGTCGGCCCAGCCTCCGGACATCGGGAAACCCATGATGATGCTCCTTTGCGTTGGGGGTGTCGTATCGACGACGTCCGGCGGTCAGCCGCGGCGGGCGGACCGGGCGTGGGCGGCGTCGTAAGGCTCTCCGGGCCGCCCCGAGGACGACGGGGGGACGGCGGGAGGGGTGGGGTTCAGGTTCATCTGCCGCTTGATCTGGTCCTCCAGCCACATGGCCGCATAGGCCTGGGCCGACTGGCTGACCAGGGGCCACGCCATCCCCACGCCCCAGCTCAGGAGCCGGCGGCCCAGGGACTTCGGCGGCGCGGGCTTCGCAGCCCGGGGCGGCTCCGGCGCGGTGAAGGCCGCCATGCGCGGCATCACGTCGGCCAGGGCTTCCGCGGGGACGCTCGCCAGGGCCTGCTGCACGCGCTGGGCCTTTGTCTTCCTGCGCGGGACGAGGAAGTATCCCGCCAGGAGGCCGGCGCCCAGGGCGATGTAAGGATGCTTCCGGATGGGCGACCGCCAGTCCATCGCCTCCTCGACGTCGCTGACGACGTTGGAGACGTTGGAGTGCATCTCGCGGCGGATCAGGGCCATCTGGCGGCGGATTTCGTCGACGTCGATGTCGCTCACGGCTGGGGCACCTCGGCGGGGACCTCGTCATCCGTCCCGGGGGTCGCGGTCTCGACGAGCGGCAGGCGGCGGGCCAGCTCGGCCCAGAAGATCAGGCCGGCGAGCAGCCCCTCGGCGTCGACGACGAGCGCCAGGCGGGAGCCGGCGGCCGACATCGCCTGGAGGACCTGGTCGACGTGGGCGTCGAGCGGGACGGTGGGGAAGTCCTTCACCATGATGTCGGAGACGGGCCGCTCGGCCAGGTCGGGGGCGTCGGCGACGGCGAGGGCCACGTCGCGGTCGACGACCACGCCGACGGGCTTGCCGGCGTCGACGACCGGGACGACGTCGGTGTCCTGGTCCTTGAAGAACAGGACGGCCTCGGTGACCGTGCTGAACGGGGAGCAGGTGCGCGCGACGGGCGTCATGACGTCGGCCGCCGTCATGGTCTCGGGCGTCGCGACGGGGGCGGTCGGTTCGGTCGGGCCGGCGCTCATGTCTCACAGGCTCCACGGGATGTCCCCGGCGACGCTCCGGCGTCGCCCGATGGGTTGCGATGATGCAGATCCCGTGCCATCCGCCGGCCCCTTGCCCCGGCCGCCGCGGGGAGGTCCAATCGAGGTCGGTCACGCGGGGCGGGGGGGAGGCGATGCGGTCGCGGCGGAGGTTCGACGGGCTGGTCGTGGCGCTGGCGGCGGCGACGGCGACGCTGGTGCAGGCGGACGTGGATGCGCCGCCGAAGGGGGACGGGGCGGGCTACGCCGTGCTCGCCCGGTCGCTCCTGGAGGGCCGCGGCTATCGCGCGATCGACCACCCCGACGAGCCCCGCCATGCGCATTTCCCGCCCGGCTATCCGGCCCTGCTGGCGACGGTCTGGGGCGCGACGGGCGTCTCGGTCCGCGCGGCGCACGCGGCGTCGATCGCGTGCAACGTCGGCGCGACGGTCGCCGCCTGGCTCTGGTTCCGGACCATGTACGGCCGCCGCTCGTCGCTGGCCCTGGGCCTGGCGCTGGCGGTGAACTGGGCGTGGGACCGGGCCGGCGGCGGGATCCAGTCGGAGCCGCTGTTCCACCTCCTGGGCTGGTCCGCCGTGCTGGTGGTGGCCTCGCGTCGGCCCCGCGGCGACGCGGCGCGCGGCCTGCTGCTGGGGGCGGTCCTCGGGGCGGCCGTCTTGACGCGACAGGCCGGGCTGGGCCTGGCGGCGGCGATGGCCGTGGAGCTGGGGTCGCGGGGGAACCGGCGGGCGCTGGCGGGGTCGGCGGTCGCGTTCGCGGCGATGCTCGCGCCGTGGCTGGCCTGGTCGGCGCGGGTCGCTCGCGAGGAGCCTTCGCGGACCCAGGCGGGCCTCCTGTGGCGCGCGGTCGGCGACCTGCCGGCGACGCTGCCGCGTCAGGCCCTCTTCTACATGGAGCGGATCCCGGACCAGTTGACGGCCCCGGTCGTGGAGGTGGCCACGGTCTTCGGGCGCTCGCCGGCGCTCCGCGCGGCGGCCGTGGCGTGGGCGGCGGTCGCGACGGCCGTCGTCCTGGCCGGGCTGCTGGCGACGCTGCGCGATCGGCGGCGACGGCTCGCGGGCCTGGTCGGGCTGGCGACGCTGGCGATGCTCCTCGCCTGGCCGTACACCGAGGCCGGCCGGTTCCTGGTCCCGCTGATCCCGGCCCTTCTGATCGGCGCGGCCGAGGGCCTGGCGATGGCCGGGCGTCGGCTGGGGGCGGGGCGGAGGAGGTCGAGGCGGATCGCGGTCGCGATGGTGCTCCTGGCGGCGCTGCCGTATGCGACCTACGCCGCGGCCACGGCCGGGCGTCGCGCCCGCGCCGAGCGCGACCCGGACCTCGACGCCGCCTGCGCCTGGCTCCGCGACGCCGGCCGCCCGGGGCCGGTGCTGACCCGCCACCCCGGCGAGGTCTTCCTGCGCTCCGGCCGCAAGGCGCTGGAGGTCGCGACCGCGGAACGCCCCGGCGACCGCGACGCCGACCCCGACGCCGTCGCCGAGGCGATCCGCCGCTACGGGGTCGCTTATCTGTTGATCGACGCCGAGCCCTACGCGAACGCCTCCCCCTCGCCGCTGGCGCGCTACATCCGCGAGCGGCCCGGTGCGGTCCGCGAGGTGATGGCGTCGGGGGGCGTCCGGGTGTACGAGGCGTCGCCATGAAGCCGAGGTCGACGACGGCCGCGGTCTGGGGGGCGGCGGCGCTGGTGGCCGGGGCGTGGCTCGTCTGCCTGGCGGCGGCGTTCGTCGCGTTCCGGCTCTCGGCGCTCTTGGACGAGGAGGGGGCCCCGGTCAACTGGACCGAGCGCCTGGGGCAGTTCGGCGACACGTTCGGCCTGGTCAACGCCCTGTTCACCGGCATGGCGCTGGTGGGCCTGGCGTACACCGTGCACCTCCAGCGCGAGGAGATGGAGGAGAACCGCGAGTCGCTGCACCGCGAGCGCCGCGAGCAGTTCCTCTCGGCCCGGCTCAACGCGGTCGTGGCGCTGCTAGACGCCCGGGAGCGCGACCTGGCCGGGTCGCGAGAGGCGTTCCAGAGCGAGGACTACTTCGCCCAGACGCTCCAGTCCGAGGCCGACCGCCTGCGACAGCGGGTCGGGTTCCTGCGCAGCGAGGTGCGCCTCGGCTTCGACGGCCCGTGGTCGCGCGAGGTCCTGCGGCGGGCCGTGGCGACGACGATGCACGACTTCGTCGAGTCGGAGCTGCGCGGCTACGCGCGGGTGCGCCGGCGCTACGCCGAGGAGCACGCCGAGGGCCTGGACCCCGACGGCGCGCTGAGGAAGCATCGCGACTACCTCAAGGACATGCGCCGGCACGTCCGCCGCGAGTTCGCCCTTCTGGCCTCGCAGCCGGAGCCCGAATGCTACGACCTCTCGGAGCAGGCGCGCCCGGAGCTGGACGCCTGGACGGCCTGCCTCGACCGGGCGATCGCGGGGGAGGAATTCGGCGACGCGGGCCTGGAGAGCTGCTTCCGGATCCTGTCGGCCCGGCTCGCGCCGGCTTAGGGCGGCGAACGGTCGAATAGGACGCGAAGGCTTGCGCGAACATCCTTCTCCCCTTGGGGCGCTCCGTCGAGAACATCGGAGTGCGAGCGATGAACGGCCTTCCCCCCTGGCGGGGGAAGGTGGCCCGAAGGGCCGGATGAGGGGGGACGACGTGCCAGACGGCCGTCGGGTTGCAATGGGGGCCCATCGGGCGGGCCTTCGGATCCGGACGGCGCCCGTGCTCCGCGTCCCCCTCATCGGACCGCTTCGCAGTCTGTCTTCCCCCGCGAGGGGGGAAGACCGTCTTCGACCTGCATCGGCATGTTTTCGACGGAGCGCCCCAAGGGGAGAAGGCCCCCCGTGCGACGGCTCGGAGTCGAACCGACCGTTCGCCGCTCTGGACGCCGCCGCCCCCGGCGCAGGGGAGGGGGCGGCGCTCCGCGGGCGTCGTTACTTCGCCTTGCCCTGGGCGGCGACGGCGGCGGCCTTCCGGGCGATCTCGTCCTGGTCGCCGAGGTAGTAGCTCTTGATCGGCTTGAGGTCGTCGTCCAGCTCGTAGACGAGCGGGACGCCGGTGGGGATGTTCAGGCCGACGATGTCGTCGTCGGAGATGCCGTCGAGGTACTTCACCAGCGCCCGCAGGCTGTTGCCGTGGGCGGCGATGATGACCTTCTTGCCGCTCTTGATCGCGGGGGCGATCGTCTCGTCCCAGTAGGGGATGACGCGGGCGACGGTGTCCTTGAGGCATTCCGTCTTCGGCAGCTCGTCCTTAGTCAGCCCGGCGTAGCGGGGGTCGGAGCCGGGGTAGCGGGGGTCGGACTCCTCCAGCGCCGGCGGGGGCGTGTCGTAGCTGCGGCGCCAGACGAGGACCTGCTCGTCGCCGTACTTGGCGGCGGTCTGGGCCTTGTTCAGCCCCTGGAGCGCGCCGTAGTGGCGCTCGTTGAGCTTCCACGACTTGGTGACGGGGATCCACAGCTGGTCCAGCTCGTCGAGCGCGAACCAGAGGGTGCGGATGGCCCGCTTGAGGACCGAGGTGAACGCGACGTCGAAGGTGAAGCCCTCGGCCTTGAGGACCTCGCCGGCCTTCTTGGCCTCGACCTTCCCCTGGTCCGACAGGTCGACGTCGTACCAACCGGTGAACAGGTTCTCCTTGTTCCAGATGCTCTCGCCGTGGCGCAAAAGGACGATCTTCGGCATCGCTTCTCCTCGGATTGGGGGGCCCGCGGCCGGGGCCGCGCATCCGCCCATTGTCCCCGCCGCCCGCCCGGGAGTCCAGGCGGACGGCGCGAGGCCGCGACCGGGCCGGCGGGGGCCGGTCGCATCGCCGAGGGTCACTGGGCGTCGGCGCTCAGGATCTCGCCGCCGGCGCGGGTCCAGAGGGCCCACCAGGCGGGCCGGGCGACGGAGTCCTTGACGAACCGGACCGAGCCGTCGGCCATGCAGGCGTTGACGCCGCCGGGGTGACGGCTCCGCGCCGCGGTGATCTTGGCGGAACGGAACGAGATGTCCGGGGCCCCGAAGTTGGGGACGAACCGGCCGTTGAGCATCGGCCCGTCGGGGACCGAGCCGCGGAGCCAGTTGTTGTTCCGCGTGCCGTTCCAGCCGGTCACGATGCCGGCCATCCCCGCATACCCGCCGAGGTCCACGGCGTCCGCGACGCTCGCGGAGCCCGAAGAGGTCGACGCGCGATAGGCCCTGGGATCCTGCATCGGCGTGGCGGCGGCCGTCGGGGGGGACGTCCCCGGACCGATCAGGGTCTCGGTGAAGACCAGGGTGTTGCTGGTCCCGTCGGTGATCGAGGCCAGCCTCACCAGGCCGCCGACCCAGCAGAGGCCGTCCGACTCCGTGCCGGGGTGGAAGACGCCGTTCAGGCCGCTGCCGTGATTCATGGCGTAGTTGGCGCCGGCGATCTGGATCACCGCGCCGCTGGGCAGAGTGTAAGGACGGATCGTCGCGGCGTTCCCGTCGCTTGGGCACAGGAACGACGCCACCAGCGTGCGGGCCACCGTGGACAGTTCCGTCGGCAGGTCCGCCGATCCCGGATGCCCCATCTGGATGTCGAAGTTGATCGCCGCGTAGAAGTTCCCCTGCTCCATGTAGGGGAGGAGCCGGGCCAGCGGCGAGTGGTCCTGGGGGTAGTTCACGCCCGAATACCCGTTGTTGGGCAGGGCCTCGGCGTAGGTCGAGGCGTAGTTGTGCAAGGCGAGGCCGATCTGCTTCAGGTTGTTGGTGCACTGGGCGCGGCGGGCGGCCTCGCGGGCGCTCTGGACGGCCGGCAGCAGCAGCGCGATCAGCACCGCGATGATCGCGATGACGACCAGCAGCTCGATCAGCGTGAAGGCGGGGCGGTCGGATCGATGTGTCATGATTCGTAGGGGGGCCTGCGAGGGGCGCGGCCGAAGCTCCCACGCAGCGGGCTGGCTTCGGCCGGGCCCCTCAAGGAGAAGGAGGGTGGTCGACCGTGTTGAGAATGAGTCTCAATATCCACGATGCGGCGCGTCTTTTCAAGACCGATTCGTGGGCGCAGGGAGGCGACGTCGGCATCGGATCGATGCCGACGCCACGATCCCCGAGGCCGCCAGGGTGAGACTCGCCGGCTCGGGGACGGTCGTGATGGTCAGGCGGTCGAATCGAAAACGAAGGCTTGCGCGAACATTCTTATCTGTCAGGGGGGCTTCGTCGAAACCATGGGGGGGGGTGATGACGAGCATCCTCCTCCCACGAGGGGAGAAGTGAGTGTCCATGCTCCTACTCCCATGGTTTCGACGGAGCATCGCGAAGGGAGCAGGCCGACCGTACGACGTCTCGTCGGCGGCCCGATCGTTCGAGGCTCGGGTCGTTCAAGGGCGGCGTCGCGCCATCGCGCCGACGCCGACGAGGCCGGCCAGCATCATCGCGCAGGCCGCCGGTTCCGGGACCGCGGCCGTCGCGATCTCCTGGGTCGTGCTGAACTGGGTGAACGCCGCGTGCGCGCCGAACGTCCAGTCGATCTCGTACGGGGAGCCGGCGGCGAAGGCGCCGAGGCCGCTCAGGTCCCAGGTGAACGTCAACAGCTGGCCGGCGAAGCCTCCGATATCCCCCGCGCCGGACGCGGTCTGCGTATCGAACGCGTAGGACTGGCCGCCGATGGCCAGCGTGGGCTGCTGGGTGAACGAGTTGCCGGCGGTGGTGACGGACAGCGTGAGGCTCGACGCGTCGCCCTGGAGCGAGCTGTTGAGCTTGAAATCGGCGTCGGCGGCACCGGTGTAGTAGAAGCTCCCGTAGAGCCCGCCGTAGGAAGACCCGGTGTTGTCGATGTACAGGGTGGCGGGGAACTGCGACGCGGCGTCGGGGGTGAGGGTGCCGACGCCGCCGGAATAGCCGGGGTTGGCGGGCCCGTTCCAGTCGCTCCACGTCGTCGTCAGGGTCCCGGCCTGAGCGGACGCGACCGTGGACAGACCGAGGCACGCGCCGAGGACGAATCTTCCGAGCTTCATGGGATCGAATCTCTCTTCTTCGAGTCGTGAATGAGGGCCGCTTCGCGGATCGCCGCGAGGCGGCCCGATCCGTGAGACGCCTGGACCCCGCCCCGAGGCGGGATCGCGAAGGAGGGTCGGGACGGGCGGGACCCTCGCCGACGCCCGACCGGGGGGCCGTGCTCAGACGGCCGTGCGAGCGGACCGGCGACGGATCAGCAGGGCCAGGGAGCCGCCGCAGGCCAGCAGCGCCAGCGACGAGGGCTCGGGGACGGCGGCCGTGGCGACCGTGTCGGACTCGTCGACGCGGAGCTTGTAGAGCTGCGCGTGCTGGACGCCGGTGAACGAGATCGAGAACGACGTGATCGGGTCGGCGATCCCGGAGAGGTCCCAGTTGAGGAGGTAGGTGTTGATGTAGACGTCCTCGGGGCCCGTCGGCATATCGACCGTGCCGTTGTAGTACTGCTCCAGCAGGCCGCTGGTCGTGGCCGCGAGGTTCTGCGAGCCGCCGTTGTAGCTCAGCGTCGGCAGGGCGTGGTTCCAGAAGTCGTAGGTCCACGCCTCGCCGATCTGGATCTGGAACGACACCTGCTGGAGGCCGGCGATGGCGGCCGAGTCGGACACGGCCAGCGTCCCGCCGTTGTTGTCGACGTCGGCGCTGAAGCCGCCGAAGTAGATGCTGCCGCTGGCGGGGTAGGGGCCGCCGCCGGTCCCGTTGGCGACCTTGCTCAGCTCGGCGCCGGCCGAGCCGGCCTGCGCGGCCATCGGGGCCGGCCAGGCGCCGGAGCCCGGGAACCCGGGGTAGCCGGTGTAGGGGGGGGCCGTGAGCCTCGCCCATTCCGAGTAGGCGGTGTTCCCGGGGAGGCCCGGGTCGGTCAGGGCGATCGGGTCGGCCTGGGCGGGCGGGGCGGCGAGCGCGAAGGCCGCGGCGACGAGCGCGGGGGCGGCGAACGGGAGGCGGCGGGTCGGGTGCGTCATCGGGGATGCTCCTCGGTGTGCGGTGAAGACGAAAATTGAAATCGTGTGCATGTTATTATGCTTAATTCGGCTCGATTCGGCCCGGTGCCTCGGCCGGATCACCTCCTTTGCAGGGGCCGAGGCTCAGGGCCCCGGCGGCGCGACGCGGCTCCTCTTCATCAGCCGACGCTCGGCCTCGCGATTGGCGGCCTCGGCGGCGTCGGTCTCCCGGACCGCGGCTTCGAACCGCGCGGGGTCCTCGTCGGCCGTCGGCGAGAGGCGGGGGGCGGGGGCC
>MKTT01000073.1 GCA_001898385.1 Planctomycetales bacterium 71-10
CCCCGCCGACGACCACCCAGACGCCGACGACCACCCAGACGCCGACGACCACCCAGACGCCGACGACCACCCAGACGCCGACGACCACCCAGACGCCGACGACCACCACGGACTCGTCCACCCCGACGACCGGCACGCCGTCGACGACCACGCCGTCGAGCACCGCGCAGCAGGATCAGGCCAACCAGATCATCGCGGCGGTGACGAACCTGGCGACCCAGAACCAGCCGAAGACGACGCTGGGGACGGCCACGCCGTCGGCGGCGGAGGCCCCGGCCGACCCGAGCACCGCCGGCGTCGCGACGACCTCGCCCGCCGCCGTCTCGACCGAGGCCCCGACGACCCCGGCCGCGACGGCCGACGCGAAGTCCGCCGAGACGGCCGCCGCCGAGCTGGCCGCCCAGCAGCAGGCCGCCGCCCAGCAGCAGGCCGCCAAGGCCGCGGCCTACAAGAAGGCCAAGGCCGCGGAGAACAACAAGAGCACGCTCTCGAAGCTCTGGGACGACATCAAGAGCCCGTTCTCCTGATCGTCGCCCCGGCATCGCCCCGAGCCGTCCTGACCGGCCGGCCTCGGTCCCCGAAGGGACCGAGGCCGGCCGGTTCTCTTTGACGACGACTCAGCCGTAGAGCGGCCCGAAGGTCTCGCACGCGCGGTAGTCGGCCGCCTGCGGCTCCAGCGCCCCGAAGAGGCCCCAGGCGCTGGGCCGGAACAGCTTCTCCGCCGGGACGTTGTGCATGGCCACGGGGATCCGCAGCATCGACGCCAGCGTGATCAGGTCGGCCCCGATGTGGCCGTAGCTGATCGCGCCGTGGTTGGCGCTCCAGTTGGCCATCACGCTGTACACGTCCGCGAACGGGCCCTCGCCGGTCGTGTTGGGGACGAACCAGGTCGTCGGCCAGGTGGGGTTGGTCCGCTCGTTGAGGGCCTCGTGGACCTCGGCGGGGAGGTCGATCGACCATCCCTCGGCGATCTGGAGGACGGGCCCCAGGCCCTTCACCAGGCTGAGGCGGTTCATGGTCATGGGCATGCCGCCGCGGGAGAGGTAGCACGACGAGTAGCCGCCGCCTCGGAAGTATTCCGAGATGGCTGGCGGCCAAGTCGTGGCCTTCAGGCAGGCGTTGACCTCGTCGGGCGTGATCTCCCAGAACGGCTTCATCGCGGGCTCGCCCCCGCGCGACTGGCGGCCGGTGCCGTCGAGGGTGGCGGCCCCGGAGTTGATCAGGTGGATGAAGCCGCCGGCCGCCCGGCCTTCCATCGCGACGCCGGTCGTGCGACGGACGGCCTCGGGGCTCCAATAGGTCCGGACGTCGGCGAAGATCTGCGCCGTGTTCGTCAGCAGGTAGCCCAGGAGCATGCCGACGCCGTTGAGGCAGTCGTTCTCGGTGGCGAACATGAACGGCGGCCGGACGCCGTTCCAGTCGAACGACGAGGTGAGGACGGCCTCGGGGAAGTCGCCGTTGGGGGAGTGGTCGGTCCAGGCCCGCTGGCCCTGGAAGCCGCCGGAGATGGCGTTGCGGCCCAGGGCCTCCTCGCCGTAGCCCAGCTCGGCCAGGCGGGGGTTGCCGATCATCAGGTCGCGGAAGATCATCGTCATCTTCACGACGGTCCGCCAGTCCTCGGCCCTGGCCTCGGCCGACTTCCGCGAGCCCTCGGGGTTGTAGTCCTTCCCCTCCGGGCAGTTCTTCTTCACCCAGGCGAGGGCCCGTTCGAACTCGTCGGGGTCGTAGATCCCCTCCTCGATGCGCCGGGTCACCTCGCTCATGTCGACGCACTCGACCCGCATGCCGAGGTGGCGTTCGAAGAGCGGCTGGTCGACGATCGATCCGGCGATGCCCATGGAGACGCCGCCGAGGGACAGGTACGACTTGCCGCGCATGGTGGCGACGGCGAGCCCCGCGCGGGCGAAGCGGAGGAGCTTCTCCCGAACGTCGTCGGGGATGGAGGCGTCGCCGGCGTCCTGGACCTCGCGGCCGTAGATGCCGAAGGCGGGGAGGCCCTTCTGGTTGTGCGCGGCCAGGACCGCGGCCAGGTAGACCGCGCCGGGGCGTTCGGTGCCGTTGAAGCCCCAGACGGCCTTGGGCGTCAGGGGGTCCATGTCCATCGTCTCGCTGCCGTAGCACCAGCAGGGGGTGACGGTGAGGGAGACCCCGACCCCTTCGCGCGCGAACTTGTCGGCGCAGGCGGCGGCCTCGGCGACGCCGCCGATGCAGGTGTCGGCGACGACGCACTCGACCGGCTCGCCCGTCGGGTGCTTCAGGTTCTCGGACAGGAATCGCGCCGCGTTGCGGGCCATCCCCATGACCTGGTCTTCCAGGGACTCCCGCACCCCGCGCCGACGGCCGTCGATGGCGGGCCTGACGCCGATCTTCGGGAGGCGGCCGATCCACGGATTCTTCACGCTCGCGCTCATGACTCGCATCCTCAGGGCGCCGACGCCGGCCGCACAGGTCCCGGCTGGGCCGCGCGCCGGCTCTTCCCCTCCCTTGTACAGGCGAGGGGCGGGCCGAGGAATAAGCCGGCGATGCCGCGCGAGGGATTCCGCCCGTTCGGGCGTCTCGGGGGATGTCGGCGGAGGATGCGTGGTTCGAAAAAGAAAAAACCGGCCGCCGAAAGAGACCCTCACGACCGCCTCTCCCTCGGTCGTGAAAATCCCGGCCGACGGGCCGGTTGGCTCGCATTGTAGGGAACCGGACGATGGTCCAGAAAAGTGTGGCCGCCTCTCCCTCGGCCGCAATCTTCGGGATTCACCGCCGGTTGGATCAAACCGGTCGCGAGCACCGCCCGCCGCGACGACCTCTCCCTTCGCCGCGACGGACCGCATTCACGAACCGGTTGAATTGGAGGCTCGACGGGTCGCCTGGAGACCCGGAACCGTTGTAGGAAACCGGACGATGGTCCCGAAGGATGTGGCCGCCTCTCCCTCGGCCGCAGTCTTCGGGGTTCACCGCCGGTTGGCCGCTCGGCTCGACGCCCTCCCGGGCGGAACCTCTTGGATCAAACCGGCCGCAAGCCGTGCCGCCGCGACGACCTCTCCCTTCGCCGCGACGATACGCCTCCACGAACCGGTTGGGTCGAGGACTCGACGGGCCGAGGCCCGGAGCCGGTGTAGGAAACCGGAGGCGATTCGGTGCGCCGCGGCCGCCTCTCCCTCGGCCGCCACAGACTTCCTCATTCCGCCGGTTGGATGAAACCGGTCGCAGATCCGACCCGCCGTGACGACCTCTCCCTTCGCCGCGACGGATCCTCTCCGCAAACCGGTTGGCCTGTTCGGGCTCGACGTCCCCCCGCCTTTGGTGCCGGTCGGGGTTTCGGAGCCGCGGTGTAGAAAGGGCGAGCGGGGGGTCGTGCGAGGCATCCCGCTCGCCCTTTGGCGGGGCAATCGTGTAAAACGATCGTCGCCAGTGGGGTGGCTTCCTGGAAGTTCTTGTAGTCCGACGAATCCTCACTTACGGATCGTCGCAACCTTGGATCTCGTCTCGGTTTCCTTCGTCGGCTCGTCTTCGTTTCGACACCAGGGTCTATGGCAAAGGCAGTGCCAGAACCGAAATCCCGTCCCCGATCCGCCCCATCGAAGGGCCCTCCGGCCCGCCCGCCACGGCCCATTTCCAGGAGCCTCAAAAACTTAGGTCGACGAAAAAAAAGTAGCCCCGCCGGTCGAATCTCGGGGCCTGAAGAGGGCTCCAACATTTATCCATCGTGCCACCGCGACGCTTCGCACAAGATTCGGGCACGGGTTGCCGAAGACATCATCACGCCCCCGGTCGGAGGCTCCCGGCAAGCTCCCAGGCCCTTCCCGGGAGCTTTCGACCCTCGGAAGGACGATCGCCATCATGGACGAGTGCTCGCCGGAGAGATCCCGCCCCTTCGTCGCCCTCTTGGAGGCCCTGGCGTCCTGGCGAGAGGGGATCGCGGCCCCTCTCGAACGATGGATCGGCGAGGAACTGGACGCGGCGGGCTCGCCCCTGAGGCTCCCCCTGCGCGAGTGGGCGCCGGCGCTGGGGGCGATCGGGGAGGCCGGAAAGGCGCGGCCCGGCTGGCCCACGGCCGTCGACGAGCGGGCCACAGACTTCGTCCGCATGCTCCTCCGATTCTCCCGCCCCGACGGGACGACGGCGACGCTGGACGGCCATCCGTCTCGCCCGCGCGCGTTCTGGAAGGCGATCGCGGCGGCCTTCCCGGCGGGCGACGTCGGGAGGGTCCTCGACTGGTGGTTCCCCGGTCGCGACGTCGAATACGTCCCGCCGCCCCTGCCCGCCTGGTCGGCGGCCGATCGGGTGCTGGGGGCCCTCCGCGCCGATTGGACGAGACGGGGCGACTTGCTGGCGTTCGACCAGCGCCAAGGGGCGAGCACACGGATCGAACTCTTCGGCTCGGGCGTCTCGTGGCTGGGCCCGTGGTGGTCGACGACCGGCGATCGGACCGGCACCCCGGCGCGGGTGACGGCCTGGGGGACGAGTTCCAACGCCGACGTCGCCGAATGGTCCTTCGGCTCGGGGGATCGCGAAGTCACCCGGCTGGCGCTCATGCTCCGGGGGCGTCGGCTGGCCCTGCTGGCCGACCTCCAACGATCGACCGACGGTGCGACGATGGAGCTGGACGTCGCCGCCGGCCTGACGCGGGAGCCCCTGCCCATCGCGGGCGCGTCGTCGTTCCGCCCCGGCAAGCCGGGGAAATCGGCCCAGGCGATCCTCCTGACGGCCGGCGAGGCCGACTTCGACGAGCCATCGCGGCGTCTCAAGCTCCGCGCCGCCTCGGGCGGCCGATGGCTCCCGCTGCTGGTCTCCTGGGACCACTCGCGGCATCGCAGGCCGCTGACCTGGGTCGAGTTGACCATCGCCGAGCAGGGGAAGCGATGCCCCAAGGACGTGGCCTGGGCCGCCCGGGCGAGCTGGGGACGGAACGAGACCTTCGTCTTCTATCGCAGCCTGGCCGAGCCGGCGCGGAGGTCGTTCCTGGGATGCTCGACCACCGCCCGGCTGCTCGTCGGCCGATTCACCCCCGAGGGGGACGTCGAGCCCATCGTGACGCTCGCCTGACCGGCGTCAGGGGGCGGGACGGCGGGGCTGCGCGAGGATGGCCGACAGCGACAGCGCGACGTAGACCAGGACGACGACGCCGGTCAGCATTCCGGTATGGAAGTGACTCGTGACCAGCCGGGGGCTGCCGCCGCTCCGGATCAGGAGGCCGAGCACGGCCTGCACGGTGATCAGGATCGCCGACAGGATTCCGGTTATGATGATGAGCGGCTTCATCGAACGGCGTCGCCTCGGTCCAGAGCCTCCCGGGCCGACGGAGCCGACGGCCTCCCGCAGAGTCTCGAATGAGGATACCCCACGCGGCGACCCGCGTCACCCCGTCATGAACAGCGCACGAATCCGCGACAACCTCCTCGCCGTCCGCGAGCGGATCGCCGCCGCCGCCCGGCGCTCGGGCCGCGACCCCTCGGCCGTCACCCTGGTCGCCGTCACGAAGAAGCGGCCGGTCGAACAGGTCCGCGCCCTCATCGAAGCCGGCGCGGCCGACCTGGGCGAGAACTACCCGCAGGAGTTGTGGGAGAAGGTCGAGGCCCTGGCCGACGCTCCCCCCGCGCGCTGGCACCTCATCGGCCACCTCCAGGGGAACAAGGCGAAGCGGACGTTCCCGCTGGTCCGGATGATCCACGCCGTCGACTCGCTCAAGCTGCTGCGCACGCTCGACGAGATGGCGGCCGACGCGCCGAATCCTCCGGAGGTCTGCCTCCAGGTCAACACCTCGGCCGAGGAGGCCAAGCACGGCTGGAAGGACGCCTCGATCATCGACGACGCCGGCGCCATCGCCGAGATTTCGCGGATCCGGGTGGTCGGCCTGATGACGATGGCCGGTTGGGGGACCGACGCCGAGACGGCCCGCCCCTCGTTCGTCCGCCTCCGGGCCATCCGAGACGCCCTCCGCCGCCAGACCGGCCTGGCGCTGCCGCACCTCTCGATGGGGATGTCGAACGACTTCGAGGCGGCCGTCGAGGAAGGCGCGACGCTCGTGCGGGTCGGCTCGGCCCTGTTCGACGGGGTCGAGCCGTGATCGAGCTGACGCGGAGCAAGGAAGGGGTCCTGCTCAACGTCCACGCCCAGCCCGGCGCCCGCCGCAACGGCGTGACCGGCGAGCACGCCGGCGCGATCCGGATCGCCGTCAACGCCCCCCCGGACAAGGGGAAGGCCAACGCGGCCATCCTCGAAGTCCTGGCCGGGGCCCTCGGCCTCAAGCCCGCCCAGGTCGCCCTGATCTCCGGCGAGACCTCGCGCCGCAAGCGGGTGCTGCTCGCCGGGCTGGACGTCGACGACGCCGCCCGCCGCGTCGAGGCCGCGTTGACCGCCGCCGGCTGACGTGGGGCCGGGCCCGCCTCCTTGACAATCGCACGACGGCGTGCGACGTTAAACCCACGTTGAAGAATCCTTCAAAGGGCGATCCCACCTTGCGCGGCCTCCCACCCGCCGCGACGATCGCACGCACGGCGACCCTGGCTCGGAGCGGAGTCATGATGCGAACCGGTCGATGCGCCCTGGCGGCGCTGGGCCTGCTGGCGACGACGGCCGTCCAGGCCGACCCGCCCAAGCTGGCGGACGCCTCGCCCTCCGGCGTGCGTCGCGGCGAGGCGGCGGAGGTGACGCTCTCGGGCGAGCGGCTTGGGGCGAACCCGCGGCTGATCGCGGCGTTCCCGTTCCAGGTCGAGGCCCTGCCCCCGGAGCGGAGCAAGCCGGAGGCGTGGGCCTTCAGGCTGACCGTCCCCGCGTCGGTGGCCGCCGGGGCGTACCCGATCCGCGTCCAGACCGACGGCGGCGTCTCCGCCCCCCTGCTCTTCTCCGTCGGCCAGCTCCCGCAGGTCGCCGAGGCCGAGGACAACGGCCGGATCGACGCCGCCCAGGCCGTGCCGGCGCCGGCGGTGGTGGAGGGCCGCGCGGCGGGGAACGACGTCGACTGCTTCCGGTTCGCCGGCAAGAAGGGCCAGCGGATCGTGGTCGACGCCCAGTGCGCCCGGATCGGCTCCGGGGTCGACCCGACGGTGCGCCTGTCGCAGGTCGCCCCCGCGCGGCGGTTCATCGCCTCGGCCGAGGACACGCCCGGCCTGCTGACCGACGCCCGCATGTTCGTGGAATTGCCCGAGGATGGTGACTACGTCGTCGAGCTGTCGGACGCTCGCTACGCCGGCGGCGGCCGGCCGGTCTACCGGCTGGTGATCGGCGAGGTCCCCGCCGCGGAGGAGGTCTATCCGCTGGGGGGCCGCGACGGCGAGACGGTGGGGTTCGAGTTGCACGGCGGCACGTTCGCGGAGCCCCGGCCGGTCGCGGCCCGGTTGGCGTCGCTGCCGCACGTCGCGCGTCACGTCCCGCGATTCGAGGCCGGCGGCCTCGACGCCGAATCGACCCGGCCGCTGACGGTCTCGGCGTATCCCGAGGTCCGCGAGCCGGCCGACAACGCCGCCGCGCCGATCCGCGTCGCCGCCCCGGTCGTCCTCAACGGCCGCATCGAGGCCCCCGGTGACGAGGACCGCTTCGTCGTCGCGACGACGCCGGGCGCGAAGGTTCGCATCCGGGTCGACGCCGCCAAGCTCGGCTCCGCGCTCGACGGCTGGCTCCAGGTGCTCAACCCGAAGGGCGCGGCGATCGCCACGGCCGACGACCAGTCGACGGCCGGCCCGACGGTCAACGGCGTCGCCGCGAAGATCGTCGACGCCGACCCGGCCGCGACCGTCGACGTGCCCGCCGACGTCGATGAACTGACGCTGGTCGTCCGCGACAACGAGAAGCGCGGGGGGGTGGGATACGGCTACCGCATCGTCGTCGAGCCCGCCGTTCCGAGCTTCGCCCTGACGCTCGACGCGACCGAGGCGAACGTCCCGCGCGGGGGGTCGAACGTGATCGGCGTGACGGTGGCCCGCGACGGCTACGACGGCCCCATCGCCCTCTCCGTGGTCGACCCGCCGCCGGGCGTCACGGTCCGGCCGGGGAGCGTCGCCGCCGGCCAGGCCCTCGGCAAGCTCTCGCTCACCGCGACGCCCGACGCCTCGTTCGCCGTGGCCGACCTCAAGGTCGTCGGCGAGGGTCAGGGCCCCGCCGGGCCGATCCGTCGCGTCGCCGCGGCCCGCGAGGTCTACGCCAAGCAGGACTACGTCGAGACCAACGTCCTCCCGCGCGAGGCCCTGGCGACGGCCCCGTCGACCGCGGACGTCGTCGCCCTCGACGCCCCCGCGGGCCCGATCGAGGTGGCGCACGGCCAGTCGGCGACGATCCCGGTGAAGCTCGCCCGGACGGCCGGGGCCGACGCGGCGGTGGACCTCAACGCCCTGCCCCTCGCCCCAGGCTTCACCGCCGCCGCCGTGAAGGTCGCCGAGAAGGCCGAGGCGGCCGACTTCGTGGTAGCCGTCGCCCCCGAGGCGGCCCTGGGCGCGACCACGATCGGCTTCTCCGCCAAGGGGAAATTCGCCCCCGGCGAGCGGACGATCGAGGGCCCCGTCGTCACCCTGAACGTCGTCCGCCCCGTCGACCTGGCCCTGGAGCCGCCGGCCGTCGAGGTCGCCCCCGGGGCGGTGGTCGAGGTGAAGGGGAAGCTCGTCCGCAAGGGGGCGTTCAAGGACCTGGTCGTCGTCAAGCTCGACGGCCTCCCCGCCGGCCTGACGGCCGAGCCCGTCACCGTCGCCCCCGAGGCGGCCGACTTCGTCGTCAAGCTCACGGCCGCCGCCGACGCCAAGCCGGCCGAGGCCGCCGCGAAGGTCCTGCCCGCCTTCCAGGTCGCCGGCAAGGACTATCCTTATCCCCCCGCGACCCTGACGACGAAGATCGTCGCCCCCCCGGCGAAGTGAGGGACGAGGCTTTTTTGTAGGCTGGGTCGAGACCCAGCCCACGCAGGCCAAGGCTCTCCTGGGCTGGGTCTCGACCCAGCCTACGACGAGCTGGCAAGCCACCCGATCGGTCGCGGTCGAATGCCCGGTGATCTCAGGAGACTCCCATGCCCCGCCCCGCCGCCTCGCGACGCCTCCTCGCCGCGCTTCTCCTGATGATCGCCCCGGCCGCGTTCGGCGAGGAGCCGCCGGCCGAGAAGCCGGTGAGCTTCATGGGGGACGTCGCGCCGATCCTGGTGCGGAACTGCATCGCCTGCCACAACCCCAAGAAGCCCGAGAGCAAGTACGTCATGACGAGCTTCGCCAAGCTCGCCAAGGGGGGGAAGGTCGGCGAGGACGCTACGCTGGAGCCCGGCAAGCCCGACGAGAGCTACCTCATCGAGCTGATCCGCCACGACGGCGAGCCCCGCATGCCCTACAAGCAAGATCCGCTCCCCGACGCCGAGGTCGCCCTCCTGGAGCGATGGGTGACGGAAGGGGCGAAGTACGACGGCCAGTCGGCCGACGAGGACTGGACGTTCCTCCTCCGCAAGACGCGGAAGGTCGACGCCCCCGAATCGTACCCCGTCGCCGTGCCCATCACGGCCGTCGCCTTCACGCCGGACGGCTCCCACGTCGAGGCGTCGGGCTATCACGAGCTGACCGGCTGGAAGACGGCCGACGGCGCGCTCGACGGCCGGCTCAAGGGCCTGCCCGAGCGGACCTACGACGCCGCCTTCAGCAAGGACGGCAAGTGGCTGGCCGTGGCCTGCGGCGACCCGGGGCTCTACGGCCTGGCCAAGCTGTACTCCGTGGAGCCCGGCGCCGAGCCCAAGTTCGTCCGCGACCTGGCCGAGGCCCAGGACGCCGTGTTCGCCGTGGCGTTCTCGCCCGACGGCTCGAAGGTCGCGACCGCCGGTGCGGACCGGGTCCTCCGGGTCTACGACGTCGCCAAGGGAGACCTCCTGTTCCAGGTGGAGGACCACGCCGACTGGATCCTCGACCTGGCGTTCAGCCCCGACGGCAAGCTGCTCGCCACCGCCAGCCGCGACAAGACGAGCAAGGTCTTCGACGTCGAGAAGAAGGAATCGCTCGTCACCTTCCCGTCCCACGCCCAGCCGGTGTACGCCGTCCTCTTCGCCCCCGACGGCAAGGCGGTGGCGTCGGCCGGCGGCGACGCCCAGGTGCGGATCTGGACGATCGACGGCGAGGCCAAGGAGGTCCGCAAGATCGGCGGCCTCGGCGGGGCCGTCTTCACCACGGCCCTCTCCCCCGACGGCAAGTCCCTGGCCGCCGCCGGGGCGGATCACCGCGTCCGCCTGTTCAACTTCGAGGACGGCAAGGCGTTGAAGACCCTGGAAGGCCACAAGGACTGGGTCTACTCCGTCGCCTTCTCCCCCGACGGTAAGCAGGCCGCGTCCGGGAGCTGGGACGGCGAGGTCCGCGTCTGGAACCTGGAAGACGGCAAGGCGTTGCAGTCGATCCTCGCCGCGCCTGGGCTGAAGCCGGCCGGCGACCAGGCCGCCCGCTGACGGCCGATCCCGCCTCATCGGCCACGTCGCCCCGACGCGACCGCCTCCCCCCGTCGGCATACCGCACGCGAGCGGGACGACCGGCGCCGGGGGGCGACGACGCGCTGCAATTTCTCAACCTTGAGCCATTTCCCCGTGTGATATAATTGCCGACGACGGGGGGACGGCCGGAGGTGCCGCCCCCCTCGACGAGCGACCGATCACGAGCCGGGCCTCTGCCGCCGGCCTCCGCGTCCGTCGTGGCCGCCAGACTGATTGACATCCATCGAGTTGCAACAACGGAGCGGTGCGAGCGAACGCAACCCCTAGTCAGCGCCGGGTTTACCAGAACAGGATGACAGTCGGAGCCTCAGCCGAGAGCCGCCCCAGCCGTCTTCCTCGTCCCCTTGCCAACCCTTAAGGCGCTGGATCCGGGTCGACCCGCGACAGCATCGCCTCCGCCCGGGAGGACGGTCGACCATGCGCCGGATCGGAACCCCACGCTTGGCCTGGTTGCTCGCGCTGCTGCTCTCCTGGTCGCCCGTCGCCACGACCCTCGCGGCCCCGCGCGAGGAGCCGGCGGCGTCGGCGCCGGCCGAGCGCGCGACGGTCGAGGTCGACGCCGCGATGGAGCGCGGCCTGGAGAAGGAGCGGCGCAAGGACTGGTCGGGCGCGATCGAGGTCTACCGCGGTGCCATGGAGAAGTGGCCCGGACGGACGGACTTCCGCCGCCGCCTGCGGCTCTGCGAGCTGCACTTCAAGCTCGGCAAGCGCTATCACGACGCCAGCTTCCGCACGGTCCTCCTCCGCCTCCCTCGCGAGCAATCGACCGAGTTGTATTCCGAGGTCCTGGAGCGGATCCAGAGCTTCTACGTCGAGGCCGTCGGCCTGGAGCCCCTGCTCCGCCACGGGCTCGACAACCTGGAAGTGGCCCTCCGCGACCCGACCTTCCTGAAGCTGAACGCCACGACCACCGAGCCGGAGCGGATCGCCTGGCTGCGCGAGCAGTACAAGGCGATGCGCGGACGCCTGGCCGTCGCCGACCGCGAGGCCGCCCTGGCCCTGGCCCTCCAGGCCGCCGACCTCGCCCGCCACGGGCTGGGGATCGAGGCGACGCCGATCCTGCTGGAGTTCACCTACGGCGCCTGCGACGCGCTCGACGACTTCACCAGCTACCTGACCCCGGACAAGCTCGAAGACCTCTACGCCATGATCGACGGCAACTTCGTCGGGCTGGGCGTCGAGCTGAAGGGGGCGACTGAAGGCTTGAAGCTCGTCGGCGTCATCCGCGGCGGCCCCGCGTGGGAGGCCGGGCTCGTGGCGGGCGACCAGATCGTCAAGATCGCCGGCCAGCCGGTGAAGGGCCTGGCGCTCGACGAGGCCGCGAACCGCCTCCAGGGGACCGAGGGGACCAGCGTCGACCTGGAGGTCCTGAAGCGCGACGCCACCGTCGCCGTCGTCCGCCTGATCCGCCGGCACGTCGACGTCGAGAGCGTCACCCGCGCCAAGATCGTCGACGAGGGGCGCGGGATCGGCTACGTCCAGCTCGCCGGCTTCCAGAAGAGTTCGACGGACGAGCTGGACCAGGCGATCTCCGGGCTGGTGAACCTGGGGATGAAGACGCTGGTGCTGGACCTCCGCGGCAACCCGGGCGGGCTGCTGAACGTGGCCGTGGACATCGCCGACCGCTTCATCGACTCCGGCGTCATCGTCTCCACCCGCGGCCGGGCCACCGGGCAGTCCCAGGTCTTCCAGGCCGGCGGCCGGGCGCGGTGGCGGATGCCCATGTACGTCCTGACCGACCGCGACAGCGCCTCGGCCAGCGAGATCCTCGCCGGGGCGTTGCAGGACCACAAGCGGGCCGTCATCGTGGGCGACCGCACCTACGGCAAGGGCTCGGTCCAGAGCATCTTCTCGCTCCGCTCCGCCCCGGCCGGCCTCAAGCTCACGACGGCCAAGTTCTACTCGCCGACCGACCGCGCGTACAGCGAGCGCGGGGTGACCCCGGACATGCCCGTGAAGGTCCACGTCGCCGCCAGGCCGGTCGACGGGGCCGAGCCCGAGGGGCTGGACGAGACCCAGCTCGGAGACCCCCGCACCGACCCGGTCCTGGCCGCGGCCATCCGCGCCTCGGACGAAGGGGCGCGGGCCCAGGCGTCGGCCCGCTGAATCTTCCCCTCGCAAACCAACCACGCCCCCGGCCGCCCGGGGGCCTTCTCTTTTCGAAGGATGACGCACCGTGAAGATCGTCGTGCTCGACGGCCGGACGCTCAACGAGGACCCCCGGGCCTGGTCCGGGCTCGACGCCTACGGCGAGGTCGTTTACCACCCCATCAGCGAGCCCGACGAGGTCTTCGATCGCGCCGTGGGGTCCGACGTCCTCATCGTCAACAAGTGCCCGGTCCGCGAGCCCCTGATCGCCAGGCTGCCGGACCTGAAGTTCATCGCGGTGACCGCCACCGGCTTCGACTGCGTGGACGTCGCCGCGGCGAAGGCGAGGGGCGTGGCGGTGTCGAACGTGCGCGGGTACAGCACGGACTCGGTCGCGCAACTGACCTTCGCGCTGCTGCTGGAGCTGACTCTCCACGTCGGCACCCACTCCGACGCCGTGTTCGCGGGCGAGTGGGCCTCGCAGCCCGACTTCTCGATCCGCAAGACGCCGCTCGTCGAGCTGGCGGGGAAGACGATGGGGATCGTCGGCCTGGGCCAGATCGGCCGGAAGGTCGCGGGCGTCGCCGAGGCGTTCGGCATGTCGACGATCGCCCACCGCCCCAGCGGCCGGACGCCCGACCCGTCCGACCCGATCCCGGCCGTCGGCCTCGACGAGCTGTTCGAGCGGGCCGACGCCATCAGCCTCCACTGCCCGCTCACGCCGACAACCCAGGGCCTGGTGAACGCCGATCGCCTCAAGAAAGCGAAGCCCACCGCCTACCTCCTCAACACCGGCCGCGGCCCGCTGATCGTCGAGCAGGACGTGGCCGATGCGCTCAACGCCGACGTCATCGCCGGGGCCGCGGTCGACGTCGTCTCGCGCGAGCCGATCAGCCCCGACAACCCGCTCTTGAAGGCGAAGAACTGCATCATCACCCCCCACATCGCCTGGGCCACCGCCGAGGCCCGCGAGCGGCTGATGGAGGCCACCATCGCCAACGTCGCCGCCTTCGCGACCGGCAGGCCGATCAACGTGGTGGGATGACGAGAGGAACGGGCCGGGCGAAACCCGGCTTCGAAATGCAGCGAGCCGGCCGAGACTTCGGCCGGCTCGCTCTGGGATCGATCCGACTCAATCGTTGGCCACGTCGGCCGCCTTGACGGGGGCGGCGGCGAGGGCCTTGGAGCCGAGGGTCAGGTAGTCGCCGACGATGCGGAGGATCTCGTCGTTGTAGAAGTCGGAGATCCAGACCTCGCGCTCGACGTACTTCTTCTTGGCGCGCTTGTCCTTCTTCTCCTTCTCCTCGGCGGCCTTCTCCTCGTCGTCGGGGATGAACTCGGCCTTGAACTTGGCCTCCTCAAGCGGGATCTGGTGCTTGGCCTTGCGGTCGAGGTACTGCTTGATGCGGGACTCCAGCTTCTGGAAGCCGGCGTCGTCCTTGCGGCGCTCGGCGGAGCGGGCGTTGAGGGCGGCGACGAGGTCGTCGGCCGTGCGGTTCCACTCGTCGTGGGCGAGCGGGGCGACCTTCTGGAACTTCAGGGCGTTGTCCATCTTCCCCTCGCCGACGTCCATCGAGTCGCGGAGCGACGGCAGGTGGACGTGGGGGGCGACGCCGTTGATCTGGGTGCTGTCGCCGTTGGCCCGGAAGAACTGCTGGATTGTGAGCTTCAGGGCCCCGCGGTTCTTCGCCTTCTCGCGGCGGCGGGAGGATTGCTCGCCGATGTTGACGATGCTCTGCACCGTCCCCTTGCCGAAGGTGCTGGCGTCGCCGATGATCAGCCCTCGGCCGTAGTCGGCGATCACGCCGGCGAAGATCTCCGAGGCGCTGGCGCTCGACTTGTTGATCAGGACCGCCAGCGGGCCGTCCCAGGCCGTCCCGTCCTCCTCGTCGCGCAGCGGCTTGACGCCGACGGCGTCCTTCACCTGGACGACCGGGCCCTTGTCGATGAACAGGCCGGAGAGCGTCTTGGCCTCTTCGAGCAGGCCGCCGCCGTTGTCGCGGAGGTCGACGATGACCGCCTCGACGCCCGCCGCCTTGAACTCGTCGAGCAGCCGCCGGCAGTCGACGGTGGCGGAGACGGCGTTCGGGTCGCCGCGGAGGATGGCCATGGTGTCGCCGTAGAAGGCCGGCAGGTTGATGACGCCGATCTTGACGTCGCGGCCCCCGACCTTGGAGTCCAGGATCTTCCCCTTGGCGTGCTGCTCGGTCAGCTCGACCCGGCCGCGGGTGATGGCGTACTCCTTCAGCTCCTTGGTCTCCCCGGTCTGGACGATCAGCTTGACGACCGTCTTGCTGGGCCCGCGGATGTGGCGGACCACGTCGCTGAGCTTCTTCTCGACCAGGCTGGTCTCCGTGCCGTCGTCGTTCCGGATGCCGACGATCTTGTCGTCGGGCTGGAGCCGGCCGTCCTTGTCGGCCGGGCCGTTGGGGACGATCTCCTTGACGACCGCGTAGCCGTCCTCCGACCCGAGCGACGCGCCGATGCCCTCCAGCGAGAGGTGGAGCTGCTGGCTCAGCAGGTCTTCCAGGTTCTTGGGGCCCAGGTAGGCCGAGTGCGGGTCGAACGTCCGCGTCAGGCTGGACAGGTAGATTTCGAGGAGTTCGCCCGAGTCGAGCTGGTGGAAGACGCGATTGCGGTCGCGGTAGCGGACGATCAGCTTATGGACCACCTCTTCCGGCTTCAGGGAGCCGTCCATCCGGAAGCCGAGCTGCTCGAACTTCAGCTTCTTGGCCCAGCGCTCGTCGGCCTCGGCCTTGGTGGCCGGGTAGTCGATCTTGTCGGGATCGTCGACCAGATACTCATCGACGGTGAAGTCGAACGGCTTGGAGAGCAGGTCCATGACGGTCTTGTACCGCTCATCCTGGCGCTGGAGGAAGCGGTCGAAGACCTTGCGGGCGAAGCTCACGTCGCCCTGACGGATCTGGTCGTCCAGGTCGGTCGCGTCCTTCTTAAACTCCTCGACGTCCCCCTTCAGGAAGTAGTACTTCTGGGGGTCGAGATCCTTGAGGAAGTTGTCGCACCACTTGATCGCGATCTCGTCGTTGATCTCCGGGTGGGCCATGTGGCCCCGCTCCAGGAGTGCTACGACGGTGCGCGCGATCTCCTGCTCCTCGTCCACGGGGGTGGGAGCTTGAGCGCCGACGATCGCGGCCATCAGGAACAGGATCGCGACCAGCGAGAGGGGACGTAATGCAAGTCGGGGCATAGGGATGTGTTCCTGAAAGCCTGACCCGAACGGGGAACGGAGGCGACCCGGACCGTCAGGCCAATCTTAGCCCTGCCTAGGGATTCGGACAAGGTCGTCCGTGCAATCGACCCATCCGTCCCCGTCGACGTCATCGGCCCTGCGGTACGAAGGATCATTCCTCCTTCGTCGAGGGGAGCGGGACGGTTCGGCGAAATCCGGCCCGCCACGGCCCTTTCGCATGGGTCACGTCCCCGGGCGGCATCGCGCCGCGTCGCCCCCGAATCGCGTCGGATTCAAGTCCGGGAGTTCCGCGACCGATTCATTAAGGATGAGGCGAGATCCTCCGAGCCCGCCCCCACCGAGCCGAGCATCATGAACCGCCAAGTCCTCCCCAGCATGCTGCTGAGCGTGTTCATCGTCTGCTTCTTCGCGGTCGTCCTGCGGCCCGTCGAGCCGATCGGGGGGCGTACGGCCGCGGCTCCCCCCCGCGACACGCCGCCCCTGGAGCCCATCGAGCCTCCCGACGTCGCGGTCGACGAGGTCGGCTCGAAGGCCGAGGCGACCCCGCGCCCCTCGGCCGGGCCGAGGCCGACGCCCGTCGCGAAGGCCGAGGCGACGCCCGAGGCGGCCCTGAATCCCCCGCCTCCCGCCACCGCGACGGCGGCCGTGGAGGCCGTCCCCCCGATCGAGTCGGGCGCGCCCGCCTCGGCCTCGCGGCCTCCCGGCCCGCCCGAGCCCGCTCCGGTCGTCCACGTCGCGCCTCGCGTCGTGAGCCCGCCTCCCGCCCCTCGCCTCGACGAGCCGGCCGAGGTGCGGATCGCCAGCACGCCCGCCCCCCGACGCTCTCCCGCACCGCCCCCCGCGCCCGCCCCCGAGCCGGTCGCGAAGGCGGACGTCCCCGCTCCGGCTCCCGCGAAAGAGGTGGAGATGACGACGATCCCCCGGGGGGAGCCGGAGACCACGGTGGCCGCCGCGGGGGAGACGCTCGAGGACGTCGCGTTCCGCGTCTACGGCACCCGCGCCGCGGCCGCGACCCTGCGCGACGCCAACCGCGGGCTGGTCGGCCGCCTCCGCCCCGGCGCCCTGCTCTGGACGCCCCCGCGTTAAGTCGTCAGCCGGGAGCCGGCTCGGACAGGCGGGCTTCCAGGAGGTCGAGGCTCTTTTCCAGGTCTTCCAGGGTCTCCGTCGCCAGCTCGCGGTGGCCGAAGCGCACCTGATAGAACGCCTCCACCACCTTCTCCGGGAGCGCGGCGACCTCGCGGGCCCCGTCCTCCCGGCCGCTGAGGAACCGGAAAGCCCGGTGCGCGAACTCGCCCTGGGTCTCCGCCGGCGCACGCTTCAGGTCGTAGTCGGCGAGGAGCTGGACCAGGCGGCGATAGAAGAGGACTCCGGAACTCCCCTGCAAGTCGTCGATCGGGCCTCGCCACAGGGCGAGGAGCCGCTTGAATAGCCAGACGGCCCCCCGGAACAACGCCACCACCAGCGACAGCACGAGGAACGAGACGACGAAGCCGCGGAAACTGATGAGCGACCGGAAGCTCTGGAAGTCGAAGAGCTTGGAGAACGTCTCGCTCCCCCACTTCCAGATGATGCCGTAGCCCTCGCGGATCTCCTTGAACAGCTCCCGGACCGGGCTGTAGAGCTTGGCCTGCCGGTTGGAGTCGTAGCCCAGGATGTAGAAGACCCAGACGTAGCGGAAGAGGTCGGTGACGCCCCGGAAGTGGGAGGCGAGGCCGCCGATCTGGGCGATGGACTTCTCGCGCTCGTTCCCCGGCGTGGGGTCCAGCGAGAGCCAGCGGGCGCGGCCCTCCTTGTCGCGGCCCAGGTACGCCTCGACCCACGAATGGGCGTGCTTCTGCCGGACGGTCATCGTCTGGGTGAAGTCGTTCCAGTCCCCCCCCTTGAAGCCGTTGATCATCCGCGAAGGGATCCCCGCCGACCGCAGCAGCATCGCCAGGGCGCTGGCGAAATACTCGCAGTGCCCCTCCTTGCGGTTGACCAGGAAGTCGACCACCGGGTCCAGCGACGCGTCGACCTGGCGCATCTCCAGCGAGTACGCGAAGACGCCGGGGTCCAGGAGGTAGGCTTCCAGGGCCTTGGCGCGGGCCCTGACGGCCTCGGGGCCGTCGCCGGGGTGCGCGGCGACGACCGGCCGGGCGATGGGTTCGAGCGCGGCCCGGATGTCGTCGGGGATCTCCAGCAGGACGTTCTTGATCCGATCGTCGCTGGGGGGGTCCTCGCTGAGCTGGGGGAGGTCCGGGTCCAGCTCCGAGACGATCTCATAGTCGTAAGGCCCGCGGGCCTCGTTGCGGTAGAGGGTCCCGTCGACGGGGTTGAGCTGGGGCCCCTGGCCCAGGCGATAGGCCGACTCGATCCCCACGAACGGTCGGATGCCGAAGAGGGTGGGCGAGTCGTTGGCCTCAAGCTTGATGAGCTGGCGGAGGGCCGGCCGCCGGTTCGCCGACCTCCCGCGATAGCTGGCCAGCGTGCGCTGGGAGCGATAGTTCTGCCGGCGCCAACGCCCCTTCTCGTAGGTGTTCAGCGTGGCGCCGCGCCAGAGCGGCTCGGCGGGCGGCCGGGTCGGGATCTTGTCGCCGTCGGTGAACTCCACGGTCATGACCGCCGTGTCGTTCTCCAGGATCTCGCCGAGCTGCCCCAGCTCGACCTCCTCTTCGAAGCCGGTCAGGTGCTTCGCCGTCGTCGGCCCGAACCGCGACCGCGTCACCCCCTGCTGCCGCGGCAGCAGCAGGAACACGAAGAATCCCAGCCCCAGCGTCAGGGCCAGGACCCGGGCGGTCGCCCAGAAGTAAGGGGCGTCGAACAGGCTGCGGTACGGGTCCTCCTCCAGGGGCTCCAGGGGCGCGCGGGCGTTCGCGACCGTCCCGGCCGGGGCCAGGAAGCGTCGCGCCTCGCGCTGGAGGAAGAACTGGCCCAGCACCCAGACGGCCAGCACGGCCCAGAGGAACAGCCAGATCCCCACCTGGTCGCCCACGTTGATGACCGCCCCGATCAGCACCTGCATCAGGCCGACCATGAACAGGACCCAGTCGTCCTCGATCCGCTTGGGGAGGAAGTACTTGATGAGCTGGAGGGAGATCAGCCAGTGCCCCAGGCAGCGGATGGCCTGGGTCTCGTCCATCGTGTACTCGGCGTACAGCAGCCCGAGCGAGCCCACCCCCAGCAGCGTGGCCAGGCCCGACGGCAGCGACCACTCGGGCTTGCGGTCGACGGTCAGGAACGCGGCCAGGCCGGCGGCGGCCACGACGGGGGGGAGGAACCAGCCGCCGCGGTCGTCGGTCGGGTCGGCGCACAGGGCGGTGGTGGCGACCGTCATCATCAGGTAGAAGCTGGCCCGATAGACGAGGTAGCTGTTCACGACCCGCCCCCCTTCCGCGCCCGCCATGCGGGGACGCCGTCCGACGAGACGGTCTCCTCGATGATGACGCCCTCGTCCTCGGCCTCGCCCGAGAAGATCCCCCGCCGGCGCTCGTCCTGGGTGGTGAAGCGGTCGGCCTCGGCGGTGGAGAGCCGCTGCTCCAGCAGGCCCCTGGTGTCCTCCTCGGCGAACTGGATCAGCCCGTCCAGCTCCCCCTGGGCCGCGTTGAACGCCAGGACCCGCCCCATGAGGCTGCGGGCCGACGTCGCGTTCAGCCGCGCCGACCGCTCGGCCTCCTCCATCAGGTTCAGGGGCCGGGTCCCGACGACGATCAGCAGCGCGTCGCGGAGCGTCGGGGGGGGCAGGGCGTCGATCAGGTCGGCGAGCCCCCCCTCGTTGACCGGGCGGAGGACGGCGAGCTGTTCCAGCAGCTCGTGCAGCAGCTTGACCGACGCCGGGCCCTGGATCACGCCCGGGGCCGGGCCGGTCCAGCCCAGGACGAGCCGGCGGCCCTGGCGGCGGCAGGTCTCCAGGCAGACGGTCGCGGCGAACGAGATGGCCTGCTCCACCGCCTCGCGCTGCTCGGGCGGGACCTTCGTCCGGGGGAGCCACGGGTCGATCAGGATGGCCAGGTCCTGCTCGTTCTGCTGTTCGAACTCCTTGACCATCAGCTCGCCGCGGCGGGCCGACGTCCGCCAGTGGATCCAGCGCGGGCTGTCGCCGGAGCGGTAGTCGCGCAGGCCGTGGTATTCCTCCTGCTGGGCCGAGCGGTCGTGGCGGCGGCCCAGGCGGTTCTCGCTGGTCTGGCGCTGGAGCTGGAACCATCGCCGCGTCAGCCGGCCGATACGCGGGTACACGAACAGCGACTCTGGCAGCGGCACGGTCACCCGGCGCTCCACGATCCCGAACGGGGCGCGCGTCCCCAGGTCCAGGTTCTGGAACCGGTAGTTCCCCCGCCGCGGCGGCTCCCCCTCCCATCGCATCCGGGCCCGGTCGCGAGCGACCACGCGCGGGAAGAAGACCTTGGGGGTCAGCACCGCCCCGGACGCCCCGCGCTCGGCGGAGACGAGCTGGTCTTCCAGGAACAGGGCCAGGGCGGCCATGCGGCGGCGGCCGTTCTCCAGCGTGTAGTCCACGACCAGCGGGTCGCCCGCGAAGACGTAGCCGGGGCTGCGCCGCAGGACGCTCAGGCGCCGCAGCATGGCCCGGCTGCCGAACCACGAGGCCACGAACGGCCCGGCGGCCGTGGTGGCCACCAGGAGGATGAGGTTGATCTGCTGGAGCATGCCCGCCGCCAGCAGGACCAGCATCACGCCGAAGTAGCCGAACCCCTCGCGGGTGACGAGGGTCCGCTCGGTCGGCACCAGGGCCTGGATCAGCCCCCTGGCCAGGCCGCCGGCCCGCCGCTTCTTCGGGCGCGAGGCCCTGGGTCGCTCGTCCGCGATCATCGCTCGATCCCCCCCGGCCGCGCCGATGGTCCGATCATGGCTGCCCGCGCCCGCGTCGATCCTCGCGGCCGGCTCAGGTCGGGACCTTCACGCGGTCGATGATGTCGCGGATGATCGCCTCGGCCGCGCCGAACTCGCCCGCCTGGAGGAACGACTTGCCCAGGACGCGGTGGGCCAGCACCGGCACCGCCAGCGCCTTCACGTCGTCGGGGACCACGAAGTCCCGCCCGGAGACCATCGCCAGGCTCTGGGCGGCCCGATAGAGCGTCAGCGCGCCGCGGGTGCTCACGCCGACGTGCAGGTCCTCGCTCCGGCGGGTCAGGTGGACGACGTCCAGCAGGTAGTCGGCGATCGCCTCGTCGACCCGCACCTTCCGCACGCCCTCCTGGAGCCGCACCACGTCGGCCGCCGTCAGGACGGGCTTCAGGGCCTTGACCGGCTCGCCCGCGCGATGGTCGTGCAGCAGCCGCTTCTCCTCCGCCCGGATCGGGTAGCCCATCCGCAGCCGGATCATGAAGCGGTCGAGCTGGCTCTCCGGCAGGACGTAGGTCCCCTCGAACTCGTAGGGGTTCTGCGTCGCCAGGACGATGAACGGTTGTTCGAGGGGGTAGGTGACCCCCTCCACGGAGACCTGGCGGTCGGCCATGGCTTCCAGCAGGGCGCTCTGGGTGCGCGGGGTGGTGCGGTTGATCTCGTCGGCCAGGACCACGTTGGCGAAGACGGGGCCGGGCTTGAAGACGAACTCGCCGGACGGCGCGTGGAAGACGCTCGACCCCAGGACGTCCGAGGGAAGAAGATCGGGCGTGAACTGGATTCGGCGGAACGAACAGTCGATACTGGCCGCGAGGGCCCGCGCCAGCAGGGTCTTGCCGACGCCCGGCACGTCCTCCAGGAGGACGTGCCCCTGGGCGAGCAGGGCGACCACGGCGAGCTTGATGGTCTCGGCCTTGCCGAGCACCACCTGACCGACGTTCTCCAGCAGCCGGCTCGTCAGGGCGTAGAGGTCTTCCTGGGCGGACGACGCGACTTCGGTCGATTGCGGTGGGGTCATTCCGTGGGCTCGTCGGGTGCTCGGGCGCGACCGCCGGATCCGGACCGGTCCGGCCCACCACTATAATCCACGCACGCCGCGGATCCAACGCCCGCACGCACCCGAATCGACAAGCGTCCCCGGGTGCGGGGAGAGGGGGCCGGTGACGGACGAAGACGCCTCGACGCCCCTGGACGTCGTGATCCTGGCCGGACGGCTCGGGCTCGACGACGACGGCTGGCCGCTCGGCCCGCTGCTCGACCGCCTGGAGCGGCGCGGGGTCGCCCCCCGGGTCGTCTGCACCGGCCGCGCCGACCAGCGCGAGGACCCCCGCATCGTGGTCGCCCCGGCGCTGGGCCGGCGCTGGCTGAAGGCCCTGGCCGTCCGTCGGGTCGCCGGAGGCCGGGCCGCCCCCCGGCCGGCCGTCCTGCACGCCCTCCACGAGGAGACCGCCGACGTCGCCCTGGCCCTGGCCGAGACCTGGCGCGTCCCCTACCTCCAGACGGTCGACGACTTCCTCGTCGCCGAGGACGGCCTCCGCATCAGCCGCCGATGGCTGCACGCGTTCATCGCCTCCAGCGACGAGCTGCGCGACATCCTGACCGGCGAGCTGGGCGTCCCCCTCGGCTCCATCGCCGTCATCCCGCCCGGCGTCGTGGTCGATCCCCTCCCCCGCCCCCCCGGCGGCGCGGCGGTCCCGGTCGTCGGCGTCGCCGGCCCTCCGCTGCTGGAGACCGGCTTCGCCCCGTTCCTGGAGGCCGCCGGCCTCGTCCTGGGCCGCGGCCGCGACGTCGAGTTCCTGATCGCCGTCCAGGGGGGCGATTCGATCGAGGTCCGCCGCCACGCCCAGGCCCTGAAGATCCAGGAGCGCGTGACGGTCGCCGACTTCGACCTCGTCGGCCCCCGGCTCTGGTCGGTGCTCGACGTCTACTGCCAGCCGTCGCTGGAGCCCAGCGCCGGCCGCACGCTGACGCTCGCGCTGGTCCAGGGGGTCCCCAGCATCGCCTCCAACGTCCGGGGCCTCCGCGGGCTGATCCGTCCGGGCCGATCGGGGATGCTCGTCCCCCCGGACGACGCCCCCGCGCTGGCCGACGCCATCGCCCGACTGCTCGACGACCGCGACGCCGCCCGCGCGCTGGCCGACGCCGCCCAGGCCGACCTCCGCTCCCGCTTCGACATCGACGCCGAGGCCGACAAGCTCGCCGACCTCTACCGCAAGGCCGCCGCGTCCGAGGCCGGTACGTCGTCCACATCCTGACGCAGCAGCAGGTAAGCCCGCGCCGCCGCGCTCCAGAAGAAAGCGTAGGTCCACGCAGGGCAAGCGAGCCCCACCAGCGTCGACCCCGGCCCCTCGAACAGCCCGCCCAGCGAGCCCGGCGCGTCCGGGTACGCCGCCAGGCCCGCCCCCCAGACGGCCTGGTGGACCGAGGCCGAGAGGAAGACCTCGAACGCCGCCAGCCCGAGCGTCCCCAGCCCCCATGAAACCAGCACGCACGCCGCAAAGCCCATCGGCCGGCGGCGGACGTAGCCGAAGGTCCGCCCGATCGCCTCGACGGCCCGGTCGGACTCCGCGGCGACCGCGACCGGGACGAGCGGCCAGGTGGCGACCATCAGAACCAGCAAGGTGGCGCTCGCCAGCCCCAGCAGGAGCGGGCCGACGGTGAGGAGCGCCGCCATCGCCGGGGGGAGTTGCGGGACCATGCGAGCGACCAGCCCGAACGCCGCCGATCCGACGCCGAGGGCCAGGGCGATCGCCAGGGGGTGCAGCGGCGCCGCGATCACGCTCCCCGCGCGGCCGATCCCGAGACCGAGAGCCTCGCGCAACGTCGGCCGCCGGCCGGTCGCCGCCTCGACGACCGCCAGGCGGGCGATCGCGGAGCCGGCCGCCCCCAGGACGGCGATCGCCCACAGCAGCCGCAGGAAGGCCGTCGGGGCGCGGTCGCGACGGCCGTCGATCGCGAACGCCTCCATCAAGGGCCCGACCAGCACGCGGATTGGGGCCGTCAGGTTCCACGCCGGGCGGCGGATCGCCTCGGCGAAGTCGGCCGTCGACCGGAACGGGAAGCCGTAAAGGCTGTGGAACTCCAGCGCCCGAGGCGTGGGGCCCATGCGCGACGGCGGCGAGATCGACTCGACCGCCGACCATCCCGCCTGCACCAGCACTAGGGCCGCCGCCGCCAGGACGAGCTTGCGCACGTCGAACGCCGACGGGACGGCGCGGGCCAGGCGGAGCCAATCTTGCAGGCCGATGCGGTCGGGGCGGGGCGGGGTCTTGGGTTCCTCGGACATGCTGCGGGGCGGCTCCACGGCGGGCTTCGGTCGACGCCGGCCCGCCGTGGCGTGCGCGGGCGGCTCAGGGCTGCTGGCAGGCCAGGACGACGGCCCGGCCGACGGGATAGATCATCGTCGCGCCGATCGACGACGGCAAGAGGACGGTCTCGCCGCGGCGGAACGACAGGTCGCCGCGAGGACTTCGGACGCGGGCCTCGCCGTCCAGGACCATCAGGATCGTGAACCGGTCGTCGCGGCCGATCTCGGTCGCCGCCGTGAGGGTCCAGCGCTCCAGCTCGAAGTACGCGCACTTCGCCAGCGGTTCGCGGACGTCGCCGTTCTCCAGGACCTGGGGCACGGGGACGACCGGGTCGACGGGCCCGCGATCGAAGTCGATGCAGCGCATGGCCTTCTCGACGTGCAGCTCGCGCGGGCGGCCGTCGGCGCCCACCCGGTTCCAGTCGAACACGCGGAACGTGGCGTCCGACATCTGCTGGAACTCGGCGATCACGACCCCCTCGCCCAGCGCGTGGACCGTCCCGGCCTCGACGAGGATGCAGTCGCCGGGCTTCGGCTCGATCCGGTGCAGCAGCGGCTCGACCTCGCCGTTCGCGATCCCCCGCTCCAGCGCCCGGCGGTCGACGCCCGGCTTGAGGCCGGCGTAGAGGACCGACCCGGGCTCGGCGTGGAGGACGACCCAGGCCTCCGTCTTGCCGCTGTCGTTCGCCAGCTCTCGGCCCAGGGCGTCGTCGGGGTGGACCTGGACGGACAGGTTCTCGCGGGCGTCCAGCAGCTTCACCAGCAGCGGGAACTGCTCCTGGCCGGCGCGGGCCTTGCCGAAGAGGTCGGCGGGTCGCTTCCGGACGAAGTCGCGGAGGGTGATCCCGGCGTACATGCCGTCGCGGACGACGCTGACCTCGTCGTGGTAGTCGGCCAGCTCCCAGCTCTCGGCGTAGTCCTCCCCCTCGCCGATGGGCTTGCCCAGCAGCGTCCCCAGCTTGCGACCGCCCCAGACCAGCCGGCGGAGGATCGGCGTGAAGGCGAGCGGTTCGAGCGGCGCCTGCATGATGGGCCTCCATCCCCGGCGCGAAAATCCCCGTGCGAGCGAGGGCGACGGCGTATCGACCTGGTGCGTCTTCATGGTTCGGGTCGGCTCCATGCCTGGGGATGCGGCTCCTTGGGGGGCCGCGCGAGGGCGCGGCGACCGCCATTTGTAACGCGACGCCGGCGCGGCGTCCATCGCGACTGGCGTTCCGGGGGGACCGCTGCTAGACTCGACGGCACAGGAACGCCCCCGCGCGCCCGGCCGTCCCCGCGAGGCCGACGCGCGGCGCCGCCCGCCAAGGGCTCCGGCCTCGGGACCGGCCGTCGCAGCCCGCGTCTCCTCCGCCTCGAATCGTCGCCCCGCCCATCGCGGCGGGCCCACCCCCGTTGGTCCACGTCCAATGCCCAGCGATCGCGACCTGTTTGTCGAAGAGCAGTCGATGGTGACGATGAGCTTCGGCGAGCACCTGGAGGAGCTGCGCGTGCGGCTCATCCTGGCGCTGGCCGGCCTCATGGTCGGCGTCCTGATCGTCTTCGTCCCCCCGCTCGACATCGGCAAGCGCGTGATGGAGAAGATGGAGTCGCCGGCCAAGCGGGCCCTCACCGACTTCTACGCCAGCGAGTACGCCAAGAAGCGGTCCGCCGCCGAGGCGGAGAAGGCCGTCTCCCCCGAGCTTCGCGCCCAGGTCCCCGCCGCGTCCTTCATCGACGCCCTCCGGGACCTCGCCCCCGACCTGAAGCTCCCAGCCGCCGAGGCGCTCCAGGGCCGGACGCTCAACTTCCCGATCCGCTACGACATGTCGGACATGATCGGCGTCACCGAGAAGTCGGCGTTCCAGATCGACAATTCGCTGATCTCGCTCGGCCCGCTGGAGACGATCACCATCTATTTCCTGGTGTGTTTGGTCTCGGGCCTGGTGATCGCCAGCCCCTGGGTCTTCTACCAGATCTGGGCGTTCATCGCGGCCGGGCTGTACAGGCACGAGCAGCACTACGTCATGAGGTTCCTGCCGGTGTCGCTCGGCCTGTTCATCGGCGGCGTGCTCCTCTGCTTCGTCTTCGTGCTGCCGCTGACCCTGGCGTTCCTGCTGGACTTCAACGTCTGGCTGGGCGTCGCGCCGACGCTCCGGCTCAGCGAGTGGATGAGCTTCGCCACGATCCTCCCGCTGGTCTTCGGCCTGGCGTTCCAGACGCCGCTGGTGATGCTGTTCCTCCAGCGGATCGGGATCTTCTCGGTCGACGACTACCGGAGCAAGCGGAAGTTCGCGATCCTGGTCATCACCATCGCCGCCGCGGTCCTCACCCCCGGCCAGGATCCGATCAGCATGACCCTGCTCGCGCTGCCGATGGTCCTCCTGTACGAGTTGGGCATCATCCTGATCGCCCGTGGCGCCAAGGGGGGCGTCCCGGCGACGCGGTGAGGCGGCCCGGCGCGGACGCCCCTCCGCTCGGCTTGCGGGTCGGGCGGGGGCGTCCTAAACTGGCTTGACGCGCCCCGGCGGGCGAGTCGGCCACTTCTCAATTCCTTTGGGCGCTCGACGGCGAACGCAATGCAACAACTCAGCGTGGGGATGGTCGGACTGGGGACCGTGGGCGCCGGCGTGGCCCGGATCCTCACGCAGCACGTCGGCCGGATCGCCCGCCGCGCGGGGCGGCCGGTCGAGCTGAAATGGGCCGTCGTCCGCGACCTGAAGAAGCGTCGCGACGCCGACTTCGAAGGCGTCCGCGTCGTCGACGACGTCCGCAAGGTGATCGAAGACCCCGAGGTCGGCGTCGTCGTCGAGCTGATCGGCGGCGTCGACGCGGCGCGGCGGATCGTCCTGGACGCCCTGGCGGCCGGCAAGCACGTCGTCACGGCGAACAAGGCGCTCCTGGCCGAGCACGGGCCCGAGATCCTCGCCGCCGCCCGCGCGGCCGACCGCGCCGTGGCGTTCGAGGCCAGCGTCGCCGGCGGGATCCCGATCCTCGGGGCGATCGACGTCGGCCTGGCCGCGAACCAGGTGCAGTCGCTCGCCGCGATCCTCAACGGCACCTGCAACTACATCCTGACCCAGATGACCCAGGGCGGGATCGCCTACTCCCAGGCCCTGGCCGACGCCCAGGCGCTCGGCTTCGCCGAGGCCGACCCGACCCTGGACGTCGACGGCACCGACACCGCCCACAAGCTCGCGGTCCTGGCGCAGATCGCCTTCGGCGCCGACGTCCGCACGGCCGACATCCCCCGCGAGGGGATCGACCGCCTGGAGATCGCCGACCTCACCTACGCCCGCGAGTTGGGATACACGATCAAACTCCTGGCCCACGCCCGGCTCGCCGACGGCGGCCTGGAACTCCGCGTCGCCCCCAGCCTCGTCAAAAACGATCGCCCGCTGGCCCAGGTCCACGGACCTTACAACGCCGTCCGCGTCGTCGGCGACGCCGTCGGCGACACCCTCTACTACGGCCGCGGCGCCGGCATGATGCCCACCGCCTCCGCCGTGGTCGCCGACCTGATCGACGTGGCCACCGGCCGCGCGGCGATCACCTCGCGCGTCCTCGACTTCTGGTCTCCCGACGCCCCGCCCGTCCCGCTCCTGCCGGCCAGCCGGACCCGACGGCGGAACTACCTGCGGTTCCTGATCGCCGACCGCCCCGGCGTCATCGCGTCCATCGCCACGATCCTGGGCCACAAGGGGATCAGCATCGCCAGCGTCATCCAGCACGAGCCGACCCCCGCCGACGAGAACGGCGAGCCCGGGCCCGTCCCGCTGGTCATCATGACCCACCTGGCCGTCGAGGAAGACCTCCGCGACGCCATCCGCGAGATTGACCGCCTCGACGTCGTCCGCGCCCCCAGCGTCCGCCTGGGCGTCGAGGAATAACCGGCCCCCCTAACCATCCCGCCGAGCCGAGGACCCCGCCGTGGCCGCCTCCCCCAAGTTCGTCATCGTGATCCCCGACGGCGCGGCCGACGAGCCGTTCGAGGCCCTGGGGGGCCGGACCGCCCTCCAGGCCGCCGACATCCCGGCCATGGACGCCGTCGCCGCCCGGGGGATCGTCGGCCGCTCGCGCAACGTCCCCGACCGCTTCCTCCCCGCCAGCGACGTCGCCACCCTCAGCCTCTTCGGCTACGACTCCGAAAAGTATTACACCGGCCGCGCCCCGCTCGAAGCCGCGGCCGTCGGCGTCCCCCTCGGCCCCGACGACTGGGCCGTGCGCTGCAACCTGATGACCATCGAGGACGGCCGCCTCGCCGACTTCACCGCCGGCCACATCACCAGCGAGGAGGGCGGCCCGATCATGGCCACCCTCCAGGCCGCGCTCGGGTCGCCCGAGTTCGAGTTCCACCCCGGCGTCAGCTACCGCAACCTGCTGGCCTACCGCGGCAAGCCGGGCTCGCCCCTGTTCACCCGCGAGACGACCACCGTCCCGCCCCACGACCACCCCGACCAGCCCGCCGCGAATTACCTGCCGAATGGCCCCGGGGCCGACGCGCTCATCGACCTGATGGAGCGGGCGCGGCCGATCCTGGCCGACCACCCGGTCAACCGGGCGCGGGTGGCCTCCGGCAAGAAGCCCGCGAGCGCCATCTGGCTCTGGGGCCAGGGCGAAGCCCCCCACATGCCGCCGTTCCGGGAGCTGCACGGCCTGAAAGGGGCGATCATCTCGGCCGTCGACCTGGTGCGCGGGGTCGGCGTCCTGGCCGGCTGGGACCGGATCGACGTCCCCACGGCGACCGGCTACCTGGACACCGACTACGCCGCCAAGGGCCGCGCCGGCATCGCCGCGCTGGCCGACCACGACGTCGTCTGCGTGCACGTCGAGGCCCCCGACGAGGCCAGCCACGAGGGCCGCGCCGACGCCAAGGTCGAGGCGATCGAGCGGATCGACCGCGACATCGTCGCCCCGATCGTCGCCCACCTAGAGGCGACGTACCCGCAGTGGCGGATCCTGATCTCCCCCGACCACTCCACCCTGCTCCGCACCCGCGCCCACGATCGCGCCCCGGTCGCCTGGACGATCGCCGGGACGAACCTCCCCCCCTCCGGCCTCCGCTACGACGAACCGCACGCCCGCGACGGCGGCGGCCCCTTCTTCGACCAGGGGTGGCGGCTGATGGAGAAGTTCCTGGACCTGGGCTGGTCGGGGATGTGAGCCGCGAGGGGTGTCCTCGCAATGGGTCTGTTCGTCATCGACGACCGCGCCCGCGAACGCCGCAACCCTATTTAGTGAAACGCCATACGATCGAAAACGCTCGGGTCCGTTCGTCGTTTTGCGATGCTTGAAAGTGCGCCCCGCCCCCGGCGTCGGATGCCGGACCGGCGGGCCTCGTCGGCGGGCTTGCGTCGCGCAAGTCTCCCCGATCCGGCGCGAGCCAGGTCCCTGGGCTGCCCGAGCCTGGGCCTCCTCACCGCGGACGAGTTGTCAAAGATCCGAGAGGGCGCCCCCCCCCATCTCGATATACTCACCGGGCGGGGCGTCCGGATTTCAAGATTCCGCAAGATCGCCCCGAATATCGGGAGGCTCCTCGCGGTATACCCACCGCGATTCATCGGGGGACGATCCTGTCCCACGAATCGGCCCTCGGACTCGCCGCCGGTCCCGATCGATCCCGGTGGGGTTTCGCGAGGCGTGTCCCTTTTTTTCGATTTCGCGCGAACCGGGGCCCGAGTTAAGATGTCTACGGGCATGAACCGACCGCGGAGGTTCCCCATTCAGGGGCCGTGCGAGCTGCGCACGGGCCTCGCGGCCGGACGAGGTTTGTTGGTTTGAAGGGGACGGGCGCGTGCCCGGCCCCATCGAGCACCGGAGGTCATAGGATCCCGACTCGGTAAGCGCTCTCGGGGACGGTCGAGCCGCCCCCTTCCTCGCGGGTCCTCGCCGCCGTTGCGAACCCCGGGCCCGGCTTCATCGGCCGGCCCGCAGGCGCGACGACCCCGGCGACGACCCGCACCGTGATCCCGCCCCCACTGAGGGCGGATGCGAGGGTAATGCCATGTTGAACCGCAACAACCTGACGCTGTCGGCTCTTTCCAACCGGCTGAATCTCGGGACGCGGTCGCTCGTGCTCAACACGGGCGTCAACAACGGTACGGCCCTGCGCATCCGTCACGCCCATCACGACGTCATGCGCGAGTCCATGGTGGTATTCGAGGTAGGCGAACCCTTCGTCGTCGCCTATCCCGCGCCGCCCATTACCGACCCGGCGATTTCGGATTCGCCACGCCCCGCGTGCGATCCGACCTCGCCGGCCGACGCGTCCCCGAGGCCGTCCCAAGCGTGGCAGACCTGGCGACAGCGCCAGGGATCCCAGCTCGGGGCCTGCCGGACGCCGTCCTCCCGATGCCGACGGGCCGCCGCATATGCAGCGGCCGTCGCTACCAGTCCCCGGCTCGGCCGGGGTCTCGGTAAAGGCATCGGTAAGGCCGGCGCGGCCGGGGCCGCAAGCCGTCGGACGGCGAACTCCGTCGCGTTAGCGACGATCGCCGGGTCTTGAACGGGTCGAATCTCTCGGATTGAACGCTCGCCGACGGCCGTCGGCGGGGCGAAGCTCGTGGTGAGGGGACCGTCCCCGATCCGCCCGCGCGTCCCGTCTGTGCAGCCGAAGGCCGGTTGGACGATCCGACGGAACACGACTCGCCGCGGGTGCAGCCGAACCGGGTTCCTCGGACTCGAACGGCCGCGCCGCGCTCGCGCATCCACCGCGTCGCCGCGTCCCGGACGCGCCGAACGCCCCGGAGGCCCCCCATCGCGGGGAGGTCGCCGCGCAGGCCGTTCCGCGTCCGCATCGCGAGCGTTACAGGTCCGTGACGTCGCCGGAGCCTCGCCAACGAAGGACGGCCCAGGGAAAACGGGCCGGTCGCGCGAGGTCCCCGGCCTCCCCCCGGAGCGGGGAAGGTGGGTCCCTTGTTCGCCACGATGCAGGAGCGAGAGGAAGAAACGCAGGGGTGGATCGAAGTCGCGGCCCTGGTCCGGCAGGCCCAGGCCGGGGACCGCGACGCCTTCGGCCGCCTGGTCGAGCAGTTCGAGCCGACGGTCCGGGCGATCGCCCTGCGCCGGCTGGGGAACGTCGGCGAGGCGATGGAGCTGACGCAGGAGGTCTTCCTGCACGTCATGCGGCGGCTGGGCCAGCTCCGCGAGCCCGAGCGGTTCGCCGGCTGGCTGCGGCAGGTCGCCGTGCGGATGGCGATCAACCACGTCACCCGCCGGCCGGCCGCGTTCACGGTCGAGTCGGTCGTCCTGGAAGGGGCCTCCGAGACCGAGGACGAGCCGATCGACGCCCTGATCGCCCGCGAGCGGGCCCAGCGGCTGTGGGAGGCGCTCGGCCGCCTGAAGGCCCTGGACCGCGAGACCCTCGTCGCCTTCTACATCCGCGACCTGTCGCTGATCGAGATGGCCGAGGAGCTGGACGTCCCCCTGGGCACCATCAAGCGCCGGCTCCACACCGCCCGCAAGCGGCTCAAGGCCGAGCTGGAAGCTTCCTCCCCCGACGACGAATGGTCCGAGCGGATCGACGCCGACGAGGGGGACGAGGACGAGGCCCTGGACTGCGTCGGGGCCGGCTATTCGCGGGCCTGGTGAATGACGACGAGTGACGATCGAGGCCCCCGTCGCAAGGCGGGGGCCTCGGCGTTTCGAAGGCGACGCCGCATCAAGACCGTCGGTCGATCCGAGCGGCGCATCGCCGAAGGGCAGGGTCGCCGGGTATGCTCTCCATTGACGATATATCGAACTCGATATACACTGGACACGGACATACGGGGGTCTAAAGCCGTGTCTCAAGGTGGCGAGTCGCCTCGAAAGCCCGTCGTGTGGCTCGCCGGCCGGGAGCACATCCGGTCCCCGCCCCTGAGCCGAGAGGCGAGGGTGGAGGCGGGGGCGTTGTTGCGCATGATCCAGGATGGGGACATGCCGACGATGCCTCACTCGCGACCCATGCCCAGCATCGGCACGCACTGCCACGAGTTGAGGGTGCGGGACGAGAATCGGACCTGGCGGCTCGTCTATCGGATCGATGAGGACGCCGTGGTGGTAGCCTCGGTGTTCTCCAAGACGACGAGGGTGACGCCGAAACGAGAGATCGACGCCTGCAAGGCCCGCCTGTCCCAGTACGATCGCGCGGCCCGGGGCGACGGTGATGGAGGCGGCCGATGAACGAGGCGAAGCGGAAGGCTCTCGAGGCAGCCGGTTGGACCGTCGGCGACGCCGAGGGTTTCCTGGGGCTTACCCAGGAAGAGCGTGGGCTCGTCGAGTTGCGCGTCGCCCTCAGCCGTGCGGTGCGGGCGGCCCGCGCCTGCCGGGGACTGACCCAGGCGCAGGCGGCGCAGGCCCTGAAGACCAGCCAGCCCAACGTCTCCAGGATCGAGGGGGCGGCCCCCGGCGTCTCGCTGGACTTGATGTTCCGGAGCCTGTTCGCCCTGGGGGGTACGCTACGCGACGTCCTGCCGGTTGAATAGCCCCCAGCAGTGGACGAGAACTTCCGGGCCTTCGAACGCGAAGACGCCCCGCCGGTGGTTTCCCACGGGCGGGGCGTCGGTCGCCGTTTCAGGGAGCGCCGAAGGTTCTCCGGCCTGAAGCGGGGGTTGATGAAGGCCGGGCGGTCCGACCGCCCGGCGTAGGGTCAGGTCAGTGGAAGATCCCGAACTTCTTCTTGGCGAAGAAGGGGTGCTTGGCGTCGCAGGCGTCGCAGGCCGGGAGGGTGGTCACCGGCAGGCTCGTGGCCTGGGGCGAGGCGACCACGCTCTGGGACGACGGCATCACGACGGGCTCGCAGGCGACCACGACCGGGACCTTGACGCAGACCTCGACCGGGACCTGCTTGCAGACGGTCTTCGGCACGCAGATCGTCTTGACGTCGGTGACCTGCTTGCAGACGGTCACCGGGCAGTGGACGACCTTGGTGTCGACGACCTGGCGGCAGGTCGTGTACGGGACCTGTCGGGTGCAGACGACCTGCTGGGTCTCGCAGATGGTCTGCGGGACGCACTTGGTGCGCTGCTCCGTCACGGTCTCGCAGATGGTCTGCGGGACCTGCTTGACGCACTGCTCCTGGACCATCCGGCAGGTCGTCACCGGCACCTGGCACGAGCGGGTCTCGGCGACCATCCGGCAGGTCGTGACCGGCACCTGCTTGGAGCAGGTCTCGGTGACGATGCGGCAGGTGGTGATCGGGACGCGCTTCACGCAGGCCTGGGGCACCATCTTGGTGATCGTGCACGGCACCTGCTTGGCGCGGGTCTCGCGGACCATGCGGGTGTAGGTGTACGGCACCTGCTTGGTGAGCCGCTCGGGGACGTAGGTCGTGACCTGGTACGGGTCCTGGCGGAACTCGGTCTTGTTGCACAGCTTGGTCACGCTGACCGGGACGCAGCGGGTCCGGGTCTGGGAGACCATGTTGCAGACCGTGTACGGCACCGTCTTCGTGCAGGTCTCCTGGACCGTCTTGCAGACCGTGACCGGCACCTGCTTGACGCACTCCTGCGGGATGTACTCGCAGACCGTGTACGGGACCTGCTTCGACTGGACCTCCTGCACGGTACGGCAGACGGTGACGGGGACCTGCTTGACGACCTCCTCGGAGACGTACTGGCAGGTCGTGACCGGGATCTGCTCGGTGGTCGTGACGGGGACCTTCTTGCAGATCGTGACCGGGACCTGCTTCGTCACCGACTGCCGCTCATACACGGTGCACTCGACGTTCTCGACGACCGTCTGGGGGCAGTTGACCGTCCGCTGGCACCAGGTGCCGGGCGTCTCGACCAGGCAGCCGTTGATGCAGACCGTCTTGCCGGGGACGTAGTAGCTCTGGACGACCGGCACGCAGACCGTCTTGGAGACCTGCTTGACGATCGTCCGGGGGACGCAGACCGTCTCGCAGACGTCCTTCATGACGGTCTCGGAAGAGGTCTGGTAGACCGTCTTGCAGACCGTCTTCATGGTGGTCGTCTGGACCGGGCGGCAGACGGTGTACCGGCACTCCTTCATCACGGTCTCTCGCACCGGGCGGCTGACCGTGTAGGTGCAGGTCTTGTACTCGGTCCGCCGGACCGGCACCTGCACGGTGTACCGGCACTCCTTCATGACCGTCTCGCGCACCGGGCGGCTGACCGTGTAGGCGACCTGCTTGTAGGCCGTCGACTTCACGGGGACCATCACGGTGTACGGCTGCTGCTGCATCACGGTCGACTGGACCGGCACCTGCACCGTGTAGGGGACGGTGCGGTAGCAGGTCTTCTGCACGGGACGGTTCACCGTGTAGCAGACCGTCTTGTACGCCGTCTCCTGGACCGGGGTGCAGATCACCTCGTTGACGGTCTTGAGGATCGTCTCCTGGACCGGGCGGCAGACGGTGTACGTGACGTCCTTGAACGACGTCTCGCGCACCTGGCGGTTCACGTTGTAGTACTGCGTCTGGAGGTGCGTCTCCCGCACGGGACGCTGGACGGTGTACGTCCGGGTCTCGTAGTGGGTCTCGCGCACCGGCTTGCTCACCGTGTACGCGACGTCCTTCCAGACCGTCCGCGTGACCGGCCGCTGGACGGTGTAGTTCACCGTCTGGTTGACCGTGCGGTACACCGGCTTGCTGACCGTGTACTGCTCCTCGCGGACGTGGTTCTCGACGACGTTCCGGACCGTCTGGACCGTCTTCGGCTGCATCACCGTCTCGGCGACGGTGCGCGTGACCGGGACCTGCTGCGTCTCATAGACGGTCTCCTGCACGTTGCGCAGGACCGTCTGACGCTGGATCTGATATTCGACGTGCTGCCCCCCACACTCCTGGGGGGCCGGGCAGCCGCGCAACGAGGCGCCGCCGCCGTAACTGGCCTGGGCCGGGCGCGCGGCGTGCCCCAGTCCCAATCCTAGGACCGTCAGGGCGAGCCACGGTAGTTTTCTCAACATCGGACGCTCCACGGTACACTCCCGACGAACTTCGGCGCTCAACGGCCTCAGCATCCGAGACTCCGCCTCGGGACCCTGGGCCGCCAACCACCCTTACTGTTCGTCTCTCCCCGATCCCCCCCTTCAGGGAGTTTGACTAAATTCCCCACTGCCCCAAACCTCCCAAAACGCACGCTGATTACATGCGTCACCTAAGGAACGCAACCATCCTCAATCCCCGCAAGGTCTCCGGAGTCGAAAGAGCCCGCAAAGCCGGATCGGCCGTCGCCAGCGAACCGATCGGCCCGCGCCGGGGTCGGGAGGGGAAGTCGGCGGCTCCTGGTCGCCGGGGCCGTCCAGGGGGTATCCTTCGAGAGGGCGGGCGACGAAGTCGCCGCGCCGATCCGGGGTCCGGTAGCGAGGTGTCAGGGTCCATGAGCGAAGCGTCGTCGATCGTCGTCCCGAAGGGTTTCCGGGCGTCCGGTGTGAAGGCGGGCGTGAAGCCGTCGGGGGGGCTGGACCTGGCGCTGATCGCCTCCGACGTCCCCTGCTCCGCGGCCGGCACCTTCACCACGAACCGGGTCTGCGCCGCGCCGGTGAAGTGGTGCCGCGACATCGTGCCGACCGACGGCGTGCGGGCGATCGTGGTCAACGCCGGGAACGCGAACGCGGCGACCGGCGCCCAGGGCGAGGCCAACGTCCGCCGCACGGCCGAGTCCGCCGCGGCGCTGATCGGCTGCGACGCGCGCCAGGTGCTGATCGCCTCGACCGGGGTGATCGGCCATCAACTGCCGATGGAGAAGATCGAGGCCGGCCTCCGCGCCGCGGCCCCCGCCCTCTCGGCCGACGCCGAGAGCTTCCGCACGGCCGCCCAGGCGATCCTGACCACCGACACCCGGACGAAGATCGTCTCGGAATCGCGCGACGGCTGGGCCCTGTTCGGGATGGCGAAGGGGGCGGCGATGATCGGGCCCCGGATGGCCACGATGCTCGCCTTCCTGACGACCGACGCCCGGGTCTCGCCGATGACGCTGAAGTCGATCCTCTCGGAGTCCGTCGAGGAGAGCTTCAACTGCGTCTCCGTCGAGGGCCACACCAGCACCAACGACACGGTGCTGCTCCTCGCCTCCGGCCTGGCCGGCGACGAGCTGTCGGGCGCGGGGCTCGACCGATTCGCCGCCACGCTGCACGACGCCTGCCAGACGCTGGCCCAGGAGATGGCCGCCGACGGCGAGGGCTCGACGCACTTCATCGCGATCGACGTGGAGGGCTGCACCGACCGCGAGGAGGCCCGGACGCTCGCCCGCGCCGTGGCCGACAGCCCGCTCGTGAAGACGGCCATCCACGGCGCCGACCCGAACTGGGGCCGGATCGTCTCGGCCGCGGGCTACGCCGGGATCCCGTTCGAGGAGAACGAGCTGTCCCTCTGGATCAACGGCGTCTGCGTCTACGACCACGGCACCCCGACGGCCTTCGACGCCAACGCCCTCTCCTCAAACCTCCGCGCCAATCGCGACGTCCACCTCCGCCTCCTCTTCCAGCGCGGGGACGCTTCGATCCGCTTCTGGACCTGCGACCTCACGGCCGAGTACGTCCACCTGAACGCGGACTACACGACCTGACCATCCCGGGTCAGTCTTCCTCATCGTCGTCATCCATCGCGAATCCGCCGGTCTCGATCCGGCCGGCGGGGTCGCCCGAAAAGTAAGCATCGGCGCACCCGAAGGCGTATTCGTGGAACGAGAACGATTCGGACGGGACGTAGACGTCGCCGATGGCGTCCGGGGCCGTGTCCGTGTTGAGGAATTCCGTCGAGAAGCCCAGCAGCGGGTACAGGCGAGCCCCGTCGGCCTCCGCCTTGAACCAGCCCTGATCGTGGAAGTTCCCCATCGCGGCCAGGAAGCCCCGGCCGATCTCCTCGCGCGCGGTCGGGTCGTCGACGCCGTGCTCCTTGAGGACCCCGTCGAGCCGATCGAGCAGGATGCACTGATAGGCCGCGCCCATTTCCTCGTAAGCATCGTCGCGGACCAGCTTCGTCGGCTTCGCCATCATGCCCTTCCGACCGTCCGTCAGTGGAAGTCCGAAGTCGTGTGAGCCTTCGCATCGCTCCGTCCCGGCGACGCGACGAGGATCGACGTCGAGACCAGCCCCCCGGCCGCCAGGATCGACCCGGCCACGAACCCCGCCGCGCAGGCGAATGTCTCCACCCCTCCGACGACGAGCAACAGCAGGAAACTCACGGCCATCCCCAGGACGCCGACGATGAAGGTGAGGCAGGCCACGACCGTCCAGGCGGTTCAAAGCGTCGACGTCGAGATCATCAAGGCGTCTTCCCCCTGTCCAAAAAATGAGACTCCTCGCTCGACTCCACCGAGACCCCAGGAGACTTGAGGAAGGGTGGTCCGGGCGGTCCGCCCGAACGTCTCCATTTCGGGGGCCGCCGACGTCCGGGCGGACCGCCCGGACCACCCTTCACCTCCGTTCGGCCCCCCCTCGTTTCCTGTGGCAGTCGTGATCCCCGGGGTTATGCCTGGCTCCGGTGGGGTTGCTTGAGGAAGGCCCAGAATTGGGTCCGATCGTAGGAAGCAACCTTCGCGGCCAACGAACGCAAAGCATTAATCTACAGTATTTTACTGTCGCCACAAGCTGGCTTCGATCGTCGGTTTTCGAAGATTCGTCCGCATCGCCTCTCGACGACCGTCCCGCCGCATACGGTAGGGCCGCACGGGCGAGACATCAAGCCGACTCGCGGCGCGACGGCCTCGCGAGGCCACTCGGCCGGGGCGGCTTCCGAAGTCGAGTTTTCAAAGATCGAAGTCCCGTCGTCGAAGAAGATCGCGACGATCGACGCCCGGATTTCAGGAATCCGGAAAGATGGCCGGAAAGACGGAGACGTCCCCGGTTCTGATATCCTCGGCGGGAGGACGAGGCATCGATGACCCCGTCGCGCGAGGAGGTCGATGATGACGGACCGGTCACGACGATGGCGGTTGTTCCTGACGGCGACGCTGGCGACGGCCCTGGCCGGCGCCGACGAGCCCCGCTTCTCCAGGCCCGACCCGGCCGCGGCGCTGGGCGAATACAAGGTCTATACGCAGCCCGGCGACCCCCTCCGCCCGGTCGTCGAGGACTGGGAAGGCGCGCGCCGTCGCGCGGCGGATCCCGCCTGGGACGACTGGGTCGCCGCACGTCGGGCCGAGGTCGACGACTGGATGGCCCGTCGTCGCGATCGGGTCGAGTGGCGGGCCGGCTGGCATCACGACTTCGTCAGCCCCAGGGACGGCTCGTTCCTGATCTGGACGGCCGACGAGCCCGGCCCTGATACGCTCCGCAGCCGGAACGACCCGGTGACGCCCGTCGCGCTGACGCCGACGCTGCACGCCGCCTGGGTCGGCCGCTTCCGCACCACGAACGCCTCGATGATGGGCGAGGCCGCCCGGCTGTTCCGCCTCACCGACGAGCGGGCTTACGCCGACTGGGCCGCCGGCCAGCTCGACTTCTACACGGCGAACTACACGAAGTTCCCCCGCCTGCCCAAGCCCAACCCCGGCACGCAGATGATGTGGCAGTCGCTCGACGAGGCCACCATCCTGACCCGCTTCGTCGACGCCGCCCGCCTGCTCGACGGCTTCGCCGAGGCGGATCGCAAACGGGCCTGGCTCGACGGCCTGTTCCGGCCCCAGTGCGACTTGCTCGCCCAGACGCGCCGCGACATCCACAACATCGCCTGCTGGCAACGCTCGGCCGCGGCCCAGGTCGCCCTGCTGTATCACGACGACGCCTTGTGGAAGCAGGCCGTCGACGGCCCGTTCGGCGTCCGGCAGCAGGTCCGCGAGGGGATCACCGGCGACTACCTCTGGTACGAGCAGTCGCTCGGCTACAACACCTACACGGCTTCCGCCCTGATGCCGCTGTTCGAGGCCGCATGGCTGGCCGGCCGCGCGGGGGAGCTGCGCGAGGAGATGCTCTGCGTGCAGAACCTGATCCTCGCCCCGATGGCCCTGCGGTTCCCCGACGGCCGCCTCCCCACCCCCGCGGATCAGAACGGCACCGGCAGGGTCCCCAACCGCAGCAACCTGGCCGACGCCGCCCGCCTGTTTCCCAACCCGATCGGCCTGGAGGAAGCGGCCGGGCGGCGGTCCTGGGCGACGCTCGTCGACCCGTCGCCCGCCCCGCCCGGCGACCGCTACGTCCTCCCGCCGGTCGTCTCGCGCGACCTGGAGTCGAGCCGCATGGCCGTGCTGGCGGCCGATGGCTGGCAGGTCTTCTTCCACTACGGCCAGCTCACACCGTCGCACGCGCAGGCCGAGGCCCTGAACTTCGAGGCGACCTATCGGGGCGTCGACGTGACCCACGACCCGGGGACGGTCGGCTACGGCTCGCCGCTGCACAAGGGCTGGTATCGCACGGCCCCCGCGCACAACGTCCCGATGGTCGACGGCCGAGGCCAGGTCGGCTGGGACCCGGGCGAACGCTCGGCCTTCTCGACGACCTCCATCGCCGCCGCCCAACCGCGCTACGGCCCGGACGCGACGGCCTCGCGCCGGCTCGCCATCGAGGGCGGCAGGCTCGTCGACGAGGCGACCGTCGAGGCCCCGCACGCGAATGCCGGCGATTCGCACCACGCCGGCCTGACGCTGCACGTCCAGGGCCGCGTGGAAATCCCCGAGTCGTTCCGCGCCGATCCCTCCTTCGCCGAATCGCGGCCCGACCCGTTCCGGCACTGGAAAGACGCCCGGACCGCGACGTCCACCGACCGGGCCGAGTTCGTCGTCGCCTACCCGAAGGGCGTCCGGATCCGCGTGGTTTTCGAGACGCCGGGCCCGTTCCGCGTCACCCTGGCGAACACCCCCGACGCGCCCCCGAAACGTCGCGAATCCTTCTACCTGGAAACCGACGCCCCGAAGGCCGTCTTCCGCACGACCTTCGAGCCGCTGGAGGGCGAGGGCAAGCCGAGACCGTGAAGGTGCAGGCCCATCGCGAGAAGTCCGCCGAAGCCCGCGTCGGCCCGATCGGGCGGTCTTCGGATCCCGATGGCGACCGTGCTTCGCGTCCCCCTCATCTGACGCCTTCGGCGTCTGTCTTCCCCCGCGAGGGGGGAAGACGTCACACCGTTGGATCTTCGTTGCAGTCGCTCACTTCGCCTCGGCCTTGGCGGCCTCGCCGCCGGCCTTGCCCTTGATGCGGGGCTGGCCGTAGGGCATGGTCACGGGGGCGTCGGCGGGCTCGACGAGCTTGTGCTCCTTGTCGAGTTCGGGCCTGTCCAGGACCGTGACGCGGCCGGTGGGCCAGACGAGGGTCAGCTTGTCGATGGGGCCCTCGCCGACGCCGATGGTGAGTCGGGGGTCGTTGGACGATTCCATGCTCACGCCCCCCTTGCGCTGGCGGTAGATGGTGCGCCCCGGGGTCTCGACGATCGCCAGCGCGCCGACGGCGTCGCGGCTGCTCTTGGTCCCCTGGAGTGCCAGGCGGATCCAATGGTGCTTGGTCGGCGTGTCGTTGCGGAGGACGGCGGCCGGGCGGTCCTTGTCATTGACGACGATGTCGACGTCGCCGTCGTCGTCGAGGTCGCCGAAGGCCGCGCCGCGGCCGACGTACTTGCCTTCGAAGTAGGGGCCGGCGTCGCGCGTGGCCAGGCGGAACCGCTTGCCGTGGTCGTTGCGGAAGAGGAGCGGCGGCTCCTCGTAGTCGATCGGCTGGCCGAGGAGGCGGCGGTTGTCGTCGACGTGGCCGTTGGTCGTGAAGACGTCGGGCCAGCCGTCGGCGTCGAAGTCGACCAGCCCGGTCCCCCAGCTCACGAACGGCATGGAGTCGGAGGCCAGGCCGAAGTACGGGGTGTTGTCGAAGAAGCCCGCCTTGCCGAGGTTCTGGTACAGCGTGTTGTACTCGTGGGCGAAGTTGGTGACGAACAGCTCGGGCAGGCCGTCGCCGTCGACGTCCTCCGCGTCCACGCCCATCCCCGACTGCGCCGAGCCGTGGTAATCGAACGCCGCGCCGGACAGCTCGGTGGCGTCGTCGAAGGTGCCGTCGCCGCGGTTGATGAACAGGAAGTTGGGGGTCATGTCGTTGGCGACGTACAGGTCGACCAGGCCGTCGTCGTTGACGTCGACGGAGACCACGCCGAAGCCGTGGCCGTCGGAGCGCGGGCGCGGGACGCGCTTCTTGGCGCCGGAGGGCTCGTCGACCTCGGCGGTGATGACCTGGTCGTAGACGTCGGTGAAGGTGCCGTCGCCGTTGTTGCGGTAGAAGAAGTGGGGGACGCCGACGACCGTGCGCGGCGAGGCGTAGAGCCAGATCTTCTTCTCCGGGTCGCCGACGCGGTGGTGGTCCTCCGGGTAGTTCCAGCGGCCGTAGTTGGAGACGTAGAGGTCCAGGTCGCCGTCGTTGTCGTAGTCGATCGTCGCCCCGCCCGAGGACCACGACGCCCTGTCGACGCCCGCCTCCTTGGAGACGTCCTTGAACGTGCCGTCGCCGTTGTTGCGGTAGAGGACGTTCGCGCCGTAGTTGCAGAGGAAGACGTCCTGGTCGCCGTCGTTATCCAGGTCGCCGACGATGATCCCGTGGCAGAAGCCGCGGTAGCCCAGGCCGGACTTCTCCGTGACGTCTTCGAACTTGCCGCCGCCCAGGTTCTTGAACAGTCGGTTCGGGCCCTTCACGGCCGTCCCCAGCGGGAGGACGGTCTGGGAGGCGAAGTAGAGGTCCATGCGGCCGTCGCCGTCGTGGTCGAAGATCGCCACGCCCGAGCCGTTGGCGGTGGGATAGTGCTTCTCCTCGACCATGCCGGAGAAGTGGACGAAGTCGACGCCCGACTCCTTGGCGACCTCGGCGAAGCGGAAGGGGCTGGGCTCGGCCTGCTTGGAGAGCGTGACGGTCTCGGACATGAGGGTGACGCGGTCCCCCTCGATCCCGGAGACCGCCTGGGCCGGCTTCTTGGCCTCGGCGGCCCTGGTGGGGCGCTTCTTCTCGCCCTTGGCGGGTGCCGAGGCGGCCCCCCGGCCGGTCGCGGGGCCCTCGCCGCCCCCCCCGCAGCCCGCCGCGGCCAGGGCCGCGAAGGCGCACAACCAGGCCCGGACGGGCGTCGATCGCGTCGTGGATCGCATGGACATACAGTCTCCGTCGACCGCCCTCGGCCGTCGCTGGACGAAATTATGGATCGCGAATGAAGTCCGAGATCGGACGCCGTGCGGCTCCGAATCCCACGACCGGCGCGGCCCCTCGCACCCGACGGGCCGGCCCCTGGATCGTATCACGGCCCCCCCGCGGTTGAGAACGGGCCCGTCGTCGGCGCGGGCGGCGACGATTCTCCGCGACTGGAACGCCGTTCGCATTGGCCCGGTCGCCATGAACGGCAAATGTCGCCCAACCCTCGCGGACGCCGATCGCGGGGACGGCGACGTCCTTACGCACATGGTACAGTCTGTGTATCTTGCGGCGAGGCGTCCGGGGACGATTCCTTACATCCGTTGGGACGGTCAGGTCGCGACGCCCGCGTCGCCGATCGGCCGGGAATCGGTCAACCGGGACGTCGCACGCACGCGATAGAGCGTCTTACGGGCCCTCGCGCCGGGGCGCGTCATCAACCTGGGAGTGAACCTATGCAACGTCTGGTGCCGACCGCGTTCCTGGGGGCGATGGCCCTCGCCCTGGGGACCTTCGGAGGGTCGCGCCTCTCGGCCGCGCCGGCCCCCTCGACCTACGCGAACGTCGAGAAGGCGATCAAGGACGTCACGGACGCCTGGTCGAACCCCGAACGGCCCAAGGATCCCAACGCCCCCGGGTGGGGCCTGTTCTTCGACGCGATCCGGACCCAGCTCAAGGCGTACACGGACGCCCAGACGCCGGAGGACCGCCTCGTCCCGCTCAACCAGCTCTACCAGATGTCGGCCGCGATGGCGCCCGTCCCCTGGCAGCCCGCCCAGACGATCCGCGAGGAGCTGCGGGCGTGGCTCCGCCCGCGAGTCCGGCTCGCCTGGGCCGAGCGCCGCATCAACGACCGCCTGGCGAGCCTGCCGCCGACGAGCGACCCCGCCGTCGACGCGAACCGGAAGAAGTGGGCGTCGTTCGTGGGCGAGGACCTGGGCAAGGCCCTGACGAGATACCAGTCGGCGGGCAACGTCACGCAGCGTCAGGAGGGGTTGAAGGAGATCCACCGCACGCTGGCCTCGCTGGGCGAGCGGAACGCGACCCAGCCGTGGCAGCCCGCGGCGGAGCTCCAGGACGCCATCAACGGCCTGTTCAACCAGCCGAACCTGGACATCACGGCCGACGTCTCCATCGTCCAGCCGATCTTCGACAACAACCTGGTGACGACCGGGCCCATCTACCGCAAGGGCTACTGGTCGCAGGTGACGGCCGGCCCCAAGACGGGCTTCGGCCTCCTGCCCAGCGACCAGGGGATCGCGTTCTACAACAGCCAGGCCCTCACCAGCACGACGCCGATCACCGATTTCCAGAACCAGATCGCGGCCGACCCCCAGGGCCAGCGGGCGGCGAAGATGTACCAGTTCTCGGCCACCAGCTTCGACTGGGCCGAGCAGACGATCTACGCTCTCATCAGCACCTCGGGCCTGTCGCTGACGCCGGCCTCGACGCACAACGTCAACATCCAGGTCTGCTCCGCGCCCCAGCCTGGCGGCGGCCTGACCCGGGCCATCGCCGGCCTGGTCGGATACGGCCAGGACCGCATCAATAACGAGGTCTATCGGAACGCCCTCCCCCAGTTCCAGGCCCGCATCCCCCAGGAGGCCCAGGAGGAGGCCCAGGAGCGCATCGCCGGCGAGCTGGCCCAGCGGAACGCCAACATCCAGCGATTCCTGATCGGCAACGACATCCTGGCGATCCAGGAGTTCCTGGTCTCCGGCCTGTCGCTGCGGTCGCGGCCGGATGCGGTGTACGTCGGCGGCCTGTTCCAGTCCCGCGACGGCCAGGTCCAGCGCGGGGCCGACGCGCCGCAGCCGGCCCGGCTCGCCGCCCCCGACGCCGGCCTGACCGCCGACATCCACGTCGGCTCGGTCCTGACCAGCGCGGTCGACGCCCTGTTCCGCCGGCCCGGCGTCCAGGAGCTTCAGAACTTCATGATCGTCACCCACGACGTCCCCCCCGGCACGCCGCCGGCCCAGGCCGTGACCGTGACGAAGAACGCCGACTTCCCGACCTACCTGAAGGCCGTCGACGAGGCCCGCGCGGCGAACAACCCCAAGGTCCAGGCCATCCGGATCCGCCGGCCGTCGCAGCCCCCCGAGTTCGCCGCCGACGCCCGCGGCTTCCTCGTCGCGCTGGTGAAGGACGTCGAGATCGACGTCCCCGCCCCCGACCCCAACAGCCAGGCGGGCTCGGCCGTCGGGGCCAACGCCAAGGTCCTGCGCATCAAGCTGCCGCAGACGGAGATCGCCCTTTCCTACCAGGTCGAGCCCCGCGCGGCCGACTCGTACCACGTCCACGCGAAGATCGAGGACATCACCGTCCCGACCAACGCCGAGGTCGTGGCGATCAACGAATCGGAGTCGGACGCGCGGCCGCTGAACCGCTTCAGCGGGGCGCTGGTCATCACGGCCCTGCTGGGCAAGCTGCGGACCCAGCCGATCGACACCGACCTGAACAACGTCCGGATCCCCGGGCTGGCGATCACCTCGGTCTCGCCGGTCGACCCCTCGGGCTGGATGCGGATCAACCTCGCCCGCACGGCCGAGCCGGTGGCGGTCCCGCCCGTCGTCCCGCCGCCGATCGACCCGCAATCCCAGCCGATCTCGCCCGAGGCGGCTCCCGCCGCCGCGACGTTCCCGGTCCAGGTCGAGGTCCCGGCCCAGGCCGCCGTGGTGACCGAGGGCGACTGACCGCAGGGACGTTCGGATTCGGACAACACACCCGGCCGAGGCACCCCGGGGCGCCTCGGCTTTTTGCTGAACGTCCCGGAGTTTGGGGCAGCCATCATGACGGCCTTCCCCCCTCGCGGGGGAAGGTGGCCCGGAGGGCCGGATGAGGGGGAAGACGAGCAGGACGGCCGTCGGGAGCCCGAAGCGGCCCGATCGGGCGGGCTTTCGAATCCCGACGATGCTCGTGCTTCGCGTCCCCCTCATCTGACCCCTGCGGGGTCTGTCTTCCCCCGCGAGGGGGGAAGACCGTCGTCATCGCAGGCCGCCCCAAAATCCGGGACGATCACGCCTTTTGCGTCAGTAGACCACCGTCTCCGCGGCGATGGCCTCCGGGTCGATGGAGCGGATCACGTCGGCGGCGATCTCGACGTCCTCGCGGGAGACGTCCAGGTGGGTGCAGGCCCGGAGCGTCTGCGGGCCCAGGGCCGAGGCCAGCACGCCGTGCGACTTCAGGTGCGCGACGACGTCCGCCGCGGTGCCCAGCTCCGGGTCGACCGTCACCCACACCAGGTTCGTCTCCGGCCAGACCTCGGGATGGAGGCCCGGGGCCTCGACGAACGCCTCGGCCAGCAGGCGGGCGTGCTCGTGGTCCTCGGCGATCCGGTCGATGTTGTTCTCCAGGGCGTACAGGGCCGCCGCCGCGATCACGCCCGCCTGGCGCATGCCGCCGCCGAGCAGCTTCCGCAGCCACCGGGCCTTGCGGACCGCCTCGGCCGATCCCGCCGTCGCCGAGCCCACCGGCGCGCCCAGGCCCTTGGAGAAGCAGATCGAGACGGTGTCGAACGACTTCGCCCACTCGGCGGCCGAGACTCCCGACGCGGCCACCGCGTTCATCAGCCGCGCCCCGTCGAGGTGCATCGCCAGGCCCTCGCCCTTCGCCCAGGCGGCCATGGCGCGGACGTCGGCGATCGGGTGGACCCGGCCGCCGCCGCGGTTGTGGGTGTTCTCCAGCGTGACCAGCCGCGTGCGGACCATGTGCGGGTCGTCCGGCCGGATCGCGTCCTCGACGTCGCCCAGCGTGAGCAAGCCGCCGTCGCCCATGAACGTGCGCGGCGTGACGCCCCAGAGCCGGGCGATCCCGCCGGCCTCCCAGACGTAGAGGTGCGACGTGGCCGAGCAGAGCAGTTCGTCCCCCGGCCGGCAGTGGACGCCCACCGCGACCTGGTTCGCCATCGTCCCCGACGGCGTGAAGATCGCGGCCTCCTTCCCCAGCAGCTCGGCCGTGCGGGCCTCCAGGGCCTTGACGGCGGGGTCCTCGTTGTAGACGTCGTCGCCCACCTCGGCCTCGGCCATCGCCCGGCGCATGCCCGGGCTCGGCTTCGTGACGGTGTCGGACCGGAGGTCGATCGGCGGGCGGCTCATCAGCGGGCCTCTCTTGAACGTGGTGCGGTGTCGTCGAGATTTTGATTGTCCGCCCGCAACGTCCGCCGGGTCAATCGGTCGACGCGACGCCCGCTTTGGCGTATCCTTGGCCTTTCGCGCCCGACCCGCCCCATGGACGACTCCTCGCCCGCTCCTCCCCTCGTGGGAGAAGGGGGCCCGAAGGGCCGGATGAGGGGGCCGGAACCGAGCGCCGTAGCCCCGACTCCCACGCCCGCCGAGACCGCCGCCGGGCCGATCTCGCATCGCCGATCGCCCCCCTCATCCGGCCTTCGGCCACCTTCTCCCACGAGGGGAGAAGGATGATCGTCGTCGGCCTGGGGGTGGACTCGACGGACGTCCAATCCTCAAGGACCCGCCCGGATGGGCTACCGTTCGCTCGCCGATTGCGTCCAGGATCTCCGCCGGACCGGCCGACTCGTGGTCGTCGACCGCGAGGTCGATCCCTATCTGGAGGTCGGCGCGATCCAGCGCCGGGTGTACCAGGCCGGGGGCCCCGCCCTGCTCTTTCCCAGGGTCAAGGGGACGGCGTTCCCGATGGTCGGCAACCTGTTCGGGACCATCGAGCGGGCCCGCTTCCTGTTCCGCGACACCCTCGACGCCGTCGCCCGGCTCGTCGAGTTGAAGGTCGACCCGTCGTCCGGCTTCAAACGGCCCTGGCGCTATCGGGGCGTCCCGCGGACCGGGCTCTCCCTGCTGCCGAAGACGGTCCGGCGGGGGCCGATCCTGGCGCATCAGACGACCGTCTCGAAGCTCCCCGCGCTCACGTCCTGGCCGAAGGACGGCGGGCCGTTCGTGACGCTGCCGCTGGTCTACACCGAGGATCCCGACCGCCCCGGCCTGGCGAGGTCGAACCTGGGGATGTACCGCGTCCAGCTCTCCGGGAACGCCTACGAGACCGACCGCGAGGTCGGCCTGCACTACCAGATCCACCGCGGGATCGGCGTCCATCACGCGGCGGCGATCCGCCGCGGCGAGCGCCTGCGCGTGAACGTGGTCGTCGGCGGGCCCCCCGCGATGACCGTCGCCGCCGTGATGCCGCTGCCGGAGGGGCTGCCGGAGTTGGCCTTCGCCGGGGCGCTCGGGGGGCGTCGCGTGGCGATGGTCGCGCCGGAGGGCCGGCTGGCGATGCCCGCCGAGGCCGACTTCGTCATCTCCGGCTACATCGACCCCGACGCCCGCAAGCCCGAAGGGCCGTTCGGCGACCACCTGGGCTATTACAGCCTGGCCCACGACTTCCCGGTGCTGAAGGTCGAACGCGTCTACCATCGCGAGGGGGCCATCTGGCCGTTCACGACGGTCGGCCGGCCGCCGCAGGAGGACACGTCCTTCGGGGAGCTGATCCACGACCTGACCGGGCCGATCATCCCGACCGTCGTCGCGGGGCTGCACGCCGTCCACGCCGTCGACGCCGCGGGGGTCCACCCCCTGCTCCTGGCGATCGCGTCGGAGCGCTACGTCCCCTACGCCGAGGTGCGCCGGCCGCAGGAGATTTTGACCGTCGCCAACGCCGTGCTGGGCCAGGGCCAGCTCTCGCTGGCGAAGTACCTGCTGATCGTCGCCCGCGAGGACGACCCCGGCCTGGACGTCCACGACGTCGCCGGCTTCCTCCGCCACCTGCTGGAAAGGGTCGACTGGCGTAACGACCTCCACTTCCAGACCCGGACCACGATCGACACGCTGGACTATTCGGGCCACGGCCTGAATCAGGGCTCCAAGCTGGTGATCGCCGCCGCCGGGCCGAGGCGCCGGGAACTCCCGGCCGAGCTTCCCTCCGGCTTGCGCCTCCCCGACGGCTTCCGCGACGCCCGCCTGGTCCTCCCCGGCGTCCTGGCCGTCGCCGCCCCGAAGTACGACCCGGCCGCGAGGCGGATCGAGGCGTTCACGGAGTCGTTCGGCCCCGACGACCCGATCCGGGCGTTCCCGCTGATCGTGCTGGTCGACGACGCCGAGTTCACGGCGCGATCGCTCCGCAACTTCCTGTGGGTCGTCTTCACGCGATCGAACCCGGCCGCCGACGTCCACGGGATCGGCTCGTTCATCGAGGACAAGCACTGGGGCTGCACCGGCCCCCTGGTGATCGACGCCCGCATCAAGCCCCACCACGCCCCCCCCCTGGAGGACGACCCCGACGTCGAGCGCCGCGTCGACGCCCTCGCCGCCCCGGGGGGGCCGCTGCACGGGATCTATTGACCCGGGCCGGGGCCCGGCATCGCGATTGCAACGGTGGAACGCGCGGGCCGCGGACCTGGCGGCCCCGGGCGCGTCGTCGCGCCCGCGCCACGGCCCCGAGCGGAGGTCTTCGTCGACCATGGACGTCTCGCGCTGGATCGTCGACCTGGAGCATGTGCGGACGTCTTACCTTCTGCTGGGGACGCTGGCCTTCGGCGGGATCGCGGCCGGCGTGCTGCTCAAGCTGGGGGTGGTCGGCTGGGTGCTCCGGGTGTTCGGGCTGATCGTCCGGACGTGCGTGGAGTTGGGGTTCCGGACGTGGGAGGCCATCCTCGGCTGGGCCTCGTGGGAGCACTTCTTGGCGATCGCCCTGGCCCTGCTGGTCGGCGGCGAGGCCGCGGGCCTCGGCTTCCCGGCCGCGCGGATCCCCTGCGGCCTGGCCCTCATCGTCATCGGGGCGTCGGCCTGCTTCGCGTACATGTTCATCGACCGCGAGCGGAACGAGGTCGAACGAGGGTACAAGTCGATCCACAACGTCCAGAAGGGCCAGCGCCCGGCCGAGCACCTGAAGCGCCACGGGCGGCAGGTCCGGATCCCGCTGCTGATCTGCGCCTCGTTCGCCGCGATCACCGGCTTCGCGATGCTGAACCAGGGGCTGTACGAGACGGCGGGGCGGAGTTGGTACGCCGTGCCCGAGGGCGTGGGGACGCCCGGCTTCGTCGACTTCCTGGCGTTCGCCGTCACCCTGGTGATGAACCTGGTGGACGTGCTGGACGTGGCGAGGACGCACCACATCCTGGGGGCGCAGACGGTGGTCGCGGCGGCCCCCCCCGCGAAGGCGCTCGCGGCGGGGTTCAAGGTCTTCTTCACGTTCGTCCTGCTCCACCAGGTCTTCGCCTCGCTGCGGCAGGGGAAGGTGCTGGCGGAGACGATCGCCGACTTCTGGAGCCCCCACGAGCCGATCCACGAGCGGGCCCGCAGCACCCTGCCGGTCTTCGGGGTGATGGCGATCGACCCGTTGCTGCGATCGGTCCGGTCGGCGGCCTCGCTGACGCAGGAGCAGCGCGACCGGCTGCCGCTGGTGATGGAGACGATGGGCCCGGCGATCATCCCCTCGCTCGCCCGCCACCTGAAGGACCCGCACGAGCACGTCCGCGAGATCTCAGCCGCGGTCCTCGGCCGGCTCCACGCGATGGAGGCGCTCGATCGCCTGATCGCCCTGATCGACGACCGCAGCGACCCCGTGCGCGAGGCCGTCGCGGAGGCGCTCGGCCGGCTGGGCGAGCATGCGGCGACGAGCGCGCGCAAGCCGGCCCCCGCGCGGCCGTCGGGCTGGCGGGGCCGATGGTTCACCCGGAGTCTGGTGGCGGCGAGGGCCGTCGCGCCCCCCAGGAGCCCCGTGGAGTCGATCGTGGCCGCCCTGGGCGCGGCGCTGGGCGACGAGTCGACGGCCGTCCGGATCGCGGCGGTGGCGGGGCTGGGGATGGTCGGCGACGCCGCCTCGCCGACCGCCCCGAGGCTCATCGCCCTGTCGATGGAGGGGGACGAGACGTTCCGCTGCGAGATCGCCCGCGCGTTGGGGACGATCGGCGGCGAGGCCGGGCCGACGCTCGATGCGCTGGTCGCCCTGCTGGCCGACCCCGCGGCGGACGTGAAGTGCGCCGCGGCGAAGGCCCTCGGATCCCTCGGCGAGGCGGCGAAGCCGGCGGTCTCGGCCCTGGCGGAGGCGCTCCAGGACCGCGAGGAGGTCGTGCGCGAGGCCGCAGCCGAGACCGTCGCCCGGATCGGGCCGCTCGACGAGGCCGCGGCCGACTCGCTGGCCGAGGGCCTGGCGAGCCCGGATACCGAGGTCCGCGCCCAGACGGCCCAGGCCCTCGGAGCCATCGGCGCGGCGGCCGAGGAGGTCGCCCCCGCGCTCGTCGAGGCGCTCGACGACGACAGCGACCGGGTCCGCGCCGAGGCCGTCGAGGCCATCGGCAAGATCGGCGAGGGGGCGGCCGAGGTCGCCGTCCCCGGCCTGGTGCGCTCGCTGGACGACGAGGACGCGGCCGTCGTGGCCCTCGCCGCCGAGGCCCTCGGCCGGATGGGCGACGCCGCGGCCGACTCGGTCCCGGCCCTGATCGAGGCCCTCGGCCATCTCAACGTCCGGGCCCGCCTCAACGCCGCCGAGGCCCTCGGGGCGATCGGCGTCGCGGCGGCGCCGGCGCGCGAGGCCCTCGAACGCGCGGCCGAGGACGAGGACGGCGGCGTGAGGGCCGCCGCGGTCCTCGCGCTCGGTCGCCTCGGCGGCCCCGCGCGGATCCGGGGCGTCCTCCTGCGATCCTTCGCCGACGACGACCCGGCCCCCCGCGCCGCGGCGGTCGTCGCGGTCGGGTTCCTGGAGGATGCGGACCCGTCGACCCTGCAGGCCATGCGACCGCTTCTCGACGACCCCAACGACCAGGTCAAGATTGAGGTCGCCCGGGTCCTGTCCCGCCTGGCCGGGGAGGCCGAGTGGGTCGTCGAGGGGCTGTGCCGTCAACTCCTCGACGACGACGGCCCGCACGTGCAGGCCAGCGCCGCCCTGGCCCTGGGGAAGATCGGGCCGACCGCCGCCGCGGCCGGCGAGGCCCTGGTGCGTGCCGCCCAGACCGGGTCGGCGGAGGTGCGGGAGCAGGCCATGCGCGCCGTGGCCATGATCCGCCCCCCGGAGGCCGCCGCGGCCTTCGCGGTCGGGCTCAGCGACGCCTCCGAGGAGGTCCGCATCCTGGCCTCGGCCGGCCTGCTCAACGGCGAGGCCGTCCCCCCGGAAGTCGTCCCCTCGCTCGTCGAGGCCCTGAGCGACCCGGAGGTCCGGGTCCGGGCCAATTCCGCCGGATGCCTGGCCCGCCTGGAAGCGATCCCGGCCGACGCCGTCCCCGCGCTCATCGAGGGCGTCGCCGACCCTAACGACGCGCTCCGGCTCAACGCGGCGCGCGCCCTGAAGCTCGCCCCCGCGGACGTCGTCGCCGAGGTCATGGAGCACCTGACGGCCGACCCCAACGCGCGCGTCCGCCTCGAGGCGGCCCGGGCCCTGCTCCACCAGGGGGCCGGCAACGCCGCCGCCGGCTCCGTCCTGCTCGACGCCATGGCCGATGCTTCGCCCCGGGTGCGCGAGGAGGCCCTCGACATCTTCGAAGCCCTGGGCGACGACGGCGGCACCGTCCTCGAAGCCGTCCGCGAGGGTGCTTCGGGCGATGCGAACGCCGAGGAGCCGTCCGCGACCCCCTGATGCCCGGGTTACGGGATGCGGCGGCAATCGGGCCTCAAACGCAAACGACGCGAGCCTATGCGTAGGCCTCGCGTCGTCTTTGTTCCGGGATCGTTTGGAGTGGGCGATACAGGATTCGAACCTGTGACCTCATGCGTGTCGAGCATGCGCTCTAGCCAACTGAGCTAATCGCCCGGGCTTTTGGTTTGGAGCCTTTCGCCCCGGGGAGACTTACTATAGGGGATTGCGGCCGGAGGATCAAGGGGGTGGATCGGAATTCCGCCCCCTCGCCGCGAGGATCAGGATTCGAGGATCTCGGCGGACTTCTTCTCGGCCAGGTCGTTGACCCTGGCTTCGAACTTCTTGGTCAGGCCCTGGATCTCTTCCTTGCAGGTCGCGACGTCGTCCTCGGTGAGGATCTTGTCGGCCTGCTCCTGGTCGGCCTGCTTGTTGGCGTCGCGGCGGATGTTGCGGATGGAGACGCGGGCCTCCTCGGCGAGGTCCTTCACGCGGCCGACGAGCTTCTTGCGGTTCTCGACCGAGAGGGGCGGGATGTTCAGGCGGACGGCCTTGCCGTCGGAGTTGGGGGTCAGGCCGAGGTCGCTGGTCTGGATGGCCTTGACGATGTCGCCGACGACCGAGGGGTCGAAGGGGCGGATGAGGATCTGCTGGGGCTCCGGCGTGCTTAGGTTCGCCAGCTGCTTCAGGGGCGTCGACGAGCCGTAGTACTCGACGCGGACCGACTCCACGAGGCCCACGTTGGCGCGGCCGGTGCGGATGCCCCGCAGCTGGTCGACCAGCAGGGCGACGGACTTCTCCATCCGGTCTTCGGCTTCGAGCGCGATCTCTTCGATGCTCATCGGGACGGCTCCCTGGCAGGGCGGCGTTCGCTTGGGGATCGGTGGCGGGGGGATATTCTACCAGCGTCGCGACGGCCCGGGGAAGGACCCGGGCGCGGGCGGCTCAGGCGGGACGGGGGCGGGGGACCGAGGCGACCCAGGTGCCGACGGGGTCGCCGCAGACGGCCCGCTCGATGTTGCCGTCCTTCTTGAAGTTGAAGACCAGGATCGGCAGGTTGTTCTCCTTGCACAGGCTGATGGCGGCCATGTCCATGACCTTCAGCTCGTCGCGGAGGATCTTGTCGAAGGCGAGTTCCTGGTAGAGGATGGCGTGCGGGTTCTTCTCGGGGTCGGCCGAGTAGATGCCGTCGACGCGGGTGGCCTTCATGAGCACCTCGACGCCCAGCTCCTTGCCGCGGAGGGCGGCGGCGGTGTCGGTGGTGACGAAGGGGCTGCCGGTGCCGGTGGCCAGGATGATGATCCGGCCCTTGCCCAGGTGCGAGAGGGCGCGGCGGCGGATGAAGGGCTCGGCGACCTCGTCCATGCGGATCGTGGTCATCAGCCGGGTGGGGAAGCCCATCCCTTCGAGGGCGTCCTGGAGGGCGAGGCCGTTGATGACGGTGGCCGTCATGCCCATGTAGTGGGCGGTGGCCTCCTTGATGACGTCGGAGCCGCGGCTGAGCTGGGCCCCGCGGAGGATGTTGCCGCCGCCGACCACGACGGCCACCTCGACGCCGAGGGAGGCGACGCGGGAGACCTGGCCGGCGATCCGGCTGACTTCCTCGACGCTGATGCCCCCCTCGCCGGGGCGGCAGAAGCCCTCGCCGGAGAGCTTCAGGAGGATGCGGCGGAAGGCGGCGGCACCGGTCGGGGCGGGTTCCATGTCCTGGTCCTTCGTTGCGAGGCGGGGCGGGGCGACGAATCCGTCCGGCCGCCGGGGGAGGATCCGCGCCGGGCGTGGGCCGAGGCCGCCCGGCGCGGGGCCTACAACCTCAGCGGTCCTCGCCGACGACGAAGCGGGCGAAGCGGGCGACGGCGATGTTCTCGCCGGTGCGGGCGTTGACGCCGGTGATGACGTCCTTGACCTTCTTGGAGTCGTCGCGGATGAACGGCTGCTCCAGCAGGACGGACTCGGCGTACCAGGCGTCGAGCTTGCCGACGGCGATCTTCTCCTGGATGGCCTCCGGCTTGTCGCCGACCTGGCTCATGAAGATCCGCTTCTGCTCCTCGACGATGTCGGCCGGGACGTCCTCGCGGCGGACGTACTTCGGGTTCGCCGCCATGACGTGCAGGGCCAGGTCCTTGGCGAGCTGCTTGAACTCGTCGTTGCGGGCGACGAAGTCGGTCTCGCAGTTCAGCTCGATCAGGACGCCCGACTTGGAGTCGTGGTGGATGTAGACGTCGACGCGGCCGGCCTTGGCGGCGCGGCCGGCCCGCAGCTCGGCCTGCTTGAGCCCGCGCTCCTTGGCCAGGGTCTCGGCCTTGGCCAGGTCGCCGCCGGCTTCGGTCAGGAGCTTCTTGCACTCCATCAGGCCCAGCCCGGTCTTCTTGCGGAACTCGTTGACGACCTGAGCCGTGATCTCGGCCATCGAATGTCTCTCCCTAATAGCTTTCGACGAAGCGGTATTCGGTGTGCGTTCGGATATCGGAAGGGGCCGGCGTGCGACGACCCGGCCGCACCTCGCGGGGCGGCCGGGTCGATTCGGTCGTGCCGGGAGTCAGGCGTTCTCGGCGGCCGGGGCCTCGGGGGCCGCCTCGGCCGGGGCGGGCGTCTCGGCCGGGGCCGGCGTCTCGACCGGAGCCTGCTCGGCGGGCGTCTCGACCGGGGCGGGGGCCTCGGCCGGGGCCTGCTCGGCGACGGGGGACGGGGCCGCCTCGGCGGCGGCGGCGGGGGCCGGGGCCGAGGGGCGGGCCGGGGGCTGCGGGCCGCGAGCGCCGCCCATCCGGATGCCGTCGCGAGGGCCGCCGGGGCCGCGACGATCGCCGCGACGGTCGCCGCCGCGCCCGCGGCTGGGCCGGTCGTCGCGCTCGTCGCGCTCGGGCTGCGGCGGGAGGTCGGGGGCGATGGCCTTGCCGTCGATCACGGCGTCGGTCAGCCGCTTGATGACCAGCTCGATCGACCGCATGCTGTCGTCGTTGCCCGGGATCGGCAGGTCGACCAGGTCGGGGTCGCAGTCGGTGTCGAGCAGGGCGACGACCTTGATGCCCAGCTTGCGGGCCTCGGCCACCGCGATGTGCTCGCGGCGCGGGTCGACCACCAGCAGGGCCTCGGGGAGCCGGGTCATGTTCCGGATGCCGCTCAGGTTGCGCTCGATCTTCTTGCGCTCGCGGGTGAGCGTGGAGATCATCTTCTTGGAGTAGCTCGACGCCATCTCGCCGTCGAGGGTCTGCTCCAGCTCCTCCAGCCGCTCCAGCCGGCTGCGGATCGTCCGGAAGTTGGTCAGCGTGCCGCCCAGCCAGCGCTCGGTGACGTAGGGCATGCCGCTGCGGGCGCATTCTTCGGCGATCGTCTCCGACGCCTGGCGCTTGGTCCCGACGAACAGGATCAGGCCGTTGTTCGAGGCGACCTTGTGGAAGTACTTCGTCGCGCGGAGCAGGCCGCGGACGGTCTCCTTCAGGTCGATGATGTGGATCAGGTTGCGCTTGCCGTAGATGTACGGCTTCATCTTCGGGTTCCAGCGGCTGGCGCGATGGCCGAAGTGCACGCCGGCGTCGATCAGATCTTTGACGACCAGGGCCACGAATCCCACCTCTCTTGACGACGAAACCGGATCCGGCCGAGACCCCCGGGCGTCGCGCCCGGGGCGGCCTTGCAGGGGTCCGATGCTCATGGAATCGGACGCAAAACGAACGCTGACCGCGAATTACGCGAGGCCGAAGGCCCGGCGTGGGCGGCGTCCGCACGCGACGGACGGCCCGCCGGAGGCCGGGCGGGGGCCTCGCAGCCGGCCGCGCATCGCCCCTTCTCGAAGGGGAGACTCAGTTTATCGGCCGCGGGCCCCGGCGTCAAACGCGCCGGGAGCGCGACACGATCGTCGCGGCCCGCGACCGCGCACTTGAGCGACCAGCGTCGGCGACGCGGGCAGGATTCGGCGTTCGGCGGCACGACCGGCGAAATCATTCAATTTTGCCATCGGTTCGGCCGATAAGAATGGACGATGGGGACGTCCCGAATCGACATTCAACGAGCCCGAATTTCGGCCCACGGCGCGGCGGCGCGGGGTCCGTCCCGGGCGACTCGCTGCGCCCATCTCCGATCCAGGTCGGCGGCCCGCCTCCTCATCGGCCTCTGGTGCCTCGCGTCCGCCGCCTCGGCCGCTTCCGGCCAGAGCGCGCCCACGGCCCCCGCCGCGGGGCCCCCGCCGACGTCGGTCGAGGAACGCCTCCGCAAGATGGAGGAGATGAACGCGAGGATGGCCGAACAGGTCGAGGCCGTCACCCGGCAGCTCGAAGCCGTCACCCGCCGCAACAAGGACCTGGAGGCGAAACTCGACGGCATCAACGCCGGTTCTTCCGCCCCCGCGGCCGGCGCGATGGATTCGGACGACGACGATGACGACCTGGGACAGCCCGACGACATCCGCACCGACGACCTCGAGGCCATCCCCCGCCCCCCCCGAAGGACGAGGAGCGGCGGGGCCGCGGCCGACGCCGCCGATGAAACGGACGACGACGAGGGCCAGCCCGGCGACATCCGCACCGACGACCGCGAGGCGAGCACGGGGCTCAGGCCGACGCGCTCGTTCCACGAGCACGGTTTCCGTTGGCACACCGGCGACGAGGAGTTCGAACTCCAGTTCCACAACGAGACCCAGCTCGACTTTCGCGCGTACGAGCAGGCGAACTCGTCGCCCGTCGACCAGGTGGGCTTCTACATCAACCGGATGCGGCTCTACTTCAACGGCCGGCTCACCAAGCCGATCGAGTACAGCGTCTCGGTGAACAAGGGGCTCGCCGATCTCGACCTGCTCGACGCCTACCTGAACTTCAACTACGACCGCCGGTTCCAGCTCCGCGTCGGCCGCTACCGGGTCCCCTTCACCTATGACTGGTACGCCCTCAGCAACCAGTTCCTGCCGACCCCCGAGCGCTCGATCTTCGCCCTCAACTACGGCTACAACCGCAACTTCGCCTTCATGGGCCACGGCGAGCTGTTCGACGACCGGGTCGATTATGCGGTGGCCGCCGCCAACGGCCCGCGAAACTCCTATTATGACGACAACAGCCACAAGGATGTGCTGGCCTACGTCAATTACCGCCCGTTCGAAAGATCGGAGCGGCTGAAGGCGCTGAAGCATCTGAACGTCGGCGGCTCGATGGCCTACGGCATCCAGGACCAGGATCCCTTCCCCCGGTTCTTCCGCACCTACACCAGCACCTCGAACAGCCCCGGCCAGTTCAAGGCCGGTCCCACGTTCCTCGAACTCAACGACGACGTCCTGGAACGCGGCGGGCGCAAGCTGTGGGAGCTGCACGCGGCGTATTACTACAAGGGCCTCACCCTGATGGGGGCCTGGGACTCGGGCCTCAACACCTACGGCGTCGAGGAGGGGGGGCGGGCTCGCTCGGTCGCGCTGCCGACCAGCGGCTACCACGCCCAGTTCGCCTACCTGCTGACCGGCGAGGAGGTCGAGCGACGGTACTTCATCACGCCGCTCCGGCCGTTCGATCTCCGCAAGGGCAAGTTCGGCCTCGGCGCGTTCGAGATCCAGGCCCGTTACGACCACTTCCAGGTCGGGGACGAGGTGTTCACGGGGGGCTTGGCCGACCCCAACCTCTGGACGAACCGGGTGTCCACGGTGGACTTCGGGGTCAACTGGTATCTGAACAAGTACACGAAGATCTACTTCGACTGGCAGCACACGATGTACGGCCAGCCCGTACCGTACCGGCCCGGCGGCTTCCAGTCCACCAGCGACCTCTTCTGGATGCGGTTCCAGATCTACTTCTGACCCGGCCGACCGGGGCCGTCGCGCAGGCCGCACGCCTCGGTTCGAGAGGCGAGGCGTGCGGCCTCGGCCCGAGGGGCGATCAGAGCTGGCCGCAGTCCTCGACGACGACCTTGGCCGAGGTCCGGCCGCTGGACGAGCCCAGGGCCTCGATCGCCTTGACGACGTCGGAGCCCTCGGTCACCTCGCCGAAGACGACGTGCTTGCCGTCGAGCCAGGGGGTGACGACGGTCGTGATGAAGAACTGCGAGCCGTTGGTGTTCGGGCCGGCGTTGGCCATCGACAGCAGGAACGGCCGGTCGTGCTTCAGCTGGAAGTTCTCGTCGGCGAACTTCGCCCCGTAGATCGACTTGCCGCCGGTGCCGTTGTGGTTCGTGAAGTCGCCCCCCTGGAGCATGAACTGGGGGATCACCCGGTGGAACGAGGAGCCCTTGTAGCCGAAGCCCTTCTCGTGGGTGCAGAGCGCCCGGAAGTTCTCGGCCGTCTTGGGGACGACGTCGTCGAACAGTTCCAGGACGATGCGGCCGGACGGCTTGCCGTCGATGGTGACGTCGAAATAGACCTTGGGTCGGGCCACGGTGGTATCCCTGCCTGTGCTGGAGTCTGGGTAGAGGCCAAGACGGCCAGGGTACCCTCAAGGCCGCCGATCCTCAACCGCGAGCCGGGCGCTCCGCCCGAACCGCCCCGCGCCGGGGGTCAGCCGGGGCGGCCGGCCTTCCCCTTCGCCGCCCCGCCCTTCCGGGCCGGCTCCAGGGGCCCGACGCGGGCCTGGATGGCCCACATGGCGTCGCGCGCGGCCGACTGGACGATGAACTGCGGGTCGGCCGGCATGGCCGACATGGCCTCCAGCGTCGGCTTGCCCCCCACCTGCGCCAGGATCTCGCACGCCCGCGCCCGGATCGTCCATTCGGGGTTGCGCAGGAGGCCGATCAGCGCGGGCTCGGCGGCGGGGCCGAGGGCCCGCAGGGCCGGCTCGACGGCGATGCCGTCCTCCTTGATGCGCGCCGCCAGGGGCTCGCCGGCCCTCGCGTCGCCCAGCTTGCCGAGCTGCTCGGCGGCGGCCCAGCGCAGGTTATGCTCGGGACGGTCGAGCACCTTGATCAGGGCCGGGACGGTGTCGTCGGTCCGCCAGAGGACCATGGCCTTCATGGCGTCCGTCACCAGGAAGATGTCCGGGCCGGCCAGGATCGCCGCGAGCGGCCCGTGGACCTCGGCGCGGCGGCCGTCGACGGGCGTGATCCGGGCGATCTGGGCGATCCCGTCCTTCCGCCTGTCGGCGCTGGCCGAGCGCAGGGCGAACACCGCTCTCGTCACGTCGTCGGCGTCGGCCGGGGGCTTGGGGTCGTCGTCCTCCGGCTTCGGCATGGGCTTCTTCATCGCCGCGACCGCGGCGTCCAGCTTATCCTGGCGCTCCTTGAGGACCTCCTGCGCGGCGGCGAGTTCGTCCGCCGGGACCACCTCGCCGGTCACGAAGATCCGGCGCCCCTTCACGACGGCCTTCGCGGAGGGGATCCGCCCCGCGAACCACGACGGATCGTCGACCGGCCAGACCCGGCACGAGGCGCGATGGACCTCGCCCCCGGTCTGGCGGGTCATCTGCACGCCCTTGGAGCCGTCCACCGACTGCTCGAACTTGTGCTGGAAGTAGGCCGCGTCCTCGGGCCCGCGGAACTGGAGGTAGATCTCGACGTAGGGCTCCGGGCCCGAGGGCGGCTTGAAGTTCTCGGCGTCCTTCAAGGCCTGCTCGGCGGGGCCGGCGAGGACCGAGGACAGCTGAGACAGCTGGATGCCGGCGGTCCCGATGCCCGGCAGGTTCGCGAGCCGCTGGGATTCGTCGCGGACGCGTCGCATCGCCGCGCGCATCTCGTCGGCGTGGCGGCGGGTGACTTCGGCGTTCTCCGCGACGGTGAGCCGGAACGGCGGCGGGTTCCGGGTTTGCTCCTCCGTCAGCCGCCTCTTCACGTCTTCGAACTGCGGCCCGGCCGCCTGGAGCGACGACAGGTCGTGGATGCTCGCCATGATCCCGGCCATCCGGTCGATCGCCGCGATGTACGACCGGGACTGCCGTTCGTGGGCGGCGAGGTCGCGCAGCGGCGGGGGCGGGACCAGCGGGGGCGGCAGCGGCCCGAGCGGCGGATAGCCGGCGACCGACTCCGTCGCATCGGTCGCGTCCGATCCGGACACCGCGTCCATGACGCGCTGGAACATCCCCGGCCCGGACGGGCCGGGCGCGGCGGGGGGGGCCGGGTTCGGGCCGGCGGGCGCGGGGCCCATGCCCTGGTTGAGGACGACGGCCATCCCGATCACCAGCGCGAGCAGGGTCGCGGCGCCGGACGCGATCAGGACGGTCTGCGTCGTCGAGGGGCCGCCGCCGGCCCCCGCCGGTCGCGGCCGCGACCGGGGCATGACCGGGGATGCGGGCTCCCCCTCGGCCCCTTCGTCCAACCACGAGGCGTCGGGCGCGGCTTCGGCCTGGGGGCGGGGGCGGGCCCCCGCGGCCGGGAAAGACCCGGTCGACGTCCCCGAGACCTGGAAGACGGTCTCGCAGCCCTTGCAACGCACCCGCTTGCCGACGAGCGCCGAGTCCACGTTCGAACGCTTGCCGCATCCTGGACAAACAGCCTGCAACTTCATCGCGCCCCCTCCGCCGGACCCGCGGGGCCGGCCGGCCCCGCTCGCATCCTCGACTCCTAACATGGATCGAAGGGGCGAACAAGTCGCCGAGGTCAAAACCCCGTCCGACCGTCCGAACCGCCGAAGCCCCCGACGATCGAATCCAGGAGTCAAGCCGGGACGGAGATGGTCCCCGCCTCGACGGTGGGCTCGGGGACGGGCTCGCCGTCCATCACCAGCCCCTCGATGTGGAAGGCGATGGCCTCGCGGATCCGTTGCTCGACTTCCTCGCGCGTTTTCCCGGTCGCCACGCAGCCGGGAAGATCGGGGACGTAGGCCGACCAGTTCCGGTCGCCCCGTTCGTAAAGGACCGCATACGCTTTCATGGCTCGTCTCCCAATTGAGCCTGCCGCCGGATGCTGGCCAGTGCCTTGGGGTGCACGTCATCGCCGGGATGTCCCGAAACCGTGACCGTCCCCGCCTTGTCGGGATGCTTCAACTGGCGGTGCGAGCCCCGCGTGCGGACCACGGTCCAGCCGTCTCGCTCAAGCCGCCTGAGCACATCGCGAACGGTCATGCTCGGATCCATTCCCGGGGAGCCGAGGGGCTCGCGCCCGGGCCGTCGGCCCTCCGCATGCGTCCCCGGGAAGCTCCTCCAATTCAGCATAGCTCGTGAGGAAGACCCAACCCAGGGCAACCGACGCCCGATCGCTCGGCCCGGCCCCTCGTCAATGACGAGCTTCGGGAGCCTGCGCCGATGTCTCCCGAGGCCGTCTCAGGTGGTCGACGACCTTCTCGATCGAGCCGAGGCCCATCGGGAAGTGCGGCGGGCGGACCGATCGGCGGGCGAGGTCGGCGCGGGCGCGGCGGCGGGCGGCGAGGGTCGGCAGCTCGCGGAGGGCGTCGACCTTGCCGAGGTAGAACGGGATGAAGCGCAGGCGGGCCAGCCGCCACGCGGCCTGCGCCGCGAGCAGCGCCAGGTGCGGGCCGACCGCCAGGGCCAGCTTGCGGGCGGGGAGGTTCGACCAGAAGACCAGTTCCGCGTTGCGGGCCATCATGCGCTGGAGGCGAGGGCTGCGGTGGTCGGCCGTGGCGGAGATGTCGTGGAGGATCCGGCAGCCGGCGGCGAAGACCGTCCGATAGCCCGCCCACCGCAGCTTGAAGCCGACGTCCACGTCCTCGTAGTACGAGCCGAACGCAGGGTCGAACCCGCCGATCGCCCGCAGCACGTCGGCGCGGTAGAACGAGGCCGAGCCGCTGGGGGTCATGACGTCCTCGACGGGCCGCCGCTCCCATCGCGCGGCGGGCTGGCCGTGGCCGCGCTTGGAGGGCCAGCCGGCCAGGCCGTAGTCGTCGCCGGCGGAGTCGACGCGGTCGGGCTGCGAGCGCACCAGCACCAGCGGCGAGACCGCGCCGACGGTCGGGTCGCGGAACGGCTCCAGGCCGGCCTCGATCCAGCCCGGGGTCAATTCGGTGTCGTCGTTGAGCACCTGGACGAACCGCCCGCGCGCGGCCTCGACGCCCGCGTTCGCGGCGCGGCAGAAGCCCTGGCCGGGGGCCAGTCGGACGACGCGGACCTGGGGATAGGCGTCGGCGAGCCAGGCGCGCGTGGAGTCGTCCGGCCCATTGTCGGCGACGACCACCTCGCAGGCGATCGCCGGGCCTTCGGGCAGGTGGCGGAAGAGGCTGGCGAGGCAGGTTTCCAGCAGGCGCCGGCCGTGGTAGGTGGGGATGACGATGGAGCAGTCGGGCCGGTTCAGGCTTCGGGCTTCTTCGGGGCCGGCGAGTTGTTCCACGAGATCTTCCCCCAGGCGACGTGCTGGATCGTCATGAAGAGGATGCGGAAGTCGATCCAGAACGACCAGCGGTTGATGTAGTCCAGGTCGTACTGGATCCTCTTGCGGAGCGAGGTCCGCCCGCGCCAGCCGTGGACCTGGGCCCAGCCGGTCATGCCGCAGGGGACGGCGTGCCGCAGGTTGTAGTCGGGCATGGCGGCGGAGAACTGCTCGACGAACATCGGCCGCTCGGGCCGGGGGCCGACGAGGCTCATGTCCCCCTTCAGGACGTTGAAGAGCTGGGGCAGCTCGTCGACGTTGGTGGTGCGGAGCCAGTCGCCGACGCGGGTGCAGCGGGCGTCGTGGTCGGAGGCCCAGATGGGGCCGGTGGCGGCCTCGGCGTCGCTCCGCATGCTGCGGAACTTGATGATCCGGAACCGCCGCCCCCCCTGCCCCACGCGCTCCTGGGTGTAGAAGATCGGCCCGCCTTCGGTGAGCAGGATGGCCAGCGAGACGACCAGGAACAGGGGCGAGAACAGGGCGAGGAGCGCGGCCGAGACCAGGACGTCGGTGGCCCGCTTGGCCAGCCGGGCGCCGTCGGTCCGCAGCCACTTGCCGACGCCCGCCGCGAGGCCGCGGAGGTCGGGGGCCGGGCGGGCGACCGAGTCCGGGGCGTCGAGGTCGAGGCCGGCGAGGTCGGGGGCCTCGCCGCCGACGGCGACCCAGTGGACGGTGACGCCGCCGGCCAGCCGGGCGAGCCGGGGCCGCAGGTGCTTGCGCGGCCGCGAGTGCGCCACCAGGACGTGCGTCGCCCCGGAGAGGTCGACGATCTCGTCGAGGCGGTCGATGTCGCCCAGGACCGGGAGCGGCCGGGTGCGCGGGTTGACGGCCAGGTGACGGTCGCGGGCGCGGGGCCCGCGCTTGCGATGGTGGCCGGCGTCGACGAAGCCGATGATCGGCACGGGCCGCGCGTGGAGGTCGCGCAGCAGCTTGCGGGCGTCCCGGGGCGCGCCCACGATCACGATCCGCTTGCGGGATCGCGCGGCCAGGCCCGCGACCCGGTCGGGCCCCGCGATATCCAGGGAATCATTCATGAGGCGCCACCGATCCCTCGGCTCGGACTCCGGGAGTCCCGCGGGCCATCGGCCGCCCGATTGGCTTTGCGGATCTCCGCCGTTCCCCGTACCATCCTTGGCGAACGCCGCCCTCGCGGCCTTTGGTTCAAGGTTCTCCATCGGCCCGGCCGACGGAATCATCCAGTCAAAGCGGAAATCCGCCGGGCCCGGCGAGGCCGGCGAACCTGGAGAGGTCCACCCCCTTGGCCGATTCCCCGCGACCCCCCGCCCCCGCCGAGCCCCGGCTCGCCGTCGTCGTGGTCAACTACGACGGCTGGCCGGACGTCCTCGGCCTGGCGGGCCGGCTGGCGTGCGAGCCCGAGTTCCTCTCGGGCGCGTGCCGCGTCGCGGTCGTCGACAACGCCTCGCCTTCGCCGGCCCCGGACGCGGAGGTCCTCCGCAGCCCCGGGCTCCGGCTCGTGATGCGGCCCGATAATGGCGGATTCGCCGCCGGTGTCAACGCGGGTTGGCGAGCCTGCCGCGCCCCCTGGCTCCTCCTGCTCAACCCCGACGTCGACGTGGAGCCCGGCCTCCTCGCCCGGATCCTCGCCCGGATCGACGCCTACGAGGCCCGGCTCGAGGGGCCGCCGGGGGTCGTCGGCTACGCCCTGCGGAACGAGGACGGCACGCCCCAGGGGTCGGTGGGCGTCTTCCCCGGGCTCCTCCGGTCGCTCCGCGAGCAATTCGCCCCGCGACGGAGCCGGAAGTACGTCCCGGAGCGACGGCTCCGCGCCGGCCGGGCCGACTGGGTCACGGGGGCCTGCCTGCTGATCGACGGCCGGCTGATGGCCGAGGCGGGCGGGTTCGATGAGGAGTTCTTCCTGTACCACGAGGAGGTCGCGTTCTGCCGCGTCGCGGCCGACCTGGGGTACGCCGTGGAGTACGACCCGGCCGTCGCCGTGGTCCATCGAAAGCCCTTGCAGGATCGGGCGATTTCGCCCAAGATGCGCGTCGTCATCCGGCACAGCAAGCTCCTGTACTTCCGCAAGCACCTGCCCCGCCCGCAGTTCCTCGCCCTGTCGGCGATCGTCACCCTGGAGGCGGCCGTCCGGGGGGCCTGGGCCGCGATCCGCGGGAGGGACGCCGAGCGGGGCGCCTGGCGGGAGGTCGCCGCGACGGCCCGGGAGCTTCGCCGCGGCGGCGGGCCCCTCGGCCGCGAGGTCATCGAGCGGGCCGAGCGCGCGACGGCCGAGGCCCGATGGCCCGGCCCGGGACCGAATCGGACCCGGGCGACGCGAGCACGCCCGGCCCCGCGTCGCTGACCGGGCGTGACGACGGGCGGAGGATCCGCCCGCAGGCGACCGAAAGGACGGAACCGACGTGACCCCCGCGCGACACGCCTTGCGGATCGCCCTCCTGACGGCCTTCGCCGCCGCCCTGCTCGGCCGGCTCGCCGCGACCACCCAGGTCATGTACGCCGACGGCCTCCGCTTCGTCGCCGCCGCCCGCGCCGTCGACCGCGGCGATTGGTCGACCTCCGTCGTCCGCTCCGTCGACCACCCCGCCTACCCCGTCGCGATCGCCGCCGCGCGGCGCACGCTCGGCATCGCCGACTCCCCCGCGGGATGGCAGGCCGCGGCGCAGGTCGTCTCCGTGCTGGCCGGCGCGGCGCTGGTCGCGCCGCTCTACCTCGTGGCCCTGGAGTTGTTCGGACCGACTGCCGGGTGGCTCGCCTGCCTGCTGACGTTCCTCGTCCCGACGACGGGGCACGTCCTGGGCGACGTCCTCTCCGAGGGGGTCTTCCTGCTGGCGTGGACGTGGGGCGTCTGGTGCGCCCTCCGCTTCTTCCGGGCGGGGGCCGTCCGATGGCTGGTCCCGACGATCGCCTGCGCGGGCCTCGCCTACCTCACGCGGCCCGAGGGGTTGCTCCTCCCCGTCGCGCTGGCGACGACGCTGATGCTCACGCCCCTCGCCGCCTCGTGGCGGCTCCCCCGCGTAGCCTGGCTGAAGGCCGCGGCCCTGATCGTGCTGGGACCGATGCTGGTCGTCGGACCCTACGTCGCGATCAAGGGGGGGATCGGCACCAAGCCGGCCGTGGCCCGGCTGCTGGGGACCGCGCCGAAGTCCGCCGCGACGGCCGTCGAGCGAGAGCGGCCCCTCGACGCCGACCAGTCGGCGTGGACCGCGTTCGCGATGGCCTGGCGGGGGATGTTCCGGGCCGTGCAAGGCGCCGTCACGACGCCCCTGCTGATCCTGGCGGCGATCGGCCTGATCCGCCGCACGCCCGCGATCGACGCCGGCCGGTCTCGCGGGAGGCTGTTCGTCGCGACGTATGGGTCGATGTGGATGCTGGCGCTGGTCCGGCTGTACGCGACGGGGGGGTACTGCACGCCCCGGCATGCGTTGATCCTCGCCCTGCCCCTGATCGCCGCCGCGGCCCACGGCCTGGCCCGGATCGCCGACCGGGTCGCCGCGAGCCTCCCGGACGACTCGGCCCGGCTGGCGCGCGGGCTGACCTGCGCCGCGGGGGTGGCTCTGGTCGCGGGCGTGTGGGGGCCGAGGTCGCTGGCCCCGATCAACGCCGAGTCCGTCGGCTATCGGCAGGCCGGCTCGTGGCTCGCGGCCCACTCCGCGGCCGACGCCCGGGTCCTGGACCTCAAGGGCTGGGCGATGTACTACGCCGACCGCCCCGGCTACTCGTTCGCCGACTACACGGCCTCCGGGGCCGACCCGGGCCTGCGCTACGTCGTCGCCCACGACGCCTTCCTGATCGGCGAATGGCCCTACTGCCAGGCGATCCGCGACCGCGTCGGCGGCCGGCCGCCGATCGCGTCGTTCCCCGATCGCCCGAAGAAGGGCGTCTCGCGCGTCCACGTCTTCGACCTGACGCCCGACGTGGCCCGCGCCGGGGACTCCGCGACCCATTGACGCATCAACTGGACGAAGGAGCGTCGACGTGAACATTGATCCTGCCATCGCACCCGAGCCCGAGGCTGACCGCGAAGGGCCGTTCCGCCACGTCGTCCGGGTCGCGCTGCTGATGGCGGCGACGGCCGCGTTCCTGGGCTGGTCGCTGCGGCACTCCGAGGCCGGCCTGCGCGACGGCCTGCGGTCGATCGAGGCGGCGCGGGCCATCGACGCCGGCGACTGGCGCGACGGCCTGAGGAAGGTCGAGCACCCGCTCCACCCGATGGCGATCGTCGCGATGCACCGGCTCCTGGGCGGCGACGGGCCCGAGTGGTGGCAGCGGGCGGCGGTCGCGGCGAGCTTCGCGGCGGTGGTCCTCCTGGTCCTGCCGCTCTACCTGACCGGCCGCGATCTGTTCGGCGACCGCGCCGCGTGGCTGGGGTGCGTGCTGTTCCTCGCCAACCCGGCCGTGGCCGCGGTCGTGGTGAACGTGCTGAGCGAGTCCACCTTCCTGCTCCTGTGGGCGTGGTCGCTGTGGGCCTCGGTGCGGTTCCTCCGCGAAGGCTCGTTCGGCTGGCTGCTGGCCGGGGCGGGCTTCGGCGGCCTGGCCTACCTCGCGCGGCCCGAAGGGTTGCTCCTGCCCGCCTGCCTCCTCCTGACGCTCCTCCTCATCCCGCTGCACGGCTCGACGCGCATCCACTGGCCGCGCTGGCGTCGCGCCACCGCGCTGGTGGTGCTGGGGGCGCTCGCGCTGGCCGGCCCGTACATGGTCGCGAGGGGGACCCTGACGACGCGCCCCGGCCCCGCGCGGGTGCTGTGGCTCGAACCGTCGTCGCCGCCCCTGGCGTTGGAGCGAGAGGCCCCGGCCGAGCCCGGCCGGACGACGGCCGAGGTCTACGCCGCGGCGACGGCCCGCATGGTCGAGGTCGTCCGCGAGGTCGTCCCGCTCGCCCTGCTGGCCGCGGCGATGATCGCCTTCGTCGCGCCCGGCCGCTCGCGCGTGCCGGCGCGGACGTGGCTGTTCCTGGGCGTGCTGCTGGCGACGTGCGGCGTCGCGCTGGTCCGCCTGCACGCGACGGCCGGCTACTGCACGACGCGCAATGCGCTCGCCCCGGGGTTGGTGCTGACGCTGATCGCGGCCGGCGGTCTCGATGCGCTGATCCGCGGCGTGGGCGTCCCCGGCCGGATCGTCGGCCTCCCCCGCGAGCGGCTGAAGCCGGGGCCGGTGGTCTGGGCCGCGGCGATCGGCCTGGCCGTCTTCGCGCCGAGGTTCGCCGGCCCGGCCGTGCCGACCCCGGGCCCGTTCAACGTCTACTGGGACGCCGGCCGCTGGCTGGCCGATTCGGCGGGCGAAGGGGAGGTCCTCGACCTGACCGACTGGTCGCTCTACTTCAGCCGACGGCCGGGCGCCGGCTTCGCCGGCGTCCGCGAGTCGGCCCGCAACCCCGACGTGCGCTGGGTCGTCGCCACGGCCTCGCAGGTCGAGGGGCCTTCGACCTACGCCGCCGAGGTCCGCGCCCTGATCGGCGACCGCCGTCCCGTCGCCCTGCTCCCCATCCGACCGTCGCCGGGCCAGGTGCAGGTCCGCATCTACGACCGTGCCGACGCGCCGGCCGCGCTCGCCGGGGCGGGCTCGGAGACGCCCCCGCGGCGCTGAAAGATCGAGCGCACGCGACGGGGTTCTTCGACTCCCGCCACGTCCCGCGCGTCGTCGCGGAGCACCAAAACCAGCGCGGCCAGGGCGACGACCTCGACGACGACGGCCGCGGCCATCGTCGTCCGGCCGAGCCACCACGGCTGGAGCGCGGCCAGCCGATCCAGGTTCTCGGACCAGTTCCCATAACCGGTGTAGAACGGGATCATCCGGCCGTGGACCGCCAGCACCTCGGCGGCGATCGACACGCCCACCAGGGCCAGCACGGGGACGGCCCGGAGCCGGCCGGCGAGCGGCCATCGCAACAGGCCGATGACCACCAGGGCCAGGAACCAGGGCATGGCCGGGCTGGCGTACCAGGCACCCGTCGACCACCGCCCCCAGGCCAGCTTCGACTGCACCATGTGGTAGCCGAGCGCCGCGGTGTAGCTGGCGACGACCATCACGCAGGCCATCGGCAGCCACGGGTTCGCGAACACCGGCTCGGACCGCTCGCCTCGACGGCGCGCCGCCGCCCACGCGACCGCGCCCCAGGCCCAGCCCAGCAGGCCGATCGCGACGAGGTCGCGATGATAGAGGATGGCCTTCGGGTGCGTCCCCTGGAAGCTCCAGCCGCCGGCGAAGAAGATCAGCCGCGACCACAGCTCCGCGACCCAACTCGCCCAGGGGATGTCCAGGGCCGTGCGGAGGAGATCGGCCCGGCCCAGCCCCCGGCCGTGGTTCACCGCCGCCTCCTGCATCGAGCTGATCGAGCCGTAATGCGCCAGGTTGAACCGCATCTCGGCCAGGGTGATCGCGAGGAACCCCGCCGCCGTCGCGACCCCGCACGCCGCGGCGCGTCGCAGCGTGACCTCGGGCCGAGCGGCGACGAGGAGGATGCAGAAGCCGAGGAACGGCGCGAGGGCGTAGTTGGTCGCCTTGGCCAGCACCGCGAGCCCGGCCAGCAGGCCGGCCCCCAGGCACGCCAGGACGAGCCGCGACGGCCTCGGCCAGGGGGACGCCGAGAGCGCCAGGCCCGCGCCGATCGCCAGCGTCGCGAGCAGGACCGCGAGCGCATCATTCGCCACCCGCACGCCGTTGATGAGGAACAGCGGGTACGTCGCGAGCGCCAGCCCCACCCACGCCGCCGCCCGAGGCTCCGCCAGGTGCCGGCTCAGGATCGCGAATGCGACGACGGCCGCCGCCGCCGTCATCAGCAGGTTCAGCAGCCGCACCGCGGAGACCGACGCCCCCAGGTCGCCGGCCCCGCCGAATGCCGAGTATACCGGCCGCATCGCCTGGTAGCTCAGAGGCCCGTGCTGCGACTGGTAGAGCCGGATCCGGCCCTCGCGGAAGCTCGGCGTCGCCCCCGCCGAACGTCCGGCCCAGAACTGCGAGTACCCCACGCCCCCCACCGACCCCAGGCCGTCGCGCACGGCGGAATACGGCTGCGGGTACGCCACCGCCCCCGCCAGCACGGCGCGCGGGACGATCGTCTCGCCGACGACGGGGGTCGATCCCCCCTCGACCAGATGCTGCACGTAGCCGACGTGCTGATATTCGTCCCACCCCTCGAAGGGGGGCAGGGCGCACATGAGGGCCAGGCCCCTCGCGACGACGATCAGGGCGAGCAGCCCCGCGACCCGGCGGGCGAGGCGGGCCCGCGACGCCCCGCCCCGATCGGGCGGCTCGTGGGACGTGTGCGCATGAAGCATCGGTTGGCATCCTGCAACGTCGACCGTGCCGTTGGGCGCGCGGCGGGGCGGTCCCGCCGTGGGGCGCGTCGGGCTCGGTCTGTATCGGACGCCGTAAGATGCGCGGTCCAGGAAAACCCGGGACTCTCAGGTCCGGAGCCTGGCGAGGGCCGCCGTCCGGGTGTCGGCGACTTCGAGGATCTTGTGGAGATTCATCGTCCGGAAGATGTCCAGGACGTAGGGCGCCACCCCATACAGCACGAGTTGCCCCTTCCGCCGATCGATGCGGCGCTTCACCGTCACGAGGAAGCCGATCTCCGAGCTGGCGAGGTAGCCGACGTCGGTCAGGTCGAGCGCGAACCGCCCGTCCTCGCGCGACTCGATCGTCTTGTAGAGCCAATCGCGCCGGGAGAACTGCCAGTCCAGATTCTCCTCCTCCACGGCCTCGAAGGAGACGATCATGACGCCGCCCGTCTCGCTGGTCGTGAAGTTGAGCATGCGACGCCCCTGATCGACCGGGTCGGTTGCACCGAAGGGACCGGTCCGCCCTGGGAGGGACTGCGCAGGCGCACCGGGGCCGAGGAACGGCCGGCGCGGATTCTAACCGAACCTCGGCCCGAAGCAAGAACGATCCGTTACACTTTAATTTCAAGCCGAATAAAGCGAAAACCCGTCCGGATCAAGCGAACCGCGACGGGGTTACAGGGGGCCTCGACGATCGCGCGAATCTCAACGGGAACGAGCGAACGCCAACCCCGGATCGTTCGGGTCGGTGCCGGTGAGGTGGAATGTGAAATGGTCCTCGTCCTTCCAGGTCAGGCGGCCGACCATCGGGGGTTGCGACGGGTCGGCGTCCTGGACGAGCGTCATGAAGCCGCCGCCCTGGGTCCGCACCCCCTGGTAGGACTTCGAGGCGCCGTCGTGGTCGACGGTCCAGCCGAAGCGGTCGGGCCGGGTCAGGTCGAGCGTGATCTTCGTGTGCTCATCGGGGGCGGCGCTCCAGGTTCCGTCCAGGTTCCCCGGACGGACCGCGACGGTCGGCAGGGGCTCCGCGGCCGGAGGGACGAGGGCCGGCGCGGGCGCGGCCTCGGCCGGCTTCGCTTCGGCGGCCGGCCCGAGGGCCTCGCGACGGGCCTTCTCCAGAGACTGCACGAGCTTCGACGAGAGCGAGTCGCGCGGCTCCAGCTTGGACGCCGCCCGGAATTGCCCGAGCGCCTCCTCGCCGTGCCCCTGATCGAGGTAATGGTAGCCGAGCAGGAAGTGGCCCGACGCGGAGTTCGGCGACTGCTTCACGAACGACTCCAGGGCGCGGAGTTGGCTCGTGTAGACGGCCGCGTCGTTGTTGTACAGGCCGATCAGCGTGGGCCAGTCCCAGCCGGGGCCGACCGACAGGACCGGATACAGGGCCGCCGCCGCGTCGTCGTACCGCTTCATGGCGAACAGCGACAGGGCGCGGAATTCGTGCAGGGTCGCGTCGTTGGGCAGCTTCCGCAGCGCCTGATCGGCGAAGTCCAAGGCGGCCGTGTACATCCCCGTCTTGAACGCCTCGCGACCGCGCTCGAACAGGTCGTCGGCCGTGTCGACGGCCGTCGCGTCGGGCGGCGCGACGGACGGATTGATCGGCTGCGTGTAGTCGTAGACGACCGGTTGGTCGACGACGACCGTCTGCGGGACGAGGTAATACGGGTTGTAATAGCTGGCGAGGCCCCAGTCATAGAGCATCGGCCCGTAGGCCCAGGACGAGAGCCCCCAGCCCATGCCGCCCCCCCCCATGCCACCCCATCCAAGCCCGTTCCCCCAGCCCCAACCCAGGCCGTTCCCCCAGCCCAAACCGCCGAGCCCCCAGCCCATCCCGTTGCCCCAGCCCCAGCCGAGGCCGTTCCCCCAACCGAGGCCGCCGAGGCCCCAGCCCATCCCGCCAGCCCCCAGTTCCCCAGGCCCCAGCCGAGACTACTCCCCAGGCCCATGCCCAGCCCCCAGCCGAAGCCGTTGCCGAAGCCCCAGCCGCCGCCGCCCCAGCCATTGTTCCAGCCGCCGCCCCAACCGTTGTTCCAGCCGCCGCCCCAACCGCGACCCCCTCCCCATCCGCGACCGCCGCCCCAGTTGTTCCAGTTATTGACATGGTTGATGTTGTTGATATTGTTCCAGCTTCCGCCGCCGCGCATCCCCCCCCAGCCGCCGGGGTTGAAATTGCGATGGGCCCCGAGGTAATTGTCGCGCCAGCCCATGCCGCGAGGGCCGGGCCCTCCGAAACCCGCGCCGCCGGGGCCGCCGCGGTTGAAGCTGGTCGGGGTGTATCGACCCCCGCCGCCGGGCCCGCGCATGTCGGCGAACGACGGCCGGCCGCCCATGTTCGCGCCGGCGGTCCCGCCGCCGGGCCGCCCGCCCAGGCCGGGGCCGCCGCCCCACGCTCCCGGCCGACCGCCCGCGCCGCCGGCCATCGAGCCGGCGCCGGGTCCTCGCCCGCCCCAATTCACGGAGCCCGCCCCAGGGCGTCCGCCAGGCCCCGGGCCGCCCCCCGGGCGCATCCCGGCCATCGACCCGGGATTCATCCCCGGCCGGCCGCCGCCGAGGCTCGGCCCGCCCGCCCCCGGGCGCATCCCGCCCATCCCCGGGCCGCCCAGCCCAGGCCCGCCGCCGGCTCGCATCCCGCCGGCCATGCCGCCGGCGCCCGGCCCGCGATTGCCCCAGTTGATCGAGCCGGCCCCCAGGCCGCCGCCGACGCCGGGCCGTATCCCTCCCATCGCACCACTCGCCACGCCGGGACGGCCTCCCAGGCCCGCGCTTCCCATCGAGGGGCCCCGCCCCCCGAAGTTGATCGAGCCGGCCCCCGGCCCTCCGCCGACGCCGGGCCGCATCCCCCCCATCGCCGGGCCGGCCCCCGTCATGCCGCCGCGCATCCCTCCGGGGATCCCGCCCCCGGCCCGCATGCCGCCCACGGACCCGCCGGGCATCCCGCCTCGCGTCGCGCCCATTCCGCTCGGCATCCCGCCGCGCATAGCCCCCATGCCGCTGCTCATCGCGCCGGGGGCTCGCATGGCCCCCATCCCGCCGGGCGATCGCATGCCGCCCATTCCGCCGGGCATGCCGCCCCGCATGCCGCCCATCCCACCGGGCATGCCGCCGCGCATGCCACCCATGCCGCCCGGCATGCCGCCGCGCATCCCGCCCCCGCCCATCCCGCCTCGCATCCCTCCGCCCATGCCGCCACCGCGCATGCCCCCGCCCATGCCGCCGCCGCGCATGCCTCCGCCACGCTGGGCCATGGCGTCCGAGGGGAAGAGCGCCAGGATCGAGGCCAGACCGGTCGCGATGGCCAATCCCGCATGTCGACGTCTCATGGAACCGCCCCCTCCCGATGCGCGCCGGGCCTCGATGTTCGTCATGTCCAATTGTATGCCGTCCCGGCGCGTGCGAGGGAAAGCGTCCGTGCATCTCCCGGTAGATCGATGGCGAAACGCGCGCCGGGGACGCCACGAATCCCGCGACTCCTAAATATTGCACAGACCGCCGCGAGCGCCTTGAGAACGGCGGGCCGACGGATGTATAAAGAGGCGACATATCTCTTTGGTGGGTCGATCTTCGGAATGCGGACCTCATCCCGGGAGGGCGCGATGATCTCGGCGTGGATCTTGAGCGTTGCGACGGTCGTAGCGGCGGCCCCCGATCCCTCGCCCGACGCCGATCGATCGGCCTACGAAACGGCCCGCGCCCGCGCGGGCCGCGACGCCGATTCCCAGGTCGACCTGGCGCTCTGGTGCGAGGCCCGCGGGATGTCGGCCGAGAAGGCCAGACACCTCGCCCGCGCGATCCTCCTCGATCCGGACCACGCCCGCGCCCGCGGCCTGCTCGGGTTCGTCAAGCACGAGGGCCGATGGATGCGGCCCGACGACGTGACCCGGGCCGTGGACGAGTCGGCCGAGAGCCGCGCCCTGCTGGCCGAGTACCTCGAACGCCGCGCCGCGGCCCCCGACGACGCCGACGGCCAGTACAAGCTGGCCCTCTGGTGCGAGGAGAAAGGGCTGACCCGGCCGATGGTCGCCCACCTGCGCCGGGTCGTCCAACTCGCCCCCGGACGCGACGGCGCCTGGCGACGGCTCGGCTACAAGAAGGTCGGCGGCCGTTGGGTCGATCCCGAGGCCGAGGCCGCGCGCACCGCCGCCCGCGAGGCCCAGGAGAAGTCCGACAAGGAGTGGCGCCCCCGCCTGGAGAAGCTGCGCGACAGCCTGACCTCCCGCGACAAATCCCGCCAGGCCGAGGCCGCCGCCGACCTCGCCGCGATTTCCGACCCCCGCGCCGTGCCCATGCTCTGGCAGGTCTTCGTCAAGGGGGGCGACGAGCGCCGGCAGCGGGTCGCGATCGACGTCCTCAGCCGGATCGAGGCCCCCTCCGCCTCCGCCGCCTTGGCCATGATCGCCGTCTTCAGCCCCCACGCCCCCCTCCGCTCCGACGCCGCCTCCCTCCTCCAGAATCGCGACCCCCGGGAGTACGCCGGCCTCCTCGCCGGCCTGATCCGCGACGAAGTCAAGTACAAGGTGAAGTCCATCGACGGCCCCGGCTCGCGCGGCGAGTTGATCGTGGAAGGGCCGGAGGCCAGGGTCGAACGGAGATACACGCCGGCCGCGCCCGTGGCCCTGATGCCCGGAGACTCGATCGTGCGGGGAGAGGATGGGCGGACGATGGTACGACGCGAGACCGGGCGGATCTACTCGGGCCCGGAGATGACCAGCGAGCAGGCATTGGCCCTGGCGGGATCGTCCGGGGCGGCCTATGTGCCGATCTTTGAAGGTGGCGCGGTCCAGAACACCGGTATAGCCGCCGCCGCTTTCTCCAATTCGCTGCCGGCCCCCGGATCGGCCGGCATGGCCCCCCTTTTCCAGGCGGCCGGCCTCTCCGCGGATCGCAGTCGCGACATGGCCGCCGGCCTGGTGAGTTCCCCGCAGGTCGCGCCCACGGGAGTGAACTCATCCGACGGCTACCGTTACGCCCCGATCCTGCGCGAATCCCTCCAATTTTCACTGGACCAGGCCCTCGCCGACGCTCGCGCATCTTCCCTGGCCGCTCGCGAGCAGTTGGCGGCGGACGTGCGAAGCATCGAGGCCCACAACGCGCCGATCCGCGAGACCAACGAGCGCGCCGTCGCGGTCCTCAAGTCGGCCAGCGGGCGCGACCTCGGCGACGAGTCCGACTCCTGGCGGGCCTGGGCCGTCGACCTCGAAGGCTACGCCTACGCCCAGAAGTCCCCCACGTCCGCCCCCGCGACGATCGTCGAGGAGGTCCCGATCGCCTATCAGGCCCAGGCCGTCTACACGCCGGTGGGCAACCTCGCCGGCTTTGAGCGTCGCCACTCCTGCTTCGCCGCCGGGACGATGGTCCGCACCCTCCGCGGCCCGAGGGCCATCGAGACGATCCTCCCCGGCGACCTGGTGCTGACCGTCGACACGACGAGCGGGAAGCTCGACTACCGGCCCGTCGTGACGGCCTTCCACAACCCGCCCAACGAGACGTTCAGGATCGACCTCGGCCGCGAGTCGATCCGCCCGACCGGCATTCACCGGCTCTGGAAGGCCGGCCACGGCTGGGTCATGGCCCGCGACGTCAAGCCGGGCGACCGCCTGCGGACCGTCGGCGGCGTCGTGGAAGTCGCCGCGGTCGAGAAGGAGCCGGCCCGGCCCGTCTTCAACCTCCTCGTCGACGGGGCCGACGACTACTGCGTCGGCGACTCCGGCCTGATCGCCCACGACAACAGCTTCGTCGAGCCCGTCGCCAGGCCCTTCGACCTCGCGAAGGCCCCCTGACGCCGCCCGGATCGAACCCCGGCACCCCACCCGGCGTAAAAATCGCGACGACCTCCGTTCCGCCATTCGACCGGAGGTCGTCGTACGCTATTCTAGAAGGCGTCGATGAAATTCCTTTCATCGCCGCGTCGAGGCGAAGTCCCCGCGAGCGGGGGTCCGGGTCGAGGAGCGAGCATGTCCGCCAAGGTTGAGTCCGCGCCACCGCCGGCCGTCCCCTCCCAGCCGCCCCGGCCCGCCCGGGGCTCCGGGCGTTCGAAAGCGATCGCGGCGGCGATGGTGGTGGCGATGGCCGGCGGCGGGGCGTACTTTGTGTACTCCGGCAAGGCGCCGAAGGAGTTGGTGGAGAGGGTCTCCAAGCTCTGGGAGTCGGCGACGCATCACGAGGAGCCCGCCGCCGCGCCTCCCAGGCCGAAGCGAGACCCCGGGGCCCCCTGGGACGGCCTGGTCGGGCTGGACGACGATCAAATCAAGGCGATCGGCGTCAAGGTCATGCCCGTGCGCGCCCAGACCGAGCCGATCAAGCTGGAGCTGACCGGGCGGACGGCCTACAACGAGAACTCGCTCACCAAGATCCGCCCCCGGTTCGACACCCTGGTCGAGGGCGTGCTCGCCGAGAAGGGGCGGCTCGTCAAGAAGGGCGACCCGCTCGTCGAGCTGTACAGCACCGAGCTGGCCAAGGCCAAGAACAGCTTCCAGATCAACTACGTCCAGTGGCAGCACGACAAGCGCTTCCTCAGCGTCCGCGAGAAGCTCGTCAAGACCGGCGCCATCTCCGAACAGGCCTACGTCGACACCATCAACGACGAGAGCAAGAGCCGCCTGGACTACCTCACCGCGCTGGAGAACCTCCGCGTCCTCGGCGTCCCCGATTCCGAGATCAACCCGCTCACCGCCAACCTCGACGACAACACCTCGAACGACATCCTGAACATCGCCGACAAGGCCAAGATGACCCTCCGGTCGCCCGTCGACGGCATCGTCATCCAGCGCGACGTCGTGCCGGGGAACATCTACGACAACGACGACGTGCTGCTGATCATCGCCCCGCTCGACCAGCTCTGGGTCTGGGCCAACGTCTTCGAACGCGACCAGGCGAAGGTGAAGCTGGGCCAGCGCATGACCATCCAGTTCCCGTTCCTCGAACGGACCATCTCCGGGACCGTCGAGTACGTCGCCAGCGAGGTCTCCAAGGACTCCCGGGCGATCCAGCTGCGGGCCTCCATCCCCAACCAGGACGGCCAGCTCAAGGCCGACATGCTCGTCCGCGCCGTGCTCGACGTCCCGGCCGTCGAGGGCCAGACGGTCATCCCTCGCATCTCCATGGTCATGCTCCACGGCGAGCCCTTCGTCTTCGTCCGCAATCCCGCCGCCGAGGGGGGCCGCCAGACCAAGCTCTTCGAACGCCGTCACATCGTCCCCGCCCAGGAGGGTTCCGACGTCGTCATCGTCCACGACGGCCTCAAGGCCGGCGACCAGGTCGTCTCCAGCGGCAGCCTCATCCTCTCGCAGCTCTACGAGGATATGCAGATCGTCGCCACCGGCATCCCGCCTGAATAACCCCGACAGGCCGCGAATCCCTCCCCGATCCCCCCGAAAGGTACAACTCGCGCTCAAGCCGACGAGACTTTAGGCAAAATACATTGCCTGAGCAGGATGACGCGATAAGGTTGATCCAGGCGGCGTAACCGTCCGGTTCGAAGGTCCTTTCGCGAGTCGATCCGATGGCGATGGCGAGTCTCACCCTGATCCTGGCGGCCTCGGTCGGGATCCATGCGGGGCACGATCGGGCGCGGGGCGACTGCCGGGAATGCGGCGAGGCCGACGCGGCGGTCCGGGAGAAGGTGGTCACGCTGCGAACGGCCTGCCTCTGGGTCGTCCGGCGCAAGGCGGCGCGGCAGCTCCGCGGCTACGACTGGGAGCGTCATCCCGAAGCCGTCGAGGCGCTGGCCGACGCGGTCCTGCACGACCGCCAGTGCCTGGTCCGCCAGGAGGCCGCGGAGTCTCTGGGCAAGATGAAGCCATGCCTCCCCGCCGCCCACGAGGCCCTGGCCCGCGCGGCCGAGGGCGACCCCAGCCTCATCGCCCGTTGCGCGGCGAAGAAGGCGCTGAAGTCGGTGGGCAAGGCGTGCGTCGAGCCGTGCGACGTGTGCGGGCCCGAGTCGTCCGACGTCGAGGAGATCATCCCGCCCCGATCCGAGCCGGGCGAGTTGATCGTCCCGCCCCTTCCGGAGACGTCGCTGGAGCCGCTCGCCCCGACGTCCCTGCGAGCGCCGAGCGTGCCGGCGACACCGTCGCCGTTCACGGCGGTCGAGACCGATGCGGCGCTGCCTCCTCCTCGTCGCGTGCAACGGCCGCTGGCCCGCCCCGAGGACTCGGAGCCGCTCGCCGCCCCGACCGCGCCGATCGATCGCTACGACCCCATCCCTGGGCCGCCGCCGACGCCGCTCGACATCCCCGCGCCGCGGCCCGGCTGGCCGCGCTGAACGTCGCCGAGGTGCGGCTTCAGGCGAACGGCCGGGCGAGGCGGAAGGTGCACGCGAGGAGGGGCGTCGAAGGGGCCGGCTCTCGACGCCCTGGAACGCCCCCTCAGTCGGTCACCTCGATGTCGTAGGTGTTGGGCCCGGCGACGACCTTGTAGGTCAGGGGGGTGGTGTCGGGGGACGAATACTTATCGGGGATCAGGGACTTCAGCTTGGCGGGCTTGGTCTTGTTGGCGGCCTCGCCGTTGTAGAAGCCCGACGGTGCCGCGCCGCCGCTCATGGCGATGACGGCGACCTTGTGCTCGCCGATGGCCGCGCCGTCGCCGGGCTCGACGGTCGTCAACTCATAGCCCCCGTCTTCGCCGATGGAGCCGCCCGCGGGGTAATCGCGGGTGCCGTCCGGCTTGGGGGCCACCGGGATGAACAGGACGCGCCCGGTCTTCAAGGGCTCGCCGTGGTAGGTGACCTTGCCATGGACCTTGGCCAACGGCGGGGGACCCGGCTCGCCACAACCCAGGACGGCGAGCGCCGTCGCGGTTGCGAACGAGCCGAGGACGCGAAATCGTGGTGCGATCATGGGCGTTTGAACTCTTCCTCCGCCGCCGGCGCGAGGCCGGGGGCGGGGTGGGACTGGTTGGTGATCCTCGATCGAGGCGGTCAATAGGCGTCGCTTGAGATGATTTCCCCGTTGCCCATCGTGCCGAGGGCCCCCCAGGCGCCGAAGTTGACCGTGTTCTTGACGAACCGGACCGAGCCGTCGCACATCAGCAGGTTCACGCCCCCGGGATGGCGGCTGCTGGCGTTGAACAGCGCGCCGTCCTGGCGCTGCTCCATGATGACGCAGCTCCAGGTGTTCGGCGGCATGATGTGAAGGTACGAGTTATTGTCCATCAAGCCCGTGTGCCAGAATCCTCCGGGGATGTAGGAGTTCTGGGCCAGGTTGGTGGCGTTGGGCTTGTTCGCCATGCAGGTGAGATACGCCGTGTAGGGCTGATCGTCCGGGAGCCAGGACGGGATGTTCGAGATCGAGGTGGAGGGGACCTTGAGATCGACCTCGCTGATGTTGATCGGGCCGCGGCCGATGAGCCGCTCGCTGAAGCAGCCGGTGTTGCTGGTGCCGTCGGTGATCTCGGCGAGGGTGACCGGCTTGGCCGTCGCCGCCTTGCTCAGGATCCCGGGGATGTCCTGGCCCACGCCCATCCACCTGCCTCCGTGGGTCGCCGCGTAGGGCTCCGACCCCATGTTCATGGCGTAGCTGACGTGCCCCGCGGGGGTCTTCGCCCGATCGGAGTCGGAGGGGCAGATCAGGTAGGCGAGCCGCGAGCGGATCACCGTCGAGTTCTCGACGGCGTAGATCGTCCCGTCCGTGCCGAACGACGCCGCGCGGCCCGTGTCGGCGAAGTTCAGCGCGTTGTACATCACGCCCTGCTCCATCTGCGGGAGCATCATGACGTGGGCGCCCCAATCGTTCCAATTGGTCAGGAACCGGTTGGGCGGGAGGCATTGGGTGGAACTCTCGTAGTTGGCGACGCCCAGACCGATCTGCTTCAGGTTGTTGACGCACTGGGCCCGCCGGGCGGCCTCCCGGGCGGACTGCACCGCGGGGAGCAGCAGGGCGATCAGGACCGCGATGATCGCGATCACCACCAGCAGCTCGATCAAGGTGAATCCACGACGCAACGCCGTGTTCATGAATCATCCTCCGGACAAGGGCTAAGACAAGGATGGAAAGCGCGCGAGGGCACCCCTCGCGCCGGGCGAATCGCATTCGCGTGGGATCATGTTTGCAGGGATTGAACGCCTTCCGGGCGGGGCGGCGGGACGGTATGAAAGGGTCCCGCCGGACGAGCCGGTGAGCAGTTCAGAAGCGGCTTAGGAGCCCGGTCATGTCGGGCGAAAGCCTCGGCAGGGAGCGTCGCGGCCCGATGAAACCCCGAGGCCGCTCCATGGAGGCCTGATTAAAGAACCAGCGCCCTCAAGTTCTCCCAATTCTGCTCCTAGCGCCTTCAGATGTCAACGGACGTGCGTCGACTTGCGACGGTTTGCGACCGCACCCGAGCCTGCCGTGGTGGATGGCCCCGCGACCGGGGAACACCACTTAAACAAGCATGAATTGATTAAACAATACGGGCGGGCCGGCCGGCCGCGTCGCGGTCCGTCTCACTCGCCGGCCGGGTCGGTCGGGCCTCCACACTCCGGGCAGCGGACCGGCGGCGGGGCCTGCTGCGTCGCGTTCATGACGCGGAGCCGCTCGACCCGCGCCGCCGAGCACGACGGGCAGCGCGGGATCGCGTCGACGCCCCAGAGGTCGGCGAAGACCCGGCCCTCCCTCAGCGAGAGCCCGTACTCCGCCGCCGCCTCCAGCGAGGCGAGCGACGGCGGCGCGTACTCGCCGGACGCCGCCAGGGACTCCATCGCGCCGTTGCCGCCCCGCGTGGGGATCAGCGAGCAGGTGGCGGCCCCGCAATCGAACGCGAAGTCCAGCGACCGTTTCGCCCACTCCAGGCCTTCGGCCTCGGTCAGCCACGGCGGTCGGACCAGGATGAAGACCCGCAGCGCGATCGAGTGCTCGGCCAGGAAGCCGGCCGCACGTCGGAACGCATCCAGGGTCATGCGCTTGTTGAGGCGGTCGAGCACCACGGGATGGACCGTCTCCAGCCCCATCGCCACCTCCAGCGGCCTGCCGATCAGGTCGCGGAACTCCACGCAGCGCCGGCCGACCGCCGAGGGGTGGCACTCGACGATCGTCCGCCGGAACGGCGCGGCCAGGCGGGCGACTTCGGGGTACTCCGAAGGCGGGATCGCCCGGGGGTCGAAGAAGCTGCCGGCGTTGTAGAGCTTCAGCTCCGACCGCTCGGGGACCAGCCCCGGCATGCGATCGAGCGCGTACCGCACCTGCTCCGCGATCGCGCCCGGCGGGACGGTCTCCTCCAGCGTGTCGCGCCAGAGGTCGCACATCAGGCAGCGCCAGGGGCATTCGCGGTTGGTGAGGAAGATCGTCGCGACGTCGACCGCCGGGCCGCCCGACGGCCCCGGCTCCGCCTCGACCAGGAAGGCGTAAGGACGCCGCGGGTCGAGGCGGTTCCGCGGCGGCCGGCGTTCCAGGATCCAGCGATCCCGGTCGGCCGGCGCGTCGGGGTAGGCGGAGGGACCGTCGGGGCTCACGTCGTCGGGATCGCGTTGCCGGAGACGCGCTCGGCGAACGGCGACCAGGCGACCTTCAGGCGCTCCTCCCACTGCCGCAGGAAGACCTGGCGGCACCACGCCTTGCTCACCTTCCAGCCGCGGTACGACTCGCCCGCGCCGTCCTGGAACCGCCGCTTGGGGAAGACGGGCATCTTGATCCCCGTCACCGACTCGACCCCCGCGGCGACCACGTCGGCCTTGAGCGTGTCCAGCCGGCTCGCGTCGCCGTTCAGCCAAAGCTCGAACGGCATGGCCGCGGCGCGGGCGATGACGCCCCGCGTCGTGTACGGGCTGAAGGCGTTGAAGCCCAGCCGCTGCGCCGGGGCGTAGGTCCGGACGTACGACCGCGACAGCCCGCCCGAGTACGTCAGGCTGTGCTTCACCGCGTCGATCCCCCACCCCTCCTGGTACAGCAGCGGGTTCCGCAGGACGCTGGAGATGGTGAGGTCCGAGTCCTCCAGGGGGTACGATTTCAGGTTCTCGTCGCCGCCGTCGCCGTCGAGCAGGTGGCGAGCCGACGGGTCGCGCTCGCGGATCGCCTTGAGCAGCATCAGCGACGCCGCGGCGCACTCGACGTCGAGGGGGTGGTAGTCCTCGATGGTCGCGATCGCGTCCTCCAGGTCGGGCGTCGCCCCTTCCAGCGAGACCCGTTCCCACTGGTCTTGCAGGCCCAGCTCGCGGACCCAGCGCCCGGCCTGCGCGGCGTCCTGGCCGCCGCCGAGGTCCAGCGTGTAGGCGCGGGCGAGGTTCGGGTCGCGGCCGAGGTCGGCCAGCGCCTTGCGGGCGATCAGGAACGTCGAGCCGCTGTCGACGCCGCCGGAGAACAGGATCGCGATCCGCTCGCCGTCGGGGACGCGGGCGATCCAGTCGCGGGCCGACTCGTACGCGGCTCGGACGTAGGCGTCGCCCGCGGCCTCGATCTCGCGCGGGCCCTGCGCGACCTCGGGGTCGAAGAAGCGATGATAGCGCGGGTTCGGGTCCGGACAGCCGACCTGGTCGATCTCGACGAGGTAGTGCGCCGGGATCATCCGGGTGTAGAGCGGGTCGAACTGCCAGCCGATCTTCAGCGAGCAGCAGTAATCATACAGGCGATCGATGCGGTCCGAGATCACGAGATAAGGCCCGTGATACCGCTTGGCGACGAAGTACCGCAGCGGCAGGCCGATCGTCCGGGCCAGCCGGACGGTGCAGCCCTCGCGGGCGACCGCGGCGAAGTGCCCGTCGGTCGCACCCAGCCGCCCCAGGTCGGCCCGATCCACGGCCGAAGCCACCTCATCGAGCGTCGCCCCGGTGAGTCCCGACTCGCGCGGGCCGATCAGGTCGTCCAGCCTCTCGACGCCTTGCAACATGGTTCGATTCCTCGACGGGACATGCAAAAGGGAAGTTAGCCGTGTTCTCGACCGGGGCCGTGATCGTCCCCTCTCCCGGCGGGAGAGGGGACGAACGACATTATGCGGCGCCGACGGCCGGAGCCGCCGCCGGCTTCGCTCCCGCCGGCTCGCCCCGCCCCCGCCACCAGATGTCGACGATATTCGCCGCCGGGCCGACCAGGAACAGGGCGTAGTACGGGGCGTGGACCACGCGGTTCAGCCGCAGGATCATCTCGACCAGGGCGATCAGGAACGCCACGAGGATCTGGCCTTTCTTCGAGCGGACCGTCGTCGGCGGATCGGTGATCATGAAGAAGATGAAGAGCTGGTACATCGGCCCGGTGATCGGCGCCACCTGCGCCAGCCACGGCTCGCCGGTGACGACGCTGCGGACGAACGACAGGGCCACGAACGACGCCGCGTAGGTCGCGCAGATGTGGAACCGCCGCAGCCGCCAGATGATGAGCGACCCGATCGTCCAGACGACCAGCATCGGCCAGAGCGTGTTGCCCCACTGGACGCTCAGCGTGGCCACCGTCCCCGGCGCCAGGAACAGCATCGTGCTCACGCCCAGGTTCGACGGGTTCCAGATGTGTCGCCCGCGCCACCGGATCGCGTACTTGGAGCAGATCGAGATCCACGCGCACATCACGTACGGCCAGAAGGCCGGCGACCGCAGCAGGATCCCCACGCTGATCCCCGTGATGTACGCGCTGGCCGGGTGAGGCCACTTGCCGACGATCGTCCGGCCCAGCAGCAGCTCCAGCGCCACGGCGCCGGCGATCGCCAGCAGCGTGCGCGTGTAGCTCTCCAGGAAGCCGTAGCCGATCTGCCCCGCCAGCAGGATGCAGGTGATGAGGAACGGCGCGAGGTAGCGGTTGTCGAACGTGAGGTATCGGCGCAGCCGCGACGGCGACGCCGGGGGGGGCGTCGGGCTCGGCGGCGCGGGCTCGGTCAGGACGGCGGTCGACATCAGGACTCCTCCACCGCATGGACTCGCCCCGGCTCGGGGGCCTCGATCACCTGCTCATGCCCGGACGGCCAGCGGATCACCGCCTTCTCCACCTTCGGTGCCTTCCCCAGCCCGAAGTGGAGCGCCCGCGGCCCCTGGGCCGAGTAGCTCATCCCGCCGGAGACCTGCTGCAACTGCACCTTGCCGCCCCAGTGGAGGCGGACCTCCGCGCCGATCGCGCTGGTGTTCGGCGCCTTCCCCTTCAGGTCGAAGCCGATCCAGGCGTTCGCCGGGTCGGCCTCGTTCTTGTAGACCAGCAGCGGCCCTCGCTGGTTGGCGATCACCATGTCCAGCGCGCCGCGGTTCCACAGGTCGGCCAGGACCACCGCGCGGCCGTCGTGCAGGTCGGTGTAGCCGACGGCCTGCGACACCTCCGCGAACCGGCCGGCGCCGTCGTTGAGCCAGACCTTCTTCTGCTGGTAGCCGGACAGGCTCTTCCCCTTCATCGCCGGCCAGTTCTTCGCGTCGGAGATGATCGAGCTATGTCCGCCCGCGATGATCGAATAATCATACCAGTAGCTGGCGTCGCGCGCGTCGGAGACGTAGCCGTTGGTCAGGACGAGGTCCTGGGTGCCGTCGTTGTTCAGGTCGCCGAACTGGGCGCCGAAGCTCCAACCCCCCAGCTCCACGCCGAGAGCGTCGGCCAGGTTCTCGTACTTGAGGCCGTCGCCCGACGTCCCCTCCTTGGGGACCCACAGGTTGTTCCCCTGGATGAGCACCCCTTCCTCGGAGATGTTGGTGACGTAGACGGAGAACCGGCCGTCGTTGAAGACGTCGCCGAAGCTCACGTTCATGCCGCTCTTGGGGGCGTAGCCCACGCCGGTCGCCTTGCCGATCTCGCGGAAGCCCTGGCCGCCGTCGTTGGCGAAGAACTCGGAGACGCCGTAGTCGTTGGCCACGAACAGGTCGGGGTATCCCGTCCCCCGGAGGTCGGCCGCCGAGGCGCACAGCGACCACCGCCGGCTGTCCAGGCCGACGGCCGCGGTCACGTCCTGGAACTTGCCGCCGCCCAGGTTGCGGAACAATTTGTTGCCGCCTCCATTCTTCGCGTACTCGAAGCTCTCCGGCATCATCTTCGTCGTGGTCAGGTGCCAGAGGTCCAGGTCGTCGGGCCAGTAGCCGCCGAGGAACAGGTCGACCCGGCCGTCGCGGTCGTAGTCGAACCACGACGCGCAGCCGACGTTCATCCAGGCGGGGAGCCCGGCCTCGTCGGTGGCCCGGACGAAGCCCTTACCGGCGTCGTTGCGGAACAGCTCGCAGCGGCCCCACTTGTAGAGGAACATATCCTCATAGCCGTCGCCGTCGTAGTCGGCCCAGATCGTCCCCATGGAGACGCCGGTCCCCTCGCGGTTCAGGTCGGCGACGCCCAGCGCCGCGGCGACGTCCTCGAACGCGCCGTCCTTCTTGTTGCGGTACAGGCGGTTGAGGCTCCCCTCGCCGCTGTTGGTGACGTAGAGGTCCAGCCAGCCGTCGCGGTCGAAGTCGACGGCCGAGACCCCCGCCCCCATCGAGGCGACCTGGGGCATGATGTGGTCGAGCTTCGGGTCGAGCTTCGGCGCCGTGTGGACGAAGTCGATCCCCGCCGACTTCGACACCTCCTCCAGCTTCAGCCCGTGCCGCGAGCGGCCTTCCCCCTTCGCCGCGGCGGAGGTCGACGCGCCGGCCGACGCGGGGCGGGCGCGCGCGCGCGGCCCGCCCGAGGTCCCCCCCGTCGCGGTCCGCTTGTTGAGGATCGGGACGGCCGCGACGAGCCCGATGAACAGGATGATGGCCGCGATCCGGCCGCGACTGACGGGCATGATCTCCTCCGATCGTCTCAGGGGCCGGCGATCGCCCGGGGCCGCAGCCCGTCGCGAAAGACGCCGGGGGTGACGAGACGCGTATGATACCGCTCCCAGTCCGCCGGGTTCGCCCGGTAGACGGGGTCGTCCTCCAGCTCGCCCGGCGGCGCGTCGTACGCGGGGCTCGCGTGCGAGGGGAGCGGCAGGACCGTCTTCGAAAAGGCCGTGTTGTAGTCGCCGTCCTTGTTCCAGCCGTCGCCGATCAGCACGAAGTCCCGGCGTCGGCCGGGCGGCGGCGGGGCCGGCGCGGGGAACCGGAGCGCCAGCTCGTCCCCCGCGTTGACGATCATGTAGCGGTCGTCCACCCGCTCGATCAGCTCGCGCACGTCGCCGAACCGGGTGTAGAGGCCGATCAGGTCGTTCCACCGCTGGGCCGACCCCGTGAACCTATCATACCGCGGGACCTCCGGCGAGCTTTCGTCCGCCTGCGTCATCTCCGAGTACCCCCGCGGCCGCAGGTCGGCCGTCGTCGGCGCCAGCCGCTTCGCCTCCAGCACGGACGGGTCGACCGGCCGGGCGAACGCGAGGGCGTCCCAGTAGATCTCCAGGTTCGTCCGGAGACGCAGCCTCCGCGGCGCCCCTTCCCGGAATACGCCGTCCAGGGGGACCAGGATCGTCTTGTCCTTGCCGGCCGGGAACCCCAGGTCGTCGCGGACGACATCCCAGCCCCCTTCGGACGTGGCGGCCTCCAGCGACAGCCCCCGCGGCGGCTCGTGGCTCCCCTGCCCCAGAGCGACGTTGATCGAGCTGTCCGTCGGGTGGATCCAGCCCTCGGCGACGAGCACGAGCGGCCCGTCCTTCGGGACGTCGTCGCCCGCCTCCACCTCGACCCAGTGGTCGCGCGTGACGCCCTGGTAGAAGCCGCGGCCGAAGCCGTCCAGCCGCTTGCCATCGCGGGCGCGGACGAGATCGGTCACGTCGCGCCCCTGGTCGTCGCGGGCCGAGGCGACCGGGACGGGTCGTGTCGTCGCGCGGACGCCCAGGTCCGGCGGCGTGCGGGCGAACCGCTCGTCGACGTAGATTTCGACGTCCTCGGGATGGTCGACGACCATCAGGGATATGTGGTCCCAGTAGTGGGTCTCCCACAGCTCGGCGGTGACGCGGACGTCGTACGCGCCGTCGCGGGGGGCGAGCTGGTCGCCCCGGATCTTGATCCGGTCCTCCGTCTGGCCCACGCCCGCGGTGTCCTGGGCGTTAATCCGCAGGCCCAGCGGCGACCGCCAGAGGAAGTCGGTGACGAACCGGACCTCCTTCCCGTCGAAGGCGTAGACGAACGGGCACGAGCCCTTCAACCGCTGCTCCGCGACGACGGCGCGATCGGCCTCGACGTCGAACTCGGCCTGCGACGTGCCGTTGGGCCAGACCACGCGGGCGACGTCGGATCGGTCGTGCGTCCCGAGCCCGAAGTGGACGACCGGCCCGGCGATCACCTGCGTCTGCACCAGCAGCCCGGCCCGGACCTGGATCTCCCCGCCGACGCCGAACGAGTTGATGCGGCCGTCGCCCACCGCCTTGGCGGCGCGGGGGCGGATCGCCTGCCACGCGTAAGACTCGGCCCCGCGGTTCAGCCCCCGCGCGGGGCGACCGTCCGCGACGCCGACCAGGTCGAGCCGGCCGTCGCCGTCCAGGTCGGCCGCGGCGTTCGTGCGCAGCGCCGGGGCGTGATCGAGCGGGTCGTGCCGGCCGGCCGCGTCGTCGAGCCACAGGCGAGCGGCGCCGGCGTCGGACGCGATCAGGTCGACGCCGCCGTTGTTGTCGAGGTCGGCGACGATCAGCCGGGCCTCGCCCGGCGCGGTCGCGTCCCCCTCGGGCCGGCGGGCGACCTCGCCCAGGTCCCAGGCGCGGCCGTCGTCGCGGTCGGAAAGGCGGTGGATCGCCGCGCGGTTCAGGAGGACGAGGTCCATCGCCCCGTCGGCGTTCAAATCGGCGATCGCCAGCGCGTCGACCGGGCCGAGGCCCTCCGGCGCCGGGCGGGCGCGGAAGCGGCCGGCGCGCTCGTCGTCGAAGACGTGGAGGACGCCCTCGGCGTCCAGCAGCGCGGCGTCGGGGTCGCCGTCGTGGTCGAAATCGGCCCAGGCGAAGTCGCGAAGGTTGACGACGGATTCGAACGGCTGGATCGGCTCGAACGCGCCGTCGCCGTTGTTGCGGAGGACCAGCGTCGGGCCCGCGCGAAGGCCCACGACGAAGTCGAGGTCGCCGTCCAGCTCGATATCGACGGCCCACACGCCGTAGGCGTCGGCGTCGCGGGCCTCGGGCGGGAGCTTGGCGGCCTCGGTGACGTCGACGAACGCCCCGCCTTCCTCTTGCCGCAGGATCCGCACGCCCCCCGCGCCGGCGAGGGCGAGGTCGATGCGGTAGTCGGAGTTCCAGTCGGCCGCGGCGACGCCGTGCGGCGACGGCGGCACGGCCGAGGCCCCGCCGGGGAACGGGGCGACGACGGGGCCGTCGGCCTTGCGCAGTTCGCGGCCGTCGGCGGCGAGGATCGTCGGCGCGCCGCCGTCGCCGTCGGGGAGCAGGAACGCGGCGTCGGCGTTCCCTTCGCCGACCGGCTCGACGGCGAACGTCAGCGCGCGGTCGGCCGGGGCCGGGGTCGCGGGCGGGTTCGGCAGGCTGAGGAAGACGTGGATCGGCTCGCCGACGGTCCCGGTGGGGAGCATCAGGGCGTCCAGGCTGCGGCGGAACTCCGGGACCGTCACCAGGGCGTTGCGGAGCATGAGGACGCGCGTCGTGGCGGCGCGGGGGTCGCCGTCGGCCGCGGCCTTCGCCAGCGCCTCGTACTGCTCGCGGATCCGCGAGGGCCACGCGGCCGACGGGCCGGCCAGGCTGCGCACGACGTCGGCCAGGGCCTCGGCGTCGCCCAGCTTCGCCGCCATCCGGGCGCGGTCCAGCAGCGCCGCGAGGTTCTCCGGCGCGGCTTCCAGGACGGCGGCCAGCATGCGGAACGCCTCCACGTCGTCGTCGCCGCGACGCTCCAATTCCTGCACCAGCGCGTATCGCGAGCGGAGGTCCTTCGGGTCGTGCTCGACGGCCCGGTTCAGGTGCTCGACGGCCGCGTCGAAGTCGCCCCGACGCTGCTCCAGCAGGGCGAGCAGGCGGTCGACCGCGCCGCTCCCCGGGGCGAGCGCATGCGCCCGCTCCAGCGAGGCCGACGCGGCGTCGAAGTCGCCCAGGCGGATCTGAGCCAGGGCCAGGTTCGCCCACGCGGACGGCTCCTCCGGCGCGACCTCCACGGCCCGCGTCAGGGCGTCGCGCGCGATCGCCGTGGCGTCGGTGTCCAGCGCCGCGACTCCGGTCGAGAAGGCCGAGACCGCGTCCTCGTAGCGGGGCGATCCCGGGGCCATGTCGGCACCGCGACGCGAGAGCAGCCAGGCCGCGACGCCCGCCGCGACGGCCAGCGCGACCGCGCCCGCGACGATCCAGCTCCGTCGCCCGGTCACGACGCCACCCCCTCGGCCTCGGCGGGCTCGTCGCCCGCGAAGTGCAGCATCTCCAGGATCTCCGCGCGCAGCTCAAGGAACCGGGGGTCGTTCCGGTGCCGGGGCCGCTCCAGCGTCACGTCCATCACGCGCTCGATCCGGCCGGGCCGGGGGGTCATCACGACGATCCGGTCGCACATGTAGAGGGCCTCGTCGATGTCGTGCGTCACCAGCACCGTCGTCGTCCTGCGGGCCCGCCAGATGCGGACGACCTCGTCCTGCATCCGCATGCGGGTGAACTGGTCGAGCGCGCCCAGGGGCTCGTCCAGGAGCAGCACCTTGGGGTGGTTGATGAGGGCCCTCGCCAGCGCCGCGCGCTGGGCCATGCCGCCGGAGAGCTGGTGCGGGTAGCTGTCGGCGAAGGGCTCCAGGCCCGTCAGCCGCAGGTATTCGTCGACCTCGCCGCGGTGGCTCCGCAGCACGCCCCGGGCCGCCGGGCCCGTCTCGATGTTGCGCCTCACGGTCTTCCAGGGGAAGAGGCTGGGGTCCTGGAACATCAGCCCGCGCTCGGCGCCGGGGCCGTCGATCGGCTGCGAGCCGACCCGCAGCGAGCCCGACGTCGGCCGGTCCAGCCCGGCGATCATCCGCAGCAGGGTCGACTTCCCGCAGCCGCTCGGCCCGATCAGCGCGATCATCTCCCCCTCGGCCACGTCGAGCGTCAGGCGGTCGAGCGCGACGACCTCCGCCCCGTCGGCCCGGCGGAACGTCTTGCAGACCTCGCGGAGGTGGAGCGACGACGGCTCGGTCGCCGCCTCGATGCCGGCCGTCACCACCGGATCACCCCCTTCTGCCACACCAGCGCCCGGTCGCGGGCCTTGAACAGCAGCGTCATCAGTCCGGAGAAGAACAGCGACATGATCGCCAGCGCCGCGTAGACGTGGGCGTATTCCAGGTAGCCCTGCTTCCACTTCAGATACCACCCCAGCCCCGACGAGACGCCCAGGGTCTCGGCCACGATCAGCGTGAGGAACGCCGCCCCCAGGCCCATGAACAGGCCCAGGAACACGCTCGGCAGCGCCGCCGGGACCGCCACGCGGAAGATCAGGTGCGCCCGCCCGGCGCCCAGGGTCCGCGCCACGTCCAGGTAGGCGGCCGGCACGTCGGCCACGCCGGAGCTGGTCAGCATCGTGACCGGGAACCAGACCGCCAGCCCGATCAGCGCGACGCCCGAGATGAAGGCGTTCGGGAACATCACCATCGCCAGCGGGACGTAGGCCGTCGCCGGGATGGGGCCGATCACCTTCAGCAGCGGCATCCCCCAGTAGCGGGCGGACTTCGACCAGCCGATCAGCACGCCGCACGCCAGCCCGGCCGCCGCGCCGGCCGCGTAGCCGCACGCCAGCAGCCGCAGCGAGTGGTACGCGCTGAGGGCCAGGGCCTCGCGATCCTCCCACATCGCCCCCAGCACGCGATCCGGCCCAGGGAAGTACGGCAGCGGCAGCCAGGCCAGCTTGAGCGTGAGGAGGTCCCACGCGACGAGGGTCAGGACGATGCCCGCCGCCAGGGGGCTGCGATGGCGGGCCCACGCCCCCGGCCTCCCCGACGTCCTCCCCAGGGCGGCCATGGCCAGCGAGCCCGCCAGCATCGCCGCCAGCAGGCCGGTGAAGGGCCGCAGCGCCGCCGACGGCTGCCGATCCGGCAGGGCCAGGTGGAGGGCCAGGCCCAGGGCCGCCGCGCCGGCCGGCGCGAGCGCCCAGGCCGGCGACGAGAGCCCGCGCCGCCGCTCGGCCGCGCCGCGATCGGCGCGGCCAGGCGAGATCGCCTTGGTTTCCGCGAGTTGAGTCGCCAACGTCATCGGGCTCCTTTTCAACGGCCGCAGAGGTCGGAATCGGCGGGCATGTCGCACCCCAGGCAGCAGAGCGCGTGCAGGTCCTTCTCGCGGCCGACCAGCTCCGCCAGCCGGGCGTCGTCCAGCGCCGGGGCACGGCCGCCGCCGGCGACCTGCTCGACCTTCAGGCCCTTGATCCACCCGTCGTCCACGCCCTCCAGGTCGATCCAGGCCCGCTTGGCCAGCTCGGCCGGGTCGGTGCTCGGGTTGAGCAGGCCGGCCGTCTTCATCTCCTTCGCCGCCAGGCCGATGCTGTCTCGGCACCCGGCGACCCCCGGCATGAACTTCAGCTTGCCCAGCGCGTGGGCGTTCAGCTCGGCCGACGACGCGACGTACTTCTTCTCCACGGCCATGTCGGCCGCGGCCTTCGGGTTGGTCTCGACCCACAGGGCGCCCTTCAGCAGGGCCCGCGTGACCTTCGCGGCCTTCGCCGGGTCGCTCGCGGCCAGCTTGCCGCTGACCACCGTGGCGCAGCAGTATTCGTCGCGGTACGGCTCGTCGACCGCCTGGTCGGCGACCGTCCGCACCTTCGCCTGGGCCGTGAGGATCGACCCCATCGGCTCCGAATTGGCCACGGCGTCGACCTGGCCCTTCTCCAGGGCGATCTTCATGATCTCGGGGGCGACGACGACCCAATTGACGTCCTTCTGCGGGTCCAGCCCCTGCGCCGCCAGGGCGCGGCTGGTGAAGAGGAACGGCGGGCTCCCCATGTTCGGGATGCCGATCGTCTTCCCCTTCAGGTCGGCCAGCGACTTCACCGGCGAACCCTCCGGGACCTGGGTGCGGAGGCAACCCGAGTGGACGCCGCCGGTGATCTTGACGTCCAGGCCCTGCTCGATCGGCTTGAGCAGATACATGATGAGCGTGTAGTTCGCGTCGAACTTGCCCAGGCCCAGGCCGTCGCGCAGGCCGTCCCAGTCGGTCTTCACGAACTCGACGTCCAGGCCCTCTTCCTTGAAGAAGCCTTGCTCCTGGGCGACGAACATCGCCGCCTCGCACGTCAGGCCGAGGTACGCCAGCTTCACCTTCGCGGGCCCGGCCGAGGCCGCGGCCGAGCCGACGTCCGCCGTCGCCGCGGGCTGCGGCTCGCCGCCGCATCCGGCCGCGAGCAGGGCGAGCCCGGCCGCCGCGAGGCCGGCCAGGGCCAGGGGCCGATTCCGGTTGTCCATCGTCGCTTCCTCCGGGGAAAAGGCGGTCGAGGTCGCCGGCCGCGGGCCGTTCCCGCGCCCGGCGCCGCGTCACTTGGTCAGGATCTTCTTCTGATTGGCCAGGATCTCGCGCTGATTGGAGAGGATCTCCCTCAGCTCGGCGGCCAACCCCGACTGATTCTCCAGGATCCGGTCCTGGTTCGTCTGGATCGTCACCTGGTTGGCGGCGATCCTGTCCAGCTTCTCCTGGTTGTGCTCGATGGTCTCCTGGTTGGCCAGGATCGTCGCCTGGTTGGCCGCGATCCGGTCCAGCTTCTTCTGATTGTGCTGGATGGCGTCCTGGTTGGCCAGGATGGCCGCCTGGTTGGCGGCGATCTTGTCCAGCTTCGCCTGGTTCTTCTCGATGGTCTCCTGATTGGCCAGGATGGTCGCCTGGTTGCCGAGGATGGATTCCTGGTTGCTGATCACTTCATTTTCGGCCATGGCTGCGCATCTCCTGCGACACGGAAGCTGGAGTCGCGGACGACGACGTCCGACGCCCTCCCGCCCGGGGCCCGGCCTCGGGTCAGGGGCCCGGCGGGGCCGCGGGCGGGATGGGTCGGGGCGAGCCCCGCAGGAACAGGCCGGCGGCCGGGACGCCCAGCGCCACGATCCCCAGGCCGACGCCCGACCGGATCGGGTCCGAGGCGACCTGCATCGCGACGATCGCGACCGCCGGGACGATGAACCCCAGGGGCGTGAAGGGATGGCCGGGAGCCCGACCCGCCCCGGGCGTCGCGGGGGTGATGTAGACCACCGCCGCGGTCAGCGCGAGGAAGGCGATCGTCACGGCCATGAAATACGACAGGATCTGATCGAACGAGCCGGTCGCCGCCAGGGCCGAGGCCGCGACCGCCTGGATCGCCACCGCGCGGGCCGGCGTCCCCAGCCGCGGGTGGACCGCCGCCAGCCACGCCGGGAAGAGGCCGTCGCGGGCCATCGCGTAATAGACCCGCGGCGCGGCCATCAGCAGGCCCACCAGGCTCCCCATCACCGACACGATCACGACGGCCGCGAAGACCCGTCCCCCCGCCGCGCCGAACATCGCCTCCCCCGCCTGCGCCGCGAAGCCCCGGCCCGAGTCCACGCCCGACAGCGGGACGAGATACCAGAACGCGGCGCTCACGACCATGTACGCCAGCGTGACCAGCCCCACCCCCAGGATCAGCGCGCGGGGGAGGGTGCGCCCGGGGTCGCGGGCCTCGCCCGCCAGCTTGCTCACGTCCCACCAGCCGGCCAGCGAGAAGAACGCCGCGAGCAGCCCCCCGACCATCGCCGAGGCCAGCGGCGGGGCGTCGGCGGGCCGTTCGACGAACGGCCGGAAGTGCGACCACGAGCCGGTGCCCATCCCGAACCCCCACGCCGCGATCGCCGCCAGCAGGCCCAGCTTCAGGGCCGTGAGCCCCTGGAGGATCCCCGCCCCGGCCCTCAGCCCGACGACGTTCGCCCCCGCCGCCAGCAGGATCGCGCCGATCGCCGTCAGCTTCATCCCCAGGGCCGACATCGGGACCAGCGACGCCGCGTACGTCGCCAGGCCCGTCGCCATCGCCGCCGTGATGCCGGGGTCGGTGACGAGCAGCGACATCCAGCCGTACTGGAACGCGACTCGGGGTCCGAACGCCCGCCGCAGGTAGACGTAGGCACCGCCGTCCTCCGGGTGCCGCGCCGCCAGCGCCCCGAAACAGAGGGCCCCGCAGATGGAGACCAGCCCCGCCGCCCCCCACGCCGCGAACAGCCAGAACGGCGACGCCAGCGACCGGGCCATCTCCGACGGCGTCAGGAAGATCCCGATCCCCACCACCTCCCCCACCACGACCGCCGTCGCCGCGGCCAGCCCGAGCCGTCGCGGCAGCGCGGCCGGGGGCGCGAGGGTCTCGGATGGTCGAAGTTCGGTCGGCATGGGGTTTCTCAGATCCCTTCACATGAGCTGAAACATGGGAGTGGGAGAAGGTGCCGCGGAGGGCGATACCGTTCGGCGCTCAGGTTGCAAACCGGAGCGGCGAAGCCGCGTCCGACGTCCCCCTCTCCCGCCGGGAGAGGGGACGATCCCGGCACCCTCAATTGCTTGCGCCGAGCATTATGGCCCTGCGGCTCGCCTTCTCCCTCAAGGGGAGAAGGCGGGAGGATGACGAGTCCGGCGTTCACCCCGCCGCGCCCGCCTCCTCCTTCCGACGCTCGACGGCGGTCAGGTAGCCCTCGTGGGCGAGCCGGACGCCGGTCTGGTCGTAGAGCGCCTGGTCCCGGGGGGCCCAGGTGGCCAGACCCTCGACGTATCGGTTGTACATGCAGAAGGCCGCGGCGATGAGCACCGTGTCGTGGATGGCCCGGTCGTCCGCGCCGGCCTCGCGGGCCTTCGCGACGTCCTCGGGCTGGACGAGCCGGCCGTCGCGCCGGACCTTGTCGGCGATGGCCATCAGGGCCCGGACCTTGTCCGACACCGGTGCCGCCTCGCGGTCGCACAGCACCCGGTCGACGATCTGCCGCTGCGCGCCGTAGTGCTCGCGGGCGGCGGCGGCGTGCGTCTGGGTGCAGAAGAAGCACTCGTTGCCCGACGAGACGTAGGTCGCGATCAGCTCGCGCTCGGCCGACGTCAGCGACGACGGCCCGCGGAGTAGCACCTCCGCCAGCTCGTTCAGCGGCCGGGCGGTCTCCGGATACGCGACCATCGGCCCGACGATCCCGGGGATCCCCTCGGGGAGCTTGATGTGGGGCATGCGATCTCTCCAATTCCATGATGCCGGACGATCATCGATCCGGCCCGCGGCTGGCGTTCGAAATGGTCGATCGACGACGGGTGGGGCCGCGGGCGATCCGGGGCCGATGCAGGCGCAGCACCCGAGGGCGACCCCGACGAGAACCGTCGGCGCGGGTCGCTGGGGCGCAGATCGATCCCGGCCCCGGCGGCGCGGAGCCTCGCCCGGGACCGTCAGCCGGCGGCGGGCCGACGCGGGGGGTGGAAGACGCCGACGACCGGCGGATTCGACCAGGGCGCGCGGCCCTCGGCCGCGGCGGGGGTCGCCATCGGGACGGCCGTGGGCGACGGCGTGCAGGACGCCGCCCATTCCGCATTCAGCCGGAACGGGACGAACGTGGGAGGGGCCGAGACGGGATCGGCGTTCGACGAGCACGAAGGCCCGGTGCATCCCCTCCGACGATCGCCGAGGGGGGCCGGCGCCGCGGGGGCCTCGGCCCGCTCCTGCGAGGCCCCGAGGGCCCCGAGGGAGCGCAGGTTTTCGAGCACGCTCCGCGACCCCGGCGGGCTTCCGCCGCCCCGGTGGCAGCCGGCCCGGGCGTCCGCCGGCGCGCACGCGAACGCCGCCAGGAGCGCCAGGGCGACTCCGGCGAAGCTGCTGCGCCTGCGGCTCAAGGGGCGGAAACCGGGCACGCGGGGATCTCGGCCGTCGGAGGATTCGCGCCTCAAGGGCGCGGTCGGGGACGCCTCTGCGACTTGATGATGTTTGAGCTTAAGCGATGGCCGCCCGGACGGCAAGGTCCGGACGCGCAACTCGCCCGCCCACCGCTGTTGGAAAACGAGAAACCTGAAATCGCGGACGCGAATCCGTGGATCATGCCGATGACGGCCCTCGCCGTCGAACTCTTTGGCAACCCGGAATGCATTCGATCGAGGCCGGCCTCCCCGACCCGTCCAACCCAATGCTGGTCGGCACAAGGAATAAGAGCCCCGAAACCGTCCCCTCTCCCGCCGGGAGAGGGGACGTCGGACGCGGCTTCGCCGCTCCGGTTTGCAACCTGAGCGCCGAACAACATGCCGTTCGACCCGCCTCGACCTGGTCCGTCGCCCGCCCTGATCGGGCCGCACCGCCCGGAGGACGGGCCCGAGGAGTCTCCGAAATCCTCATTCGAAATCGACGATCGAACCCAGCCAACGTGAGCAGTAAACCCTTTACGTCAAAGAACTTTCGACGCACAACCGGAAGTCGGCGGCTGGCGAAGGAACCCATCCGGCGATGGTCTCAGGCGTCGGGCCCGCCGCCGAACTGGCGCCAGTACCATTCCTTGTACGGGTTGACCTTCGGCCCGACGGCGTCCTCGTTCACCAGCCCGGGGAGCATGGCCTTCCACCACGCCTCGTACTCGGCGCGGAGGCGGGCGACGACGTCGGGGTGGGCGTCGATCACGTTCGTCGCCTGGCCCGGGTCGGCCTGGAGGTCGTACAGCTCGGAATCGTTCACCAGTGCGAAGCGGTCGTCCCGGATCGAGACCCCCTTGAACTTGAATTCGTCCCGCTTCCCCCGCGGCCAGCGGCCGACGTGGGTGACGAGCGTCCGCCGGGGCCACTCGACCGAATCGGCCCGGAAGAACGGGGCCAGGCTCCGGCCCTCCACCTGCTCGCGAGCCGGGGCGTCGACCCGGAGGCCGAGGGCGTCGATCAGCGTGGGGAAGACGTCGACGTGGGCGGCCAGGGCCGAGACGTCCCGATCGCCTCGGATCGCGGCCGGCCAGCGCCAGAAGGAGGGGACGCGCGTGCCCCCCTCGTAGGGCGTCACCTTCTGCCCGCGCATGCCGGCGTTGAAGGTCTTCACGCCGAGCGTGCCGCCGTTGTCGGTGAGGAAGACGACCAGCGTGTCGTCCTCGATCCCCCAGGACTTCAGGGCGTCCAGCAGCCGGCCGAAGTCCTCGTCGATGTTCTCGATCATCCCGTAGAACTTCGCGACGTCCTCCGGGACCTCCCCGGCGTGGCGCTTCGCGTAGTCGTCCGGGCACTGGAGGGGCGTGTGGGCGGCGTTAGGGGTGATGTAGGCGAAGAACGGCCCCCCGGCCTTGCGACGCCCGTCCATCCAGGCCAGGGCGCGGTCGAAGAAGACGTCGGTGCAATAGCCCTTCGTCTTCTCGAACGTGCCGTTGTGCCGGATGGCCGGGTCGAAGTAGGTGTTGCCGGGGGCGTCGCCGCAGCTCCCGGGGTAGGTCTGGCCGATCCCCCCCGCCCCGTGGACGAAGGTCTCGTCGAACCCCCGGCGCTCGGGCTGGTACTCGGCCTGGTCGCCCAGGTGCCACTTGCCGAAGATCCCCGTGGCGTAGCCGTTCGCCTTCAACGCCTGGGCGAAGGTGAAGGCCGAGAGAGCCAGGCGCTCGCGCTCGTCGATGGTGTGGGTGACGCCCGACTTGAACTCGTGCCGGCCGGTCAGGAGCGCCGCGCGGGTCGGGGCGCAGGTGGGGCTGACGTGGAACGAGGTGAACCGCAGGGCCTCGCGGGCGAAGGCGTCGACGCGGGGCGTCTTCACCACGGGGCTGCCGTGGCAGGAGAAGTCGCCGTAGCCGATATCGTCCGGCATGACGACGACGATGTTGGGCCGGGCCGGGGCCTCGGCGCGGACGGCCGGGGCGAGCAGGGCCGCGAAGGCCCAGGCGATGACGATCCGGGACCTTCGCGGCATGTTCGGCGTCCTTCCTCAGCGGCCCTGGGAATTCCCGAAGGGGGCGTAAGGGGGGAGGATGACGGAGTCGTGGTCGTGGACCCCAGGCTCCATCTTACGTTCATTGTTCAGGAAGACGTCACGGTCGTCCGGGGCGACCATCCGGGAGCGATGCCAGCGGACGCCGCCGTCGCTGTAGAGGACGTTCTGGCCGGCTCCGTAGTGGTTCGGGCTGTTGTGGTCGACGTCGCCGAGCAGGACGTCGTCGGGGGGCTGGTCGGCGACGACGGCGATCAGCGAGGCCGGCCGGGCCGAGATCGGGCCGACGCGACCGGACGCGTAGCGGTAGCCGGGGTTGTAGCCGTAGTCCCAGCAGACCATCTTCTTGTACAGGTCGGGGTCGGACTTGCGGATCTCGTCGGCCTGCTCGAACGAGGCCAGCTTGTGGGCCTGGTTCAGGTCGCAGCGGCCGTTGTAGGGGCAGTCCAGCACGGCGACATCCGGCAGCAGCCCGGCACCGCGGAGCATGGCCGCGAACAGCCCGCTGTCGGCGTCGGCCCGGTCGCCGGGGGGCGAGGGGTACGACGGGTGGATCGTGGCGTACTGGCCCAGGCTCTCGCCGATCTGCTTGAGGTTGAAGACGCACCCCGCCTGGTTCATCCGCTCCCGCGAGCGCTGGACCGCCGGCATCAGCGTGAGCAGGCCGGCGATGAAGATGCTGGCGGCGACGGCGAAGTCGGCCCAGCGGAACGGGACGCGGGCGGGGACGTAGTCGAGGATGGAGGGGGAATTGGCGGGCGCCTGGGCGACGAAGGCGAGCGTGCGGGAGGCCAAACCGGGGGGCGGGGCGTAGGCCAGGCCGTCGTCGCAGAGGTCGTCGACGGCCCGGCGGATCTCCCGGATCCGGGCGGCCATGTCCGGGTCCGACCGGGCGTCCTCTTCGAGGGCCCGTCGCCTCGGGTCGTCGAGCTGGCCGAGGGCGAAGTCGAGGTATTCGTCGGCGTTCATGGCGTCAATCTTCTTTCCCGTCCCGATTGCCCGCCTTCGCCATCTGCTGGAGCTTGGCGAGGGCCGCGTGCAGTCGCGATTTCACGGTGCCCACGGGAATCTTGAGGATCTCGGCGATTTCCCGATACTTCAAATCCTGGTGGTAGGCGAGGATGAGGGTCTGCCGCAGCGCGTCCGGGAGCTTCTCCACGCTCTCCCGCACCCACTCCTGGCGCTCCCGATCCTGGAGCCCGGCCAGGGGGCCGGCGTCGTCGTTGACGAGCATGTCCAGCAGCGAGCCCGCGTCGACCTCCCCCGAGGAGGGGGAGAGGCGTTGGTCCAGGCTCACGGTCGGCCGTCGCCCGGCCTTCCGCAGCGCATCGACCGCCTGGTGGGTGGCGATCGCGTACAGCCACGGCCGGAACGGCCTCCCGTCCTCGTACAGGCCCCGCTTCAGGTGGATCTGGAGGAACGTGTTCTGGAACACGTCCTCCGCCATCGAGGCGTCGCCCGTGTAGCGCGCGAGGTAGCGGAACAGCTCCCGCTCGTAGCGATGGACCAGCTCGTTGTAGACCTTCTCGTCACCGGCGTCGCGATACCGGCGCATGAGGTCCTCGTCCGTCTCGCGGGCGAGGGCCTGCTCCGATTCCGTCCCGATGACCTTAACCATGGTTACGCACCGTCACGATCGAGGGTTCGATCCGCCTCCGAGAACACGCCCGCACCCCGAGCATCCCGGGCCGCCGCGCGGGGGGCGGCCCGGCGAAAACGCCGCGATCAGTATATCCAGCGGACCGCCTCGACGTTAGGCCTCGCCGGCAGGACGAGGTCGGGGCCGACGCGGAACCCGGGCCACATCGGCCGGAAGTGGGGCCAGTAGACGGAGAACGCCCGGCCGATCACCAGCGACCGCGGCACCTCCCAGCTCTCCCGGCCCGAGTCGTCCCAGCCGCGATCGGGCGCGGTGGGCGTCGTCTGGTCGACTCGGGTCCAGGCCCGGCCGTCGCGGCTCCACGAGCTGTTGTCCCCCAGCATCATGTACCGACCCTCCTCGATCGGGTACTCCCGCGGCGTCCGCCATCGGAGCTTCGCGTATCGAGTCGGGTCGGACAGGAGGCCGAACAGGGCCTGGGGGGGCTTGAGGCGATACTCCAGCAGGTCGTCCGAGTCGGGCTCGCCGGGGTCCTGGGTGTAGTAGACGTCGCGCTTGAGGACCAGGCCGCTCACGGTCGCCGACGCCCCCCGCACCGCCACCCGTGCCGGCTCCAGGTCGTCGGCCGTCGGGGACTTCGGGTCGTCGAACCGCCCCTCATAAGCCAGGCCGTCGCCGAAGGGGAGTTCGCCGTCGACCCAGAGGGTGAGCCGGTCGTCGATGTTGGCGAACGTCAGCTCGTGAGGGCCGCCGGCCTTCGCCGCAGTCGCCGCCTCGCCGAGGACGTCGCCGTCGCGGGAGAGCACGGCCCGGCCTTCAGCCAGGTCGATCTCGCACCGATTCACGACCCCCCCCTCGATCAGGTCGATCCGGACGGCCCCGGACGCCCCCGCCGCCTCAAGCCGTAGCGACAGGGCCAGGTCGCCGACCCAGTGGGGCTGGAACCAGGGCCGCGTCGCGATGCGGACCTGGGTGAGGTTCTGGGGCGCGAGGTCGCTGTTGAACGAGCAGAAGTCGGTGACGAGGCTGGCCCGAGGGGGCGAGGCCGGTTCGGATCCGCCGGCGATCGCCTCGGCCTGCTCGGGCGACGGGACGAGGTGGCGGTAGCGCAGCTCGCGCCAGCCGTCGGCGGCCTCGGCGCGGTACGAGCCGGGCGAAGGCTCGTCCCATCCGCCCCACCGCTTCCAGCGGGGGTCGTCGGCGAGGCGGCGGGGACGGTGGGCGTCGTCGTAGACCGGGACGTTCACCTGGAGCGACTGCCGAGGCGGCCTGCGGAGGATGGCGAGGGGCGAGTCCCCGTCCAGGTCGCCCCGCCAGACGTCGCCGCGGCGGATCCGGAGGAGGTCGCCGGGCATGCCGATGAGCCGCTTGATGTAGCGGACGGCGGGCTCCTCGGGGAGCTTGAAGACCGTGACGTCCCAGCGCCGGGGCTCCTCGCGGCCGAGGCCGGGGACGAGCGGCAGGGAGACGTCGGTCTTGAGGGTGTAGATGCGATCCCCGGCGAAGCTGGGGAGGTCGTCGACGCGGGCGGGGAAGCGGCAGTTCTCGCAGACGCCCCACTTCACCCGGAGGCCGGTCGCGCCGCCGGAGCCGGAGTCGACCTCGCAGTCGGCGTTGACCTTGTAGGTCCAGCCGCACTCCGGGCACTCCACCTCCTTGTGTCGGCCCATGAGGGTCGGGGCCATCGACCCGGTGGGGATGACGTAGCCCTCGGCCTCCAGGCTCCAGACGAGGAAGCCGACGACGACCACGACGAACGACTCGACCGACTCGCGCCGGTTCTTCCGCCGCTCGCGCCGGACCTTCGCCGCCTCGTCGTCGCTGCCGGGGGTCGCCGTCGCCGATGTTGCACGCGCCATGAAAGTCCTTCGCCCGGGGCCCGTCGAGATTGCATGCCTTCTCGAAAGGATACCAGGGCGACCCCGAGGCCGGGTATGCGAGACGCCGAACATGCCCTCGCCAGGAGTCGAACCTGGTCCCCGACCTTCGCAGGGTCGTGTGCGAATCCGTCACACCCCGAGGACGACTTCACCAAGGCGGAAGGGGCGGGGGTCGAACCCGCAAGGCCGTGAGGCTCGCCCGCATTCCAGGCGGGTCCCGTCGCCGATCGGGTGGCCCTTCCATCTCGGACACGGACATGCGGAAGGCGAGGGATTCGAACCCTCACGCCTCCTCACCGGGGGCGCACTCTTTAGCAAAGAGGCCCGGCCAGCCGTATCCGGCTGCCTTCCGTGCGATCGCTCCCGTGCAGTGGACCGGCCGGGGAATCGAACCCCGATCTCCCGGGTGCAAGCCGGGCGTCTTCCCGTTGGACCAGCCGCCCATGTCGCCGACAGTCGTCCCGGAGGGAATCGACCCCCCCTCTCCCGTTCGTGAGACGGGTTCCGGCCGGCGTCTACTCTCCCTAAGTCCTTGCAGTACCCACGTTTCCATACATCGCAAATCTTGGTAAGTAACTGTAGTAACCCATGCGGTAATCCGGTCGGCTCGAACGCCGAAAGCCCACCCCCGACAGAGCGAGGATGGGCCTTGTTTGGCTCGCAGGCGTTTAGTTTGACAACTGCTCAGAACGGCGAATCCACCATCACTTCTAAGCCCTTGCAGGCAGCGGCGAAGACCGACCGGCGAACGGCCCACCAATCCTCGAACGGGAACAGCTTGACCGACAATCCGTCAGGTTCGAGAACGAATCCGGCCTGTCTCAGTAGTGCGGCGATTTCGAGGTCATCCGTTCGCACCGTAGGCCAATTAACTTCCGGCTGCGGCTGGCCCGTCAGATAAGCGGCGACGAGTTCGGGGCCGACTACTTCGGCCTTGCCGGACAGCTTCGACATTTCTTCTCGGGTCACTTTGCGACCTTCGGCCTTGTGGATACCGTAGGCAAGGGCGGCTTGGACTACGGCCTCCGGGCTGCACCCCCGCAATTCGGCGACATGATGCACGTCAAGCTTGGGGCGGAACCCCGTCCAGCGATATCCGTCGCCATCGGCAACGACATACCCCTCGTCGACCATTTCCTTGAGGCACTTCTCGACCATGAACGGATGTGCCTCGAACTTCGCGGCAAGCTTGTGGGCCGGCAGCGGGAACACGCCCCCACCATAGAGGCGGGATAGGTGCCAGGCTAGCGACACGGTAGGCCATATGAGCATTCCACCATGCGATATCTTCGGGTAAGGGTTGGCACGGGCGAGGGCTTCGGCCCGTTTCCAAGCGTTTTCGTCGTCCAGAGTATCCATATCGACAGCCTCCTTAATGACGCGTGCGACATCTTCCGGCCGCATCTCGCCAAAGTCCTTGCAGCCTGCGGGGGGGTACGCCACCCTTACCTCGCAGTAGCCACGCAAAGCCCCTGTAAGCTTCTCCACGCACGCCCGGCCCGCGTCGTCGTTATCTGCTGCCAGCACCACCACGGGCGTCCTGACGGCCCCTACGGCGTCCCTAAGCTTGTCTATCTGGTCTTCGGTAACCTGACTACCCAACGTGGCGACCGATCGGGGGTATCCGGCCTCGATGAGTCTCAGACAATCCCCCGGCCCTTCGCACACGACCAGCGGCCCGGCTAGCCAATATGCCCTGTCATAGTTGAACAACGTCGTGGACTTATCTACAGCGTGCCACCATTTGGGGCCCCGTTCGCCGGGATTGCGGGCGGTGTACCCGACAAGGTAACTGGTCGTGCCCCTGATGTCGTAACATGGGAACACCGTCCAACCGGGTAGGTTCTTACCGTCTGGTAGATAGCCTATCGACTCCCCTACCCCGTACTCAGCCAGGGTATCCAGGCGGAAACCACGGCGAGTATAAATCTCAGACGGGATGGTCAGGCATTCGGCCAAGGCGTCAGCGGTGAACGTCGCCCGGGGCGGCTTCTTAGACCTGGAACGCCCTCCAGGGATGAAAACCTTGACTGTGTCGATGTGATTGTTCAACCACTGCATTGCCTGCCCGAACGGAAGCAACCCGCCACCTGCAATCTTGACCAAAGCCCGAATCAACCCCGAGAGGCTACCATTCACGCCATCGGCCTTGTGGCAATCCTTGTGACACCGCCAGCCGTCGCTATATATCCGCAAGCCGTTCGGATTGTCCCCTCCATGTAAAGGGCATGGGCATGACGACAAGACTTGCCCGACCGGAGGTTCCACCGTAGGGACTTCAGACAACAGACCCACCCTATATAAACATTCCAACAGCGGCAATCTTTCAGTAAACCCAAACTTGTTACGCATTACTAATCCCCTCACGCCACCGATAGGAATGGGTATTGCCATCCCGTTCGGCAGCGTATATTTGCCAGGGCTGACGACGTCCACGCGGACGGCGAAAGCCATGGGTTGTTTCAGCTAACCTTTATCAGTACCAACGCTCAGGGTTTCAGATTACCTAGGCCGTGTTGACTGTCCGGGGGCTGATCCGGTAAGGAT
>MKTT01000074.1:0-156684 GCA_001898385.1 Planctomycetales bacterium 71-10
ACCAGCATCCGGCAGCACGCGCCGCAGCCGGGTCCGCAGGCGATGCACGCCCCCGCCCGCTCGACCGCCGCGCACGACTCGCCGACCACCGCGTCGGCGATCGCTCGCGCCGCGGGGAGCAGGTCGGCCGTCGTCATCGGCCCCGCGGGGACGCCGAGCGTCCCGCGCAGCTCCCAGTCGCCGGCGTCGATCGCCACCTCGACCGCCTCGACCTCCGCCGCGGGCCTCGCCTCGTAGCGTCCGGCCATGGGAGCCCTCCGATGGGCGTGGGATGGGAGCCTCCCCGTCGATCTTCCAACGCCCGACGATCGCTCGCAAGGGCCTCGGGTCGCTTAACGGATCGTTACGAAAAAATCACGAAATCCGCAGACGCTTTCGGGACTGGACTACGATCAACATGAGGATCGATTCATCATCCCGGGCGGGGGCGATGATGGCATCCTCGCTCGCGCCGGCGTCTCGCCGGATCGACATCGCCGCGCCCGCGACCGACCCTGATCGACACCCTTGAGATCCCCCACAGAGGTCGACATCGATGAACCTGCTGCGCCGGCCCACCTTGCGCCGCCCTCGCCGCGAGGCGCGCGCGTTCCGCGTCCGGATGGAATCGCTCGAAACCAGGACGGTGCTGTCCGCCGCGATCGTCCCGAGCATCGCGGCCTATCTTGAGACGCTGACGTCATCCACGGACTCGACGGACATCGGCCCCTCCGTCTCCAACCCGACGCCGTCGGCGGCGGCGACCTCGCCGTCGGAGTTGATCTCGGCGTATGGGTTCAGCACGTCGGCGACGGCGGGGCTGGGGACGACGATCGCGATCGTGGGGGCGTACAACAACCCGACGATCCAGGCCGACCTGGCGGCGTTCAGCACCTTCTACGGGCTGGCCGCGGCGTCGCTGTCGGTCGTGAACCAGTACGGCCAGACGACGAACCTGCCGGCGACGGACGCGGGCTGGTCGCTGGAGACGGCGATGGACGTCGAGTGGGCCCACGCCGTCGCGCCGGCGGCCAGGATCATCCTGGTGGAAGCGACGTCGTCGAGCGCCTCCGACCTGATGACGGCCGTGCAGACGGCGGCCAGGCTGGCGAACGTGGTCTCCATGAGCTGGGGCGGGGGCGAGTGGTCGGGCCAGACGGCCTACGACACGGCCTCGTACTTCGCCAATTCGAACGTCACGTTCGTGGCGGCCTCGGGCGACGACGGCGGCGCGTCGGGCGTGTCATGGCCGGCCAGTTCTCCCTACGTCCTGAGCGTGGGCGGGACCGCGCTGTACGACGACGGGACGGAGGCGGCCTGGAGCGCGTCGGGCTCGTACTGGTCGGGCTACAGCGGCAGCACCGGGGGCGTCAGCCGGTACGAATCGCTTCCGAGCTACCAGGCGACCGCCCTGGGGACGCGGGCGGCGAGCGGCCGGGTGGTGCCCGACGTGGCCTCCGTCGCCGACCCGAGCACCGGCCTGGCCGTCTACAGCACGGCGAGCGGCCTGGGCAAGACCGGCTGGTTCACCATCGGCGGCACCAGCGCCGGCGCCCCGGTCTGGGCCGGGCTCGTCGCCGACGCCGACCAGGCGCGGATCGCGGCCGGGAAGTCCGCGCTGAGCAGCAGCCAGACGCTCTCCCTCCTGTACAGCCTCTACGGCACGTCCACGACGCGGTCGTCGTCCTACGCCTCAACGTTCCACGACGTCGCCAGCGGCGGCAACTTCGCCGGGTCGGCGACGACAGGCTACGACATCGTCACGGGCCTGGGGTCGCCCAACGCCTCGGCCATCATCTCGGCCGCGACCTCCTATTCCACGGCCACGGCGACCGTGACGACGACGTCGCCCGTCCGGGTCGTCCGGATCCGCCCCCGCGCCCGGATCCAGCGGCACGACGTCGGCCTCGAAGAGGCCGGGACCGACGCGACCGAAGCGACGGCCTCCGAGGTGACGGTGGTCGACGCGGCGACCACCACGACCACGGCCGCCGTCGCGACGACCGCCACGACCGCCCCCCCGGCGGTCGCCCAGGCGACGACCGGGGCCGCCACGGCCACGATCGCCCTGACGACGTCCACGTCCCCCTCGCTCCCCAACCAGCCGGTCGCGACGACCGTGATCTGGACGGCGACCACCTCCAAGGCCGAGGAGCCGCCGATCGCGCCGACCACCCCAACCGTCGAAGCCCCACGGGCCGGGGCCGAGGAGGAAGTCGAGGCCCCGGCCGCCGAGCCGACCGAGCCCGCGCCGGTCGCGCCCGCCCCCGATCGCGAGCCGGAGGAGGCCGCCCCCGCCGCGCCGCCTGCCGACGAGGACATGGAGGTGTGGGACGCGGCCCTGGCCCAGGTCCGCATCGCCCGCCCGGCCCGGTCCGACAGACCACGGACGTCCGACGACGAGGACGGCGACACCTCGCGGATGGCCCTCGCCCTGGGGATCGCCGCGTTCACCTGGCGAGGCGCCCGTCGGCGTCCCCGCGGCCGTCGCTTCGTCATCCCGGTCCCGTCGCGGAACTGACGGCACGCAGGGGGCGGGAGCGTCGAGCCCTCGCCCCCGGCTCACTCGATCCCCGCGTGGCGGCGGTTGAACTCGCGGGCGCGTTCGACCAGCTTGGGGTGGGAGCGGCCGTCGAGGGTCAGGTCGGGCTGCCAGGGGAAGTGCCAGGCCCAGAGGGCGACGAGGGGGATCGCTTCCTCCTCGGCCATGTCGAGGTAGGCGCGGGCCCAGGCGGCTTCGGGGTCGGACTTGAAGGCCGGGGCGTCCTGGCCCATCTCGCCGATGAACAGCGGGGCGCGGGCGGCCCGCACGGCGCGGGCGGTGAGGCGGGCGCGTTCGAGCGGCGATAGCCCCGCGCCGCTCGGGCCGGCGTCGGCCGGGCCATAGTGGTGCAGGCTGAAGACGTCGAGCGGCTCGGGCTGCGCGGCCAGCTCGTTCGCCAGGTGCTCGCGCCATGTGTCGTCGCGATAGCGGAAGTCGGGGAACGTCTCGCGGCGGCTCGTCGCCTCGGGACGGACGCCCGCGTCGCCGCTGGTGACGAGGTGGTTCGGGTCGAGCGACTTGAGGAACGCCGCCTGCTCGCGATAGATCCGCTGCGTCATCTCCCACGTCAGCGAGTCCTCGCGCCCGCCCGTCTCGCGGACGGTCGCGCCTTCGGGATAGACGCCGCGCGGGATCAGCGGCGTCCCCTTCATGTCGACGTCGGCGGCGAGCATCAGCTCGTTCTCAAGCTCCCACATCAGGACCGTCGGGTCGTCCTTGTAGCGGGTCGCGAACGCCTCGACGTAGCGGCGGTTCTCCTTCCACGTCTTCGAGGACGGGTCGAGGATGGCCCGGCGGGGCTCGCCGCAGCGGGCGTTCTGGCCGGTCACGTTCAGGCAGGGGACGAGCCGCAGGCCGTTGCGGCGGCAGAGGGCGAACAGCTCGTCCATGCCCCACCAGTAGGCGTCCGGGTCCTTCTCGTAGAGCCGCGCCGACTCGATCGGATAGCCCGGCCCGGCGAAGAACCGGATGAACGCGAAGCCGCTCCGCGAGGCGTCCTCGACCGCCGCGACGGCCGCGGCCCTGGCCTTCTCGGGCGTGCCGTAGAGGTGCCCCAGGTGGAACCACGTCCCCATGTGGATCTGCGACAGGTGCGGCACGTTGACGCCGACCGCCCGGTACTCGCGGCCGTCCAGCGCCAGGTCGGGCCCTCGGGCCGAGACGAAGCCCTCGACGGGCGGGGCGGCGTGGGCCGACAGGCTGCATGCGACGGCCGTCGTCGCGAGGAGCAGGCGCTTCATGGCGGGCCTCGGGGCGGGGATGTCGGGCGGAGTACGGGCGGAGACCTCGACGGTAACGCGACGACGCAGCCGCGTCGAGGGGACGACGCCCGCCGGGTAGAGTCTGGCCCGCCCCGCGCGCCGGCCCTATCCTTGTCGGATCGAAACGGGCCCGAGGGCCCCACGCTCCGGACCTCCCCAGGAGACGACGCCATGACGACGAGGTCGATCCGCCTCGCCCCCCTCGCGCTGCTGCTCGCGACGACCGCCCCGGCGCTCGCCGGGCCCCCCGAGACGCCGCCGGACCGCCCCCTCCGCAAGCCGGCCGGGCTGCGCGTGGAGCCGGCCGGGACGCTTCGGGAATACCTGGACGCCGTGACGGCGAACTGGCTGCTGCCGGGGCCGAAGGCGAACCCCGCGATCCTGGCCATGTTCGCCGACCGCGACCGCCAGCCGTACCGCGACCTGCTGCCATGGTCGGGCGAGTTCGCCGGGAAGTTCCTCACCGGCGCGGCGACCGTCTACCAGTCCACCCGCGACCCCGTCCTGCGGAAGTCGCTCCAGGAATACGTCAAGGCGCTCCTGCCGCTCCAGGACGCCGACGGCTACTTCGGCCCGTTCCCGAAGGACCACCGCCTGACCGGCCAGACGCCCAACATCCAGGGGAAGCCCGGCCCCACCTGGGACGCCTGGGGGCATTATCACATGATGCTAGGCCTGATGACCTGGGACGAGGCCGTCGGCGACGCCGACGCCCTCGCCGCCGCCGTCCGGATCGCCGACCTCCTCTGCGACAAGTTCCTGGGCGAGAAGACGCCCCGCCTCGTCGACACCGGCTCCACCGAGATGAACCTCGCCCCGGCCCACGCGCTCGTGCTGCTGCATGAGAAGACCGGGAACCCGAAGTACCTGGCGCTCGCCAAGCAGATCGTCGACGAATTCGCCGCGACGGGCCCCGACGGCAAGCCGCTGGCCGGCGACTACGACCGCCGCGGCCGGGCCGGCGACGAGTTCTTCCAGACCCCCAAGCCGCGCTGGGAGAGCCTCCACCCGATGCAGGCCCTCGCGGCGCTCGGGCGGGTCGAGAATGACGCCGAGCGTCGCAAGGCGTACGCGAACCTGTGGTGGAGCATCGCCAAGCTCGACCGCCACAACAACGGCGGCTTCTCGTCCGGCGAGCAGGCCCAGGGCGACCCGTACCATACCGGCGCCATCGAGACCTGCTGCACCATCGCCTGGCTCGCCCTCTCGGTCGACATGCTGAAGCAGTCGGGCGACCCGGTGGTCGCGGACGAGTTGGAGCTGTCCACGATCAATTCCGGGCTCGGCATGTGGTCGCCTTCCGGCCGGTGGAGCACCTACAACACGCCGATGGACGGCGTCCGGCAGGCGAACTTCCACGAGATCGTCTTCCAGTCGCGCCCCGGCTCGCCCGAGCTGAACTGCTGCTCCGTGAACGCGGCCCGGGGCCTCGGCCTGGTCTCGCAATGGGCGCTCCTGGCCGACGACGCCTCCGGCGCGCTGATGCTCAACTGGTACGGCGCGGGGAAGCTCGCCGGCCGGCTCAAGGGGGGGGCCCTCGCCCGTTTCGACGTGGAGACGGACTACCCCCGCTCGGGCCGCGTCGTCGTCAAGGTGGGCCTGGACAAGCCCACGACGTTCCCGCTCGCCCTGCGCATCCCCCAGTGGTCGACCGCCACCAAGCTGACGGTCGCCGGGGCCGTCCGGGCCGACGTCAAGCCGGCCTCGTACCACGTCATCGACCGCGAATGGAAGCCGGGCGATACGATCGAGCTGGAGCTGGACATGTCCCCGCGCGTCTGGGCGGGCGAGAAGGGGGCCTCCGGCCGGTCGTCGCTCTACGTCGGCCCGGTCCTGCTGACGTACGACGCCAGCCTGAACGACAACGGCCCCGACGATCCCGAGCCGATCGACGCCCGCTCCGTCCGCGTCCTCCCCGCGACCGAGGCGAAGGGCCGCTTCAAGCCCATCGTCCTCGCCGAGGCGAAGGCCGCCGACGGCAAGACGGTCAAGCTCTGCGACTTCGCCACCGCCGGTGCCGACGGCTCCCGCTACCGCACCTGGCTGCGCGTCGACCACGCCACGCCCACGCCCTTCTCGCGCGAGCACTCCTTCCGCACCGGCCCGCCGGCGGAGTGAGCGAGGCCCCGGCCGAAGATGTCCCCGAGGCCGGTCCGGGCGAGAAGTCCGGCCGGACCTCATTCTCCCTTAGCCGCCGTCAGGAGGCCGTCTTGCCGACGTTCACAATCGAAGGGGATTGCCGCGGGGCCCTGGCCCGGATCTTCGAAACGGGCGACGACGGCCGCCTCACGTTCGGCTGGAACGGCCGCAGCCTGGCCCCCGCGAAGCTCGACGACCTCATCTCGGGGCCGGTCGGGTTCTGCGACTATCTCATGGAGGGCTTCGTCTTCTACGAGATTCGGGCCGAGGATCGCACCTCGTCCTGCCTGCTGAACATACGGGGACGGGGATCGAATCGCGACGAATACATCCGTCCGCACTTCCGGCACATCATCAATTTGGCGGGGCTCGTCATCCTCGCCGAGGCCGACGATCCCGAGATCACGGACGACATCCCTTCGCGATCGAATCCGGCGACGGGCCCGAGCTGCCTCGTCGCCGACGTCATCGACGCCTTCGAGGCGAAGTCGGCCGTCGTGGCCGGCTCCGTCCCGGGCCTCGTCGTGGTCCTCGACGCCTTCCGCCCGCCCGAGCCTCAGCAGTACGTCGACCGGCCGGTGGTCATCAGGACGGCCGAATCGGAACCACGCTTCGCCAGGATCGGGGCCGTCCGCGACCACGGGGCGACGATCAGCTTCTTCTTCCAGAATTTGACGATGGCCGACGTCCCGATCGGCTCTCGGGTCGAGTTCGAGGCCTGAGCGTCCTCGGTGCCGTCGCGTCACTTGGATTCCGGTTCCTTGGCCTTCGCCTTCTCCTGGGCGTCGGCCTTCATCTTGGCCTTAAGCTTGGACATCTTGGGGGCGATGTAGGCCTCGACGTAGGGGTGATAAGGATTGGCGCGGGCGAAGTCCTGATGGTAGCCCTCGGCGGGATAGAAGGCTTCGAAGGGGACGATCTGGGTGACGACGGGGGATTTGCGGGCCCGCTTGACGTTAAGGGAGTCCTTGGCCTTTTCGGCGGCCTCCTTCTGCTCCTCGGAGTGGTAGAGAATGATGGAGCGGTACTGCGGGCCGTGGTCGGGGCCCTGGGCGTCGACCGTGGTCGGGTCGTGCGAGGCCCAGAAGTAATCCAGGAGCTTCTCGAATGGGATCACGGCGGGGTCGAAGGTGATCTCGATCACCTCCGCATGGCCGCTCAGGCCGGTGGAGACCATCTCGTAGGTCGGGTTCGGCACGTTGCCGCCCGAGTAGCCCGAGACGACCGACTTCACGCCCGGCAGCCGCTCGAAGAACGCCTCCGTGCACCAGAAGCAGCCGCCCCCGAAGGTCGCCTCCTCCAGCTTCGGCTTCTTCGGCTTCGCGTCTTTCGCCTCGGCCTTGGGGGCGTCCTTGGCCTCGGTCTTCTCGACGTCCTGTCCCTGCGCAATATTCGCGACCAGCGCCAGCCCGAACGCCAGACCGAAGCCCCGGGCCCGTTGAAGCGTGCTCATCCGTCTCCGCTCCTCAGATGAAGGTGAAAGTCGGGGCGCGAACCGGCGTCCAGGATCATTGTCGCCGCGAACCCCGCCGATTCCAGCCCCGATCCGCCGAGCGTCAGCGGAAGAGGACGTTCGCGGCGACGGGCCTGGCGTCGTCGTCCAGGTCCACGCCGATGATGGTGACGTGGGGGTCGCCGGGGATCAGGGCGACGACGGCGCGGAAGGCGACGCGCCAGCCGCGGCCGTCCTCGCGCCAGAGGCTCGTGGTCCAGTCGGCGTCGGAGGCATCGACGGTGCAGTTGAGGCGGGCGTTGGCGTAGGTCTGGGCCGCCTCGACGAGCCGGCGCTCGCGGGCCAAGCCCTCGCGGTCGAGGACGTGGGACGCGGCGAGGCCCTCGAAGGAAGGCGAAGGGGTCGCGGCCTCACAGGCCGGCGCGACGTCGCCGACCCTCCCGGCGGGCCAGGCGGTCAAGGTCGCCAGCACCATCGCCGTCGCGATCGTCGCGCCCAGGGCCTTCCTCATCGCCGATCGCCCTCTCGCCGGCACGCCTCGTCCACCCCGACGAATGCAGCGTAACCGCCCCGGCAGGGGCTCGTCAAACGCCCTCGCCGTCCGACGCCTGCACTCCTCGAAAGCCAAACTTGAGCAAATCTTGCATCGCCGGCCTGCAAATTTTACAAGACATCGGCGCGACCCGACGCCGCAAGCCTCGACTCATCGCCCATTTCGCGACATTCCTCAATCTCAACCTATGTTCCAGTCGTCGCCGAATTCCCCACTTCTTCCACAATCGCCCCAAGTTCCAGGACGAAAGTCGACGATAAAGAGGGCCGACGGGGGAAGCGGGGAGGGCCGGGGTGGGTCGGCCTCGGACTCCGCGTTGACGGCCTCTGGGGGATGGGCTATGGTTCGGCCGCTCGAAGGTCTCGCCCGATCCGACGTCGGGCACGGGGCCGCAGGCAGGGCAGGGAGGCCCAGGATGGCGACGATCTCCGAAGCGACGTCGGCCCCGACGACGGAGGCCGAGGCCCTGGCTTTCGCCCGTCGCGTGCTTCGCGACGAGGCGGCGGCGTTGGCGTCGGTGCGCGAGCGGCTGGACGGCTCGATCGTCCGGGCGGCCCGGCTCGTCCACGACTGCCGGGGGGGCGTGATCGTCACCGGCATGGGGAAGGCGGGCCTGGTGGGGCAGAAGACGGCCGCCACGCTGGCCTCCACCGGCACCCGGGCCTACCCGCTCCACCCCGGCGAGGCCGTCCACGGCGACCTGGGCCGCGTCCGCGACGGCGACGTCGTCCTGGCGTTCTCGCAGAGCGGCGAGACCGAGGAGGTCCTGCGGATCCTCCCCGCCGTGCGCCGGATCGGAGCCGGCCTCGTCGCCGTCACCGAGCGGGCCGCCAGCTCGCTCGGCCGCGCCGCCGACGTCTGCATCGCGATGGGGACCATCGCCGAGGCATGCCCGCTGGGCCTGGCCCCCTCCGCCAGCACCACCGCCATGATGGCCGTCGGCGACGCCCTGGCGCTGCTGGTCGCCCGGATGCGCGAGTTCACGCCCGAGGACTTCGCCCTGTACCACCCGGCGGGGAACCTGGGCCGCAGGCTGACGCGGGTCGAGGACGTGATGCGGACCGGGCGCGACGTCCGCACCGCCGCGCCCGAGGAGACCGTCCGCCAGGTCTTCGTCCGCCTGGCCGGGCCGCGGCGGCGCTCGGGCGCCGTGCTAGTCCGCGACGATCGGGGCATGCTGCTGGGCATCTTCACCGACAGCGACCTCGTGCGGCTGTTCGAGAAGCGCCGCGAGGCCGAGTTGGACCGGCCCATCGGCGAGGTGATGACCGCGAGCCCGTTCCGCGCCACGGCCGGCGCGATGCTGGGCGAGGCGGTCGAGCTGATGAAGTCGCGCAAGATCAGCGAGCTGCCGGTGGTCGACCCGGAGGGGCGGCTCCTGGGCCTGATCGACGTCACCGACCTGATCGGGGCGTCCCCCGAAGACTTCGAGGAGTGAGCCGATGGCGAACGCGGGAGCCCGCCCGGCCGCGTCGGCGGCCGAGATCGAGGCGCGTTGCGCGGGGATCGAGCTGCTGGCGGTCGACGTCGACGGCGTCCTGACCGACGGCCGCATCATCGTCGACGACCGCGGCGTCGAGTCGAAGAACTTCCACGTCCGGGACGGCCTGGGGTTCGCCCTGTGGCACAGGATGGGCAAGACCTCGGCCATCCTCTCGGGCCGGTCGGCCCCGGTGGTCGAGCGCCGCGCCGCCGAGCTGAAGATCGGCCGGGTGGTGCAGGGGATCGCCGACAAGGGCGAGGCCCTGCGGGCGCTGCTGGCCGAGACGGGCGCGACCGCGGGCCGGGTCTGCTACGTGGGCGACGACCTGATCGACCTGCCGGCCTTGCGGGCCGTCGGCCTGGCCTGCTGCCCGGCCGACGCGGTGGACGAGGTCCGAGAGGCCGCCCACCTCAGGACCCGCGCGATCGGCGGGGCCGGCGTGATCCGCGAGGTCGTCGAGACGATCTTGAAGGCGCAAGGGCTGTGGCACGTCGCTTGCGACCCCTACCTCGCGCCGGCGACGTAGGCGGGCCGCGACGGGGCGAGCGGGCCGCTGGGGCCGGGTGACCGACGAACCGGAACATCGAGTCGATTCGTGCTCAAGAAACTCTTCAAGATGGCGACGGTCCTCGGCCTCCTGGCGGCCGCGCACCTCGCGTACGCCCGGGGGTTCGACCTGGTCGTCGCGCGGCTGCGGGCGGCCCACGCCGTCCGCGAGATCGACTTCGCCGCCCGAGACTCGGCCGGCAAGGCCCTGGTCAAGCGGATGGCGGCCGAGTCCTTCGGCCCCGACGACTGGACCGGCACGGACGACGCCTACACCTACCTCGTCCAGAAGAAGGGGATCGTCCTCTTCGCGATGAACGTCGTCCGCCCCCCCGAACGCGACGGGGTGAAGTTCGACGGCAAGCGCATCGAGGTCGACCCCGCGGCCGTCATCCTCCAGTCCCCCAAGGGGGGGAGCCGCCGGACGATGACGAGCAAGAAGGCCGTCATCGACTTCAACAAGCCCTTCGGCCTCAACCTCAAGGCCGACGCCGAGCCCCTGAGCGTCGACCGCGCCGTCCTGGAGCGCGAGGTCCTGGTCCGAGACGACCGCGGCACGCCCGACGACCCGTCCGACGACATGGTCATCGGGCCCATCAACGAGGTCGTGTACGACGGCGTCCATCAGGTGATCCGCAGCGACTCGGACATCGTCCTGGTCGACCGCGGCCTGCGCGTGACCGGGACCGGCCTGGAGATCCAGCTCTCCACCAGGGCCCCCGAGCGAGGCTCCAAGGGGGGCCCGGGGATCGAGGGGGCCCAGAAGATCACGCTCCTCAAGAACGTCCGCGCCACGTTCATCGACGTGGGCGGCGGGAACGTGCTCCCCGACGTCGTCGGCGGCGCGAAGCCGGGCGCGGGCCAGGACGCGAAGGGCGAGCCGGTGCCGCTGGACGTCCAGTGCCAGGGGCCGCTGGTGGTCGAGCTGCCGCGCAAGCCGTCGACGCCGGCCGTGGGCCCGCCCGAGCCGCCGCTCCCGACCACCGTCGAGTTCCGGGGGAACGTCGTCGTCCGCCGCGGCAAACTCGCCGAGTTGCCCGACCAGATCGACTGCGACACGCTCCACCTGACCCTCCTCCCCGGCGAGCCCAAGGCCCCCGCGGCCGATGCCGAGCCGAAGGCCGACGTCGCCGCGGCCCCGGCCGAAGGGGACCGGAGCGCCTTCGGCGGGCTGCAATTGCGGCGGGCCAAGTTCAGCGGCCACGCCGTCTGGGTCCAGTCGCCGGCCCAGGGGGTCAAGATCCGCTGCGTGGAGCTGCTCCACTACGAGGATCCCGCGGCCGGCAAGAAGACCACCGTCCTCAACGGCGGCGGCCCCAAGAAGCTCTGGGTCGAGAAGCGCGAGGTCGCCGCGGCCGGCCAGGCCGACGCCGGCCAGGTGCGCACGATCACCCACATCTGGTGCAACGACGCCACCGTCACCGACCAGGACGGCCGCATCGCGCTGGTGGCCAACGGCCCCGGGCTGCTGGAGAGCCGCCCCGGCACCGCCGCCGACGCCCCCCCGCGCGACGTCCCCCCGGCCCGCACGGCCGTCTGGCGCGACCAGCTCTGGCTCCAGGACGAGGCCGCCGCCGAGGGCGTCGAGCCCGGCAAGGTGCTGGTCCTCAAGGGCGCCCCGCGCGTCGAGGACCGCGTCGGCAAGTCGTCGCTGACGGCGGACGATTTCATCATCGCCTACCTCAACCCGCCCGCGAAGAAGCCGCAGCAGACCGCCGACGGCCGGGACGTCGTCCCCACCGCCTTCGTCGAGCCCGGCCCGGCCGCGCCGCCCAAGCAGGAAATCCCCGACATCCGCCAGCTCAAGGCCCTGAAGAACGTCCACCTGGTCGACGCCAGCCACGACTACGGCTTCCGCGACCTCCTGGTCGTCGACTTCGTCACGGGCGCGATCACCAGCACGCCCGCGAAGCCGGCCGCGCCCGCGGCCCCCGCGCCCGCGCCGCCGGCCGAGGGCCGGCCCGCGCCGGCCGCCTCGCCCGAGCCCGCCAAGGAAGCCCCCGAGAAACCCCTGCCGCCGAAGACCACCACCATGGCCGACCGCGCCGAGGCCGTCGTCGTCGTCGGGCCGAAGCCCGCCGGGGCGGGGGCCAAGGCCGAGGGCGAGTCCGCCTACGAGGTGCGCGACGTCGTCATGCGGGGCGGCGTCCGGATCCACCAGGATCCCGCCGAGGGGAAGGCCGTCGGCACCGACGCCAGGGGCGAGCTGCTGGAGCTTCGCGGCGCGGCCAAGGGGAAGGCGACCTTCGACCTCTACCACCACGACCCGTACTCCGACAAGGCCCGGGGCCTCGACCCCGCCAAGGCCCCCCCGGCGGTCGTCCGCAACGACCAGATGACGGTCGTCGCCGAGACGATCCAGGTCGACCAAGAGCTGGACCTCGTGCGGGCCTTCGGCCGCCAGGGCAAGCTGACCATGCTCGTCGACCGCGCCACCTTCACCGACCGCGCCGCCGGCGAGTCGAAGGCCGACGAGCCTCGCGAGGCCGTCGCCGAGAAGAAGCCCGGCCGCCGCAACGGCAAGGACCTGTCTCCCAAGGTCCCGCTCACCGTCACCTGGGCCGACCGGATGACCTTCGAGGGCGTCGCCAAGGACCCGATCGGCCGCCCCGCCGCCAAGATCAAGTTCTACAGAAAGGCCCGCGCGGAGATGGAGGACGCCCTCCTCTACGGCGAGGAATACCTCACCCTCTACACCGACCGCCCCGTCCCCCTGGCCGACGCCGGCAAGCTCGCCCCCGGGCCCGCGCCCGCGGCCGACGACGGCGATCAGGCCGACGCGGCCGAGGCCCCGCCGAAGGCCGACCTGGCAATGGTCGAGATCAAGGGGACGCCCGACCGCGCCGCCCTGGTGGTCTCCCGCAAGGTCCATCCCGAGCTGAAGACCGTGCTCAACGCCCAGCGGATGGAGGCGCCCTCGATCATCTACGATCGCGCCTCGGGCATGTTCAAGGCCGACGGCCCCGGCGAGGTCCGGCTCTACGACCGCAGCGACGGGGCCGGCGCCCAGAACGGGTTCGACGCCACGATCGCCGAGGGGCCCGGGATCCGCCCCGTCGCCTACCGGCCCGACGGCGACGGCCCGGCCGATCAGGTCGCCGCCGACCCCGACGCCCCGCGGCGCGCCGGCGAACAGCCCAAGCTCGCCCCGCTGGTCCTCACCCAGATCCAGTTCCAGGGCGAGATGCGCGGCCGATTCGGCACGGGCAAGGCTCAGGACGTCGACGACCAGCGCTGGGCCGAGTTCAAGGGGGCCGTCGAGACCATGCGGGGCGTGGTGAAGACCGAACGCGACTTCTACAAGGCCGACCGCCTGCCGGCCGACGTCACGTCGCTGACGTCGAACATGCTCCGGGTCATCAACGAGCCGCCCCCGGCCGGCGCCGCGAAGACGGAGAACGGGCGGACGTTCCTCAAGGCGTGGGACGACGTCAACATCCGGGCCAAGGACACGGCCCTCCAGGCCGACATCGTGACCTACGACTCGCTCAACGACCTGGCGCTGGCCAAGGGGACCGACGGCCGGGCCGTGCAGATCCTCCAGCAGCGCGGCGTCGGCCAGCCCGGCTCGCCCGGCTCCGCCGACATCGTCCAGCTCAACCCGAAGACCGGCGCCCTGGAAGTCAAGGGCCCCGGCGTGTGGCGGCTGATCGACGAGCGGACCGGCGTCCGGCCGTCGCCCATCAAGCCCACGCCCGCCGGCTCCAACACCGCCCCCAAGAAGCCGCCCAAGCCGTTCAAGCCCCCGACCAACCCGGTCGAACGCCGCGGCTTCTCCGGCTCAGGCCGCTGATCGCGGCGGCGCGCCCTCCGGCCTCGCCGGAGGGCGCGCCGCCCGGCTCAACCGGCCGGGTAGCGGAAGTGCCAGCCCTCGACGGCCCGCACGGCCCGCAGGTCCTCCGCGACGAACCCGTATCGCGAGAACCAGGGCGTCCCCTCGGCGCGGACCAGCTCGTCGACCTGGGCGAGCCGCTTGCGGGCGATCCCGGCCAGGAAGGCCTCGCGCGAGGCGGCGTCGCCCTGCTCGAAGTACTCCTTCCAGAAGGCCCGGCCGCCGAGCACGCCCGAGGCCCCCGCCCCCAGGGCCATCTCCACCTGCACCAGGTAGTCGTCGAAGTCCACGCCCGCGGAGAGGAGCACCCAGGGCCGCTCGGAGACGGCGTCGAGCGCCAGCAGGTTGTCCTCGAGCTGCTGGTCGGACTCGCGGCCCAGGGTGCCGGGGAACTCGGCCTTGTAGATGTCGCAGTACCGGCTCAGGACGCGGGCGCTCTCGATGACCGTCTCGGCCTTGCGGTCGAGGAACGAGTCGTCCTTCTTGGTCTCGCCGTCGAACGGGAACGCGACGGCCTCCAGCAGCAGCAGGATGTCGTGCCTGCGGCACTCGTCGTAGACCTTCTCCACGAGCGCGAAGTTGGCGTCGGCCGACTCGGGCTCGGTCGGCTCGAACTGGGCCAGGAGCTTGACGGCGTCGGCCCCCATGAGCTTGGCCTTGGCGACGCCCCAGCCGGGCTCGATCGTCGCCATCGGCGCGTTCCTGGCGCTCATCTCGTACTTCGTGCGCTCCAGCCGCAGCAGCAGGCCGACGTGCGGCGGGATCGACCCCGAGGCCACCGCCGACCACGCGCCGTAGTAGGGGTCGACCAGGACGCCCGAGGCGGCCGTCGCCAGCCCTCGCATCAGGTCGAGCTTGGCCTCGACGACCTCCTCGTAGGTCGGCGCGCGGTCCTCGCCGGCGCGGCGGAGGGCCTTGCCGGCCATGTCGACCACGGAGTTGTTCTGGTCCAGGGCCAGCATGGTCAGCGTCCCCTTGGGGTTGCTGATCCGCTGCAACCCCCGGAGCTTGCCCGGCGTCAGCCCCTTGGACGCCAGCACGAACGCCCCCTGCCGCTTCGATCCGTCCCCGAACGTCATGGCCCGCCTTCTTCCCGGTTCGTCCTGGCGTCTCCCGGCCCGCGCCCCGCGGCGCGACCCTCACGGCCGTCATTCTAACCGAACGCCCCGGGGGCCGGGGGCCTCACCTCGGCGGGACCTCCTTCAGGATGAACCGCGAGAGTTCGAAGCCCTGGGGGCTGACCTGGATGGACCCCGAGAACGGCGAGGCGAACATGAGGATCAGGTAGAGGTTCAGCGCGATCACGGTGGAGAGCATGGCCGTCATCGCGACCTGGAGCCCGTACCGGCCCACCTTGAAGAAGTAGGTGAAGACCACGGTGATCGCCCCGCCCGCGATCAGGGCGACCCACACCAGGGCGGGGAGGCCGGACTCCACGGCCAGCATCATGCGGGCCCGGCGGCTGTTCCAGAAGTCGTTCGCGGCCTCGACCGCGCTCGCGAAGAGCTGCGACTCGCGGTCGTCCCGGGGTTCGAAGGCGTAGATCTCCCGGACCAGCTCGACCGCCTGCATCCGGGCCTTCAGCAAGGGCCCGCGGCCGGCCATGTGCGGCCACTCCTCCTCGATCACCACGCGGATGTACTCCGCCGCCCGGTCGCGGACGCGCCGGGGGCCGTCGCCGGGGAGCTGCGAGGCCAGCAGGAGGATGTCGGACAGGGCGTTGGACTCCTCCTCGACCGCCATGCGGGCCTCGTAGAACCGGGTCATGGCGTCGACCACGACCAGGCCCAGGATCACCGCGTAGAGGGTCCCCACCACCGCGAACAGGTAGCTGGCGACATCCTTGACGTCCTCAAGATCCTCGCGATGCAGCAGCCGCCGCGCCAGGGCCAATCCCCCCAGCGCGACGCCGACGCAGGCCAGGACGAGGAGGAGCCCGAACGGATGCGAGTCGACCGCCATGATGCGCGAAGCCCCTTCGCATGCACGGATCCGCGTACGCCCGGGAATAGACTATCCGCGCCGGGCGGCGGCGTACACGGGCCGCCCGGCGCCGGACGCCTTGACGCACCGCCCCCGGAGACGGTCCCCTGGAGGGGTCCCGCCTTCGACTGCCGCGATGTCGGGAGGGATGACGCCGACGTCGACAGGAACGGACCGAGCACCCATGACGAGACGAACGATCTTGATCCTCGCCCTGGCCGCCGCCTCCGGCTGCGGCCGGTCCCCCGAGGCGGCCCCCGGCACCGAGCCGACGCCGGTCGAGCAGGTGGGGCAACTGCTGCGGACCTGCAACGAGATGGGGAAGCCGGCCCCGAGGACGCTGAAGGAGGCCGAGAAGCTCCCCGGCGCGCCGCCGAAGGCGATCGAGGCGCTGAAGTCCGGCGCGGTGGTGATCTACTGGGGCGTGAACCTCAACGAGTACGGCGGGGCCTCGGCGATCGGCTACGAGAAGGACGCGCCCGAGAAGGGGGGGGCGGTCATCCTGGGGGACGGGACGGTCACGGAGCTGACCGCCGAGCAGGTCCGGGAGATCGCCAAGCCGCCGGACGCCCTCCTGAAGCCGGGGGCGTCGCCCCGCGCCAAGGGGTCGCGCTGAGGGCCCCGGCGCGGGGGGAATCGGGCCGGCGGGGCGGGAGTGTGCACCTTTGATCTGGCGGAAGGTCGCGGGCTTGTGGCGTCTTCCCCCCTCGCGGGGGAAGACAGACCGCGAAGCGGTCAGATGAGGGGGACGCGAAACACCGGCGCCGTCGGAATTCGAAGCGCCGCCCGATGGACCCCCATTGCGACCCGACGGCCGTCCGGCGCGTCGTCCCCCTCATCCGGCCCTCCGGGCCACCTTCCCCCGCGAGGGGGGAAGGGCGTGAGGAAGCCAAATCCCAAAGTGGTGCCCGGGCGGGATCGCGCATTGCAAGCCGGCCCGGCCGGCCCTATGATGGAGCCTTGCCCCGGTCGCATCCCAAGGCCCCCCTCGCAGGCGGCCCGGAGCCGGGGCCGTGCGGCCGGATGGATCCACGCCGGACGCAACGAACCGCCCCCCGGGCCCGCTCATCGGGGCCGTCGTCCGGGGCGTGATGGACGACCTCCATCGCCGCGATCGAAATACCCAATCCAGTGAAACGCGGACCGACGCCGGCTTCCGCCCCCCGAGAGGGATCGCCGCGACGCCCGCGCATCGGAGTGCCGTGAACATGGCGTCCGCGATCAGCGAGTACCTCGGCGGCGAGGCCGAAGGCCTCCTCGGCTACACCTGCAAGGCGATCCCCAAGGAGTCGATCCACCTCCCGGGCCCCGACTTCGTCGACCGCATCTTCGTCCCCAGCGACCGCAACATCCGCACGCTGGGGAGCCTCGCCTGGATGTTCAACGCCGGCCGCCTCGCCGGCACCGGGTATCTCTCGATCCTCCCGGTCGACCAGGGCATCGAGCACTCCGGCGGCGCCAGCTTCGCCAAGAACCCGGCGTACTTCGACCCCGAGAACATCGTCAAGCTCGCCATCGACGGCGGCTGCAACGCCGTGGCCAGCACCTTCGGCGTGCTCGGGATGGTGGCGCGGAAGTACGCCCACAAGATCCCGTTCATGGTCAAGATCAACCACAACGAGCTGCTCACCTACCCGAACAAGGCCGACCAGATCATGTTCGGCAAGATCAAGGAAGCCCACGACATGGGCTGCGCCGCCGTCGGCGCCACGATCTACTTCGGGTCCGACAACGCGAGCCGTCAGATCGTCGAGGTCGCCGAGGCGTTCTACAAGGCGCATGAGCTGGGGATGGCCACCGTCCTGTGGTGCTACCTCCGCAACAACGCCTTCAAGACCGACAAGGACTACCACGTCTCCGCCGACCTCACCGGCCAGGCCAACCACCTGGGCGTCACCATCGAGGCCGACATCATCAAGCAGAAGCTCCCGGAGAACAACGGCGGCTTCAAGGCCCTGAACATGGGCGGCTCCAGCTACGGCAAGCTCGACGAGCGGATGTACACGGACCTCTGCTCCGACCACCCCATCGACCTCTGCCGCTACCAGATCGCCAACTGCTACATGGGCCGCGCGGGCCTCATCAACTCCGGCGGCGCCAGCGGCAAGAACGACTTCGCCGAGGCGGTGAAGACGGCCGTCATCAACAAGCGCGCCGGCGGCATGGGCCTGATCTCCGGCCGCAAGGCGTTCCAGCGCCCCATGGCCGAGGGCGTCAAGCTCCTCAACGCCATCCAGGACGTCTACCTCGACGAGTCGGTCACCATCGCCTGACGCCCCGGAATAAGTCAAGCGTCCCCGGGCCGACGCCGATAACAGTGGTGTCGGCTGGGACGCCGATCCGGTCAAGGACGACCGGTCGACGATGGCCTTCACGCAGCGGTCGCCCCAAGGATGGACGCGACCCGATGGCCGAAGGGCCAGGGACGGCCCTGCTTCCGCATATCTCGCGGTTCATCCCGGACGCCCCGACGGCCCCCAGCCGCCCGGGGCGTCCGGCGTTTCGAACGCTCACGCGAACTCGACCCGCCGCCGCATCTCCTCCGGTTCGAGCCACTCCCAGACCAGGACGACGGCCCTCACCACCTGGCCGATCGTCCTGGCCTGGGAGGGATAGTAGATGATCCCCGGGTGATCGGCCCCCGTCGCGTGCAACCGGAGGAAGTCCGCGTCCTGGGTGATGATGACGCGGCCCTGCGCCGTCGCGAAGGCGTGCTGCACGTCGTCGGACGCGGTCAGCAGGCCTACGTCGCGGGTCGTCGTCACGTCGACGCCATGCCGGCGCAGCCCGCGGGCGATCCGAGGATCGCAGTTTTCATCCAGATGGAAGGCGATCGCCCTGGGCATGGAGTCGCTTCAACTTCTGCGCGACGAGCGACGGCCCGGCCGCCTCTCGCAACTCGGCCGCGAGCCGCTCGTCGGCCTCGATGTCGGCGTCGATGGCGTCGCGGTGGGAATGGTAATAGGCCAGCGCGGAGTAGACGGCGGGGAGGGTCAGCGTGGGATACGTCGCCACGATCTCCTCGGGCACCATGCCCATCCGCTCGTGCCAAACGGCGATGTGCTGCACCTTGATCCGATGCCCGGCGACGTGCGGCTTCCCGCCGCAGTAGCCGGGCCGGATCGCGATGTACTCGCCGATGACGGGGATCGTCGGGATGTCCATGGTCCAGAATCCGGGCGTCCGGGCTGATTTCGAGGAAAGTCCCTCCGTCCATCCTAACGGATAGCGGCCCTTCCTTCATCCCCGGCTCATCGCGCCCCCACGCCGATCAGCGCGCGGGAGCCGTCGCCGAGGGGGCGTTCGTAGAAGAAGAGTTGATTCTCGGGGGCGTCGACCCGGGTGGAGAAGGGGGGGGAATCGCCGTCCTTGAAGGTGCAGCGCAGGACGACGCGGCCCGCCTCCTCCTCCTCGAACGTGGTATCGGCGGAGCGACCGTCGCCGAGGTCGCAAGCCAGGGTCTCGCCCCGCTTCAGCGGCTCGCTGCGGGTGGCGATCAGCTCCAGGGAGTCGTCGGGCGCGATCGTCCGGAGCTGGCCTCGCACCGGGGCCAGCCGCGGGTCGATCGCCGAGCCGCCGGGCGTCGCCCGGATCGCGAACACCGTGACCGTCACCGGCCGACCCGGGCCCGTCGGCTGGGCCGGCTCCGGCCGGGGCGAACAGCCGGCGAGCAGGGCGACGAGCAGCGATAGGACCCGGCGGGAGAGGCGACGGCATCCGTCCCCTCTCCCGCCGGGAGAGGGCGGCCCCGAGGGCCGGGTGAGGGCCGCCGGATTTGTAGGCATAGCCCAGGTACGGCGTCCACTCGCCCGACATGCCCTCGGCGCTCCGACGACCCTCTCCCGCCGCTGCGCGACACCCTCTCCCGGCGGGAGAGGGGATGAGTCCGGCTTCGCCGCGGGCTCGCGGCCCTCGCGCCTCATTCGGCCATCGCCACGAAGGGCCCCGCGGCGGATTCGAAGAAGTTGTGGACCAGATACCACGCGTCCACCCCCTCGCTCCCCAGCCGCGGCGAGAGGTCGGCGACCTGGGCGGCGTCGCCGTCGCCGCGGATCAGGACGAGCTGGCCCTCCTCGATGCGCACGGGGGCGGCCGGCGCAGCGGCGAACCGGGAGGCGCCCACGGCCAGCAGGACGGCGGCGGCCTGGGCGAGCAGGATCAGGCCGGCGACGGCCCAGCGCCGCCGCGAGGGCGCGGCGATCGTCCGCGGCTCGGGCTCGTCGATCCGCCCGGCGACGCCCGCCCACGCGCGATCCCACGCCTCGGCCGAGGGCGAGGGGGGCCGGGTCGCTTCCCAGAGGCGGTCGAGGTCGTTCATCGGTCCCATCCCATCCTGTCGTCCCGGCTCAATCGAGGCCCTTCAGTCGGTCCCAATCGAGCGTCTCCTGGAGCTTGCGGCGGGCGGCGTTGATCCGGCTCATCACGGTGCCGATCGGCACCTCCTGGGCCTCCGCGATCTCCTTGTACGTCAATCCGGCCTCGGCGAACATCACGAACGTCGCCCGGAGGGCGGGGGAGAGCTTCGCCAGGGCCTCGTCCAGCGACCGCCGCAGGTCGGCCCGGCTCAGGCCCCGGGAGGGGTCGTCGTCGGGCGTGCCGCTGGTCGGGTCCACCTCCAGGGCGACGGCCTTGCTCCGCTTCCTCCGCCTCCCCTGGTCCAGCGCCGTGTTCACGACGATCCGCAGCAGCCAGAACCGGAACCCGCCCCGGCCGTCGAACTCGTCCAGCCGGCGGAACGCCTTCAGCAGCGATTCCTGGACCGCGTCCAGCGCGTCGTGCTCGTCCCCCAGGAGGCGGTAGGCCGTGCGGAAGGCGTCGTCCCGGTGGCGGAGGAACAGCTCCTCGCGGGCCGCCGGATCCCGGTCCCGCGCCCGCCGGACCAGCACCTCGTCGGGGATGGATGCGATCGTCGGGGCGTCCGGCATACGGTCTCCTACCCTGACGAGACGATCCCGAGGCGTCCGCTATTCGATCCCCGGGTTTCGGGGTACACTAAGGGTCCAGGCCCGTCGCCGCATCCCATTGTAACGCGAGGAGTCCCGACCGCCGTGCCCGTCGAGGTCCTGATCCCCGAAGACGCGCTGCGCGACCGCCTCCGCGAGCTGGGGGCCGAGGTCGCGCGCGATTACGCGGGCAAGCCGCTGACGATCGTGGCGATCCTGACCGGCAGCCTGATCGCCCTGGCCGACCTGATCCGCGCCGTCGACGTCCCCCACCGGATCGGCCTGGTCCACGCCAGCAGCTACCGCGGGGCGACCACCACCGGCTCGACGCTGGTCATCAATGAGACGCTCGCCCCCGACGTGGCCGGTCGCGACGTCCTGCTGCTGGACGACATCCTGGACACGGGCCAGACCCTCGCGGCGCTGGTCGACCATATCGCCCAGCGGGGGGCGCGGAGCGTGAAGACGGCCGTCCTCCTCCGGAAGATCGGCCGCCAGACCGTCCCGATCGAGCCGGACTACTGCGGCTTCACCATCCCCGACGCCTTCGTCGTCGGCTATGGGCTGGACTACGACGACGACTACCGCCACCTCCCGTTCGTCGGCGTCCTGAAGGACTGACGGACCGCGACGAGACGCCATGACCGCCGACGCCCCGGACGCCCCCCTCAAGCTGGCCCTCCTCTCCCGACGGTATCCGCCCCTGATCGGCGGGGCCGAGCGCGTGCTGGGCTACCTCGCCGAGGCCCTGGCCCGCGAGGGCGCCGAGGTCTCCGTCCTCACCTCCGCGATCGGCGAGGCCGCGAAGCTCCCCGCCCGCGAGGAGTTCGACGAGCCGCGCTCCAAGGGGGGCGGCCGGCTGGTCATCCATCGCCTACCGACCTCGCCGCTGAGGTTCGTGGGGACGTGGCTCTACATGCGGAACCTGGCCCGCTGGCTGCGGTCCAACCCGATCGACCTCGCCTACGTCTCCATGCTCAAGCACGATGCCTACACCGCGCTGGGGGTGGGGGCCGACCGCGGCTTCCCCGTCGTCCTGCGGCCCGAGGGCGCCGGCGACACCGGCGACGTGGCGTGGCAGGCGCGGGGGAACTTCGGCGCGAAGATCGCCCGACGCTGCCAGGACGCCGACGCCTACGTCGCCATCTCGAAGCCCGTCCGCGCCGAGCTGGTCGCCGCCGGCTACGACGAGGCGAAGGTCCACGACCTCCCCAACGGCGTCCCGGTCCCGCCCCGCCCCTGGCAGCGTCGGCCGGGCTGGCAGGACGCCCCCCGGGCGACGTTCGTCGGCCGGCTCGCGCCCGAGAAGGACCTGGCGACCCTCGTCCACGCCTGGCCGATCGTCCGCGAGACGTTCCCCAGGGCGCGGCTGGTGCTCGTCGGCGAAGGGCCCGAGCGGCCCGCGCTGGCGAGGCTGGCGGCCGACCTGGGGCTGGGCGGGGACGCCTTCGCCATGCCGGGGGCGACGCAGGACGTGGAGGCCGAGCTGCGCGCGTCCGACCTGTTCGTCCTGCCGTCCACCGAGGAGGGGATGAGCATCGCCCTGCTGGAAGCGATGGCCGTGGGCCTGCCGGCGGTGGCCTCGGCGATCCCGGGGAACCGCCGGATGGTCGTCGACTTCAAGCACGGCCGGCTCGCCCCGCCGCGCGACCCGTCGGCCCTGGCGCGGACGATCGTCGATCAGTGGTCGACCTTCGACCGGGCGTTCCACATGAGCCGCGCGGCGCGGGGGCGGGTCGAGCAGATGTTCTCGATCCGCGCCGTGGCGCGGCGGCATCTCCAACTGTTCCGGGAATTGATCGCGCGGGAGCGATCGGGATGAGGAAGCGGGGTCCGAAGTGCTGAAGGTCTTGCAGCTCATCCCGACGCTCGACCGCTCGGGGGCCGAGAAGCAGATGGTGATGCTCGCCGCGGGGCTCCCGCGCGACCGCTTCCAGGTCGAGGCGGCGGTCCTCACGCGGTCGGGGCCGCTCGAAGCCGACCTGGCCGCGGCGGGCGTCCCGGTGACGTCGATCGGCAAGCGGCTCAAGGTCGACCCGTTCGCCCTCGGCCGGCTGACGCGGTTCCTCAAGGAAGGCCGGTTCGACGTCGTCCAGACCTGGATCTTCGCCGCCAACGCCTACGGCCGACTCGCCGCCCGCCGCGCGGGCGTCCCCGTGATCGTCACGGCCGAGATGGCCGTCGACCTCTGGAAAGGTCCGATCGAGCGCCTCGTCGACCGCAGGCTGGCGACGTACTCGGACAGGCTGGTGGGCAACTCCAACGCCGTCGTCGAGTACTACGGCAAGCTCGGCGTGCCGGCCGACCGGCTGGAGATGATCTACTCGGGAATCGCCGACGAGCCGCCGCCGGCCGTCGACCCCGCGGCCGTCCGCACGTCGATCGGCTTCCCGCACGACGCCAGGCTGGCCCTGTTCGTCGGCCGCCTCGCCCCCCAGAAGCGCGTGGGGGACCTGCTGAAGACGCTCGACCTGTTGCAGCACGTCCAGCCCGACCTCCGCACGGCGATCGTCGGCGACGGCCCCCTGCGGGGCTCGCTGGAGAAGCTCGCCGGCCAGCTCGACCTGGACGAAAAGGTCCGCTTCCTCGGCCACCGCGACGACGTCCCGCGCCTGATGGCCGCCGCCGACGTGGTCGTCCTGCCGAGCGAGTACGAGGGCCTGCCGAACGTGGTCCTGGAGGCGATGATCCAGGGCAAGCCCGTCGTCGCCACCGCCGCGCCGGGGACGACCGAGGTGGTCGTCGACGGCGTGACGGGCGTGCTGGCGCCGATCGGGAACCTGCCGCTGCTGGCGCGCGGCCTCCGCGACCTGGCCCGCGACCCCCGCCGCGCCCGGGCCCTGGGCGCCGCCGGCCGCGAGCGCGCCCTGGCCGACTTCCGCGCCGACGCCATGGTCGCCCGCTTCGCCGACCTCTACGAACGCCTCGCCGCCGCCAAGGGCCTCGCCGTCGCGCCCGCGCCGACGGCGTGAATTCCATGCCCATACACCGACGACGATGGAACGTCTGGCAGCTGGGCCGGCGCGCCTCGTTCAACTTCCCTGCGCTCCGATCAGGAATCCTCCATCCCGAACCGGGTTTGCCCCTTCCGTCAAGCCCGCCGGACCGCGAACATGACCGGGATGAATCCTCGACCGTTCGCGACCTCACAGGGCAGGGCCCAAGCATGAACCGGACGCCCCCGCGCCTCGCCGCCGCGTTCCTCCTCGCACTCCTCCCGTCGGCCGCCCTCGCCGCCGAGCCGTTCGCGCTCCAGTTACGGGCCCGGAACCAGGCCGGCGAGAGGGTCGCCGTGGTCGAGTGGGAGCCGAGCAAGACGGCGGTCGTCGTCTGCGACATGTGGGATCGGCACTGGTGCAAGTCGGCCGAGCGCCGCGTCGGCGAGATGGCCGGCCCGATGGACGAGATGCTCAAGACGGCCCGCGCACGCGGCGCGTTCATCATCCACGCCCCCAGCACGACCACCGCGTTCTACGACGGGACCCCGCAGCGCGAGCGGGCGAAGCGGGCCCCGTTCGCCCCCACTCCGATCCCGCTCGTCACGACGCCGCGATGGGGGACCGCCTGGTACTGGATCGACGCCAAACGCGAGGGCGTCCTCCCCATCGACGACTCCGACGGCGGCTGCGACTGCCCGGGGGTGAAGTGCGAGATCGGCTCGCCCTGGACGCGCCAGACGGCGGCCATCGAGATCGCCGAGGGCGACGCGATCACCGACGACGGCCAGGAGGCGTGGAACCTGCTCGCCGAGCGCGGGATCGACCGCGTCATCCTCTGCGGCGTGCACCTGAACATGTGCGTGCTCGGCCGCCCGTTCGCCATCCGGCAGATGACCGCCCTGGGCAAGGAGGTCCTCCTGATGCGCGACATGACCGACACCATGTACAACCCCGAACGTCCCCCCGGCGGCACCCACTTCGACGGCACTCAGCTGATGATCGGCCACGTCGAACGCTACTGGTGCCCGAGCTTCGCCAGCTCCGACATCACCGGCCGGCCGCCCTTCCGCTTCGCCGGGGCACCGGAGGAGTGACGCCGGTTCGGTGACTGTCTCACAAGGTTGGAGATCAGATCTTCCCCGTAGGCTGGGTCGTGACCCAGCGCGCGAGCCGTCGCTTTCTCCGGGCTGGGTCTCGACCCAGCCTACAAGATCCAACGCCACATCGACGGCCGCTCCGAGTTTCAGGCCCTTCTGGGACGGTTTCTCACCTCGGGATGTCGAACCAGTCGCCCGGCTCCAGGACGACGGGCTTCGCGGTGGTCTCCTTCTCCACCCGTTCGGCCCACGCCTTGGCGTCCTGGGCGATGGGGGGGAAGGTGTTGAAGTGGATGGGGATGACGTACTTCGGCTTCAGGAGCTTGATCGCGCGGATGGAGTCGTCGACGCCCATCGTGTAGTAGTCGCCGATGGGGAGGAGGGCGAGGTCCAGGCCCTCCTCGCCGATCAGGGCCATGTCGCCGAAGAGGGCGGTGTCGGCGGCGTCGTAGACCTTCGTCCCGTCGGGGAACGTGAGGAGGAAGCCGCAGGGGTTGCCGCCGTTGGAGCCGTCGGGCAGGGCGGAGCCGTGGAAGGCGAGCGTCAGCTTGACGCGCACCCAGTCGGCGAACGTGAACCCGCCGCCGTGCTGGAGTCCCTCCACCTTCGAGAGCCCCTGCGAAGGCTGCTGGAGCCAGCCACCGATCTCGTAGTTGCTGGCGACGGTCGCGCCGGTGCGTTTGGCGATCGCCACCGAGTCGCCGACGTGGTCGCCGTGGCCGTGGGAGATCAGGATCAGGTCGGCGGGCGCGTCCTCGGGCCGGATCGCGGCCTTCGGGTTGCCGGTCAGGAACGGGTCGACCAGGACGTGCTTGCCGTCGTTCTCGAACAGCAGCGCGGAGTGGCCGAGCCAGCGGAGGCGGGTGGACATGGCGTTCGTCTCTCGGTCGTGGGCCGGATGGACTGCGTCGAACGCCGTCCATCATAACCCAACCGCGGCCCCCTCGCCGTTCACTCCACGCCGGGGAGCGGCGGCAGGCCCAGGTGCTTGCGGAGGAAGGCGATCGACCGGATCACCGACCGCTCCCACGCCTTGGGGTCGCCCGTGCCGCCGCCGTGGCCGCCGTCCTGGATGGTGAACAGCTCGGCCTCGACGCCCGCCTTCTTGCACGCCTCCTCGAAGGCCGTCGCCTGGTCGTAGGGGACCAGCTCGTCCTTCGTGCCGTGGATCAGCAGGACGGGGGCGTCTCCGGCATTCAGGTGGAACAGCGGGCTGGCCTTCTCCTGGGCCGCGCGGTCGGCCTTGCGGTCCTGGCCGAGCATGTCTTCCACCATGTAGCGCGAGGCGTCCGGGTAGCGCTTCGTCAGGTCGACCGGCCCGGCGACCGAGACGGCCGCCTTGACGGCGCTGGAGGTCTTGGCGTCCTTCGGGTCCTCGTCGCCCGTGGTGGCGAGCAGCAGGGCGAGGTGCGCGCCGGCCGAGCCCCCCATCGTCGCGATGCGGTCGGGGTCGATCTTCCATTCCTTGGCGTGATCGCGAACGTGGCGCACGGCGTCCTTCACGTCGTCGAGCTGCGCGGGGAAGGTGTGCTTGGGGGCGAAGCGGTACTGCACCGTGACCGCCGCGCAACCCTGCTGCGCCACGCTGAAGACGCCTTCGCGGAACATGGACCTGTCGCCGGCCCGCCAGCCGCCGCCGTGGATGAAGACGACCACGGGGAACGGCCCGTCCCCCTCCTTCGGCCGGGCGAAGTCCATGTGCAGGGTCTCGCCGTCGACCGTCTTGTAAGGGACGTCCTTCTCGTACACGATCGAGTCCGGCGGCTTCGGCTCCTGCCGGGCCAGGACGACCGCCACTCCCAGGAACATCGCCGCCGTCAGGCCCGCCCACTTGATCCAGGTCTTCACGAATCGCTCCGCGTGCATGGTTCCAGCCGACCCGGGAGACTACCCGCGACGCCCGCCGAGGGTTTCAACGGCCCGACGCGATGATACCATCGGGGGCGCGACCGCACGCCCGATTCCCGCCCGACCGGAGACGACCATGAATCGCCGTCACCTCCCCGCGATCGCCCTGACGGCCGTCGGCCTCCTCGCCGCCCCCGCGCGGGGCCAGGACGCGATCGTCGACCGTCCCGGGGCTTACCCGCTCGGCCGATCGAGGCTCGTCGTCGACGTCGGCGGGGATCTCGCCTCCCTGTACGTCCGCGAGGGCGACGGGAGCCGGTCGCTGGAGTTCGACCTCGGCCCGCCGCGATCGCCGTGGTTCGCCCTCAGCTCGCCGGCCGGCGAGGTCTGGGCCCACGGCGGCGTCGGGACGTTCGGCTGGCGTCGCGAGGCCGACGGCCTCTATCGCGCCATCGAGTTCACCGACGCCGACGGCCGCCTCACGCGCCAGCTCCCGGCCGCCTTCTTCGACCGCCTGCCGCCGAGCGTGAAAGAGCCATGGGCCGAGGCCCAGGCGTCGGCGCCGCCCGCGACCGCCCCGTCCCGCCCGTTCCGCATCACGCCGACCCGCCCCATCGACGAGATCCGCGCCGAGGCCCTGAAGGCGACGCCCCCCCGAGAAGCGGGCGAGTTCCTCAAACCCGACCTCGTCGACCTGGCGACGCTCGACCCGCGGATCAAGCTCGACGTCCGCTACGCCACCGGCGACGACTTCCTGGGCGTCCCCGTCTACACGTCGGCCCGTGCGTTCCTCCAGCGACCGGCGGCCGAAGCGCTGAAGCGAGCTCAGGAGAAGCTGGGCGAGAAGGGCCTCGGCCTGCTGATCCACGACGGCTATCGGCCCTGGTACGTGACCAAAATCTTCCGCGAGGCCACCCCGCCGAAGTACCACGACTTCGTCGCCGACCCGGCGAAGGGCTCGCGCCACAACCGCGGCTGCGCCGTCGACCTCGCGCTCTACCACCTGGATTCCGGCAAGCCCGTCGACATGCCCACCGGCTACGACGAATTCTCCCGCTGCGCCTTCGCCGACTACCCCGGCGTCACCCGCACCCAGGCCGCGAATCGCGCGGCGCTCCGCGGGGCGCTGGAGGCCGAGGGCTTCCTGCATCTCCCGGAGGAGTGGTGGCACTTCGACTACAAGGACTGGAAGCAGTACCCGATCCAGAACGTCCGCTTCGAAGACCTCTCCCCGAACGAGCCCCGCCCATGAACCGACTCGCCCTCGGCTTCGGCCTCCTAACCCTGTCGACCGCCACCCTCGCCGACGAGCGCCCCTCGCTCCAGGAGTTGCTGGACCTCAAACCCGGCACGGTCGTCGAGGTCCCGCCCGGGATCCACGAAATCCACGACACCTTGCGCATCACCAGACCCGGCGGCGGCCTCTCCGGCACGGGGACGATCGTCCAGGCCGACCCGACGAAGCCCATCGTCCGCATCGACCACGCCGACGGCGCGGTCCTCCGCGGCCTCACGTTGACCCGGCCCGAAGGCCGGCGCGAGACCGACCAGGAGGCCGTCCTCGTCACCGACTCGCGCGACGTAACCCTGGCCGACCTCCGCGTGATCGACAACCAGACGCGGGGCGTGGCGGTCGCGATGCGCAACTCCGACGGCGGCCGGATCGTCGATTGCCTGGTGCATAACTATCAATGCGTCAGCGTGGACGACCGCACGAACAACGCGCTGTACGGCTACGCCTTCCGCTGCATCAGCGGCACCGGCATCCAGGTCAACGAGTGCCGCGGGGCGCTCATCCGGGGGAACACCGTCCGCGAGGACCGCCTGATCCCCACGCCCGAGGTCCAGCGCGAGCACCAGCTCGGCCGCTACACGAAGAAGCTCGCCGAGCGCGGCAAGCTCGCCAACCCGCGCGACTGGGACCGCGACGAGACCGACAACTGGATGCAGGGGAACGCCGTCCACGTCGCCGCGCCCGAGGCCACCGACGCCATCCGAGTCATCGGCAACCTCGTCGAGCGGGCGGGGCAGGGGTTCGACATCCACGCCGACCACGTCATCCTGGCCGACAACATCGTCGACGACGCGCTGATCGGCATGAAGGCGATGCACGGCTCGAAGCACGTCATCGTCACGGGCAACCAGTTCAAGAAGACCACGCTCTGGGCGATGGGCTTCATGCCCGGCGCGGCCTCGCACGCCGCGCTCGCCGCCGAGGGCGACCGCCCCGCCCGCCCGGCGAACGTGGACGGGGGCTCGATCATGGCGAACAACGTCATCAGCGACTTCGGCATGGGCCTGACGAACTGGATCTGGGGCGAGGACAACCTCGGCTTCCCGATCCGCTTCGACCGCGGCCAGGTGGACGACAACCCGCCCCTCTCCGACGTGATCGTCACCGGCAACGTCGTCTACGACACCGGCCGCGACAAGGTGTTGCGCGACGGCAAGCCCGAGGTCGTCGGCCCCCGCTACCGCCTCGCCGTCCGCGTCGAGGGGGGCCCCACCGCGCCCGACGGCCTGCACTTCTCCAACAACATCCTCCACCCGGGGACCGAGGGGGTGTCGAACGTGGAGTTGAAGCCGTGACGGGCGTTCGATCCGGGCCCGAGAGGCCGTGCGGCAAGAATCGCGAGCACAAGGGGGGGAAGTGAAGTCGTTCGCCTGGTATGGACTGGCCGCCCTCGGGGAGATCGCCGGATGCTTCGCCTTCTGGGCCTGGCTTCGGATGGGCAAGAGCCCGTGGTGGATCGCCCCGGGCGTCGTCTCGCTCGTCGTCTTCGCCCTGGCCCTCACCCGCGTCGACGCGAGCGATGCGGGGAGGGCCTACGCCGCCTACGGGGGCGTCTACATCATCTCGGCCATCGGCTGGCTCTGGCTGGCCGAGGGCGTGCGGCCCGATCGCTGGGACCTGCTCGGGGCCGGGATCTGCCTCGGGGGCGCGGCGGTGATCCTCTTCGGGCCGCGCCCGTGACGGGGCGTCGGCATGGCGCGACGGTCAGAACGGGATCCCGTACGTCCGCGGGGCGTCGCGCCAGAGGGTCATGACCTCGCCGGTGGCGGGGTCGCGGGCGGGGATGGGGAGGCTGCCGATGAGCTTGATGGCGGCGCGGAAGTCGGACTCGGAGACCTCCTCGTCGCGGATCAGGTCCCAGTCGCGGCCTTCCGGATATCCGCCGACCATGTGCGAGTCGGGCGAGTTGTCCAGCCTCGTGTGCGAGGTGCCGGCGGGGAGGACCAGGACGTCGCCGGGCGCCATGGTCACGACCGTCCCCCCCTCGCCGCCCAGGCGCAGGGTGATGCTGCCGCGGGCCATGCCCAGGACTTCGTGGCTGGTCGAGTGGTAATGATAGTAATCGTAGACGCCCAGCTCGCGCCAGTTGTTGAGCCAGTCGTGGCGGCGGAACGTCTCCTCGACGGCGTCGGCCATGTCCTGGCCGGGCGCGGGCCTGATGACGCCGCGGTGCAGCAGCACCGGGAACCGGCTGTTGGGGACGCGGCCGTTGGGCTTGAAGAAGAACGTTTCCAGGCTCGGGGTCGTCTCGGGCATGGCTCACGGCTCCCGGGGAGAGGTTCAGGCGTCGCCGACGACGCCGCCGTAGGGGACGTCGACGCCGCCGTGGCGCCGGACGCGGATGTTGGCCTGCTCGCCGTGGCCCACGAAGCCTTCCAGGGCGCACAGCCGGGAGCAGTAGCCCCCCACCAGCGCCGCGGCCTCATCGGTCAGCACCTTCTGATACGTGCAGGTCTTCAGGAACTTGCCCACCCACAGCCCGCCGGTGTAGCGGGCGGCCTTGCGCGTGGGGAGCGTGTGGTTCGTGCCGATGACCTTGTCGCCGTAGGCGACGTTCGTCCGCGGGCCGAGGAAGAGCGCGCCGTAGTTGCGCATGTTGGCCAGGAAGTAGTCCGGGTCGCGGGTCATGACCTGGACGTGCTCGGAGGCGATCCGGTCGGCGATGCGGACCATCTCGGCGTCGTCGGCCGCCACGCAGACGCCGCCGTGGGCCGCCCACGCCCGGCTCGCCACGGCCGCGGTGGGGAGGACCTTCAGCAGTCGCTCGACCTCCGCGATCGTCGCGCGGGCCAGATCCTCCGACGTCGTCAGCAGGATCGCGGGCGAGTCCGGCCCGTGCTCGGCCTGGCCCAGCAGGTCGGTGGCGCACAGCTCGGCGTCGACGGTCTCGTCGGCGATCACCAGGGTCTCGGTCGGCCCGGCGAGCAGGTCGATCCCGACCCGGCCGAACAACTGCCGCTTGGCCTCGGCCACGAAGGCGTTCCCCGGCCCCACCAGCATGTCCACCGGCGCGATCGAGGCCGTCCCCAGCGCCATCGCCGCCACGGCCTGCACGCCGCCCAGGCAGTAGATCTCGTCCGCCCCCGCCAGGTGCTGCGCCGCGACGATCGCCGGGGCCGGCTTGCCGCCGTAAGGGGGGGCGCAGGTGACGATGCGGGGGACCCCCGCGACCTTCGCCGTCACCACCGACATGTGCGCCGAGGCCAGCAGCGGATACTTGCCCCCCGGCACGTAGCAGCCGGCCGACTGCACCGGGATGTTCTTGTGGCCGAGGACCACGCCGGGGAGCGTCTCGACCTCCACGTCGCGGAGCGCCGCGCGCTGGTGCTCGGCGAAGTTCCGGACCTGCGCCTGGGCGAACCGGACGTCCTCCAGGTCGCGAGGCCGGAGCCGGGCGACGCACGCCTCGATCTCGTCGGCGGTCAGCCGATAGTCCTCGCGGTCCCAGCCGTCGAACTTGATCGACAGCTCCCGCACCGCCTCGTCGCCCCGGCGGGCCACGTCGTCCAGGATGCGCTCGACCGTCTCGCGTACGTTGGCGTCGACCGCGGCCGTCTCGGCCGCATCGGCCCCGCGCTTGATCCAGTTCTCCACCACACGACCCTCCAGACCTTCACGAAGACCAAGACGAGTGGCTGGGATCTTACGAACGCGGGCCGATCGACGCCAGGTCCGACCGCCCCGCGGGTTCAGGGGGCGGCGTCGAACCAGGCGTCCTTGATCGCGCCGACGAATCGGCCGCGCGGCCCGTCGCCCAGCTTCAACTCCAGGCCGGCGGTCTCCAGGTCGAGGCCCGCGCCGTCGGCCTCGGCGACCGCGCGGCCGTCGACGAACAGGTGCAGCTTCCCGGCCGTCCGCCGGGCGGCCACGTCGTGCCAGCCGGGGGCCAGCTCGCGGTCGTAGGTCGCGAGGCCGCCCGCCGACATCGACCAGACCTTGCCCGAGGGGAGCGTCGTCGCGAACAGCCGGCCCTGGTGAGTGGCCATCGCCCAGACGCGCCGGTATCTCACGTCGGGAGTCTCGTCCAGTTGCTTCAGCGGCGTCCACCGCTCGCCCCCTTCGTAGCGGAAGACCTCGCCCCGGGGGAGCGATCCCGCGTAGAACGACCCGTTGTGGACGAGCATGGCCATGACCTCCAGTTCGGCCCCCAGCCGGCCCGCGTCGACCCAACGGTCGTCCGCGCCCAGCCGATAGACCTTCCCCGCGGGCCAGGTGGAGACGTGCAGGGAGTCCTGATAGGTCGTGAACGAATAATTCTGCGTGATGTCCGCGGCCACCGGCCCCAGGTCTTCCCAGGACTTGCCGTCGTAGCGATAGACGGAACCGCCGTCGTAGCTGGTGGCGTACAACGCCCCGCCATGCACGCCGAGCGATTGCACGCGCTTGGCCTCGGGGGTGGGGATCGACGTCCATTCCCGCCCCCCTTCGTAGCGGAAGAAGCCGGCCGGGGCGTACAGCGACGAGGCGTAGAGCCTGCCGCCGTAATTGACGAGCCCGGCGATCGCCCCGCACGGGTCCAGGTCGCCGACCAGCTCCCAGCGATCGGAGTCGACCAGCCGATAGACGCGCCCCCCGCGCTCCGGGTTGTCGGACTCGGGCAGGGACGACCCGGCGACCTTGTACTTGCCCGTCGCCGCATAGAGCCGGCCGTCCAGCGTGGCCATCGCCGTCACGGCGTTCGAGCCGTCCAGCGGGCCGAGCGGCGTCCAGCGCCCCGGCCCGTCGTACCGATAGACCCGCCCGACGTGCGGCAGCTTCGGCTCGCACGTCCCGACGTAGAGCCGCCCCTCATGCACGGCGATGGAGAACCCCAGCAGCGCGTCGCCCGGGCGGCCTTCATCGCGCCATTCCGGCGTCGTGCCGGCGTCGACGCCGAATTGCAACTGCCGCCAGTTGGGCTGGCTGGTGGTGCATCCCGCATTGTTGCGCAAGCCGAGCGTGAACCCGTGCCGCGTCTGCGGGTCCCAGAGACTCATCAGGTCGCCCAGGTCCCGCGTGGCCGTCTCGTCCGACCGGAACGACAACCCGACCGCGAAATCGCCCGCGCCCAGCTTCCGCTCCTGTCGCAAGCCCGCGACCGGCGACGCGGCCGGCGTGAACGCGACCTCCTCGCCCCCGACCAGCCGCACGGCCCCCGCCGAAGGCCGCGGCGCGGCGACGTCCGGGTCGGCCGCATGGACCCGGGGCGAACCGACGAGGAGGCACGCCCCCAGCAGCAGGCGGTTCGCGGGCGAGGGGAGGAAGCGATCCTCGATGCGAGACAGGAGCGACATCGTCACCTCTCGTTCGGGCCGGTCTTTCGATGGCGGGGTTTCGGGCTGCGAAGATCTCAAGGCTTATCACGACCGGGCCGCCTCGGCAATGATTCGGGCCGACCTCCACGCGTCGCTGACGATTGCACGCGGACCCGAGACGCGGTACGTTCGCCTTGCAGGCCGATCGAGAAACCCGCCGCCGAGACGACGACCATGCTCCGACTCCTCCCGATCCTGCTGTGCATCCCGATGGCCGCCGCATCGGCCGCGCCGCCGAACGTGGTGGTGATCTACGCGGACGACCTGGGGTACGGCGACGTGAGCTGCTACGGCGCGAAGGCCGGCCTCACGCCCAACGTCGACCGCCTGGCGCGCGAGGGCCTGAAGTTCACCGACGCCCACGCCACGTCCGCGACTTGCACGCCCTCGCGCTATGCGATCCTCACCGGCGAATACCCCTGGCGACGCAAGGGGACCGGCATCCTCCCGGGCGACGCCCCGCTCATCATCGAGCCCGGCCGCGCCACGCTCGCGAGCGTCTTCAAAGACGCCGGCTATCGCACGGCGGCCGTCGGCAAGTGGCACCTGGGCCTGGGCGACGGCCGGCTCGACTGGAACGGGCCGATCAAGCCCGGGCCGCTGGAGGTCGGCTTCGACGAGTGCTTCATCATGGCCGCCACCGGCGACCGCGTGCCCTGCGTCTACGTGAAGGACCGCGCGATCGTCGGCCTGGACCCGGCCGACCCGATCGAGGTCCGCTACGACGCCCCCATCGCGGGCGAGCCCACCGGCAAGGCGAACCCGGAGCTGCTGCGGCTCCATCCCAGCCACGGCCACGACATGGCCATCGTCGACGGCGTCAGCCGCATCGGCCACATGAAGGGGGGCGCGAAGGCCCGCTGGAAGGACGAGGATATGGCCGACGCCTTCACGCGCGAGGCCGTCGAGTTCATCGGCCGCAACAAGGGCCGGCCGTTCTTCCTGTACCTGGCCACTCACGACGTCCACGTCCCGCGGCTGCCCCACCCGAGGTACCTCGGCAAGTCCGGCATGGGCCCGCGCGGCGACGCCGTCGTCGAGTTCGACTGGACCGTCGGCGAGGTGCTGAAGGCGCTCGACGAGGCCGGATTGACGAAGGACACGCTCGTCCTGCTCACCAGCGACAACGGCCCGGTCGTCGACGACGGCTACCGGGACGACGCGGTCGCGAAGCTCGGCGGCCACCGGCCGGCCGGCCCGTGGCGCGGCGGGAAGTACAGCAAGTTCGAGGGGGGCACGCGCGTCCCGTTCCTCGTCCGCTGGCCCGCCCGGGTGAAGCCCGGGGAGTCGAAGGCGCTCGTGAGCCAGGTCGACCTCCTCGCCTCGCTCGCCCCGCTCGTCGGCCCCGCCCGGCCCGTCGCGACGGCCTCGGACTCCCAGGACCACCTCCGCGCCCTGATGGGCGAAGACGCCGCCGGCCGCGACTCGCTGGTGGAGCAGGGGAACGGCCTGGCGCTGCGCCGAGGCCGTTGGAAGTTCATCCCCGCGTCCGAAGGCCGCAAGGTCGCCCCGGCCACGAACACCGAGCTGGGCAACGACCGCGCCCCCCAGCTCTACGACCTGGAGGCCGACCCGGGCGAGGCGCGGAACGTCGCCGCGGGCCATCCCGACGTCGTCGACCGGCTCCGCAAGGAGCTGGCCGACGCCCAGGCGCCCCGGCCTTGACGACGGGGCCGCCGCGCCCCGATCATGAACCGGCCGCCCCTCGGGGCGGCGCCCTCCGACATCATCGCCAGGCCGCGACGCCCCCCAGACGGCGGTCCCCCGTCCCGCGTCGAGCCGAGGCCCCGCCCGCCGCGGGGCGCATCGACCCGAAAGGAACGCAGGACATGAACGTGCTTCGATCTCTGGCGCTCGTCGGCGTGACCCTGGCCGGCGCCTGGGGCTGCGGCGGGGGCGCGATCGACGACCTCCCTCGTCGGGCCCTCTCCGGCAAGGTGACGCTCGACGGCAAGCCGATGGAAGGGGGGCTCGTCACGTTCCTCCCCGAAGCCCCCGGCGACCCCGGGAAGACGACCACGGCCTCGGCCCAGATCGCCGACGGCTCGTTCACCGTCGCGCCGGAGGTCGGCCTGGTCGCGGGCAAGTACAAGGTCCAGGTCTCGTCCGTGAAGGCCGCCCCTCGACGCGGCGCGAAGAAGCAGGCCGACGCCCCCGCCGACGATCAATTCGACGTCACCCCCACGAAGGAATCGATCCCCGCCCGCTACAACTCCCAGACCACGCTGACCGCCGACGTGACCGACGCCGGCCCCAACGAGTTCACCTTCCCCGTCACGTCGAAGTGAGCCCTCCCGCCCCGTCGCGCCGGCGGCGCGACGGGGCGCGCGCGGTCACTTCTTCGCCCCGCCCTTCTGGAAGGCGGTGGGGGGGCCCGATGGGGCCTTGGGGTCGGGGGGCGGGGGGTTCGCGGGGGCCTCGGGCTCCGCGCCGCAGCCGGCGGCCGCCGCGGCGGCCAGGCCGGCCGCCGCCATCAGGAACCGCCGCTTCGAAAGGTCGGTCGTCATGTCGGTCGTCCCTCCGGGGTGGGGGGCCGCGCCGACGTCGGCGCGGCCGCGCGATTCGATTCAATAGGCGTCAGAGCCGATGACCTCGCCGCCGGCGATGCTGCCGACGGCCTGCCAGGTCCGCGGGTTGACGGTGTCCTTGATGAACTTGCACGAGCCGTCCCCCAGCAGGACGTTCACGCCGCCCGGGTGACGGCTCCGCGCCGCGTTGAAGACGGGCGTCCCGCCGGTGCAGGGGGGCGCGTTCTTGATCCGCCATGAGCACCAGGGCTCCCCCTTGGCGTCGCCGGCCATGGCGTCGGGGATCTTGGAGTTGGGCGGCGTGTAGGTCATGAACATCGCGCAGTTGTAGTCGTCGTTGAAGATGTCGCCGCGATGGTCGTAGTTCGGGCTCCCGGTGTTCGGCCCCATGATCACCTCGCCGCACAGGACCGAATTGCTCGACCCGTCGGTGAAGTCGCGGATGCCCATCGCGAGGTTCCCCTTGAATGGGGCCCCGGCGAACGAGGCCGTCCCCAGCGGCCCGGTGAAGGGGTCGCCGCTGGAATCGCCCGGGTACGTCACCGGCCCGCCGTTGCGCGTCCCGTTGATCGTGCTGGACTTCTCGTCCTGGAAGAAGTGGGTGTTCCCCCAGTTGACGACGATGCTCCCCTTGCCGCGCGGGTAGGGCGTGTCGGGTTCCTGGATCGACGGCGTGTCGCTGGGGCACTGGAACGACTTGATCGCCGTCCGGATGACCGTGGTGTTATCGGCGAAATAGAACGGCAGGCTGAAGTTCAGAGCGTTCTGGAGGTTGCCCTGCTCCAGGTAGGGCAGGATGCTGAACGCCCACGTCCGGCGGTTGTCGTTGTAGGGCGCGTAATTGTACGCCGACCCCATGCGGCCGATCGGGAACGTCCCGACGACGTCGTGATAGTTGTGCATCGCCAGGCCCATCTGCTTGAAATTATTCACGCATTGGGCGCGGCGGGCGGCCTCGCGGGCCGCCTGAACCGCGGGGAGGAGCAGGGCGATCAGCACGGCGATGATGGCGATCACCACCAGCAGCTCGATCAGCGTGAAGCCTGACGGACGCGACCTCGTCATGGCGGCGGACCTCCTCGGCGAAAGGGAAACGCGGCGAGAGGGAAGGGCCGCGCGGGGCCGGAGCCGCCGCGCGGGCGAGCCGTGAAGGGACGCGGGGCGGCGCACGAGACCGCCCCGCGGCGTGCGATCGCCGGGCCGCCGCCCGGGCCGATGGGGCCGGGCGAGAGATGGGCCGGGCGCGACAACGGGGACTATAGCCGCGGCCCGGCCCAACGCCAAACAAAAAACATATCGACGATCGTTTTTTGAAAAACGAATCTATTCGTGCACATGAAACCCGAGGTTGCGAGGCCCCGCGCCGGGGGGCGCCGCTGCAACCATGCGCGGCGGCGGCGCGCCGCGGGGAGGCCGAGGATTGCGCGCGAGGTCGCGTTGAAACCCCGGCCCGCCGCCGATTATATTATGGGGGACATGCTCGCCCGCCGACCGAGGACAGTCCCGAACGCGGGCCGCAGAACTGGAGCCCGCAATGAGCCGCAAGAGCAAGGCCGCCGCCGTCGAGCCCGAAATCGTCGAGGAGGCCCCGGCCGAATCCGGCACCGACATATCCAACGCGCAAGCCGTGCGCAACGCCATGGCCGAGGGCCTGGACGACATCGACTCCATCGACGCCTATCTGCGCGACAACTACGGCAAGGACGTCCCCCGCCAGCAGATCTCCGCGTACAAGTCGCAGACCCGGCGCAAGGCCGGCGAGGCGCCGACGCGCCGGGGTCGGCGCCCCAGGGCCGCCGTCGAGGGCTACCTCGCCCCGCCGACCCGGTCGCAGAACGACGGCGACCTGATCGAGACCCTCCAGGCCCTCAAGCCGCTGGTCGCCAAGGTGGGCGTCGAGAACGTCAAGAAGCTCGCCGAGCTGCTCTCCTGACGTCGCCCCCCGCGAGGCGCGCGGACGAGGCCGCCGGCGATCGCGCCGGCGGCCTCGCGTCGCGGGGGCCCGGGGCGGTCACTTCGGGGCCGACAGCAGGCCCTCGGGCCGGTCGATCACCAGGTAGTGGCCGTGGTCGGACGAGACCAGCAGGACCGAGTCGTCCCAGTTGCTGTTCGTCTCGACCCAATGGATGATCCGCTTGATCGCGTCCTCGCCGCTGTGCACGGCGCCGACGGCCGTGTCCAGGTTGTTGGCGTGCAGGCCGAAGTCGACGTCGCCCGACTCGACGAAGAGGATGAACTTCTGGTCGGGCTTCGCCAGGACCGTCAGCGCGGCGTCGGCCATCTGGGCGAGCGTCGGCTGCGAGTCGAGCTGCTCCTTGGTGTAGGTGACGGCCTTGGCCTCCTCGCCGAGCTTCACCGGGTTGGGCGCCGGGTCGTAGTTGCCGTCGGCCGTCCGGAACGGCAGGTGGTCCAGGCCCTTGTCCCCGAAGAAGCCGAACAGGCGCGTCCCGTCCTTCGCGGCCCCTTCGGCGGCCTCCTTCAGCGCCTCGCCGCCGTTGACGCCGAGCTTGGTCTCCACCACCGTGTACTTGCCGCCGTTCTTCACGTCGATGGCCTTGCGGTCGGGGTCGGCCAGGAACAGGTTGCCCGCGACCGAGTTCTTCCCCTGCCGCTTGAAGTGTTGCGGCTCCATATTGATGCCGTAGCCCGTCCCGATGATCACGTCGAGCCCAGGCCGTAGCGGCGCGCCGCGCTTCTCCTGGATGACGCTCGGGATGCCGAGCATCGTCCGGGCGAGGTCCTGATAGTCGTCGCGATAGACGTTCTGGGCGTACATCCCGGCCGGCGAGGCGTGCGGGAACGGGACGCTCGTGACCACGCCCGCCTTCCAGCCCCGCCCCTGGAGGTCGTGGAACAGCGTCGGCACCGGGCGGCCGTCGTCGGCCACGTTGATGCTGCTGTTATAAGACTTGACCCCGCTGACGATCTCCGCGGCGCTCTGCGACGAATCGGTGTAGGCGTGCATAATCCGGCCGACCGACTTCACGCCCGCCTTGTCCTTCTCGTTGGCCGACTGCCCCTTGAAGTAGCCCGGGGCCTCCGGGCCGTGGGGGCCGAGGGTCCAGGGGTTCGGCCCGGCGATGGTGACGTCGTAGCCCCCCTTGAGGCTGGTCGAGGGGATCGTCACCGTCTGGGCGTCGACGTCCAGCTCGCTCTTGTCGTAGGTCGGGCTGGTGACGACCCAGCCGTACTGGGGGTTGGACCCCGGGGCGGCGTAGTCCTGGAAGATCAGGCCGGCGCCCTTCCCCTCGGTGTAGACCTTCTGCGACCTGGCGATGGCCGCGGCCTGGGTGGCGACCCAGTCCATGCCGTCGAACCAGACGATGAAGATGTGCTTGGCCCCCTTGGCGGCGGCCGATTCGAGCACCTTGCGGATCTCGCTCTGGTCGGCGTACTCGGCCTCGGGGTTGACGGTGTTCTCGGGGACGTAGCCGTAGATCGCCTTCAGCTTCTCCGGGTCGCGGTAGCTGCTGGCCGCCCCCATGATGAGGCCCAGGTCGGCCTTGGTCCCCCAGGCGTAGACGGGGATCTGGCGGTTGGAGTGGCTGCCGTGGTTCGAGAAGACGTCGCCCGGCCCCTGCGACCCGAAGTGGTAGACGCGGTCCACCTTCTCGCCGGCGCGGGTCGAGTATTCCGTCTGGAGTTCCTTCAGGCGGTCCCCGGCCCGGGCCGTCCCGGGGAGGCCCCAGGCCGGCAGGGCCGACGCCAGCAGGGCGACGGCCGCCCGGACGGGTCGCGGAGCGTGTCGATTCATCGCGCGTCGAGCCTTTCGTGTCTTCAGGTGGGGCGGGGGCGGCGACGTCGGTCGCCCCCGCGGGGTCGAGGATACCGGCGCGGCGCGAAGATCCCGGGAGGATCCCGCGGGGCCGCGTGGAGGAGGCCGGCGCGGCCCGCTCGCCAGTGTAACGGAGCCGGGCGGGTCACGCAGCGCCCGACGCGGGCGGTGGCCGGTTGGATCGGGCGGGCGGGCCGGTCAGAATGGGGCGACGGGCGCGACCGGGGGTCGGCGGCCCGCGGCTTGGAGGCGAGGCCGTGTATCGCGACGTCCTGGCGATCGTGCTGGCGGGCGGGAGGGGGTCGCGGCTCGACCCGCTCACGCGGGACCGGGCCAAGCCCGCCGTCCCCTTCGGCGGCATCTACCGCATCATCGACTTCACGCTCTCGAATTGCATCAACTCGGACATCCGGCGCATCCTGGTCCTCACGCAATACAAGGCCACCAGCCTCAACCGCCACATCGACCAGGGCTGGAACTTCCTCTGCCGCGAGCTGGACGAATACATCGAGGTCATCCCGCCCCAGCAGCGCATCGCCGAGACGTGGTATCAGGGGACGGCCGACGCCATCTATCAGAACGTCTACACCATCGAGAAGGCCGCCCCGCGCGACACGATCATCCTGGCCGGCGACCACATCTACAAGATGAACTACGCCCGCATGATCGACTTCCACCGCCAGAACAAGGCCGATCTCACCGTCGCCTGCCAGCCCGCCCCCCTGGAGGCCGCCCGCGAGTTCGGCGTCATGGGCGTCGACGCCGAGGGCCGCATCACCCGCTTCGTCGAGAAGCCCAGGGACCCGCCCCCCATGCCCGGCCACCCGGACCTCGCCCTGGCCAGCATGGGCATCTACGTCTTCAACACCGACGTCATGTACGAGCTGCTATTCCAGGACGCCGCCCGCGCCGAGGCCAGCCGCCACGACTTCGGCAAGGACGTCATCCCCCGCATGGTCGCCGACGGCATGCGCGTCTTCGCCCACCCCTTCCGCGACGAGAACCGCAAGACCGCCGCCTACTGGCGCGACGTCGGCACGCTCGACGCCTTCTTCCACACCAGCATGGACCTCATCGCCGTCGACCCGATCCTCAACCTGTACGACCGCGACTGGCCCATCCACACCTACCAGCCCGCCCAGCCCCCCCCGAAGTTCGTCCACACCGACGCCGACCGCCGCGGCTCCGCGTTCAGCTCGGTCGTCTGCCAGGGGGTGATCGTCTCCGGCGGGCAGGTCTACCGCAGCATCCTCTCGCCGGGCGTCCGCATCCACAGCTACTCGCTCGTGGAGGACTCGATCCTGTTCGAGGGCGTCGACGTCGGCCGCCACGCGCGGATCCGCCGGGCGATCGTCGACAAGCACGTCCGGGTCCCCCCGGGCTTCTCCATCGGCTGGGACCGCGACGCCGACCTCGCCCGCGGCTTCGCCATCACCCCGGACGGCGTCACCGTCGTCTCCAAGGACGAGGACCTCGAACGGTTCGCGTGACGGCTCCCGACGGCCGACGGCCGTCGTTTCGGGCCATTTTCGGGCGACGACCGATTGCCACCCCGTCGTCGCCCGCTTATCCTGCCAGGTGAGCGCGTCTCCTCTCCCCGCGGGTCCCCGCGTCGACGTGGCTCAGTGCAGGCCCCCATGCCGCATCCCGCCGGCTGCGAGGGCCTCCGTCCGTCGACACGAATCCTCTCCTCAAGGAGCCGATGAGATGCCTCCGCCCCTCTCCGCGTCGATCGTCCGCCGTTCCATGACGGGCGTCGCGGCCCTGTCCGCGACGGTCGCCGTGGCCGTGGCCGCCCAGGCCGTCGCCACCTCCCCCTACGTCTATGGATATGGGCCCCAGGGCCTCGGCTACTACCTCGTCCCGACGGCCCCGGCGGCAGTCGCGGCCCCGGCGGCGGTCGCCGCGCCGGCCGCCCCCGCCGCCCCCCGGCTCACCGTCCCGTCGCAGCCGAGCCGGGCGACGTCCGGCGGCAGCGTCGGGCCGGGCGCCCGCAACTGGGCCACCGGCAACCGCGTCCCCTCGCACCGGCCCTGGCTCCGATCCCGGAGCTGACCGCGGCCCCGCGTCGATGGGCTCCGACCGATTCGCGAACGACGATGAAAGGGGATCGATGATGATACGTCCGAGATTTCTCTGGGCCGCGGCCCTGATGCTGGGCGCCGGCGCCGCGACGGCCGCCGACTGGAAGGCCGACCAGGACGCCGGCTGGAAGGCGTACAAGGAAGGCCGGATCGAGGAGGCCGAGGCGCTCCTGAAGTCGGCCGAGAAGGCCGCCCGCGAGTTCGGCGCCGCCGACCCGCGCCTGGCCGTCACGCTCGACCACCTGGCCTGGGTCTATTGCGCCGAGGGCCGTTGCGACGAGGCCGAGCCGCTCGCCAGGGAGGCCCTCGCCATCCGCGAGAAGGCCCTCCCCGGCGACGCCGCCGCCATGGCCGACTCGCTGAACACCCTGGCGGCCGTCTACGACGAGGCCGGCAAGCCCGCCCTGGCGAAGCCCCTCTACGTCCGCTGCCTCGCCGCCGCCGAGAAGGCCGACGGCGCCGAGAGCGCCGGCGTCGCCGCGGCGCTGGACAACCTGGCCGCCGTCGACCACGCCCTGGGCGACGCCGCCGAGGCCGAGTCGCTCTACAAGCGCGCCCTGGCCGTCCGCGAGAAGGTCGCCGGCGCCGATTCGGCCGACCTCTCCGCCACGCTCCACAACCTCGGCCTCCTCTACATCGACCAGAAGAAATACGCCGACGCCGAGCCGCTCCTGAAGCGGGCCCTGGCGATCAACGAGAAGGCCCGCGGCGCCGACCACCCCGAGGTCGCCGCCGCCCTCGAAACCCTGGGCTGGCTCTACGCCGTGCAGGGCAAGCCCGCCGAGGCCGAGCCCCTGCTCAAGAAGGCCCTGGCGCTTTACGAGGCCGACCTGGGCGCGGAACACGCCCACGTCGCCCGCGCGGCCGGCGAACTCGGCCGCGTCTGCCTGGAGCGAGGGCACCAGGACGAGGCCGAGTCCTGCTGCAAGCAGGCCGTCGCCATCCTGGAGAAGTCCGCCGGCGACCCCCGTGAACTCGCCGAGGCCCTGGACGACTACGCCGCCGTCCTCCGCAAGGCCGGCCGCGAGGCCGACGCCGCCAAGCTCGAAGCCCGCGCCGCCGGCCTCCGCAAGCCGGCCGAGTGAATCGTCACGCCGGCCCGGGGCGTCGCCGAAGCGAACGCCCCGGGCCGGCGCGGTATCAGCCGCGGCGGCCTCGGGCCATGAAGCTGAAGGTCCGCTGGATCGCGGCGACGCGCCGGGCGGCCGTCGCCTGGATCCGGGCCTTCGCCTGGACGGCCTGCCGGATCATCCTCTGGACGACCGGGGAGGGGTTCGCTTCGAATCGCGCCGTCAGCTCGGCGATCCGCCGGTCCTGCCTCTCGACCTGGGCCTCCGCCCGCGCGACCGTGGCCTGCACGGCCCGCTCGGCGGCGGGCGGCAGGGGCCCGGCCGGCGTCGGGGGCGCGACGACCTCGAAGGAGGCCGACCGCGAGACGAGGCCGCCCTCGCCGTCGGAGACCTCCACGACGGCCTCGTAGAATCCGGCGACCGTGGGCGTGAAGGCCAGCGACGGCCCCCGGCCGGTCGCCACCGACACGCCGTCGCGGCGGACGGTCCACGCATAGGCCAGGACGGCCGCCGGGTTCGGGTCGGTCGCCGAGGCGGACAGCGGGACCGTCGCGCCCACCTCGAACCGCCCGGGGATCGACGCCAGGTCGAGCGTCGGCGCCACGTTGGCGACGGTCAGCCCGCGCGCCGCGACGGCCGAGGCGCCCGGGGCGTCGACGACGGTCAGGGCGATCGCGTACTCGCCCGGCGCGGTCGGGACGAACGCGAACGAGGCCCCGGAGCCGGAAGCGACCACGACGCCGCCCAGGCTCGCGGTCCACGAGTAGCCCGCCACGCCGCCCGGGTCGGAGGCGACCGCCGCGAACGACGCCGGGCTCCCCTGGTCGACGGCCGTCGGGCCGTCGGCGATCGCGGCCGTCGGCGCGACGTTCAGGACGGCGACCGTCGCCGTCGCCGTCGCCTGCGCCTCGTAGACGCCGAGGGACGTGTCGGCCCAGGCGCGCACCGTGTAAGAACCGGGGGCGACGGGATACGCATGGGCCACGGTCGAGGGCGAGCCGGCGACCTCCTGGGTCGTGCCGTCGCCCCAGTCGATCCACCACCGCGAGACCGCGCCCGCGTCGGGGCCGGCCGTCAGCGTCAGCGCGTAGAGGGAGCCCTGGTCGACGGTCGCCGGCCCGGCGATGGAGAGCGTCGGGGCCGTCACCTGCACCGCGACCTGGGCCACGGCCCCGTCCACGGCCGCCGACAGCACGGCCCAGCCCGGCGTCGTCCCGGCCGAGAACCCGGCCGCCGCCGCGCCGCCGGCCACGGGCGCGGTCGTCGGGCTCACGGAGCCGAGCGACGTCGAGAAGCCGATCGCCGACACGCCCGGGATCGACCCCAGGGCCGAGACGTCGGCCCCCGTCGAATCATGGTTCAGGTCGGCGATCAGGCCGGCCGAGCCGCCGACGAGGACCGCCCCGGGGTCCGACAGCGTGAGGACGATGTGGGGCGACGAGTCGACGAGCCCCACGGCCGCCGCGCCCGGCCCGGCGTTGGAGCCCCACCAGTTGTGCACGGCGTCCACGGCCGCGGCGGACAGGTTGGTCAGGGCCGCCCCCACGTTCCCGACGATCCGGTTCCAGTGGGCCTCCACGCCCGTCGCGCCCGGGCCGATCTCGATGCCGCCCCCGTTGCTCGCGATCACGCTCGACAGGATCGCGACGTCGTCGAGGGTCGCGCCGTCGGCGGCCCCCGCCCGGATCCCCCGGCCGCCGTTGCCGGCGAACGTCGAGCCGGTGAACGCGAGGCCCCCGCGGGCCCCGCTCTGGATCGCGACGTCGACGCCCGCGCCGGCGTTGTCGCGGAACGCGACGGCCGAGAACGCGGCTCGGTCGAGGGCCTCGGCGTACAGGCCGTCCCCGCCGTTGCGATCGAAGGTCGTGCCGCTCACGGCCAGGTCGGCGAACCCGCCCGTCGGCCCCGCGAGGCTCCGGAACCCGTCCGTCGCGTTGCCGTCGAAGTGGGAGTCCGAGATCGCCAGGCCCGTCACCGACGCGCCGGCCTCCGCGAGGAAGCCCACGCCGTTGCCCGAAGCGTCGAGGCGCACGAACGCCGCCCCGGAGACCTCGGCCGCCGCGGCCACCTGCACGCCGACGCCCGCCCCCGCGACCGCCACGTCCTGCAAGACCACGCCGCTCGCCGCGCCGTGGATCGCCACGCCCACGTCGCCCCCCTCGATGCGGAGCCCGCGCACGACGATGGGCGACGCCCCCGAGCCGGCCCCCGTGATCGACACGCCCGCGCCGGATACGGGCCGGAGCGTCACCTCGCCGATCGCCTCCAGCACGATCGGCCGGGAGATGGAAAGGTTCTCCTCGTACGTCCCGGCGGCGACCTGGACCGTATCGCCCGCCGCGGCCGCGTCGATCGCCGCCTGGATGCTCATCGCGGCGGACGGGGCCGCCAGGAACGTCCGCGCCTCGCCGAACGCCCCCACCGTCGCCAGCGTCCGGTCGTGGTCCAGATAGTGCGTCGGCGACCCTGCCGCCGCCGCCAACCCCTCCTCGGACGTCGCATAGAACCGCCGCCGCACCGACCAGTCGTCGTCCTGCGGCCCCGACAGCACGACCCCCGGCTTCTCGTCCATCGCGAACGTCACGTCCGCCCCGTCGGCCACGTCCGTGCTGAACGTGATCGGGTGCGGGTTCGACGGGTCGTAGGCCGTCCCGTCCCAGGACGACTCCTCGAACATGATCCCGCCGTTGTCCGTCGCCGACTCCCCGAACGTCGACGCCCCCGCGATCACGACGCCTTCCACCCCGATCGGGTAGTAGCGGCCGGACGTCGAGAATCCGACGCCGGTCCACCCGTTCCCCGAGGTGGCCACGTCCGTCAGGGTCGCCCGCTTGACGTCGGTGAAGAAGAAGCCCGCGCCCAGGTTGTCGCGCGAGGTCACGCCGTCGATCGTGAAGTCGGTCGCGCCGATCAGGTTCACGCCCGAAGACGGCATCGAGTTCACGACCAGCCTCGACAGCGCGAGGCCCGTGGTCCCGCTCGCGTAGACCCCGTAGCGCAACCGGGCGTTGGAGGTGGATCCGGTGATGGTCAGGCCGCTCAGCGAGACGTCCGCGGCCGAGATCGTCACGCCGTACGACGACGCGACGGCGGAGACGTCCAACGTCGTGTCCGCGGCCCCCGCCCCCGCGATGCTCAGGGGCTTCGCGATCGACACGGCCCCCGAGTAGGTCCCCGCGGCGACGTCGATCTCGTCCCCGGCCGCGGCGGCCGTGACGGCCGACTGGATGGTCGCGAAGGCGTTGGTCCCGAAGACCTTCCCCTCGGCGACGACGGCCCCGACGCCGGAGCCCGCCCAATCGTCGTCGACGAACATCGTCGAGAGGAGCGCCCGCACCTCAAGCCCCTCAATCGAAAGCCGCAGCCTCGATGCATCGCGTCTTCGTGGGCCGTTGCGACGGCGGGACGAGGCGACGCCGGCGCGATTCCGGCGGCAGGCTTCAAATTCTCGAGTGAACATTATTTTCTCCAGCAAAAGAGAGGAATCCTCTCCTCCGTGCGGGCGTCCGAGGTCGATGGCCGACGAGCCCGCCCGAGTGGATCGGTAGCCGAGGGAGAGGCTCCATCCGTTCGCGGGACCTTCGCGGGACGATAAATCGTCTTACTACGAATTACCTAGGCCCCCGCTCGGGCGCCGTCAAACGCCCCGCGGCCGGGACGCCGGGCGCGGCCTCGCCGGGGGCCCGCCCGGGGCGATTCCCGAGCGTCCCGGAGATTATTGAAATCTCGTCGCGATCGATGCGGGCCGTCAGCCTATCGCTTGTTGTCCCCGACGGCGGCCCGCGATAGAATCGGTACCGATCCGCAGGATCTTCGCACATCTTCCGGTCGAAACCGAGCCGCCATGTCGCCCAGCAGACCCACCCAACGCGTCGGATGCCTCTGGCTCGCGCCGCTCCTGGCGTGGATGCTGGCCGGACCGACCTCCGTACGTGCCGCCTGCCACCCTCGTCCGCGCCTGGACGTCGTCGGGCTTGCACTCCTGGGCGAGGTCGAGGGCCACGGCGGCCCCTGCGCAGGGCCGTCCTGCTCGCAGGGATCGGGGGCGTCGTCGTCGGTGCCTCATGCGGCCCAGTCCGCCTCCCACGACGTCGTCCTCTCCAGGCTTGAAGGCCCCCCGCGACCTGGTGCCTTCCGCTCCCCCGCTTCGGCCCTCTCGTCGACCCACAAGCCCCCAGAACCGGACCTACGCCACCGCCCCCCGTGGACCTGATCCTCCTCCACCGTCGCAGCACCATGACGCACCGATCGGAGGACCGCCGTCATCCCTCGCGGATCACGGCCTGGGGGAGTACGACCATGCTCGAATCGCGCCGCGCCTTTACCTTGATCGAATTGCTGGTGGTGATCGCGATCATCGCGGTCCTGATCGCCCTGCTGCTGCCGGCCGTGCAGGCCGCCCGCGAGGCCGCACGCCGCGCCCAGTGCACGAACAACATGAAGCAAATCGGCCTCGCCCTGGCCAACTACGAGAGCGCCGCAGGCGTCCTCCCCTTCTCGCAGGGGGGGGATTACATGACGAGCCTGGCGGGGGCCCCGCTCCACGCCCGATGGTCGGCGCACAGCCAGATCCTCGCGTCTATGGAGCAGGCGGTGGTGTTCAACGCGATCAACTTCGCCCTCCCGCCGGAGACGCCGGACGTGGGGCCGCTGGGGATGGCCATGGGCATGAACATGCTCACGGCGTATCAGAACCCCGGCCGCGAGAACTCGACGGCCTGCCGGGTCGCCTTGACCACCTTCCTCTGCCCCTCGGACGGAGTGGCCACGGCTTCGGACTGGCCCGGGGCGAACAACTACGTTTCCAACGGCGGGAACTGGCTGAGCGACGCCTGCGAGCAGTACCCGCCGGCGGCCGGCGGCCTCGGGATGCCCCAAGGCCCGCTCTACAACCGGAGCAAGGTGGCGTTCTCCGCGATCACCGACGGCCTGAGCAATACGGCCTTCTTCAGCGAGAAGAAGCGAGGCCGGGGCTCCCTCGACGCGAAGCGCGACCTCTTCTGGGTGGCGGAGACGACCTCCATCGACCAGATGTATCAGAACTGCACCGCCCTGAACGTCTCCGGGGGCATGGCCATGGACATGGCCAGCAAGATGGGCGGGGCCTGGTGCGCCGGCGACCTGACGTTCACCACGTACAACCACGTCGGCCCGCCCAACGCCGTGTCATGCTCCGGGATGCAGGGCATGATGATGTCGGGCAAGACGGCGATGGTCAACCTGTCGTTCCAGTCCCCCCCATCGAGCTCTCATTCCGGCGGCGTGAACGTCCTGATGGGCGACGGCTCGGTGCGCTTCGTCAAGGACTCCGTCGCGCTCGCCGCCTGGCGGGCACTGGCCACGCGAAACGGGGGAGAGGTCCTCGGATCCGACTCGTACTGAGCAGCGACGGGCCGACCTTCTCGACCTCTCCGATCCGGGACCTCCCGGAATGAGGAGGCGGCCCAGGTGCGCCCGGAGATTCCGGCCGACGGTGCCGGCGATGCGGACGGCCTTCCCTCCCGGCGGGGGAGGGCCGTCGTGACGGCCGTCCCGAATCCGGCGCGATCCACCGAATCCAAGAGACACACCCGAACGCGGGCCAACCTTGACGCCCGCCGGCCGACGCCTATCATGCTCGCCCAAGCCGCCCGAGGATAGGAGCCCGACATGCGCAAGTGGATTCTGCTGGGGACGATCTTACTCCTCTCCGGTTGCGCCTCGACCGACTCCGACGGAAAAACGCAAGTCCCGTTCCCGCTCCGCGAGGCGTTCTCGGGCATGAAGCCGGGACCCTGGACGCCCGAGTTTCCGCCCGAATAGCCGGCGACGCCAGGCAACCGTCGCTACCCGCCGCGGCGACGAGACCCCGCGAGCCCGGCCGTCCAGGTCGATCGTCGATGGGCCGACGTCCCCATACGACGGCTAACGGCCGTCGGCCCGGCCAAGGCAGCGATTGAAGGTCTTCAGGGTCGCGAGCAGCAGGCCGATCGCGACCAGGCCATAGGCGATGGTCCAGAAGACGAGCCAGGCGGCGTGCTCCCTCATGCCGTGCCTCGGCCCGGCCGTGCCGCCGAACACCGCGCTGGAGAAGCCGACGCCCCAGAACGGGCTGGCCACGGCGATGCCGGGGCCCGGCTCGCCGTGGCCGTCGCCGAAGAGGACCATCCCGACCGGGACGGCCCCGATCAGCACGACGATGTACAGCCCGGCGGTCAGGCCGATGGCCTGCCCCATCCGGGGCAGCCAGGTGGCCAGCGCCAGGCCGAGGCTCGTGATCGCGGTGCCGTAGGCGAGGATCAGGCCGCCGATCAGCGCCGGGGCCGGGGCGAACCCGGTGTGCGTCGCCAGGGCCCCGGCGATGAGCGCCGGCAGGATCGCCAGCGGCGGGACGCCGCGGAAGGCGCCCCACCACTTGCCCAGGACGATCGACCGGGTCGAGAGCGGGGTGGACAGCAGGACGTCCAGGCTGCCGCGCTGGCGCTCCTCGGCCAGGCTCGTCGCGGCCGAGACGCTCAGGAGCAGCAGGCCAGCCGAGACCTGCACGCCGCCGATCACCGCGCCCCCCTCGGTCCCTCGGCCGCCGAGCGCCTCGACGATCACCCAGAGGCTGGCCCCGCCCGACAGCGCGGCGAAGAGCCCCCACACGGCGACCGACCATCGCGAAGGCCGCCGCCGATGCCACTCGCGCCACAGCACCGGGTTGCCGTCCAGCGACGGCGACGGCAGCCGGCGGAGGAGCCGGCCGAGCGGGCCGGTCGCCCGACGCGCCCCCTCCCCCCGACCGGCCTGCCGGACGACCACCGCCCGGATCCGCCAGGTCGCCGCGGACGCCAGCAGCGCCGAGGCCAGCATCCCCAGCAGGCAGAACCGGCCCTGGGCCCCCAGCCCGACCGAGCCCAAACCCGGAGGGGCGCCCATGGGGCCGAGCACCAGGAAGACGGGATTGTAAGGGAACAGGGCGAAGCCTCCCGGCATCCAATCCGGCCGGGACTGCCAGGGCAGGGTCGAAGCCAGGGCCATCCAGATCGGGGCCGCCAGCAGCCAGAAGATGCCGAAGGCGTAGGTCGCCAGCAGCACCTCGTGCGTCCTCCGCCCCCAGACCGACAGCGTCAGCGCCAGCGTGCAGCCGAAGGCGGCGCAGGCCAGGCAGACCAGGATCGCGCCGGCCGGCAACGTCGGATCGACGCCGCCCAGGAGGGTCGCCAGCGACATCACCGGCGCCGCGCAGGCGATCAGCCCCAGCACCGGGACCAGCCGGGCCCCCAGCTTGCCCAGCACGATCTCGGCGTCGGCCAGGTCGGTCGCGAACAGGAGGGTCAAATTCCCCCGGGCCTTGTCAAGGCAGATCGCGCCGGCGGTCGCCGCCGGCGCCGCCAGGCCGACCAGCCCGAGCAGGATCAGCGTCGTCACGGCGTAGAACGCCCGCCCGACCTCGGCCATCCGATCGACCGACAGCGTCCCCGCCCCGTCGAGGCTCCCCAGCCAGACCGCCGCGAGGCCCAGCAGGAGCAGGAGGACCAGCAACGACCTCAGGGCGTAGCCCTGCCAGCGCCGCGACGCCGTCAGCCATTCATAGGCGAAGACCGGGCCCAACCCCGGCCGCCTGCGACTCGCCATCCGATCGGCCTCCCGCGAGCATGGAACGAGCCTCGGAGTCAGGGCCGCCTCGGGAAAACTCTACGCCGCAAAGACATCTCCGATCAAGAGCTTTCCGGCCGCCGGGCGAAGACCTCCTCCATCCCCTCGGGTCGCCGGTGGCGACGGGCCGGCCGCCGGCTGATATCCTGGATCCCGGCCGGGGCGGCGGGGCGAGGTCGGGCGAAAGGCGGGCGGGCATGTGCGGCATCTGCGGGGCGGTCTGGGGCGGTCCGGGCGGGGCGCTGGGCGAGGGCCGCCTGGGAGCGATGATGGACCGCATCGCCCACCGCGGCCCCGACGACGCGGGCGTCTACCGCGACGACCACGCCGCCCTGGGCTTCCGACGGCTGGCGATCGTCGACCTGGAGGGGGCTCGGCAGCCCCTCTCCAACGAGGACGGCACCGTCTGGGTCGTCTTCAACGGCGAGATCTACAACTTCCCCTCCCTCCACCGCCGCCTGGAAGCCAGCGGCCACGCCCTCCGCTCCCGCGGCGACACCGAGACCCTCGTCCACCTCTATGAGGACGAGGGCCCCCGGATGTTCGAGCACCTCCGGGGGATGTTCGCCCTGGCCATCTGGGACGCCCCCCGGCGCACGCTGCTGCTGGGCCGCGACCGCCTGGGCCAGAAGCCCTTGCTCTACCGCGAGCACGCCGGCCGGCTCACCTTCGCCAGCGAGTTGAAGGCCCTGCTCGCGCTCCCCGAGGCCGACGTCCCCCGCGACCTCGACCCGGTGGCGCTCGATCACTTCCTCACGTTCGGATACGTCCCCCATCCGCGGACGATCCTGTCCGGCGTGAAGAAGCTGCCGCCCGCCCACTACGCCCTCTGGCGCGACGGCCGGTTGCAGGTCGAGCGCTACTGGTCGCCCGACTGGGACTTCGAACGCCGACGGCCGTTCGAGGAGGACGCCGAGGAGCTGCGGGCGACGCTCGACGAGGCCGTCCGCGAGCAGATGGTCTCCGACGTCCCGCTGGGCGCGTTCCTCTCGGGCGGGGTCGACTCGACGATCGTCGTCGGCCTGATGCAGCGGACGTCGTCGCGGCCGGTGAAGACCTTCGCGATCGGCTTCCCGGACGCCGCCTACGACGAGACCGCCTACGCCGAGGCCGCCGCGAAGGCCATCGGGACGGAGCATCATACGTTCATCGTCGAGCCGAAGGCGTGGGAGACCATCCCCGCCCTGGCGCGGCAGTTCGACGAGCCGTTCGCGGACAGCTCGGCGCTGCCCACCTGGCACGTCGCCCGCGAGACCCGCCGCGAGGTCACGGTCGCCCTCACCGGCGACGCCGGCGACGAGCTGTTCGGCGGCTACGACCGCTACCGGGCCCTGGCGATCACCGAACTCGTCCAGCGCCTCCCCGCCGGCCCTCGCCGCATGTTGGCCGGGGCGACGCGGTTGCTCCCCCGCTCGGGCAAGGCGAAGTCGCGGCTCCGGGCGCTGGAGCGGATCGCCGAGCGGATCGACGAACCGGCCGCGGCCCGCTACCTGAGCTGGATGACCACGTTCGACGAGACCGGGCGGCTGGCCCTCTACGCCGACGACCAGCTCGACCGCCTCGCGACCTTCGCCTCGGGCCTCCCCGACCCCGAGTCGGCCGACCCGGCCGCGGTCCTCGGGCGGGCGTTCGCCGCGGCGGCCGGGCGCGACGTCGTCACGCGGGCGATGGTCTCGGACGTCCTGACGTACCTCCCCGGCGACCTGCTGTTCAAGGTGGACATGGCGAGCATGGCCCACAGCCTGGAATGTCGGGGTCCGTTCCTGGACCATCGGGTCGTCGAGCTGGCCGCCGCGATGCCGATCGACCGCAAGATGCGGCTGCGGCCGGGCCGGTCCAAGGTCGTCCTCAAGCGGGCGTTCGCCGACCTGATCCCCGGGCCGATCCAGACCCGGCGCAAGATGGGCTTCGGCGTCCCCGTGGGCCGCTGGTTCCGCGACGAGCTGAAGGCCGAGCTGTCGGCGATCCTCCTCGACCCCGCCGCCCTCGCCCGCGGCCTCTTCCGCCCGGAGCGCGTCCGCGAGCTGATCGACGAGCACGCCGCCGGCCGCCGCGAGCACGGGCACCGGCTCTGGGCGCTCCTCATGCTGGAGCTGTGGATGCGGGAATACCTGGACGCGGCCTGAACGATTTGCGGGACGCCGCTAACAAATCGACGCCTCGCGACGTCTAGACATGGGGGCGCCCGGCTCCCGTCGATCCGACCGCCCCGTCCACCTCTCCACGCGAGGGCCGATCATGCGCGGACTCACGGCTTGCCTCCTCTCCACGGCGCTCCTGCCGGCGGCCGGCTGCGGCGAGGGCCCCTACGAGGAGCAGATGAAGTCGGCGCGGGCCTTCGCCCCCGCGGCGACGCCGCCCCCCGCCGAGGTCGTCTCGGCCGACGCCTACGACGGACGGTCGATGGGCATGATGGGGGCGACGGCCGCGGCCGCGGCGGCCCGCGAAGAAGCCCCCGCGCCGGCGGCCGAGCCGGCGGGGGTGTCGCGCAAGGTGATTTACAACGCCACGCTCGACCTGGCCGTCGAGGGCCTGGACGCCGCCGCGGCGCGGGTGGGCGACCTGGTCGCCTCCTCGGGCGGGTACATCGCCGAGGAGACGATGACCGGCTCGCCGGGCTCGACGCGCTCGCAGTTCTGGAAGCTGCGGATCCCGGTCGACGGCTTCGACGGCTTCGTGAAGTCGGTCATGGCCCTGGGCGAGCTGGTGCAGTTCAACCGGACCTCGCAGGACGTGACCGCGGAATTCTACGACGTCGAGGCCCGCATCAAGAACAAGCAGGTCCAGGAGCAGACCCTCCAGAAGATCCTGGAGGAGCGCTCCGGCCAGCTCGAAGAGGTGCTGAAGGTCGAGGTGGAGCTGTCCCGCGTGCGGGGCGAGATCGAGCAGATGCAGGGCCGGATCCGCGTGCTCCGGAACCTGTCTTCGCTCGCCACGCTGACGCTCACGCTCCGCGAACGCGAGCGGTTCCAGCCGCCGACGCCGGTGGTGGCGGACTTCCCGACCCAGGTCGCCCGGACGTGGCAGACGTCGGTGACGCGGCTGGTGGACGTCGGCAAGGCCCTGGTCCTCTTCGCCGTCGCGCAGGCGGTGTGGCTGCCGTTCTGGGCGATCGGGCTGCTGATCGCCTGGCTCGTCGTCCGTCGGCTGGCCGCTCTGGTGAGGCCGCGGCCGGCCGCGCCCGCGAGCCCATCGCCCGGGGCGTGAGGGCGTGCTACTGTTATCGTGACGACCCCAGGTCCCGTCGCGAGGCTCGCATTGAACACCGCGCCCCGGCTCCCCGACTGCAACCACTACCTCGACCGCGTCGCGGCGACGCCCCTGGTCCCGGTCCGGCTCGACGCGGGCGGGCCCACGATCTGGTGCAAGCTGGAGTTCCTCAACCCCAGCGGGTCGACCAAGGACCGCATCGCCGGCCACATCCTGCACAAGGCCGTGCGGGCCGGGAAGGTCGCGCCGGGGGGGCTCGTCGTGGAAGCTTCGAGCGGGTCGACGAGCATCGCCATGGCCCTGGCCTCGGCGCAGCTCGGGCTGCGGTTCGCGGCCGTGATGCCCGAGGGGGTCAGCCGCGAACGCCGGCTCATCATCGAGTCGTACGGCGGGGAAGTCTCCTTCTCGCCCCGGGAGGCCGGGATCCTGGGCGCGCTGGCGGGGGCGGCGGCGATGGCCGAGGAGCGGGGAGCGTTCCTGCCGCTCCAGTTCGAGAACCCGGACAACCCCGCCGCGCACCGGACCCGGACGGCGCAGGAGGTCCTGGCGCAGATCCCCGGCGGGTGCGTGGACGCGGTCGTCAGCGGGGTCGGTACGGGGGGGACGCTCGTCGGCCTGTTCGAGGGCCTGTGCGACCACGGATGCTCGCCCGGCGCGTTCGCGGCCAGGCCCGTGACCGGCGCGGCGGTCGGCGGGGCGGGGGCGGAGGGCTGCTCGTTCAGCGGCCGGATCCCCGGCGTGGTCGACGGCCTGTCGACCATCTACACGCGCTTCCGCGCCGAGCGGGCGAGCCGGCTGGAGGAGGTCGACGTCCCCGACGACGAGGCGATTGACGTCGCCCGCCGCCTGATCCGCCGGGGGTTCCCGGTCGGGCCCAGCTCGGGCCTGAACTTCCGGGCGGCGATGGCGGTCGCGGGGCGGTTGGGCCTCGAGGCCCGCGTCGTCACGGTCTTCCCCGACCGGATGGAACGGTACTTCTCGACCGAGCTGTTCCGCAAGCCCGGGGACGGATAACGCCTTTCACAAGCATCGCCTCCCTTGTGGAAGGGGGAGGCCGGCCGAACGACGCGGGGCACGGTGCCAACCTGTGTCCCCCACGCCGCTCCCGATGCCTCCCCCCTCCACGAAAGGAAACGCAAAAGGCCGAGGCGGGGCGTCGCGCGTTCTCGCATCGCCCCCCTCGGCCTCGTCGATCGCCCCCGTCGCGCGGGGGCGGATTCAGACCGCGGGCGGGCCCGAGCGGCCGAAGATCAGCGAGACGACGAACAGCACCAGGAAGACGAACACGAGGATCTTGGCGATCCCCGCCAGGTCGCCCTGAAGGCCGCCGAAACCCAGGACGCCCGCGATCAGCGCGAGCACGAAGAAGGCGATCGCCCAGCGCAGCATGGTCGTGACCCTTTCGCATGAAACACTTGTTTGATGGGACGTTCGGCGGGCGGGCCCGTCGCCGGCCTTCGCGGCGGTGATGGGCCTCGGTGACGCCGTCGCGATGACCATTAGGCAAACATGATGCCGGAATCGCGGGGGGCGGGGCCGAGGGGGGCGTGCGGCGGGATTCGGTGAGCGCGGCCCGGCCGCGCGGCCGATAACGACCGTTGGTGTCGTTGCGGGCGACGCGGCCGTTCCACGGCCTCGCGTCGCATTCGGCCCCTCCCAAGACGGCCCGATCGGGCCGCCCGGCGGGGCGTGGCGAGGGCGATCCAGTGCCTCCGGGAACCGGCCGAACGCCTATCCCCCGATCGCTGCGGATATGGTATGGTCCGTCGAACCCCACTTCGACCTCGACGGGATCCGCGCCCGGGGCTCGTTCGGCCGCCGACGCAGGGTCGTCCTCCATCACCATCACGATGCGGGCGGATGAGACGATGGGAACGCGCGTGCTGCGACCGAAGCGGAGGCCGGCGTCGCCGAGGGCCCGGTTCGAACCGGCCGTCCCTCAGCCGCCCCGGCCGCTGATCCGCCCCGCGCCGCGGTCGGCGATGTTCTTCCCGCTGGTCGTGCTGATCGCCATCCTCCCCGGGCTGGCGGCGATCCGGTCGTGGGACCTCACCGCCCCCGGCCCCCTGTGGGGCCTGCGGGCGCTGGCGGTGGCCGTCGACGGTATGGTGGTCGATCAGACGGGGGCCGGCGAGGCGATCAAGCCCGAGCGCGAGTCGGCCGGGTATCGCAGCGTGGCCTTGCAGCCGCCGCTCTACCCCTGGCTCGCGGCGGCCGGCCTCACGCTCAGCGGCGACTGCGACCCGCTCGCCTGCGTGCTCCCCAGCTACATCGCCGGCGCGGCCATCGTCATCCTCGCCTACCTCCAGGGCCGGCTCTGGCGGGGGGGAGGGCTGGGATTCACGGCGGCGCTGCTGATGGCGTTCAGCCCGAGCCTCCTGCTGCGCGAGCAGGAGATGACGCCCTACCTGCCGGCCGCGGCGGGCGCGATCGCCGCGCTGCACGCGTACGCCGTCCGGACCCGCCTGGCGGCGGAGTCGGCCGACCCTCGGGGCCGCTCGCTGCTCTGGTCGGCGGCCGGAGGGCTCGCCCTGGGGGCGTCGCTGCTGGCTGTGGAAGCCTTCGGCCTGATCGCGATCGCGGTGGCGGTGTTGCATCAGGTCTACCTGCGGGCGGGGGCCGCGGCCGACCCGACCTACCGGCCCCCGCCGTCGAGCGGCCTCCGCGCCTGGCTCCGCGAGGGCGGGGCGGTGGACGCCGCGGTCGCCCTGGTCGTCGCCGCGGCCGTCGCCGCGCCGTGGCACCTGAGCATGCTCATGACGCACGGCTGGGGCCTCTTCGCCCCGCTGACCCTGCCGGCCTCCGGCTGGACCGACTCGTACAACCTGGCGACGCGGATCCTGGAGCTGGCCCCGGTGGCCGCCCCGCTGGCCCTGTACGGGGCCGTCCGCGCGATCCGCCGCGCCCTGGCCTCCGAGGGGGACGACCGCGAGACCATCGGCGGGTCGCTCTGGGTCGCCTGGGCGGGCGCGGCCGCCCTGGCCCTGTCCACCTGGACGAACGGGCCGAGGCAGGCCCTGGAGATCCTCCTCCTCGTCCCGCTGAACCTGCTGGCGGCCTCCACGGTCGCCGACCTGGTCAACCGCCGGGTCTCGGTCCGGGCGCTCATCGGGCTGGCCCCGGCCTCGGCGTTCTGCCTGGCCTGGTGGTCCAGCAAGGACCTCCGCGGGGCGCTCGACGACGTGCTGGCGGGCCACGCCGGGTCGGCCACCACGCTCAGCCTCCACATCGCCCTCGACCTGATGATCGCCTCGCTGTTCCTGGGCCGCGCCGTCGAACGATGGGCGAGCCGCCGCGACGACCGCCAGCGCCAGGTGCTGGCGACGTTCCTCCTGGCCGCCCTGGCGGCGACCGTCGGCCTGGGCGTGCGCGAGATGGTCTTCCGCCACGGCGAGACCAGCGACCTGCTGATGCTCCGGACGATGATCCTGAGGCGCAACCGCGAGCGGCCGTTCAGCCACGTCGCGGTCGTCAGCCCTCCGTCCTCGCGCTTCGAGTCCGACGGCGAGCCCGGCTCGCTCGACGCCCCCTACCCGGGCGGCCGGCTCCGCTTCATCCTCCGCACGGCGCTGCCCGACCTGCCGCAGATCGACCTCACGAACGTCGACGAGTTGCTGACGCTCCCGGACGAGCAGCGCCTGGTGGTCCTGTACGGGGCCGGCAGCCGGCTGTCGTACAGCCTGCAATCGCGCCTGGGCCTGGAGGCGATCCACCCCGGCAGGACGGGGATCCTGGACGCCTACGCCACGGCGGCCGGCCGGGTCGCTTCCAGCCCCTGAGGCCGGCTCAGGTCGCGGCTCGCTCGTTGACCAACCCCTCGGCGATCTCGGTCAGGAGTTGGTCCGTGGTCTTCTCCTCGGCCAGCGTGTCGCCCAGGATCTCCTTGACCTTGGGGATGCCCAGCGTGGCCGCCCAGGTGCAGAGGGTGCCGTAGCCGGCGATCTCGTAATGCTCCACCTTCTGCGCCGCGGCGATGAGGGCGGCGTCGCGGGTCTCGGGGTCGGCGTCCATCTCCAGGACTTCCTTCCCCTCCTCGATCAGGCCCTCCATCGCGTGGCACTTCTTGCCCCGGATGGGGTGGCCCAGGGCCTCCAGGACCATGCCCATGCGCTCGGCGTGGACCTTGGTCTCTTCCAGATGCTTTTCGAACGCCTTCTTCAGCCCGGGGGCCGAGGCGGCCTTGGCCATCTTCGGGAGGGCCTTGGCGAGCTGCTTCTCCGCGTCGAGCATGTCGCGGGCGACGTCCACCATCAGGTCGTTGAGCGTACGCATCTTCATGGGGTCGATTTCCGGATGGGTCGGGCGGGTGGTCTCGGGCGTGACGAGAACTTCGCAAACCCGGCGCCGGTCGGGCCGACTTCGAAATGGAGACGCCCCGCGCGGGCGGGGCGTCGAGTCGTCGAGGGCTCGCGAGGCGTCAGTCGGCCTTCCGCTTGAGGACGAACATGAGCTGCCCGGCCTTGGTCTTGAACTCTCTGGGCGCCTCGCCGCCGGGGAGGGCGTAGATGAGGCGGACCTTGTCGCCGTCCTTGTCGATCATCCCGAGGGCCACCTGCTCCTCGTCCTGGGAGTCGGCGAGCTTGCTGGTCATCTTGATCTTCGAGCCGGTCGCGCCCGGGGCCGCCTCGCCGGCCGCGGCCTCGGCGGGCTCCAGCGAGTACGACGCGCCGTAGACCTCCTTGCTGTCCCTGTCCATCACGACCACGCGGTCCTTGGTGAACCGCACGGTCGAGCCCTTGACCCGCTCGGCGGGCTCGGGGGCGCCGAACTTCTCGCCCGAGACGATCTCGTAGCCGCCCGCGATGTCGGACGGCTTCAACCCGGGCGTATCCTTCGATGGGTCGACCTGCGCCCGCGCGGGGGCGGCGAGGATCGTCAGGGCGATCGCGAGGGGGGCGGCGATGCGGCGCATGGGAGTCTCCTGGCGGGGGAGGGCGGTTCCTCGGGGACCTCTCGGACGAAGGCCCTCACGCCACTCCCATTCCGCAACTCCCGCGCCGCCCCGGGCCCCGCGGCGACCGTCACGCCCGCGGGACGTACGTCAGGCCGCCGCGGGGGAAGATGCGGACGCGGGGGGCGTCGCGACGGTCGCGCGGCAGGGCGCGGCGGACGGCCTTCCACAGCGAATCCTGGTCCGCGAAGATCCGGACGGGCCCCAGCCGGCCGCCGATCCGCTCGTGAAGGGGCGGGGCGTAGACCATCACCGTCCGGTCGACGACCAGCTCGCGGGCCCAGCGGAGCATGAACGCGGCGGACGACTCGCGGGCCATGAGGATCCGCTCGGCCATCGGCACCAGGCGGCGGATCGCCCAGCCGCCGGGGGCGCCGGAGCCGGCGATGAGGCGCATCGCCGACCTCGGCATGGAGCGGTCGATCTCCCCCGGGTCGGTCCAGAACAGGCCGACCGTCACGCCGCCCGGCACGCTGGCGGCGCGGTGGTGGAGCAGGGCCTTGAAGCTCTGCATCGGGTCGCCCGGCCAGGGGTCGTTCCCCACCACGACGACGTCGGCCGGCGGGGCGGGGGGGGCCTGGAACCGCCGCCCCGCCTCCTCAGCCAGCGCGTCCTGGACCGACTCCGGGCGGCCGGCGCATGCCCGGAAGATCATCCCCGGCGCGCCGATCAGGTGGCTGATGGAGAAGCAGGGGCCCAGGAAACCGGCCGCCTCGCCGACCGCCTGCCGCATGGGGTTCTCGGCCGCGGATCCGCCCAGCAGCCGGCCGGCGTCGGAGTCGCGGGCGAGGCCCTGGCGGTGCAGGGCGCCGAGGGTCGTGCGGTGGCTCGCGCCGGGGAAGATCAGCTTGTAACCGCCGCCGAACCCCGCCTGGAGGTGCGGCAGGACCGAGCCGATCAGGACCCGGACGTCGGCCTCGGCCACGGGCCGGAAGACCCGCACCGGGATCCCGCGCGAGGTCGTCCCGAGGTCGGCGTAGGCGGAGAGGTCGTCGACGGGCGGGCTGAAGCAGCGATAGGTCTCGGCGGGGCCGTCGCCGAGCCGACGCCGCATCGCCTCGTCGTCGACCGCGTGGTGCCGGCCGACCCCCACGCTGATCGTCACGTCGCCGACCGCGACCCCCGCGCCGTGGAGCCGGGCCAGGACGATCGGCAGGGCCTCGCGCACCGGCGTCCAGCGCGAGGGGTCGTCCACCACGATCGCGACCCGCGAGCCGGGCCCGACGACCTCTTCCAGCCGGGGGGAATCCGCGGGCGCGTCCAGCGCCTCGTCCAGGGCGACGGGGTAATCGGACGTCGCGCCGCGGAGGTCGGGCTCCACGACGTCGCCCGGCCCGACGCCCCAGGCGCGCGGCAGGTCCAGCCTCAGCGTCCCGCCCCCCCAGGGGGCCTCGATCGTCCCGGTCGCCATCCGTCTCCCTTCCGTTCCGCCCCCGCCCGTCGAACCTCTTCCCGGCGGCCGGTCCGCTACGGTACGCCATCCCCGGGCCCGGACGCAACCAAGGCTGCGGGGCCGACGCGCGGCGGATAGAATAGCATCGGCATGACAGGAGGGCCCGACGATGACGATCAAGCTCCCCGACGACCTCGAACGCTCGATACGCGAAGCCGTCGATTCGGGCCGATTCGCCTCGCTCGACGAGGCGATGGCCGAGGCGGCCCGCCGGCTGCTGCACCAACTCGACGCGACGGCCGACGGCTCCATCGGCGCCATGCGCGACGCCGCCGATGAACTGGACGCGATCGTCGCCGACGCCTACCAGGCCCGTCGCGGCGAGTCCTGGCGGGACCTCCCCCTTGAATAAGATCCTGCTCGACACCGACATCTATTCCGAAGTCCTCAAGGGCGTGGATGCAAACGTCGCGAGCCGGGCGAGATCCTATCGACGGGCTCAAGGCGTACTGACCATCTCGGTCGTGACCGTCATGGAGATCGTCCGCGGCTTCCAGCGCAAGCGGAGCACCCGCAGGCTCCAGGACTTCCTCGCGATCATCGCCCGCGAGGAAGTCCTCGACTTCGACCTGGCCGCCGCGGAGTTGGCCGGCCGGATCGCCGGAGACCTGGAGCGGCTCGGCCGGCCGATCGGCGTCGCCGATCCCATGATCGCGGCCATCGCGATCACGCGCGGGATGGCGCTCGCCACGGGCAACACGGCGCATTTCGAGCGCGTCCAACGGCTCGGCCACCCGCTGGCCCTGGTCGACTGGAGGTCCTAGCGCCCGCCCGTTCTCCTTTGCCCGGCCGGGGTGTATCATGGGGGGCGCGGACGCCGCCGCGCGACGGCGTCGGCCCCGAGCTCGAGGCGTCCTGCATGCTCCCTCGCGCGACCCGCCGTCCACTCCGACGAGGCCCGACCCGGCCCCGGGTTGCGCCTCGATCCTTCGCGGAAGAGACCGGAACATGACTCCATCGTTGGCACAACTGGCCGAGTTGGTCCGCCAGGCCGAGGCCAAGACCCGCGCCCGCAAGGTCGAGTCCGAGGCGCGCCAGGCCGCCGAGCACTTCCGCGCCGCCGAGAAGCGATCGCGCGAGGCCCTGGAGCGGATGCGGGCCGCCCGGCCGGCGTGCGCGCGGGCGCTGGAGCAGGCCGACGCCGACGAGCTGCTCCTGAAAGACCTGGTGCGCAAGCTCGCCCAGTTCAAATCGTCCCTGGCCTCCGACGCCGACGCCGAGCAGCTCGTCGCCACGACCGAGGCCGAGATCGCCCGTACCCGCGCCGAGGCGAAGGCCGAGTTGGAGGCCGCGGGCAAGGACCTGGACGAGGCCCGCCGCGACCTGCGCACGGCCGTCGACGCCTATCGCCAGATCCGGCGCGAGCTGGAGCGGCTGACGCCGGAGCTCGTCGAGCAGTTCGCCGACGAGGACCGCCTCCTCTGGGACGCCGAGAGCCACTTCCCCGGCGGCCAGCTCCAGCTCCTGGCCCACGAGGTCGAGGCCGGCATGCACGCCTTCGGCCACCTGGCGAAGCTCGAACAGTACGCCCGGCTGAAGGTCTGGATCGGCCGCTTCCGCTACCACCAGGCCGGCCCCGACCGCGACGGCGAGGGCTCCGAGGAGGTGCAGACCCTCGCCCACAAGGTCTTCCACCAGCTCAAGTTCCTCTCCCGCCAGCACGAGCCGGGATACATCGAAGCCTTCCGCCAGGACTTCTCCACCGACTGGGCCGCCTACGTCGCCGAGGCCCAGGACCAGCTCGTCCAGGCCATCGAATCCCAGCGCCGCGCCCGCGCCGAGGCCGAAGCCCGCCGCGCCGGAGGCTCGAACGGCGACGGCCGGCACGACGAGGCCGACGGGGAAGAGCAGGCCGGCTGACGACCCGCCGATCCAGGTGCGAAGGGGGCCACGAATGAGCGCAGCGATCCAGTATCCTCACCTCGTCGTCGATGCGGACGGCCGGGCCCTCGTCGCGGGGACCCGATACAAGGTCCTGCACCTCGCCGGCGAGCACTATCACTACGGCTGGTCGGCCGAGGAACTCCTGGAACAGCATCCTGACCTTCGCCCCGAACAGGTCTACGCCGCGCTGACGTACTTCTACGACCACCGAGACGCGATGATCCGGGAGATGCGGGCGGCCGAACAGTCGGCGGGCGATCTCGCCGGGCGTCGGCCGTCTCGCGGCGCCTTGCTCGAACGGTTGATCTGAGAGTCTGTTCCAGAAGGGGGATTTGAACGCCCTTCCCCCCTGGCGGGGGAAGGTGGCCCGCAGGGCCGGATGAGGGGGACGACGCGCCGGACGGCCGTCGGCGTAAAGGCGGGTCGGGTCGTGAATTCCGACACCGCCCCTGCTTCGCGTCCCCCTCATCCGACCCCTCCGGGGTCTGCCTTCCCCCGCGAGGGGGGAAGGCGTCACGAGGATCGCCCCGCGACCTTCTGGAACAGCCTCTGAAAGATGATCGTCGCGAGGGGCCCGGGTTCCGATGATCTACCTCCCCCCCCGGCCCAATTAGGTCTCCATTCGCTCCAACCATCCCCGTCACAAATCCGCATCGTCTCGTCATAGACGTGCTAAAGAAACATCCGAGGCGCGCGTCGCGGCGCGCCGGGATGACCTGGGCACGACGGGGCGATTCATGAGCGGGCGCGAGATCACGGCCGACCGCCGCGCGTGGCTGGTCGGCGAGCTGGAGGCGTGGACGGCGCTGGGGGTGCTCTCGGGCGACCAGCCGAAGCACATCCTCGGCCTCTACGAAGGCGGGACGCCCGAGGCGGAGGCGGTGCGGCGCACCGACCGCGCCAGCGCGGCCGTCATGGGGCTGGGCGGGCTGCTGATCGGGCTGGCCGTGCTGACGGCCGTCGCGTTCAACTGGGCGCAGCTCGCGCCGGCGACGCGGTTCGCCCTGATCTTCCTGGTCCTGGGGGCGACCTACTGGGGGGCGTGGACGCTGCGACGGGCCGGCTCGGTCGCGGGCTCGAACGTCGCGGCCTTCGTCGGCTGCCTGATGTACGGCGCGGCGATCTGGCTGATCGCGCAGACGTTCAACTTCACCGTCGGCGACTCCTCCGGCTTCTGGTGGTGGGCGGTGGGCGTGCTGCCGTTCGCCCTGGCCCTGGGGACGTGGCCGCTGCACGCGCTGGTCGCGGCGACGCTCGCGTGGTACGCCGGGGAGTCGGGCCTGAGGCCGGCCTTCGGGTCGTTCGGCTCGTGGCGTCACATCGTCGACCCCACCTGGAGCGTCCCGCTGCTGGCGATCCCGGGCTTCGCCTGGGCGTATGCGAACCGCTCGCGCAGCGTGCTGGCCCTGTACGTCGCGCTGGCGACGCTCTGGGTCGTCGTGCAGCCGGCGTCGTGGACGATGGACGCCACGCCCCTGTTCTGGGCGGGCCTGGTCGGCTCGGTCCTGCTGCTGGTCGCCGAATGCCATCCGCAATCGTCGGGCCTGGGGATCCCGTATCGGTTCTTCGGGGTCCTGCTGATCGGCGGCGTGCTGATGCCCCTGAGCACCTATGCGTTCAACCGATCCGCGAGCGGCCAGGTGATGCCGACGGCCCTGGCGATCGAGGCGGCGGGGGCGGTGGTCCTGGCCGCGATCCTCCTGGTCGTCGCCGCCGAGCTGGACCGCCGGCGCTCGGGGCGGCCCGGATCGCTGGCGGCGAACCTGCTGGCCGCGCCCGGGCGGTGGTTCCCGCTGGCGCTGCTCGGCCTGTTCGCGGCCCTGGGGTTCGGCTTCGCGCTGGAAGCCTCCCCCGTCCTCATCACCGTCCTGGCGAACGCCGCGACGGCCTCGCTGGCGATCTGGCTGACGGTCGTCGGGGCCCGCGAGGACCGCGGCCGGCCGTTCGCCGCGGGCGTGGCGTACTTCCTGCTCTGGGCCGTCTGCCGCTACGCCGACCTGTTCAGCGGCTTCGGCGGCATGCCCGGCGCGGCGCTGGTGTTCCTGGCCTGCGGCGCCGCCCTGGTCGCGGCGGCCTGGCTCTGGCGACGGCTGAAGGAGGCCCACCATGTCCACGCCTGAGATCGCCCCCGCCGTCGTCGACGCGGACTTCGGCCCCCGGCCGCCTCGCGCGAGCCGGACGTCCGCCCTGCTGATCGCCGCGGCCGTCTTCCAGCTCGGCATCCTGGCCTGGATGATCGCCGGCACGATGATGATGTTCCGGGTGACGACCGCGGGCTATGTGCAGGTCGTCCCCGTCGACCCCCGCGACCTGTTCACGGGGGAGTACGTCATCCTCTCCTATGAATTCAGCCGCGTGCCGGCCGGTGGGATCGCGGGACTGCCCGGCCCCTACGGGTTCGAGAATCGCGAGGCGTGGCAGGGCCGCCCCGTCTTCGTCGAGCTGATCCCCGACCCCGCGCGGCCCGATCACTTCCGCGCCGGACCGCCGGGCCTCGCGCCCCCCGCCGGCGGCGCGCCGTACCTCCAGGGGACGCTGGAATCGCCCACGGAGATCACCTTCGGCATCGAGTCGTTCCACGTCCAGGAGGGGGAGGGCCGGGCCTACGAGGACGCCGCCCGCGAGCGCAAGCTCTGGGCCCGGATCGACGTCACCAGCCGCGGCTGGGCGATGGTGAAGGGCCTGGCGATCGAGTGACCCTTCGAAACGACGACGCGGGGCCGGGGCGATGACTCGCCCGCGGCCCCGCGGTCGGAAGGTAGGCGGAGGTCGCTCAGCGCGAGACGTAGCCGACGAGGGAGCCGTCGATGTAGATCGCGCCGGCGGGGATGTTCGTGCCCGCGGGGAAGGTCGAGTTGAGCAGGTAGGCTTGCGGCCCGACGACCGACCCGGAGCCGAGCGAAGACCCCTGGACGACGGCCCCCGCGCCGATCGCGACGTCGTCGCCGATGACGGCCTTCGCGCCCGAGCCCCCGTCGAGGATCACCGCGCCCGACCCGGCCGAGAACCGCTGGCCGATGGCGAGCATCCCCCCGTAAGGGGCGTTGATCGTGACGCTCTCCCCGGTCGAAGCGATGGAGCCGATCGCGATCGCCTGGCCCTGGTCAGCCCGGATGGAGTTCCGACGGCCGAGGCTCGACTGGACAAAGCGGGCGCGCTGGTCGATCGAGGCGTTGCCGGTCGCCCTCGCCGTGAAGCCGGGGAGCGAGGCCCTGACCAGCCCGCGGCGCGGCGAGGGATACCTCGGCGCGGCGCCGGGGGGGAGGTAGGGGGTCGTGGCGGTCGCCGAGCCGGGCTGGTTGTTCGACCCCGAAACGGCCGCCAGGTTGCCGTTGTAGATCCCCGTCCGCGAGGTCGGGACGGCCGGGCTGACGCCCGTGGACGACTGCCCCTGGTAGAGCGTGATGTAGCCGGCGCCGAGCGACAGGTTCGCCGTCAGCGACTTGCTCAGCGCGGCCAGGTCGGCCGCCGTCACGGGCGTCACCTTCCCAAGCGCCGGGTCGGAAGCCTCGGCCTGGGTGACGACGTTCGCGCCGGGGAGGACCTTCATGCCGGACGGGATGGTGACACCGGGCCCCACGCGGGCCAGGGCCGAGACGAACGCGCCGGCCTCGACGTTCCCGCCGTCGATCACCGCGCCGGGGCCGATGGAGGTGGGCTTGCCGGCCGCGTCGAAGCCGCCGATGACCGACGGTCCGTTCACCGTCGCGCCGTAGCCGATCTCGACCTGGCTGCCGATGAGGACCTCGGGGACGTCCTTCCCCTTGGCCCGCGCGGGATTCGCCGTGATCGAGGCGTTGTCCAGGACCGCCGACATCCCCCCGATCTTCACGACCCCGTTGGCGGCGTCCAGCTTCGAGTACGGGCCGATGAAGCTGTTAGGGCTGACGATCACCGCGTAACCGTTGGTGATGCAGGCGGAGGGATCGATGAACGTCGCGTTGGACGCCGTGTTGCCGAAGGGGAGGACCGGCGTGTTGGGCCGCACGACGGGGTAGCCGAGCGGGTCGCGCAGCAGCGACTTCAACTCGGCCGGAGATAGGTAGCTCGGCCACGAGTCGCCCGCCATCAGCCGACGATCCTCCAGGCCCTCGCCCCAGGGGCGGACGGCCGTCGGACGCCTCCGCCCGCCTCGCGATCGTCTCGACATGTGGATCTTCCGTGATCGATACGGTGACTTCCCCGCCCGTCGGCATCCTGCCGTCCTCTATATCGTCCCGTCGACGCAGGCTGCGTGAACTTCCTGGAAGACGCGAATCCCGAGGCCCCCAGTCTGGTGCTTTGCCACGACCGAATTTTCGGATGATCTCGGTAGGCTGGGTCGTGACCCAGCCCGGAGAAAGCCACGGCGCGCCAGTGCTGGGTCGAGACCCAGCCTACAAAGAGGGCCCGAAAATCAAGGGGTGACGAAGCACTAGGCGGGCCAGTTGACGGCGCGGAGGACGACGAGCCCGAGGTCGTCGCGGGCGAACTCGCCGCCGACGTAGCAGGGGGAGGCCAGGTTGAGCCGGGAGAGTCGGCCCCGCTGGACGACGGAGTTGGCCACGCCCTGGAGGAGCATGGCGACCTTGCCCGTCGGGTCGGGCTCGCCGGGCCTTCGGTGTTCGAGGAAGTAGGGCTCCCAGTCCGGGAAGTGGACCCGGGCGAAGTCGGCGAAGGCGAACTCGGAGGTGCTGGGGGCGTGGGCGGCGATGGGGGTGCGGTTCAGGTGGAAGCCGGCGTTGCGCCAGCCGTATTCGGCGGAGAGGGTCCGGGTGCGCGTGCGGACGGCCATCGCCTCGTGCCGCCGGGCGCGGGCCATGCCGTTGGCGAGTGTGTCGAACGCGAGGACGACCTCGCCGAAGCACTCGCCGACCGCGAAGGCCAGGAACGAGCAGCACTCCGCCGGGTGCTCCTTCGCGAATCGGTCGACGGCGGCCTCGCACGCGACCAGCAGCCGCGCCGAGGCCGCCGACCAGTCGGGTTCGGGGGGTATCGCAAGGTCCATGGGGGAGCGCCGTCCTGGTGGGGATCGTCCGCCGAGGTGGTGGGAAGGGGCGTGTGGCGTCATCGGCGCCCTATCCCACTTTAGCCGGTGGAGTCCGCCGCACCAAGGCCGTCGGCCTCGCCGCCTCACCGCGGCAGTTCATCCGGCCCGACGGGGGGCTGGCCGGGCCCGCGGACGCGAAGCACCCGCACCTCGTCGCCGACAAGCAGGAAGAGTGCCCGATAGGTGCGACCGGCGCGCGTACGGAAGAAGACGTGCCGGATCGGCTCGCCGATCACCTCGGCCTCGGGTGCAAGGGGTGCGGTCAGGGGTTCCCTTCAAGCCGGCTGAGTTCCTGATCGAAGCGATCGAGGAGCCGCGCGGCCCCGTCCGGGGACCGTGCGGCGATGTAGCCGAGGATCTCGTCGAGATCGCGCCAGGCCCGGGCGAGGACCCTGACCCGATAACTCATGACCTCGCCGGCAGGTTGTGCTTCCGACGAAGTTCGGCGACGGCCTCCTCCAGCGGGACGCCCTCGTCGCCGGCGGCCATGTCGTCCAGGGCCTCCCGGACGGCCTGGACGTCGTCCGGGCGCGGCGGATCGCCTTCGTTCTCGACCTGCCAGAGGTCGAGGGCTTCGTCCAGGGTCGTCTCGCCGCCGAGCATGAGCCTGGCGCTCGCGAAATCGCGAAAAGCGCGAAGGTCGTTGATCCGGTCGATCGACATGGTTGCCCCCTTTCCGATCATCCTAGCTTACCAATTCGCAAAGGGCATGGAGACGCGATGCCGGGTCGCGTCGGCCGAACGAGATCGAGACGTCGTGGATGTGATCGCCGGCGTATCGCAGGACGACGATCACGCCCAGGGCCAGGCCCGCCAGGACGACGAAGGCCGAAAGGCATCGGAGCAGGGACGGCCCGAGATTCATGGCGATCGCCCCGGCGAAGAACCCCGAATCCGTCCTCACGGCATCGCCCGACGCCACTCCAGGGCCGCGTCGGAGAGCCGGCGGGCGAGGTCGGGGTGGGCCTCGGCGCGGTTGTAGCGTTCTTCGGGGTCGGTGGACAGGTCGTAGAGTTCAGGGCCCGAGCCGTCGTCGCGGACCAGCAGCTTCCAGTCGCCTTCGAGGATTGCGACGTTGGGCGAGCGGTCCTCGCCCTGGGGGTAGGCGAACGACTTCGGGTTGCGGCCGTACTCCCAGAGCAGGGGCGTCGAGCGCCGGAGACGCTCGCCGCGGAGGGCGGGGAGCATGTCCTGGCCGTCGGGCCGGTAGCCGGAGGGCAGGGGGGCCCCGGCGAGCGAGCAGAGCGTCGGGAGCATGTCGACGGCCGACAGCACGGTCGCCGTGTTCGCGACGCCGGCCGGGACGATCCCCGGGCCCCAGGCGATGAACGGCAGCCGGACGCCCCCTTCATAAAGGCTCATCTTGCTCCCGCGCAGGCCGCCCGAACGCCGACGCTCGAACGTCGGGAGCGGCCCGTTGTCGGACAGGAACAGGACGAGCGTCGGCCGGCCCCCGCGGAGCGCGTCGAGCAGCCGGCCCATCTGCCGGTCCAGTTCCACCAGCACGCCGTGGAGCCGCTCGGGGGTCGACGCCTTCGCGTGCGTCTTCCCCTCGTGGTCGAGTTCCTGGTCCTCGGCCCCGGGGACCCACGGGGTGTGGACGTCGTCGAGCCACAGGTTCACGAAGCAGGGCTTGTCGGGGTGCTGCTTCAGGAAGTCCAGCGTCTTATCCACCATCCAGCGCGAGCGGTCCCAGCGCTGGACGGGATCCTTCGCCGACCAGATCCAGTCGGTCGCGGTGATGTCGGGGTGGGGCTCGGGGCTCTCGTAGGTGCCGAAGCCGGCGTCATAGCCGTAGGCGGCGAACTTCGGGGCGTCCTGGACGTCGCGGCCCCCGCCGAGGTGCCACTTGCCGACGTGCGCCGTGGCGTAGCCGGCCGCCCGGAGCGCCCGCGGGAGCGTGGGGGCGGCGGGATCCAGGAAATCGGCCTGGCCGCACGCCCGATTGCCGGCGCGGGTCTGAAGGTAGCTGGTGATCCGCCAACGCGCCGGGAACTGGCCCGTCAGCAGCCCGCAGCGGGAAGGCGAGCAGATCGGCGAGGCGGAATAGTACCGCGTCAGGCGGACGCCCTCGCGGGCCATGCGGTCGATGTTCGGGGTCCGGGCCAGGTCGCCGCCGTAGCAGCCCAGGTCGGTGTACCCCATGTCGTCCGCGTAGACGACCACGATGTTCGGCCTCGCGTCGTCCGACGCCAGAGCCAGCCCCGCCGCGATCGCCACCACGCCCAGGATCGTCATCGCGCCGCCCCCTCTCGATTCAATTCGTCGCCCGCGCCGCACGGTTCGCCTGGGCCCGGATGGCGACCAGCGCCGCGCCCAGCAGCGGGGCCGGGACGCCGGCCGACTCGCCGCGGGCGAGCAGGTCGCCGAGGATGTGGTCGGCCTCGGTCGGCCCGCCGCGCTCCAGGTCGTCGAGCATGGAGGCGGTCAGGGTCGAATCCGGGTCGGTCAGCCGGCCGCGGGACATCGCCAGGAACGACGCCGACGGCGCCCGGCCGTGGGCCTCGGCGATCGCCCGGCACTCGTCGAGCATCGCGACGACGTGCCCGGCCCCGCCCGCCCGCACGACGTCGCCGATCGCCGCCCGCATCAGGCACGAGATCCCGGCCAGCGCGGCGAGGAACACCCACTTCTCCCACATCGCCAGCGTCACGTCCTCGGCGAGCACCGGCTCGAACCGGACGCCCTCGAACGCCGCGGCGACGGCCCGGACGGCGTCGGCCTGGGCGGGCGAGCGGGCCCCGAAGGTCAGGCGGTGAACGTCGCTGAGGTGGGCGATCCGCCCGCCGTCCTCCAGCCGCGTCGAGATCAGGCAGAGCCCGCCGAGGACCGCGTCGGCCCCGAACCGGGCGTCGAGCGCGTCCAGGTGCCGCATCCCGTTGAGCAGCGGCAGGACCAGGGTCCCCGGCCCGACCGCCGGCGCGAAGTCCTCGATCGCCCCCGGCAGGTCGTACGACTTGCACGTCGCGACGACGAGGTCGAACGTCCCGCCGCCGGCCTTCAACTCGGCCGCGGTGACGACCGGGGTCGCCGGGAGTTCGACGGAGCCCGAGGCGCTCCCGATGGACAGGCCGGACGCCCGCATCCTCTCCGCGCGGGCCGGCCGGACCAGGAACGTGACGTCCCGGCCCGCCTCCAGCAGCCGCCCCCCGTAATACCCGCCGATCCCGCCGGCGCCGACGACCAGGATTCGCACCGCGTCCGCTCCACCGCCTTCAAGCCGCCGGGCCGCGACCGCCCGCCCCCCTCACGATACCAGGCCGGCCCCCCCGGCGGGAGCGTCGCGTCACCGCGGGGCGGGCCTCCGGAATTTGGCGGTGGTGCTCGACGTCTTCCCCCCTGGCGGGGGAAGACAGACCGCGAAGCGGTCAGATGAGGGGGACGACGAGCACGGGCTCCGTCGGCGTTGGACGGCCCGCCCGATCGAGCCCCTGTTGCGACCCGACGGCCGTCTGGCACGTCTTCCCCCTCATCCGGCCCTTCGGGCCACCTTCCCCCGCCAGGGGGGAAGGCCGTCGGGATGTCCCCCGATTCCGACGTGATTCACCAAGGTCCAAGGTCACACCTTCACCGCGAGGCGCCCCCTCGCGAGTCCCGCCCCCCGGCTTGCGCCGCTTCGAGCTTCGTCTCCAACTCGGCGATCCGGGCGTTGAGCCGGTCGACCGTCGCGACCACGAAGGCCAGGATCGCCGCCATCCCCGCCATCCAGACGCCCGCCAGCTCGCAGGCCAGCTTCAAGGTCGCGATGCTCACCATGACCCACCCCCTCGACGTCCCGTCGCGTCCCTCATCGTCCCCACGGCGGGTTATCACCGTCGCTGCGGCGACCGGACGCGAAATCGGCGAGTCGTCGAGAAAACCCGGGATCGTCGCCCGCCTACTTGGCGAACTCCGCGTGCGGGTGGGTGGTGTAGAAGTGGAGGCCGCGGCGGGGGTCGTTGAAGCGGTAGAAGGGGACGGCCCCGTCGACGGGCCCGGCGAGGACGTGGAAGGCGACGCCCTCGGATTGGAACAGGCGGGGGCGGATGCGCTCGGCGGCGGGGTCGGCGGTGTAGAGGTGGTCGATCCGGCCCCGGAACAGCTCGACGGGGGCCGCGCCCGGCGTGCCGGCGGCGGGGACGTAGCCGGCGATCCCCTCGGAGGTGAACGCGCCGGGGACGTCGATGGCCTCGGAGAGCGTGTAGCGATGGCCGCCGGTCCGCACGTTCAGCCAGCGGTGCAGGGGGACGAAGCCCTCGCGCGGCTGCTCCAGGACGTAGCCCAGGATCCCCTGGCGGTCGAGCCGGGTGAGGTCGAACTTCAGGGCGACGAAGTCGCGGTCGTAGTCGATGCCGCAGAGGACGCCGTAGTCCTTGTACATCGCGGCGCGCTTCATGATCTCGGCGTTGAGCTTCTGGTTCACCGAATCGGCCTGGCCGTCGACGACCTGGGTGGCGATGGCGTCGAACTGCTTGCCCAGCAGCTTCGCCAGCAGGCCGGCCACGCCTTCCAGCTCGGTCCGCTTCACCTCGTCGACGTCGACGCGGAACCGCGGCGAGCCGTCGCGGCCGGCCTCGACGTTGACGCTCGCCTTGATCTCGAACCGGAACCTCCGCCAGCCGTCCTTCGACTGCGACGTCGCCTCGGAGATCGGGCCGGCGGCCGGCGGCTTGTACTCCCCCTCGGCCGTGAACGCCGCCATCAACCTGCGCCGCTGGGGATCGATCCCCGCCAGGCGGAAGGAATGGACCGCCCCGCGGTACTTCTCCGCCTGCTGGAACGGGGCCTCCGGCAGCTTCTCGACCACGCCGGCGATGTAACCCTTCTCCAGCTTGATCTCCGTCGCGGCGAGGGCGGGGACGGCCGGGATCGCCAGGGCCATGAGCAGGCCGGCGAGGCGGGCGATGGCGTTTCCGTGCATGGCGGTCGCTCGATCCGTCGAGGTTGGTCCGATCCGGCCCGGAGCGTCGACCGCCGTTCTACCATCGGATCGGCGATCGGGCCAGGCGAACCCCGGTCGGGAATAGAGCCCTGGAATCGGGCCGATCGCGTCGCAGGTCGAACGGGCGTCCTGACGGCCTCCCTCTCCCTGGCGGCATAGGCATGGCCACGACTTTTCGACTCGGAATTTGGGAAGGACGGGGAGACATCCGACGTCCCCTCTCCCGCCGGGAGAGGGTGGCCCGAAGGGCCGGGTGAGGGTCGTAGGACCTGTTGAGATAGCCACGTTTTATAGCCGGCGGGGCCCACATGCCCTCCGCGCTCCGTCAACCCTCACCCGCCGCTGCGCGGCCGCCCTCTCCCGGCGGGAGAGGGGGCGCGATAGGCGGACAAGGGCACGCTGGGGGGGCCATCTTCACCAAATTCCGAGTCGAAAAGTCGTGGCCATGCCTATGCCCTGGCGGGGGAAGGCGGCCCGGAGAGCCGGGACGGTCGGGTTTTCTCGGAATCGTGAAATCGGAAGGCCGCGACCGGCGAATATATCGAGATGGAGGGGTCTCGCCCCCTTCGGATCTTTGACAACTCGTATGTGGTGGAGCGGCTCGAATGCGGACCGCTCATGGCCGCGTCCGGCGCACGATCGGGGAGGCTCTCGCGACGCAAGCCAGCCGGCGAGGCCCGCCGGTTCGACGTCCGACGCCGGCGGCGGGACGCTCTTTCAAGCATCGCAAAACGACGAACGGACCCAAGCCAATCACGACACAACGATATACACAAAAACAACTTGCGACACGCAGGCCGGCGGCCGACGGTTACGAACGGCCCCGATGCGGCCGGACGGCCCGGGCCGCCGTGGAGGATGCGTCTCCTCCCGATTCGAGGGCCATCCCTCCGGCCGCGTCAATCCTCGGCCGCGCCCAGGACCAGGGTCGGCTTCAGGAACCGCGCGACGAGTCGCTCCTTCGAGAGGTTGGACGCGATCAGGCCGACGCGGACCTGCTTCGGGAAGCGCACGGCGAGCAGGTGCGTGGCGGTCCAGTGGCCGTCGCGGCCGAACATGCAGCGGACGGCGTCCTGGGACCGGACGATCCGGATGTCGATCGGTCCCTCGTGCACGCCCTCCACCCGCGGCGGCTCGGCCCGGCCGTTGCGGCGCATCTCGATGACGACCTCGCAGCTGACCTCCGGGCGGGGCCGCTGGGCGGTGGCCCCGCGCTCGATGCGCAGGTAGTTGCCCCGGTCCTCGAAGAGGATGAGGCCCTCGCCCTGATAGGTGTTGGGGAGGGTGTGCCCCTTGAGCTTCACGGGCTCCAGGCCGGGGATCATGGCGCCGTCCACCTGGACGCGGAGGTCGAAGTCGCCGTCGACGTCGGCGAGCGCCATGGGGGCGGCGCGGGGGGCGAATTCGGGCCCCAGGGCGTAGGCCCCGGGCGGGACCTCGATCGTCAGGGCGTCGCCGCGCCGCGTCAGCAGGCAGGACTTCGAAGGGTCGATCAGGGTGGCGAAGTCGGCCGAGACGGGGCGGGTCGAGTCGATCACGGCGTCGGAGGCGACGGACTCGGGCCCGGGCGGGATGACGAAGGTGAAGGGCTCGTCGACGTAGGGGCGGTTCGAACCGCCCCGGGCCACGACCTGGAGCGTGACCGAGGCCCCGGGCCCGCCGGCGACCCGCACGATCCCCCGGGCGACGTCCCCCCGGCGGTTCAGCGGGGTCCGGTCGGCGTCCAGCATCTCGGGCCAGTCGGGCCGGGCCGGCTCCGGGACCGGGGCCTGGCCGCCGGTCAGGACCTCGACGTATTCGATCCTCCCGAACGGGTCGATCAGCCCCACGCGGACCTCCATGTCGACCTCGCCCGGGCGGGCCGCCGCGGGCCTCACGAGGATCCGGCCCGTCCGGCCCGCCAGCATCAGGGCCAGGTCGGACGCCGGCACGGCGAAGCCGATGTTGGCGTTGGCGAGGTGAGCGACCGCCACCCCCACCAGCCGGCCCTCCTCGTCGACCACCGGCCCGCCGCTGTTCCCCGGGTTGAGCGCCCCGTCGACCTGCACGAGCGAGACCCGGCCCCCCTCGCCCCGGCGCAGGCTGGAGACCCGGCCGCCGGAGATCGTGATCGAGGGGTTGCGGCGGTTGTCGCGGTCGATCAGCCGATCGAGGTCGCCGAACGGGAAGCCGTGGATGAACAGCGGCGTCGTCTCGGCGGGCTCGGCGCCCCCCTCGACGTCGATCGGGCGCGGGGCGTCCGGGAGCCCTTCCACGACCAGCAGCGCCAGGTCTCGGCTGTCGCGACGGTCGTGGGCGACGACCCGCGCGGGCCGGCTGCACTCGCGGCCGGTGGTGTCGCCGCTGCGGAAGACGGCCGTGATCGGCGGCCAGATGGGGGGCGCGTCGACGTCCTCGCGCCGGCCCCCGAACCTCGGATCCCGGGACTCCACGACGTGGTGGTTCGTGGCGATATAGACGGTCCCGCCCTCGGCCCGGACGACGAAGCCCGAGCCCGACGACGCGTTCGCCCCCTCGCCCACCTTCAGGTAGACCGTGGCGTCCTTGATCCGCCGGACCGTCTCCAGCCCGCCGGCCCGGGCGGGGGCGGCGTCGACCTCGGCGACGGCCGCCGGCCCGAGGCCCAGCCTCCGCGCCGGGGCCGCGGGCGGCTCCGCGGGGGCGGCGAACCTCGCCAGGCCCTGGACGACTTCGCCCCACTCCGGCGTCCGCCCGACGGCGACGGCGACGGGGACAGGGGCGGGGAGCGAGGCGGGCTCGGGAGGGGGGCGGAGCAGCATCCCCCCGGCGACCCCCGCGCCGAAGATGCAGGCGGCGGCGAGGGCGATCGCGGCGTACCTCCCCCGCGGCCGTCCCTCCGTCTCTTCGATCGTCGTCGACGGCCCGGGGTCGGGCGCCTCCGGCGACGGGCTCGCCGCTTCGTCCGGCCCCGGGGCTCCGTCGGCCGCGGCCTCGCCCGCCGCGTCGAGCTTGGCCGGCTGCCCCATCGGGCTCACGGCCTCGGGCGGCGGGCAGGCCGGCGGAGCGACGGCGACGGGCGCCGTCGGATCGACGGCGATGACGATCCGAGCCCCGCAGGCCGGGCATTTCACCCGCCCGCCGGCGAAGGTCCTCGGGAGCAGGCCCCCGAAATTGCACAGGGGACATCGGAAGTCGCGCGGCATGGCACCCATCCGATCGAGGCTTCGTGCGTGATCCCCTGGCCGACGCCCGTCCTTTCATGGAAGATGTCATGTGTCAGCGTACCGCATTTCGGGCCGAGATCAACCGCCGACGAGGGAGTCGGCCCGGAGGGGGGGGCGATGTCGTCGTTCCGAGAGCGCTACGAGGCGGTGTTTCGGGCGTTCGGCCGGCCCCTGGGCGCGGGATGCGCCATGAGCGAGGCGACGCTCGCGAAGGCCGAGGCGAGGCTGGGCGTGCGCATCCCGCGGGCGCTCCGCGAATACTACGCGATCGCCGGCCGGGAGGAGCGGTTCAACCTGGCCGATCAACGGCTGCTGCCCCCGTCGAAGTGGGAGGTCGATTCGAAGCGGCTCGTGTTCATGGAGGAGAATCAGGTCGTCTGCATCTGGGGCGTCTCGTTGCGGCGCTTCGGCTCCAGCGACCCGCCCGTCTCCGAAGGATACCCCGACGCCGAGGGGGCCTCCTGGGTGCCGCTGAAGCGGACATGTTCGGCGTTCCTGATGGCCATGCTCCACCGCCAGGCCGCCTGCGGCGGGCTCCCGCACGCCCGCGCCGGCGAGGAGGTCCCGGCCTCGACGTTCAAGGCCCGGTTCCGGAAGCGGGAGTGGGCGTGCTACGGCGAACTCAAGGGCGAGGAGTACTTCAGCCGGCCCGGCCAGGTGGTCGCCCTCTCCCGCGAGGGCCCCGGGGATGGGCGATGGACGATCTCGATCGCCGCCGGGACCCGGGACGGCCTCCGATCCCTGGCCGATGAACTCGGGCTTGGCGCCGGATGAGCCGACGGCCTCGGAGGCCGACGGTCAGAGCTCCATCGTCGCCCGGACGACGCCTTCTTCGAGGTCGCGGGTCGTCTTGAAGCCGAGGCGTTCGCAGACGCGGAGCATCTCGACGTTCTCGGGGAGCACCTCGCCGACGACGCGGGCGACGCGCTCGTCGCGGCCGACTTGGAGGATGCGGCGGAGCAGCTCGGAGCCCAGGCCGCGGCCCTGGAACTCGTCGCTGACGATCAGGGCGAACTCGGCGTCGTTCGTCTCCCGGATCTTGCTCAGGCGGCTGACGCCCCGGATGGCGCGGTCGCCGGTCTCGGGATCCTTGGAGACGGCGACCAGGGCCATCTCGCGGTCGTAGTCGATGAAGCAGATGCGGGTCAGCCGCTCGTGGGCGACGCGGGTGCTGTACTTCATCGCGTGGAAGTAGCGGAGCGACACGCTGCGATCGGAGAGCGTGGCGTGGAACTTCACCAGCAGGGGCTCGTCCTCGGGGCGGATCGGGCGGATCCGCAGCGGCTCCCCCTTCTTCGAGGTCCAGTCGAACGTGTACTGCGAGGGATACGGCCGGATCGCCGTGTGGGGGAGGTCCGCGGCGTGGATCAGCGGGCCGTGGACGATGATCCGGGCGTCCAGGACGATCAGCCGGTCGGGCGAGGCGAACAGCGGGTTGACGTCGATCTCCTTGATCCAGGGCTGCTCGACGACCATGTCGCTGAACCGCACCAGCAGGCGTTCGAGCGCCGCCATGTCCACCGACGCCTGGCCGCGGATCCCCTTCAGGGCCGCGTAGACGCGCGTCTGCTCCATCATCCGGCGCGCGAGCGTCGTGTTCAGGGGCGGGAGGCCGAGGGCGCGGTCGCCGAGCACCTCGACGTGCCGGCCGCCGGCGCCGAACAGGAGCGCCGGGCCGAACTCGGGGTCGAGGCTGCTCCCCAGCATGACCTCCACGCCGGCGTCGGGCTGGACCATCGGCTGGACCCCCACGCCCCGGAAGTGCCCAGGCCCCGCCGCGGCCTCGACGGACCGCTCGATCGAGTGGAACGCGGCGCGGACGGCGTCGACGTCGTACAGGTTGAGGCGGACGCCGCCGACGTCGCTCTTGTGGGTGATGGTGGTGGAGTTCAGCTTGACCGCGACCGGCCAGCCGAGTTCCGAGGCCGCGGCGACCGCCTCGTCGGCCGTGCTCGCGACGGCGGTCGGCACGGTGGGGACGTCGTAGAGCGTCAGCACACGCTTGGATTCGGCCTCGGTCAGGATCTCGCGGCCCTCGCGGCGGACGGCGGCCAGGATCGCCTCGGCCTGCTCGCGCGGCGAGCCGGAGGCGGCGTCGTCGGCGGGCATGGTCGGGGTCTGATACAGGCCCTGCAAGTTGTACGTCGACCGCCACATGAGGGCGAAGACGCGGGCGGCGGCGTCCGGGTGCGGGTAGGTGGGGACGCCCGCCTCGGTGAGCGCCGCGGTCCCGCGCTCGATGGATTCGCCCCCCATCCAGCAGGCGAGGACCGGCTTGCCCAGCACCTTGGCGTGCTTCTTGATCCGGTCGGCGACGGCGGTGGGGTCGGTGGCGGCCTGGGGGGTTAGGATCGTCAGCAGGCCGTCGACGCCGTCGTCCCGGGCCAGCGCCTCCACCGCCCGGCCGAAGCGCTCGGGGTCGGCGTCGCCCAGGACGTCGACCGGGTTGTCGCGGCTCCAGCCGGCGGGGAGGAAGGCGTCGAGGTCGCGCAGGACGTCGGCCGAGAGGTCGGCCGGCTCGGCGCCGTGCTCGACCAGGGCGTCGACCGCCAGCACGCCGGGGCCGCCCGCGTTGGTGACGATGGCCAGCCTCGGCCCGCGCGGGCGGGGCTGCTTGGAGAGGACGTCGGCCATGTCGAAGACGTCGGCGATCGAGTCCACCCGCAGGACGCCCACGCGGCGGAAGGCCGCCTCCAGCACCTCGTCCCCCCCCACCAGCGCCCCGGTGTGCGTCGCCGCCGCGCGGGCCGCCGCGTCGGACCGGCCGGCCTTCAGGACGATGATCGGCTTGGTCAGCGCGACCTCGCGCGAGGCCGACAGGAACGCCCTCGCGTCGCCGATCGACTCCATGTACAGGACGATGCTCTTGGTGTGCGGGTCGTCGCCCAGGTAGTCGATCAGGTCGCCCCAGCCGACGTCGACCATCGAGCCGACCGAGATGAACGCGCTGAAGCCGACGTTCTCCTTGCGGCTCCAGTCGAGCACGGCCACGTCCAGCGCGCCGCTCTGGCTGATGTAGCCGACGCTCCCCGGCCGCGCCGGGCTGTGGGCGAACGTGGCGTTCATGCCGCTGTGGGGCCGCATCACCCCCATGCAGTTCGGCCCGACCACCCGCAGGCCGCCGCGACGGGCCCGCTCCAGGATCTCGGCCTCCAGGCGGAGGCCGGCGGGCCCGGCCTCTCGAAACCCGGCCGAGATCACCACGGCCCCCTTCACCCCGGCCGCCGCGCACTCCGAGATCACCCCAGGCACCGTCGCCGCGGGTGTCGCCACCACCGCCAGGTCGACCGGGTCGGGGACCGAGGCGACGTCCCGGTACGCCTTGATCCCCAGCACGTTCCGGCGGTTGGGGTTGATGGGGAAGACCGTCGCGCCGAACGGGTTGCTGATGAGGTTCCAGAGCACGGCCCGCCCCGGGCTCCCCGCCTTCTCCGTCGCCCCGATCACGGCCACGGTCCGCGGCGCGAAGATCGCGTCCAGCGGCCTCTCCCCGGCCGCCTCTCCCGTGATCCGCCCCTTGAACAGCCGATTCATGGCGACGCCCCCTCGGCCCGAAGACCTGCCGATTCCTCGGCCCCATCGTAACCCGTCGGGCTCGCGGCCCGAAGGACGTGGAGGCCGTCAGCCTCCGCGACGGAGCAGCACGAACGCCAGCCCCGCGACGGCGACGTAATGAACGAGGGCCAGCAGCCAGACCTTCGCCCGGAACCCTCGCTTGTCGTCCGAGGTCTTGTGCCTGAACACGCGCTGGGCGAGCATCGCCCCCGGCGCGCCGCCGAGGAGAGCGAAACTCTGGAGGGCGCCCTCCGGTGTCCGGCGACTGAAGTCCTCTCGTCCTCGGCCGCGCTCGATGGCGACGTGCTTGTCGGCCCCGTAGGTCAGGAAGGCGACGACGGACGCTCCCCAACTCCAGGCGAGGTACAACGCCAGCAGCCCGACGCCCGCCCCGACCCTGGTGGTCCACACCCGGGCAGCCGCGGCGATGATCGCCGTCGCCGGTACGACCAGGAGCCAACTCCCGGCGATCAGGTCCGGGATCACCCCGCGCCGGATGGAGCACTCGTAGGCCGACGCCCGCGACGCCCGGACGATCAGCCCGCCGACGCCCATCGCGAGCGCCAGGCCCAACCCGACCGCCGCGACCGCACCCATCCCGACGCGGCTCCGGATCCACCCGGCATCCCGGAGCCGGGGCTCCAGCAGCACGACCACCAGAACCGCCGTCCCCATCGCCGAGGCCGCCAGCGCCGCATGGAACAGCCCCCAAGTCCACGCCGACGTCTGCGCCTCGCGCCGCCCCGAACCGCCGAGAATCCCCATCTCCGCCGCCCCTTCCATGAAATCGCCCGTCCTCGGCCGCCCTTGCGGTGTCCCCAGACTACGGCCGGAATCGAGGCCGGTCCACGCGGCAGGCGCTAGATTCTCTCGCGGTCGGCTTCGAGTCCGGCGACCGTCCGGAGCATCCGCTGCTTCGCCAGGGAGGCCAGGTAGCGGTCGACGTCCATCGGCGGATTCTTCAGGCTCGCCCGCTGACGCCTCGCGGCCTCGACGACGAGGTCGCGCGACGTCTCGAGCAACTGGACGCCGAAATCGTCGGGCGCGATGGCCCGGATGCCGTGCGACCTCAGCCGATCCTCGGGGAAGTGCCTGAGATTGAAGGTGAGGACGACGTGCGCCCGGCCGTGGATCGCCGCCGCCAGGACGTGACGGTCGTCGGGGTCGGGCAATTCCAGGGTATCGATGAGGGGCTCGTGGCCGACGACCAGGCAATCCAGCACATGGGCGTCCATCAGGTCCCGGATGCGCTCGATCTTACCCCAGGGTAGGTCGGGGTAGCCTTTCGCGACGTTCCTCATCCATTCGTCGTGGATCTGGCGAGTCCACCGCGCCCGGCAAGCGCCGACGAGGGCCAGGTACATCAGGAAGCTGCGCAACGGGGCCGGGTAGAGGACGCAGGCGTCGTAGACGACCGTGAGGGGGGTTGGCCCGTCACTCGTATCCAAGCCCCAGCTCCTGATCGAGGGCCGACAGGTCTTCGAGGGCCTGGACCCTGTCCCGCTCCATGGACCGCTTGTATTCCATCAGATCGGCCGGGCGGACGCGGCGGTGGGTGCCGACCTTCCGATAAGGCAGCCTCCCCTTCTCCATCGCCGCGATCAGGAAGGGCCTTGAAACGCCCAGGAGCGACGCCGCCTGGGTCGTGGTCAGCTCCCGGTCCGACGTCGCCTTCATGCCCCTTTTGGCATCTCGCCTCGGGGTCGAAACGATCTCGACCTCCCGGCCGTCGGCGAACGCGGCGAGCGCGCGAATCACGGCCCGGACGGCGGGCCGCGGCAGCGCCACGGACTCGTCCGGGCCGTCGCCCCGCGACGAGAGATGGATGTAGACCCGTCCCCGAGCGGCGTCGCCGAGCCGGCGGGCCAGCTTCCGGCTCGACTCGCGGGCGAGGCGGCTCTCCGCGGCCGTCGGCGCGATGCGTTCGGGCGTCGAAGCAGGGTCGTCCATGGTCCAATCTCCTCCCCCGGCATCCTATGGGGCAAGTGCAACAAATGCAACATCCGCAACGATCGGCATGCGGTCCATCTCGCTTCAGGGCCGGAACCGGGACCAGTCCACGCCGAGCTTGCGCATGCGGGAGCGGAGGGTGTGGGGGTTGAGTCCGAGGATCGCGGCGGCTCCGCGGGGGCCCTCGATCCGGCCGCCGGTGCGGGCGAGGGCCTGCTCGATGTGGGCGGCGGCGGCCTGGTCGAGCGTCGGGAACGGGGCGGGGGGGGCCGGGGATGCGGGGAGGGCCGGGGCGGATCGCGGGGCGGACGGCGAGCCCAGGGCGCGGGCCACGTCCAGGCCGGTGCCGTTGCCCAGGATCGCCGCCCGCTCGATCACCGCGGCCAGCTCGCGGACGTTCCCCGGCCACGGGTAGCGGACCAGCAGGTCGACGTCCTCCGCCGTGGGCGACAGGTGCGACACGCCCAGGCGTTGGGCGGCCCGACGGGCGAAGTGGGCGGCCAGGGAGGGCACGTCGGCCAGCCGCTCGCGGAGTGGGGGGAGGTGGATCGGGAAGACGGCCATGCGATACCACAGGTCCTGGCGGAACCGGCCGTCGTGGACCATCGCGTGCAGGTCGCGGTGGGTCGCCGCCACGATCCGCACGTCCACCCGCCGGAGCTTCTCGCCGCCGACGCGCTCGTAGCAGCCGTCCTGGAGGATCCGCAGCAGCCGCACCTGCGCCGCCGGGGGGAGCTCGCCGCACTCGTCCAGGAACAGCGTGCCGCCGTCGGCCCGCTCGAACCAACCCCGGCGCTCGCCGACGGCCCCGGTGAAGCTCCCCTTCTCGTGGCCGAACAGCTCGGAGTCCACCAGCTCCGACGGGATCGCGCCGCAGTTGACCCGCAGGAACGGCCCGGACGCGCGCCTCGATCGCTCGTGGATCGCCCGCGCGACGACCTCCTTGCCCGACCCCGTCTCCCCCAGGATCAGGACCGGGGCGTCCGCGGTCGAGACCAGCTCGATCTGCTCCATGACCTCGCGCAGGCCGGTCTCGGCCCCGACGATCGAGCCGGCGACGCCGTCGCGGTCGAGCCGGGAGCGCAGGCTCCGGTTCTCGGCCTCGGCCGCCTCGCGGAGCTTGACCAATTCGCGCAGCCGTCGATCGTTCTCGACCGCGACCGTCAGCGGCTCGACCAGCGCCCTCGCCGGCGCGTGCCGCTCAGGCCCGAAGCCCCCCGGCGCGTCCGTCGCCATCAGCAAGACGCAGGGGCCCCCCTCGTCCGGGTCGAGGGCCGCGGCCAGGATCGCACCGCTAACCCCGCCCGGGACCAACCCCGGCAGCCTCGCCCCCAGGGCTCGCCGGTCGTCGACGATCACCTCGCGTCGGCCGCACCACTCCAGGAGCCTCGCGAGGTCCGCCGGTGCCAGCGGCGTCCGGGCGTCCTCCGACGCGCCCCCCGCCCGCCGCTCCATCGCCGCCGTCTCGACGCTCCCGCCCGCCCGGTCCACCGAGCGGATCGCCAGGACGTCCAGCGGCAGCCTCCCCGCTAGCAGCGGGAACGCCCCCTCCAACGTCTCTCCCAGCGTGAGATGCCGCGAGACCACCCGCCAAATGTCCACGAGCCAGGAGCCGCAGTCGTCCATAGCCCCATTCTAGCCGTGAAATATCACGGCGTCCAGGAAATACCCTGGATGAGGCCGCGATATTTCCTGGACCGCTGGAGCGACGGCCTCGAAAACGCTCGGGATGACGCCCTAAGATCAGTTTGTCATGTCAGATAGTCAGTTTTCGAGGTCCGGCCATCTCCTTGGCATCCTGCTTGCAGTAGCCGAGGAACGTTCCCGACATTTCCTACCGAAGAAGTTTGGACTCAGCCTCGACGGTTGGTCGACACCGTGATGTAGGTTACGCCCCGAAGCGGGGGCGTGGCGGCCCGGAGAGGGCCGGGATCGGGCGGGGCTTTCGATGTCATTCAGGATGGTACGGACGATGGACCAGGCGAGCGCGAGGACGAAGGGACGTTGGATGCCGGTCCGGGCGGCCCTGGGGGCGTTCGCGATGGCGGCGGCGTGCGGGTGCGGCGAGGGGGGGGCGGACCTGAAGGTCCCGGTCTTCCCCGTGAAGGGGAAGGTGACGTTCGAGGGCGAGCCGGCCGCCGGCGCGTTCGTCGTGTTCCATCCGAAGACGCCGCCGAAGCCGGGCGACACGCCCTCGAACCCGAGGGCGACGGTCCAGCCCGACGGCACGTTCGCCCTGACCACCTCCAGCGAGGGGGACGGGGCCCCGGTCGGCGACTACGCCGTGACCGTGCAGTGGATGAAGCCCGTGAAGCAGGGGAAGGACCTGGTCCCGGGCCCGAACGTCGTCCCGAAGGCGTATGCGGAGCCCTCTTCCACGCCGTTGAAGGCCACGGTGGCCGAGTCCGAGAACGCCCTGGAGCCGTTCGCGATCACCAGGAAGTGACGGGGCCGGACGGTCGTTCCGGCGCACTCCGGCCGCCCGCGAGCGTCGACGGGCGTCCGGCCGAACTCATGCGAATACGAATCGAATCGAGGAATCTCAGGATGGATCGTCTCCGCCGCCCCCGCCGGGGCTTCACGCTGATCGAGCTGCTGGTGGTGATCGCGATCATCGCCGTGCTGATCTCCCTGCTGCTGCCGGCCGTGCAGGCCGCCCGCGAGGCCGCCCGCCGCGCCCAGTGCGTCAACAACCTGAAGCAGGTCGGGATCGCGTTCCACAACTTCCACGACGTCAACGGCGCCGTCCCCAGCAGCACGAGGCCGTCGGGCCTGACGACGGCCCCGCGGATCGCGGCGATCCTGGGCATGCTCAACTTCATGGAGCAGACCCAGATCTACAACGCGGTCAACATGGGCATCACCTGGGGCGACCCCGTCAACTGGACGGCGGTCAAGACGCGGATCAACACCCTGGTCTGCCCCTCCAGCTCGGCCGACCCCGCCCGGCTCGATGGCATCCCGGAGGCGCAGCCGTACTCGCCGAGCTGGACGGCCACGATCTCGGCGATCACCGACTACTCGCCGATCGTCGGCATCGACTCCCGCCTGAGCGCCTACGGCCTGTTCCCGACCGGCTCCACCCCGCCGGAGTCGCTGATCGTCAAGAACAAGACGACCCGGCTGGCCGACGCGACGGACGGGCTCTCCAACACGATCGTCTTCGTGGAGTCGGCGGGGCGGCCGTTCGTCTACCGCCGCGGCCGGAAGGTGATCGGCTCGGTCCCCGAGCACCGCGTCAACGCCGGCGGCTGGGCCCGCCCGGCCAGCGACGTGACCCTCAACGGCTCGACGGCCGACGGCTCGGTCTTCCCGGGCCAGACGGTCATCAACGCGGCCAACGGCGAGGACGTCTTCGGCCAGTCGTTCCCGCACCCCTACTACGTCACCGAGGGGACCGGCGCCCTGTTCTCGTTCCACACCGGCGGGATCAACGTCCTGCTGGGCGACGGCTCCGTCCGGTTCGTCAAGGACTCGGTCTCGCTCCCCACCTTCGCCGCCCTGGTGACCCGCTCCGGCGGCGAGGTGATCTCGGCCGACCAGTATTGACCTGGACGATCGGCCGCCGAACGCCGACGATCCCTGAATAGCCGGCCCCCGCGCGACCCTCGCGCGGGGGCCGGCTTCGAGCCTTTCCCGCCCCGCCCGATCCCGAGGACGTCCATGGAGATTCGCCCCGCCCGCCCCGCCGCCCGGCTCGGCCTCCCGGCCCTGGCCCTGTTCGTTTCCGCCGTCGCCGGCTGCGGCGGCGAGGCCGCGCCGAAGGAAGACTCGCTGAAGCTCGGAGCCTATTCCGTCGTCCGCGAGGTCTTCCACGACGGCATCATCCCCGCCTTCTCCAAACATTGGAAGGAGAAGACCGGCCGCGAGCCCGTCTTCGAAGAGTCGTACAACGCCTCGGGCGCGCAGGCCCGCTCGATCTCCTCGGGGTTCGACGCCGACGTCGCGGCGCTGTCGCACTCGGGCGACATGGAGCTGCTCGTCAAGGCGGGGAAGGTCGCCCCGACGTGGAAGGACGGGCCTTACAAGGGGATCCTGACCAACAGCCTGGTGGTCGTGGGGCATCGCGAGGGGAACCCCAAGGGGATCAAGGACTGGTCCGACCTGGCGAGGCCGGGCGTCGGCGTGCTCTACCCGGATCCCAAGACGTCCGGCGGCGCCCGCTGGAACATCAACGCCATCTACGGGTCGGCGTTCCTGGACGCGAAGGCGAAGGACGCGGCGAACCCCGACCTCGGCCCGGTCCGCGACCTGCTGGCGAAGGTCCAGGCGAACGTCGTGAACATGGACCAGTCGGGCCGGCAGAGCATGGCGAACTTCTCGAAGTCCCAGAACGGCGACGCCGTCGTGACCTACGAGAACGAGCTGCTGCTCCGGGCCAAGGAGGGGGATCCCATCCCCTACGTCGTGCCGCCGGCCACGCTGCTGATCGAGAGCCCCGTCGCGATCGTCGGCCCCTCGGTCGAGAAGCACGGGAACAAGGCGCTCGTGGATGCGTTCGTGGAGTTCCTGACCTCGGCCGAGGCGCAGAAGATCTTCGTCGAGTTCGGCTTCCGCCCGGTGAACCCCGAGGCCAGGGACGCCGTGACCGGCCGCCCCGAGCCCGCGAAGGTCTTCACGACCGACGACCTGGGCGGCTGGGCGAAGCTCGAAGAGGAGCTGTACTCCACCAACGGCCTCTGGACGACGATCGCCGCCCAGGCCGTGCAGAACCGGGGGAAGTGAGGCATGGAAGCCGGCACCGCCGCCCGACGACGGGCGCGACCCGAGCTGGCCCTCCGCGGGGCCAGCCTGACCTACCTGGGCGTGATGGTCGTCCTGCCGATGCTGGCGATGGCCTGGCAGGCGTTCCGCCCCGGCCCGGCCGCCTTCTGGGCCGCCGTGACCGAGCCCTACGCCTGGCACGCGCTGAAGCTCACGTTCGTCACCGCCTTCATCATGGTGTTCGTGGGCGCGGTCACCGGGACGGCCACCGCCTGGGTGCTGGTCCGCTACGAGTTCCCCGGCCGGAACCTGGTGAACGCCCTGATCGACCTGCCGTTCGCCGTGCCGACGGTCGTGACCGGCGTGATGCTGGTCGCCCTGTACGGACCCCAGAGCGTCGTGGGGGCGATCATGGGCAAGGCCGGTTGGAAGGTGATCTACGATCAGCCGGGGATCATCCTGGCCCTGCTGTTCGTCACCTACCCGTTCGTGATCCGGAGCGTCCAGCCGGTCTTGCTGTCGCTGGACCGGGCGGAGGAGGAGGCCGCGGCCACGCTGGGCGCCGGCCCGTGGACGACCTTCTTCCGCATCACGCTGCCGACGCTCTGGCCCTCCATCCTGACCGGGTCGGCCCTGTCGTTCAGCCGGGCGCTCGGCGAGTACGGCAGCGTCGTGATGGTGGCGGGGAACCAGCCGCTCCTGACTAAGACGGCCCCCATCTACATCTTCGGCGAGATCGAGAGCGGCAACCGCCACGGGGCCCTGGCGGTCTCGGCCGTGCTGCTGGGATCGTCGCTGCTGATCCTGGTGGCCCTCAATGCCCTGCAACGTCGGGGGGAGGTGCGCGATGTCGCCTGATCCCGCCCCGGGCGCGGACCCGGCCCCGGAGGGGATGACCCTCGCCCGCGCGGGCGACCTCCCCCTGAAGGGGAGGGACGAGCCGTCGTCGTGGGGCCGCCGATTGCTGATCGCGGCCGTCCTGATCTGGTTCGCGGCCCTGATCCTGATCCCGGGCGCGGCCCTGGTGAGGCAGGCGTTCGCGAAAGGGTGGCAGCCCCTGGCCTCGGCGCTGGCGGAGCCGGCGGTGCGGCGGGCGTTCGTCATGTCGCTGGGGATCACGCTGGTCGCGACGGTCGTCAACACGGTCTTCGGGATCGCGATGGCCCTGGTGCTGGTCCGGCAGCGGTTCTTCGGCCGGACGCTGATCGACGGCGTGGTCGACATGCCGTTCGCCGTCTCGCCGATCGTCGCCGGGCTGATGCTGATCGTGTTGTACGGGCCCGACAGCCCGGTCGGCGGCTGGCTGGAGTCGCGCGGGTTCCAGGTGATCTACGCCCTGCCGGGGATGGTCCTGGCGACCATGTTCGTGACCGTCCCGTTCGTGGTCCGGGAGCTGGTGCCGATCCTCCGGGAGCTGGGCGAGGAGTACGAGCAGGCGGCGCACACGCTGGGCGCCGGCCGCTGGCGGACGTTCTGGAGCGTGACGCTCCCCTCCATCCGCTGGGGGGTGGCCTACGGCGTGACGCTGACCGTCGCCCGCTGCCTGGGCGAGTTCGGGGCGGTGCTGGTGGTCTCCGGCAACGTGATCGGGCACACGCAGACGGCCACGCTCTACATCGCCGAGGGGATCGACAGCTTCCACCCCGAGGGGGCCTACGCCGCCAGCCTGGTCCTGGCCGCGGCGTCGTTCCTGCTCCTGGTGGGGATGGACCTCGTCCGGCACCGGCTGGAGGGGGCGAGGGAGGTGGAGCCGTGAGCGCCGGGCCGTTCGTCGACGTGGATGCCGGGCCGGGGCGCGCGAGGTTGGCGGCGAGGCCGCCCCTTTCGTACCATCGTGGGACGTGGCTCGCGCCGTGGAGCGAGGCCATGAAGCCGGGGAGCGAGGAGAAGGCCGTGGCGATCGAGGTCCGTGGGCTGTCGAAGAAATACGGCTCGTTCCAGGCCGTGGACGACGTCTCGTTCGAGGTCCAGGCCGGGCAGCTCGTGGCGCTGCTGGGCCCCTCGGGCTCGGGCAAGAGCACCATCCTGCGGACGATCGCCGGGCTGGAGACGGCCGACTCCGGCTCCGTCATGCTCACCGGCGAGGACGCCACCGACCTCCCCGTCCAGCGCCGCGGGGTCGGCTTCGTCTTCCAGCACTACGCCCTGTTCCGCCACATGACGGTCCGCGACAACATCGGCTTCGGCCTGAAGATCCGCGGCGTCCCCCGGGCCGAGGTCCGCCGCCGCGCCGACGAGTTGCTCGACCTGATCCAGCTCGGCGGCTACGCGAACCGCTACCCGTCGCAGCTCTCCGGCGGCCAGCGCCAGCGCATCGCCCTGGCGCGGGCGCTCGCGCCGCGGCCCAAGGTGCTGCTCCTGGACGAGCCATTCGGCGCCCTGGACGCCAAGGTCCGCGACGAGCTGCGCACCTGGCTGCGCCGGCTCCACGACGAGGTCCACGTCACCAGCCTGTTCGTCACCCACGACCAGCGCGAGGCGTTCGAGGTCTCCGACCAGATCGTCGTCCTGGCCGACGGCAAGGTCCAGCAGCTCGGCCCGCCGCAGAGCCTGTACGAGCGGCCGGCCAACCCGTTCGTCGCCGGCTTCCTCGGGGCCATCAACGTGCTCCCCCTGCGCTCGCTGAAGGCCGGCTCGGTCGGCGGCGGCCCGGAGAGCTGGATGGACCGGCCCCCCGCCGAGCACGCCGAGGCCTACGTCCGCCCCCACGACCTGGACGTCTTCGCCTCCCGCGACGGCAAGCCCTACTGGCCCGCCACCATCGAGCGCATCACCCCGCTGGGGGGCGTCGTCCGCCTGGACCTGCGCATCGCCCCCGACCACCCGCTGCACATCGAGGTGCCGCGCGACCGCACGCTCGGCGTGGCCTTCAACACCGGCGACGAGGTCTACGTCTCCCCCCGCCACCTCAACGTCTACGACCGCGTCCGCGGCACCTTCGAGCCCGTCGACGTCCACCGCGCCATCGGCCTGTCCCTGGAGAACGGCGCGGGGATCTGAGCCGCGGCTCTCACCGCCCGAGACGCTCCGCCCTCCAACGCGGGACGACGTCCTCCAGCACGGGCGTCGGCCACGCGCCGTACCAGGCCGTGCCCGTGCGGCGCTCGCGCTCAATCTCGGCCAGGGCGTAGCGCTTGACGGCGTCGCGGCCGAGGAAGATGGGGCGGTCGGTCCCGATCTCGTAATGCCGCGCCCAGATGGGCGGGGCGGACGGGTCGGGCACGACCACCACGTCGAAGTCGGCGTCGTGGCGGGCGAACGACTCGGCCGGGGCCTTCACCCGCTCGACACGGATCCCCGTCAGCTCCGTGCGTCGGAGCCAGGCGGCGGCCGACTCGACGGCGGCGACGATCGCCTCGGTCGGCTCGACGCGGGTCAGGAACGCGACGATCTCGGCCGTCTCCTGGGGGCAGTTGGAGGCCGGTTCGAACGTCCGGGCGGGGCGGGGCTCGTAGGTGTTCTCGTCGTGCTGCTGGCACCAGCCGGTCGCGACGCCGTCGACGACGATCTGGCACTTCAGGATGCAGGCGACGCCCCGGCCCATCGCCTCGCGGCACCGGGCGCGGCGGGCGTCGTCGAGCCAGGCGAAGTGGGGCTCGCCCAGAGCGGCGTCGGCCAGGACGTCCAGGATGCCGATCATCACGCCGTCGTTGAACGTGATGTGCGCGTGGTAGCCCTTCGCCCCGGGGGATTGCGGGAATCCGCCGTTGGGGAGCTGCGCGGCCAGCATGTGGTCGAGCCCGCGCTCGCAGGCGGATCGCCAGGCCGGCTCGGGCTCGCGGGCGTAGGCGCGGGCGAGGTACGCGACCTGGGAGTGGACGTTGCCGTTGTCGAACGACGAGTCGCGGCGCGATCGCGTGGCGGCGACGGCCTCGCGCTGGTCGGGCGTGAGGATCGCGGTCATATCGTAGTTGGTGGGCCAGCCGCCGTCCTCGCGCTGGAACAGCAGGATGTTCGCGGCGATCTCGCGGAACTGCTCGGGGCGGTACGCCGGCTGATCGAGCGTCGGCTCGATGAACCGCTCCAGCTTCAGCCGTCGCCAGTGGTGCGACGCGCTGCCGAAGCCCCGCGTGGGGATGGGGTCGTCGGCGAGGGCGACGGCCGGCACGGAGGCGGCCAGGGCGAGGAGGAAGGTTCGGGTGCGTCGGGTCATGAGTTGGTCTCGACCGCCGAGGGGGCGCGACGCGGACCCGGGGCCAGGGAGACGGCCGCCAAGACGGCGGCCAGGACGGCGGCCAGGACGTGGGCGGTGAGCCGCGCGACCGGGGTCGCGGCGAGCGGCTCGGTCGTGGCGGCCAGCGGGAACGCCACGGCCCCGATCACCTGATGCAGCGCCAGCCCCGCCGCGCCGCCGGCCAGGCCGCCGATCAGGCCGCGGGCGAGGCTCCGGCCCGAGCCGATCGCCAGCGCCGAGCCGGCCACCGCGCCGATCATCCCGCCGAGGGCCCCTTGCACCAGGAGCGCCGCGACGAGGTCGTCGATCGTCGGGGGCAGGAGGCGCGGGGCGAACTGGAACCCGAAGCGGGCGGACGCGGCGGCGACCGTCGCGCCGACGGCCCCCCCCACGACCGCCGCGAAGGCCGCCGCCCGGGGCGACCTCCGGGCGAGACCGCCGGCGGCACCGAGCGCGACGCCCAGCAGGCCGCCCAGCAGGCCGAAGGCGACCGCCGCCCGCCGCGCCAGGTCGGCGATCAGCTTGGCCCCCGCGACTTCCGACTCCGCCGCCGTGGCGATCCCCTTGAACATCGTCGCGCCGGGCTGGAGTCGATCATGGACGGCCTCGGCCGCCGCCCACGAGGCGAGGCTCGCCAGGACGGCCGCGACGAGGGCGAACGCGGCGAGCCGCGCGAACGACGGCTCGTCCCGGGCGGGGTCGGCGACGGGGACGATCGGGGCGGCGTCGGCGGTCGACATGGCGGCTCGCACCTGATGGGAGAGGAGAGGTTCGTCCCGCCTAGGATCCGGGGGCCGCCGGGCGATGGCAAGCGAAAAGCGGTGCCGACGTCAGGTCGCCGGCCGGAGCACCGCCTCCAGCCCCTTCGTCAGCACGGCCTCGGCGTCGGGGCCGACCCAGCACCAGTCGCGGAGGTTGGAGTCCTTCTCGGCGATGCGATCGGCGGTGGGGATGTAGCCGGTGGCGGCGTCGCCGTAGGCGATCGCGACGACGGGCTTATCGGGGCGGAGCTTCTGGGCGAGGAGTTGGAAGGCGACGTAGGTCTCGCCGGGGCAGAGGACCAGGGCCGCGGGGCCCAGGTCGAGCGCGGGGAGGTCGACCGGCCGGCCGGCGGCGAGGCGAGCCCGCCAGCTCAGGCCCATCGCGGCCAGGCACTGGTGGAAAGGCTTGGAGTCGTCTTTCAGGCGCTCCTTGAGGTCGGCCTCGGTGAAGCCCTCGTCGTCCCTCGGCGTGAAGGTCAGGGGCTCGACGCGGTACGAGGCCGACTCCAGCGGCGTCGGCCGGGCCGAGTGCCAGGCCAGGGCCATCGCGGCTTCCAGGCGCCTGGCCAGCTCGGGGCGGTTCGCGGGGTCGCCGTCGTTGTACTTGCCGGCCGTGACGTCGCCGCCGCAGCCGGAGAGGTAGACCTGCGCCACACCCGGCATCGCCTTCGCCCGGGCGCGGCGGGCCATGCCGACGAAATCGGCGGAGACCTCGCCGCGGCCGTAGTAGCTCATGGGGTGGATCGCGTAGTGGCTCAGGCAGGCGACCGGCTCGTCGCCGTCCCAGAAGCCGACGGCCGTGACGAACGGGTCGATGGACCCCTCGTCGGCCTCGCGGGCGACGGGGCTCTTGGTGGCGCTGGTGCGGTCGTGGGAGATCGACCCGTCGGTGCGCTCGTAGCGCCGGCTCGACCCCAGCCGCTCGGCCTTCGCCCGGCCGACGCCGACGTGCGTGACGCGCCGCGGCGGCGCCTTCATCGCCTTCTCGGCGGCCCGGGCCACGCGGCCGACGGCCAGCTCGTGGAACGCGAGGTTGCAGACGCGCCCGGCGCAGCCCTCGCGCTCCAGGATCCGCTCGGCCTCCAGGTCGGCGATCGGGGCGTCGTGCTGGTGGACGGCCGAGAGCATCACGCGGCCGGGCTCGGTGCCGACGGCCTTCGCGACGGCCTCGCGCCAGCGGTCGTAGGCGTCGTTGCGGATCTCGCACCAGTCCACGGCGACGATCGCCACGGGCTTCTCCAGCGTCCCGCCCCGGAGAACGACGCCGATCGCCTCCAGCGGATCCGCCACGCGCTTCACCGGCTCGATCCCGCCCCCCATGCAGGGATGCCCGACCGGCGGCGTGACGTCGGCCGAGAACGTGGCCAGCTCCCAGGGCCGCGAGGGTTCGGCCCGGGCGGGCCCCCGCGAGCCCCCCAGCGCGACCGCCGCGAAGGCGGCGAGGGCGTCGCGGCGACGGATCGAGGTCCGATGCTCGTTCATGTGTCCCCCCGGTCGACGGCGCGGACGTCAGCGCGGCGAGGCCGCCGGCGCGTCCAGACACAGAATCGTGCGCAACGGCCGCAGGCCGGTCAAGGGGCGGGCGCGCTTGCGCCAGGGATCGAAGGCCGGGTCGTCGGCCTTGCGGGCGCGGAAGGCCACGAAGGCGGCCATCGCGCGCCAGTCGGAATCCTCGACGACCACGCACCGCCCTCCCTGAGACTCGAACTCGGCCAACGTCGCGGCGACCCGAGTCTTCGTCCCGCGGGGCGGGAACGGGACCGAGCGCACCGCCACCGAGCGCCGGCCGTGTGCCGCGGCCCGGCCCTCCAGGTCGCCCAGCTGCTTCGCCAGCGCCCCGCCCTGGGGATTCTTGTTGCAGACGCCGGCCACGAACTTGGTCCGGGGATTCTCGAAGACGATGAAGCGGTCATCGGCCTCGGCGCTCACGACCGCCGGGTCGTCGCCGGCCTCGTCCGACGCCTCGCGGAGGGCGCGGGCGAGGAGTTCGGCCAGCTCCGGGTCCTCGGTCGGGACGGGGTCGGCCTGGGCGGAGCGGAAGTCGTTCCACGCCTGCTCGATCTCGACCTCGGCGCGGCCGGGCCCGGCGACCGTCGCCGGCCGGGGCGTCGCGACGCCCTCAGGGGGAGGGTACGCCGCCATCTTCCCTTCCTCGACGCAGCGCTCGCGGTACGCCTGGCACTCCTGGAGCACGTCGCGGGCGCGGAGGCCGACCAGGGCCGACGCGAGCGCCGGGGGGATCGGCGCGGTGGGGTCTTCGGGGTCGGGCTCGACGCCCTGCGAGCGGAACAGGAAGGCGAGCCGCCGCGCGATCAGGTCGCGGACGTCGTCGGGGCCGCAGGGGGTCTCCAGCACGGCGGGGCGAGGGTCGTGCTCGACGCGGTCGCGGACGGGCCGCGTGAGCATGGGCTTCAGCTCGTCGTAGAAGTTCTCCAGGCAGGAGACGACCGCGATGGCCGACGGCACCCGGCTGAGGACGTCGCAGAGCGTGGCCATCGCCCGGCGGAACTTGGGGCCGGCCTGATCCAGGTCGAACACGTCTTCGAGCTGGTCCACGCAGATCACCAGCGGGGCCCGCTCGACCGCGTGGATCAGCCCGCCGATCCTCGCGATCATCCGGGAGCAGGCGTCCGCGTAGGTGCTCGGATCCAGGCCGCCGAGATAGCGGCGGTCGCGGTCGGTCAGGGCCTCGCAGCGCAGGTACTTGAGCAGCCGGGCGTGGATGGCCGGGTCGCCGGCCTGGAGGTAGAGCATCGCCTGCATCAGGTAGACGTCGACGTCCTTCAGCCGCGGGTCGCGGATCAGGGCGTCGGCCAGGTCGGCGACGAGGGCGTCGATCGCGGCCTGGCCCGCCTCCCCCTCGCGGAGCCGGTCGACGGCCTCGCGGCCGGCGTCGGGGAGCAGGGCGACGAGGCGGTCGGAGAGCCGCCGCAGGCCGGACTCGGGGTCGCGGCCCTCGAAGTACGGGCGGTCGAGCGAGTCGATGACGTTGTTGAGGGCGTAGCGGGCGTAGTCGCCGGTGTATGAGGTCATCTGCATGTACGCGCAGTATCCGAGGCCCTCGCCGTGGAGCTTGCCGCGGAACGCGCGCATCAGGTGGGTCTTGCCGCTGCCCGACTCCCCCAGCAGGAGCAGCAGCCGGCCCGTCGAGGGCCCGTCGGCGGCGGCCGTCCGAGCGACGGCCCGGTCGAACCAGGAGCGGACGCGGCCGTGGATGGTCCGGACGTCGAACGGGTCGGGACGCCAGACGTCCGTGGCCGTCGCGACCGCATGGAACGGGTCGGCGGCCGTGGGCGAGCAGAACGCGGCGACGCGGGATCCGGCCTGGCTCATGACGCGGCCCCCCGGCCCAGGTCGTCGCGGATGAAGTGGAAACAGGTATTCATGTAGGGGACCTCCGAGAGCAGGACGTCCTCCGGGTTCATCGCCTGGACGAGGTCCGCCCGCGACAGGCTGAGGAGCCGGGCGTTGTTGGCCTCGGCCAGCCGCCGCTTGAACAGGGCGAAGTCGCCCCCCTTGAACGCCGGGTCGTCGCCGAGCGCCCGCCAGACGTGGACGACGAACACCTTGTCGTCGCCGTGCCGGCCCGACTTGCAGCCCCGGGCCGCCTCGCGGACGCGATGGGCGAACTCGGCCAGTTCGAGGGGCGGGGCGGGGGGGGCCTCGGGCGCGGGCGCCTCCGGCTCGCCGGCCTCCTCCACGGCCCAGCGGCGGATGACCTCGTCCCGCAGGTCCTTGAAGGGCCGGCCGGCCGCGCCCAGGCGTTCGGCGATCAGGCGGTCGAGCGACGCCTTGGAGGGGAGGGGGGTGAGCGGGGCGTTGGCCAGGGCCCGGCGGAACAGGGCGGCCTGGACGGTCTCCAGCGTCACCTTCTCCTTCGGTCCCATCCCCAGGTGCTTGCGCGTCCAGGCGTCCTTCGCCTGCTTGAGCGTCGGCGATCCGCCCAGCCCCAGCCCGGCCTGGCGGTCGAGCAGCACGGCGCGGAGGACGTCGTCCTTGGCGACGGCCGCCTGGCCGTCGAGCCCCAGGGCCTTCGCCGTCAGGAGCGACTTCTTGAGGCTCGCCCAGGTGGGCTTCGGCTTCGCGGGGAGTTCCTTCACGCCCAGGGTCGCCAGCGCGGCGCGACGGCCGGCGTCGGTCGCGGCGAAGGTCGCCGGGGCCCGCGCGGTCTTCCCTTCGGTCCGGACGGCCAGCCCGGCGGCGGCCAGCTTGATGAGCGCCCGGTCGACCACCGCGGCCAGCTCGGCGCCCGGCCAGCGGCGGCCGAGGATCGGGTCCAGGTCTTTGCGGACGTCGACGGCCTTCGTCCCCTTGACCCCGGCGAGCAGGACGCGGGCGAGGATGAGGGACTCGACGGGGGGGATCTGTTCTGGCGTCGTCATCGGGGTGGATCTCGGTGCGGTCGCGGGGCGGCCCGTGGCTCCATGATCGCGGCGCGAGGGGGCCGGGGCAAGCGGGGCCCGGCCCGCGAATGCGCCGCATGGGCCCGGGGTTTGCGGGCTCGTGAGGGCGTTCGCCCGGGTCCGCCCACTTGAGGAGCGAGGGCCCGGCGGCTACCCTCGGTTCTTCACAGGAGCCCCGCCCGCGATGCGACGCGAGCCGGGCGACGGCAGCCCCCACCCCAGGAGACACGACGACGATGACCACCTACCGAACCGCCGCGGCCGTGGCGTTCTGCGGCCTGATCGGCCTGGCCTCGCCGGCCTTCGCCCAGCACGCCGAGGAGAAGAAGGCCCCGGCGATCACCAAGGCCGTGGCCATCCTGATCCCGACCAAGGACAGCAAGGTCGAGGGCCGCGTCACCTTCACCGAGGACGGCGGCAAGGTGAAGGTCCACGCCGTCATCACCGGCCTGACGCCCGGCAAGCACGGCTTCCACGTCCACGAGTACGGCGTGTGGTCCGAGGACGGCATGGCCTCCGGCGGCCACTTCAACCCCAAGTCGGAGAAGCACGCCGACGTCACCGCCGCCGAGCGCCACGTCGGCGACCTGGGGAACATCACGGCCGACGAGAACGGCAAGGCCACCCTGGAGTTGGAGGACTCGCACCTCAAGTTCCACGGCCCGGCCTCGATCCTCGGCCGCGGCGTCGTCGTCCATGAGAAGGCCGACGACCTGACCACCCAGCCCTCCGGCAACGCGGGCGGTCGCCTGGCCGTGGGCGTGGTCGGCGTCGCCAAGCCCTGATCGGGCCCGGACGAAGGCCGACGGCGGGCGCGGGTGCGCGACGCCCCGCCCGCCGCGTCGTTTCGAATACCGAGGAGCCCGGGTTCAGTCCAGGATGAACCGCGGCGGGTCGGCTTCCTCGTGGCGGATCTCGTCGACCGGCTCCTTCTTGCCCCAGCCGGCGTAGAGGCGGTTGGGGGCGTTGAGGACCAGGCCGGGGACGTCGCCGACGTTGCGGTAGGCGTGGACGACCCCGGGGGGGATCCAGACGGCGGCCGGGTTGGACTCGCCCATGACCTCGACGTGGCGACGGCCGTAGGTCGGGCTGTCCTTGCGCGTATCCCACAGGTAGAGCTTGAAGTTCGACGGGCCGACGAAGCCGAAGCCGTCGGTCTGGTCGACGTGCTCGTGGGGGCCGCGGGCGACGCCGGGGAGCGTCGAGGAGATGTAGGTCATGACCGGCCAGCGGTCCTCTTCCAGTCCGTCGTGGCGGAAGATCTCGATCAGCCACCCACGGTCGTCGCTGAACTTCTTCAGGTGGCGGATCTCGACGCCCTCGATGGGGCCGTCGACGTATTCCGTGATCTCTTCGGACAGCATGGTCTGTTCGGACATGCGGCTCACGTCGGCGATCGTCCCTGACCGCCCCTCCCTGATAGAGAAGAAAAGACCGACGCCGGGCGTCCGCCCGCCGGCGGAACCTTTCGCCCGGATTCACCATGTTTCCCCGATCCCGCCCGAACGGTCAACACCGGCCGGCGGCGGAATCCGGGCTCATTCGTATTGCATCGGCCGGACGCGGAGCGGCTGTGGGCGGGTCGAGCGGTTGTAGTCGTTGCCGGCGTAGCCGCCGACGTACATCGGCTTGACGTCCGGGCGGTCGAGGGCCGGGCGGAACGCGACCCGGCCGTTGGGGCTCGGGCTAGCCGTGTAGGTGCGGTCGCGGGCGCAGCCGGACAGGGCGCAGGCCCCGGCCAGCCCGAGGACGGCCGCGGCGATGCGACGAAGATGGTGCGGGCGGACATCCATGGGGAGGGGGCCTTTCCTGTCCTGATACGGTCCTGACGACTCCTCGCCTCTCATTATCGGCGCGACCGGCAGACCGGCTTGACCCCGGCCGCGTCCGCCCGAACCGGGGCCGGAAAAGCTCAAGTCCGACGCCCCGCCACGGAAGCCGGACGACCCTCGCAATCGGCTCAAGCCGCACGACGGCGGGGGCCGATCGAAAAGCCTGTCGCGCCCCGGCCGGGCAGCCGTCGGGTCGCCGGGGGATGCGCGGCAAGGTGCCGGCGGGGAAGGGGTTGGGATGACGAAGCGTTCCGGACGTCGGACCTTGCGGGCCCTGGCCTCGGCGCTGCTGGCGCTGGGGCCGGCCGCGTCCGGCCCGAGGCCCGCCCGCGCCGACGACCCCTGGCGACCGGGCCGGCCGGTGCCGATCGCCGTGCACGAGGGGGTCGCCGCGTTCGACGTCCCCGCCGACGCCCCGGCCGGCGACCTGCTGGTCGTGGTCTCGTCGCTGGCCCGCGAGGCCGGGCCGTTCCCGGTGCGGCTCTCGACCCGGCCCGTCGACCGGGCGACCCCCCCCGAACTCGCCGCGGAAGCCCCCGCGCGGCCCCCTCGGCTGGCCGCGCCCGCCGTCGAGGCCGATCCGCCGGCCCCCATCCTCCCGCCGGAGCCGCATCGCGACTTCCACATCATGACCCGCGAGGGGGACGTCGGGGTCGCCTCCAACTACGAGAAGGTGGCGGGGACGCTCCGCGCCGCGGGGGAGCGGGTGCAGGTTTACGTCGCCGAAGACGACGTCGACCGGGTCGACGCCGAGACGCTGGCCGACGTGGTGGAGACCTTCGACGCCCACGTCCGCCCGGTCGCCGCGCGGACGATCGGGCTCGCCGAGGACGCCGACGGCGACGGCCGGTTCACCGTCTTCTTCTCCAGCCGCCTGACCCGCCTGGGGGGGGGCCGGCACGCCGTCGACGGCTACGTCCGCGTGACCGACCTCGACCCCGCGTTCCCGCCGCCGTTCGGCGACCGCTGCGACGTCATGCACCTGAGCACCGCCCTCCGCGCCGGGCCGCACCTCCGCACGGTCATGGCCCACGAATACACGCATGCCGTCGTATTCACCCGAAAATCTCTGCGTCGCCCAGCTGGCCCCGGGCCGGTCGTGGAGGAGGAGGGGTGGCTGGACGAGGCCCTGGCCCACCTGAACGAGGACCTGCACGGATTCGGCCGCTCGAACGTGGACTACCGCGTCAGCGCGTTCCTCTCGCGGCCCGAGCGCTACCGGCTGCTGGTGGAGGACTACTACGCGGCCGACCTGTTCCGCAGCCACGGCAACCGCGGCAGCACCTACCTGTTCCTCCGCTGGTGCGCCGACCGCTACGGCCCCGACCTGCTGCCGACGCTCGTCGGCTCGGGCCTGCACGGGACGGCGAACCTGGAGGCGGCGACCGGCCGGCGGTTCGAGGACCTGTTCCGGGCCTGGGCCTTCGACCTCTACGCCCGGCCCGACGGGGCGGCGTTCGCCGGCTACCGCGCGGCCGGCGCGGAAGCGTGGCCGGCGGCCGGGCCCAGGCCGTCGCGGGCCGCCGCGGGCCGCGACGACGCCTGGGAGGCGGCCGGCACCAGCCCCCACTATGCGCTGGTCGACCGCGGCCGGGCGGGGGCCGTCCGGATCCGCGTCGAGGGTCCGCCCGCTTCGGACCTCCAGGTGACGGCCGCGATCCTCCCCGCCGCGCCCCGGCTCGACCTGGCGGCCCGCGCCTACACCTCGGCCGACGGCTCGCTGATGCTCCGCGCCTCGGCCCGCGAGCGAAGCGGGGCGCCGGTCAAGCTCCTGTCCCTGGCCTGGGAGCCGCTCACGCCCCCCGCCGACGCCCATCGCTCGCCGCTCCGGCCGGGCCGGCTCGACCCCGACCGGTTCCGCGCCGCGTTCGGATCGGGCGCGATCCCCGCCGCCGGCTCGCTCGACGCCCGCCCGATCCGGCTCGACCCCGACGCGACCGCCGGCCCCCTCGTCCTGAAGCTCCTTGCCCTCGCCCCCGACGGCCGGCCCATCACCGCCTGGGCCGCCCTGGGCGACGAGCCCCCGCCGGCCCTGGCCGTCGGGGACGACCCGGCCCGGCGATGATGCGGATCGTCGCGCCGAAGTTGGCTTCGATCGGAGGAACGTGGCTTCCCAGGGATCGAACTTAAACCCATTAAAAACAGCGACTTATCGATTTCAAAATCTGGGTTGGCTCGTCATTTTCGTTTGTCTCCGTCGACCCCTCGCCAGACGGCGAAGGGGACTCGACGAAGGCTCGGCGTCGGCTCCGTCGAATAGAATCGGAGGAGGAGCATGCATCCTCCCTTCTCCCCTCGTGGTGCTTTGTCGAAAACGCTGAGAGCGAGCGTGCATAATCCCTTCTCCCCTTGAGGGAGAAGGTGGCCCGAAGGGCCGGATGAGGGGTGGCGCGACCGGGAGCCGTGGGACGCAAAGCCGGGATTCGATGAGGGATGCGGAGGCGATCGACCCCTCATCCGGCCCTGCGGGCCACCTTCTCCCTCAAGGGGAGAAGGATGCTTGTCATCACCCTCCTCCGATCGTTTCAACGGGGGGCTCCGGCGTCCGAACGACGCGAGCGAGCCGTCGGAGGATGGACCTCGCCTCGCGGCGTCCTCCTCGCCTAATGCCCTGCGGATTGTCAAAGAACGATCAGCCGCCCGATACGATCCGCGGGCCTCGCGGCGCGATTTCATGATTCCGGGCAAGGTTTCGAATTCCTCGCGGCCGTCGATCGCCTGAACATCCGCATCAAGGCATGGACAAAATCGGCAATCGGGGGCCGGCCAACTATACATCCGTTGACTTAATGCCGATCTGAGGGTTGAATCCTGGGGCCCGACGCACTTCCTGTTCGTGCGGACAGGTGCCGAGGGAGAGGATCGGGACGGGAGGTGGACCGATGGCCGAGACGCTCGAGAAGGGGTTACGGACGATCACGCCGCACCTGGTGGTGAAGGGGGGGGCGGAGGCGATCGAGTTCTACAAGAAGGCGTTCGGCGCGAAGGAGGAATTTCGGATGCCGTGGCCGAGCCCGGACGGCGTGGAGAAGGTGGGCCACGCGACGCTGACGATCGGCGACTCGGTGGTGATGCTGGCCGACGAGTTCCCGGAGCACGGCTCGGTCGCGCCGACGGCGGGCGGGGCGAGCGTGGTGATCCACCTCCAGTCGCCGGACGTCGACGCGACGATGGCCCAGGCGGCCGAGGCGGGGGCGACGATCACGATGCCGGCCGCGGACGTGTTCTGGGGCGACCGCTACGGCAAGCTGATCGACCCGTTCGGCCACCACTGGTCGGTGGCCACCAAGATCGAGGACGTCCCGCCCGAGGAGCTGAAGAAGCGGATGGACGCGATGTTCGCGGACGGCTCCGACGGCTGCGGGGGGTGACCGCGCGAGGCGGGGGACCGATGGGGGCGTCGCGCGTGACGAGCGTGCGACATCCTCATCTCTCCCGAGTTTCGGGTGATCTTTGAGCCCTTGTAGGCTGGGTCGTGACCCAGCCCGGAGAAGGCCGCGGCTCGCTCCGGCTGGGTCTCGACCCAGCCTACGGGAACCACCCGCAAAACAAGCCGTGACATAGCAAGCGGGGAAAGGCCGTCTAGAACGGCCGCCCCAAAATCCGGGATGGTCAGAGTTATTCGACCAGTTCCCTTATCGAATTCGCCCTTTCGAGCATGCCCCTCACTTCTTCAATCGATCGACATCGTCCGCCCAGATGGATGATCGCGTGACAGTTGGGGCAGACGGGACGCAAGTCTTGGATCGGGTCGACGACATACTCACGACCCATCTCAGACAAGGGCCGAAGGTGATGGACGTGAATGACCCGGCCTACGCCATAGACTCGCTCGGAATCGAAGCCGCAGACGCAGCAGACGGCCCCATACCGCTCGATGCATCGACGTCTAGCCTCCGGATTGCGTTCATATGTGATTGATGAAGTTGGGCATGGCCTCCCTTCGGTGAGAGGCGATGGGGCGAAAGCCTCGTCGCGAGTGGATAGGACGACCGGATCGACCCAACCCAGCCTCTCAAGAGCCTCCGCGACTTGGGGGAGCATCTGCCAGTAGAATCGCGACCCATCGGCCCAGCCGATCGACCAGACTTCCCAGCCCACGAATCGGTTCGTTCCTCCTTCTGCCACCTCGATCACGATCCCAGCCTCGTCGGCGAACTGATATCCCAGGCGGCCGTATCGGAGATTCACGAGACGGTGATTCTTGATCGATCCCCATCTCGCGATCTCGGAGGCTGTGGCCGTCCGATCAGGGGCGTAATACTGAGCCTGGAACATGCGGATGTGATCGTCGTTGACCAGCCGAGGCCGCATGGATTCAAGCACGACCGCGTAGACGTCGACCGTCGGGACATTCGACATCCGAAAGACCCGCGGCATGATCGACCTCCGGGGAGATGCCTCAGGTGATCTTCTTGAGCCCCGGCTTGGGGACGGGGGCGTCGGCGAGGCCGAAGAGGTGGCGGACGGCGGTGAGGACGGGGTGGGGGGCGTCGGGGGGGGCGGGCTCGGAGGCGGCGGAGCGGACGGCGGCGCGGGGGTGGTGGAGGAACTGGTTCTGGAGCCGCGACGCCATGTGCGCGATCGCCGCGCGGTCGGCCTCGGTGAGCTGGGGGAGGCTCTGGAACAGGAACTCCAGCTCGCGCTCGCGGACCTGGTCGGCCCGGTCGCCGAGCTGGCGCAACAGCATGCCGGCGTCCTGCTGGCGGCGCAGGGCGGTGTAGCAGGCGGCCGTCTCGCGCTCGATGATCTGGAGGGCCGGCTCCACCCCCTTGCGGCGCCGCGAGAGGTTCTGCTCGGCCTGGGCGCGCAGGTCGTCGACGTGGTAGAGCGCCACCTGGTCGAGGTCGCCGATGCGCGGGTCGAAGTCGCGCGGGATGGCGATGTCCAGGATCAGGGCCAGGCGGTTGCGGCGGGCGCGCTGGACGCGGACGTACTGGTCGTGGGTGACGATCGGCTCGGCGGCGGCGGTGGTGCTGATGACCAGGTCGGCGTCGATGAGCGCCTGGTTCAGGCGCTCGAACGGCACGGCCTGGCCCTGCCAGCGGGCGGCGACGGCCTCGGCGCGCCCGAGGTTGCGGTTGACGATCAGGATCCGGCCGGGGTTCAGCGCCTTGAGGTGCTGGAGCGTCAGGTCGCCCATCTTGCCGGCGCCGATGACGAGGACCGTCTTGTCGGCGAAGGTATCGAAGACCTCGCGGGCCAGGTCGACGGCCACGCTGGCGACGGACAGCTTCCCCTGGTCCATCCCGGTCTTCTCGCGGACGAGCTTGCCGACGCGCAGGGCATTCTGGAAGACGGCGTGGAAGACCGGCCCGGCGGCCTTGCGGTCGACGGCCGAGCGGTACGCCTCGCGCACCTGGCCGAGGATCTGGCCCTCCCCCAGCACCAGGCTCTCCAGGCTGGAGGCGACGCGGAACAGGTGCCCCACCACCGCCTCGTCGTGATAGCCGACGAGGTGGCTCGCGAAGGCGTCGTGCCGCAGGCCGTGGAACTCGGAGATGAAGTCGGAGAGGGCGTCGACGTCGGGCGCGGCGTCGGCCGGGCCGGCGGCGTAGACCTCCACGCGGTTGCACGTCGACAGGACGACGAACTCGTTCCCCGGGAACGACTCGCGCAGCGCGTCGAGCCCCGCGCCGAGGCGGCTGTCGCCGAAGGCCAGGGCCTCGCGGACCGTCGCGGGGGCCGATCGATGGTCGACGCCGAGCGCCAGCAGCCTCACGGCGTCACCCCCGCCCGGGCCGGGCCGTGGGCCGTCGGCAGCCGCAGCGCCTCCACGCCGACCCAGGTGAAGACCAGGAAGGCGAACGCCGCGATCGTCAGCATCATCACCGTCCGCCCCCGCATCGACGGCCGGAACCGGGCGTGCAAGAGCACCGCGAAGACCAGCCACATCCCCCCCGCGCTCAACACTTTGGGGTCGTACCAGGGGACGCCGTGCGACGTCCCCGCGCCCCCCTTGCGCAACTCCACCGCGCTGAGCAGCACGCCGATCAAGAGCCCGGCCGTCAGCAGCGGGAACGCCGCCACCACCGCCCCGCGGTTCACCCGCTCGGACTGCTCCAGGCTCGGCAGCGAGAACCCGAACTTCTTCACGGGCCTGGACTTCAGCCGCCGCATCTGGGCCAGGTACATCAACCCCGCCGCGAACGCCAGCGACGCGCACACGGCGCCTGCCAGCAGGAACATGCCGTGGACGGTCCCCCAGAAGGCCGTCGCCCCTTCCCAGTCGCGGCCGGTCGACCTCGGGATGAACCACGCCGCGCCGCAGATCAGGCCCAGCACCAGGGGCAGCGTGAAGAACCCGACCGCCACCCGCCGCGGCCATTGCACCATCAGGTACAGCCCGATCAGCGCCACCACCCACGATAGTACCATCACCGACTCAAACGGCGACGTCACCGGCAAGGCCCCGGAGGTCCACGCCAGGTTCGCCAGGTAGACGGTCTGCACCAGCCACCCCAGCGCCGTCAGCCCGACCCCCGCGTACCATCGCAGCGGGCTGCGCACGACGACCCTGGCCAGCTCGACCGCGAGGGCCAGCCCGTACGTCCCGGCGAAACAGAGGATCTTCAGCCGATCCATCCCCGGTGGGTATCCTCGTCCAGCGCAACGATCGGTGGGTGGCGGGGCGCGCCGGCGGGGCGCGTGGTCCCATTGTAGGACGAACCGCCCCGGAATCCCAGGGGCGTGGCACCGCGGCAATATCCGACGGCCTTCGGCGAACATTCGGAGAGGGCCGGGGTCGATGTCGGAGGAAAGCCATGAACGACGAGCGTCGGACCGATCACCCTTGCCCCGCCTGCGGCGGCCGATCGTATTCCTGGGGCCAGATCCAGGCCCACCAATTCCGATTCGTCCCTGACGGGGCGTCGATGTTGTACCGATTTTTCGGCGGGAACTGGTGGCTCCGCGCCCGGCGTTGCGACCACTGCGGCAACCTCCAGGTCTTCACCGAGCCGGACCCGTCGCAGGCGGGCAAGCCGGCCCGGAAGCCCGAGGCGGACGATCTTTCGTGACCTCAAGCGATCGGCCTGGGGGATTGCGGGGCGGTCGGCCCTATAATAGTCATTGAGGGCGAACGGGCCGCGATCGTCCGCGGGCCCGATCCCCGGAGCGATGCGAAGGAAGGCCGCCGATGATCGACCAGATCAAGAAGACGATGCTGACCGGCCTGGGCCTGGCTCTGATGACCAAGGACAAGGTGGAGGAGCTGGGCCGCGACCTGGCCGAGCAGGCCAAGCTCGGCGAGGGCGAGGGCCGCGAGTTCGTCGACAACCTGATGAAGCAGTCCGAGAACGCCCGCGGCGAGTTCGAAGCCCGGGTGAACGCCCTCGTGAAGAAGGCCGTCGAGGGCCTCAACATGGTCCACAAGGACGACCTGGCCAAGCTCCAGGCCCGCGTCGACGAGCTGGAGGCCGAGCTGAAGAAGCACGAAGGCACCCCGTCCCACGCCGGCTGAGATGGCCGACATCCCCTCGCGCCTTGCGACCGGCCCGGCGGGGTGATCTAATCCCCGGCCGGGAGTTCGATGGCCGGAGGGGATGATGCCATCATGACCGACGTCTCGGATCCGCGAGCCGACGACGCGACCGCCGTCGTCGGCACGGCTTCATACTGGCATCACGAGGCCGAGTTCCTCGCCGCGCGGCGGGCCATGAACATCGCGCGGGGGCGGCCCGACGGGTTCTGGTGGCGGCTGCCCATGATCCTGTTCGCCCACTTCCTCATCCTCCTCGGGCTCCTGGGAGTGGGGATCGCGGCCAGGAAGGGGGAATGGTCGGCCCTTGTGCTGACCGCTTTCTTCGGGCTCCCCGGGCTCGTCTTCGCCTACCGCTGGGGCTACGGCCGATGTCGCCGGCTGCGGAAGGAGTTCGCCGACAACCCCACGGCCGGCCTCAAGATCGACCTGACCTTCACGCCGGATCGGCTGCTCACGCATTCGTCGAGATCGGACGACTCCTATCGATGGGCGGCCTTCCCGGCCGTCGTCGAGCTGCGCGACGGGTTCTTGCTCATGGCCTGGGCGAGGACGGGCGTCTGGATCCCCAAGCACGCCTTGAAGGGGATCGACGCCCCGGGGCTCGCGGCCTTCCTGCGGTCGAAGGTCGCGCGGTATCGCGTGGCGAGGCGCACCGCACGGATCTCGGAGTGACCCGCCGATGGAGCTGCGCGACTTCCCGTTCCTGGACGACCCGGCCCGCGCGATCGGCTGGGGCTCGTACCGGCTCACCGAGGACGAGTTCGTCGTCGCCAACCGGGCCGCCCGGATGGCGATGGCGCCCTGGTATCGATCCCGGCCCTGGGCGATCGTCTTCTTCGGCTTCTGGCACGCGACATTCCTGTTCGGGCTGTACCTGGCGTTCCTCGTGCCCCGACCCGCGGGGGACGGGTTCAACGTGGATGGCGTCACCCTGGCCGTCGCCTCGGGCTGGTTCCTGTGGCTGCTCCTCTACGGCGTGAACCGGCGGATACGAGCTGCGTTCCGCACGTTTCCTACGGCCGGCGACGAAATCGCCCTGGCCTTCACCGCCGACCGCTTCATCGGCCGCACAAGCCTGGGCGACTCCAGCGACGATTGGGCGTTCCTCCGCCGCGTCGCCGAACTTCACGACGGCTTCCTACTGGTGCTGAAGATTCCGAATGGCTCGATATGGCTCCCCAACCACGCCCTCGCCGCCCCGTTCGACCATCAGGCCGCCGCGGAGTTGTTCCGGTCGAAGGTGCCTCGATACCGGGTCGTCGACCGCGCGGCCAGTGCGGCGTCGGCCTGACCGCAATGCGCGCACGGCGTCGCATCGCCAGGCCGATCGGAGAGCCGAATGGGAACGATACGCCGAACCGTCACGTCCGGCACCGTGTCAAAGTCTGGGGATCATTGAATCGACCCCGGCCAGTGCCTATACTTGACTCTGGATTGCTGAATCCGCGCGCAGCGGTTGGGACGCGCATCGGGCGACGACGCGAAAGGGGTCGGGACGTGGCGAGCAAGCCCTGGGGCGGGCGGTTCGAGGCCGGGACGGATCGGCGGGTGGAGGAGTTCACGGAGTCGATCTCGTTCGACCGCCGGCTCTTCCGTCACGACGTCCTGGGCTCCCAGGCGCACGCCCGGATGCTGGCGCACGTCGGCCTGCTGACGCGGGACGAGTGCGACGCCATCGTCGCGGGGTTGTCGGAGATCCGGGCGAGGATCGAGGCCGGCGACTTCCCGTTCGTGCTGGAGCGGGAGGACGTCCACATGCACATCGAGGCCGCCCTCACCGAGAAGCTGGGCGACCTCGGCCGCAAGCTCCACACCGGCCGCAGCCGCAACGACCAGGTCTCCACCGACGTCAAGCTCTGGGCCCGCGACGCGATCGACCGCGTCGACGCCGGCCTGCTCCACCTGCAACGGGCCTTCGTCCGCTCGGCCGACCGCCATCGAGGGATCATCCTCCCCGGCTACACGCACTTGCAGCGTGCCCAGCCGGTGTTGGCCCCGCATTACTTCCTGGCGTTCGTCGAGAAGCTCGAACGCGATCGCGGGCGCCTGGCCGATGCCCGCAAGCGGCTGAACGTGCTCCCGCTGGGGGCCGCGGCGCTCGCTGGCACGAGCATCCCCATCGACCGCGAGTTCGCCGCCCGCGAGCTGGGCTTCGACGGCGTCGCCGCCAACAGCCTGGACGTCTCCAGCGACCGCGACTTCGCCATCGAATCCGTCTTCGCCCTGACGCTGGTCGCCGAGCACCTGGCCGGCTGGGCCGAGGAGTGGATCCTCTGGAGCACCCAGGAGTTCGGCTTCCTGGCGCTGCCCGATGCGATCTGCACCGGCTCCAGCATCATGCCCCAGAAGAAGAACCCGGACGTCCTGGAGCTGATCCGGGGGCGATCGGCCCGGGTGGTCGGCTCGCTGACGACGCTGCTGGTGCTCATCAAGGGCCTGCCGCTGGCGTACAACCGCGACCTCCAGGAAGACAAGCTCCCCCTGTTCGACGCCTTCGACACCGTCGAGGCGTGCGTCGACCTGGCGGCGGTGGTCGTCGAGGGGGCGAACCTCCGGCCCGACCGCATCCGCGAGCGGCTGGACGAGGGCTACCTCGACGCCACGACGCTGATGGAGCACCTGATCCTGCAAGGCGTCCCCCAGCGCACCGCGCACGAGGTCATCGGCCGGCTTGTCGGGTTGTGCGAGCGCCAGGGCCTCAAACGCCTGGCCGACCTGTCCGACGCCGACCTCGCGGAAGCCTCACCGAAGCTGGGCCCCGAGGCCCGCGACTTGCTGGGCGTGGAGGCGGCGATCCGGGCGTTCAAGTCGTACGGCTCCACCGCCCCGGCGGAGGTGGAGAAGCAGTTGGAGCGGTGGAAGACGAAGCTGGGCCTCTGAAGGTCGATCGACGATCCGCGGACTTTTGCCAAGCCGCCCCGCGGCCGGGGAGACGCGACGATGACGGACATTCCGACTCCCGCACACCTCCTCGGGTTGATCCGCCAATTTCGCGGCGGGGAAAGCGAACCGGGCAAAGACGCGATCGCCGGCCTGCTGGCGAAGCTGGAAGGCGAGGATTCGGCCGGTCTCCTCGAAGCGGCTCAAGACCTGGCGAGGATCGAACCGGCGTCGGAGGTAGCGATCGCCCTGCTGCGGCGACGCCTCGACCATGCCGACTGGGACGCCAGGTTCTCCGCCGCCTGCGGCCTCGGCTGCTTCGAGCCGGCGTTCCCCATCCTCCATGCGATGCTCGACGACGAGGACGCTCAGCGTCGTGCGCTGGGGGCCGTCGGGACGTCGTGCAGCCCTCGAGCCGCGGACGCCGCCTCCGACCTGATCCGCCTGCTGGAAGACCCTGACGCCGAAGTCCGCTTGCGGGCGGTCGACGCGATCCGGTCTGTCGCGGACGACGCGGGAGTGCGCGCGTCGGCCTCGGTGGTCCCGAGGCTCACCGCCTTGATTCAGGACGCAGACGAAAGGATCAGCTCCCGGGCTATCGCGGCGCTCACGGCGTTTGGCCCGGCCGCTGCACCGGCCGTCCCGGCCATCGCCAGCCTCCTGCGGCACCCGGTTTACTGGGTCCGATGGGAGGCCATCGGCGCCCTGGCCGACATGGACGCGGAGGCCGTCGCGACGGCCGTCCCCGACCTGATCCCGCTCCTCCGCAGTACGCTCGCGGAGGAACGCTCGGCGGCGGCCGAAGCGTTGGGGTGCATCGGGCCCGCCGCCGCCGCTTCTCAGGATGAGCTGGCCCGCCTGGGCGGCGAAGACCCGGACGAGATGGTCCGGGCATACGCCCTCGAAGCCCTCGCCCGGATCCGCAACCCCGGAACCATCGACGAGTGACGACCCGGACCGCGACGGCGGGCGAGAGCCGCCTCCCGTCTCAAACCTTTTGGAACGAAGATCGAGCCTCCATGGAAGCCTTTCAGTACCGCGGGAATCAGCTCCACTGCGAAGACGTCCCCGTCGCCAGGCTGGCGGAGGAGCACGGGACGCCGCTGTACGTCTACAGCGGGTCGGCGATCGTGGAGGCGCTGAAGACGCTGCAAGAGGCGTACGCCGAGGTCGACCCGCTGGTCTGCTACTCGGTGAAGGCGAACTCGAACCTGGGCGTGCTGAAGCTGCTGGAGGCCAACGGCAGCGGGTTCGACGTGGTCTCCGGCGGCGAGCTGTTCCGCGTGCTGAAGGCGGGCGGCGACCCGGCGAAGACCGTGTTCGCGGGCGTCGGCAAGAGCGACCCCGAGATCGCCCAGGCCATCGAGGCCGGCGTGCTGATGTTCAACGTCGAGAGCGAGGCCGAGCTGGACGCCATCGCCCGCGTGGCGACGTCGATGGGCCGGGTCGCGCCGATCGCGCTGCGGGTCAACCCCGACGTCGACCCCAAGACGCACCGCTACACGGCGACCGGCCAGAAGCAGTCGAAGTTCGGCGTGGACATCGAGCGGGCCCTGCGGATCGCGGAGGCCGTGAAGGGGATGCCGAGCCTGACGATGATCGGCATGCACATGCACATCGGCTCGCAGATCACCACGGTCGAGCCCTACGCCAAGGCCGTCGCCAAGGGCGTGGAGCTGATCGCCAAGCTGCGCGAGATGGGCCACCCGATCGCCTGGTACAACATGGGCGGGGGGTACGGGATCGGCTACCGGGGGCCGGAGGCGAAGCCCATCAAGGAGTTCGCCGCGGCCATCCTGCCCGGGATCAAGGCGACGGGGTGCCGGCTGGCGATCGAGCCGGGGCGGGTGATCGCCGGGAACGCCGGCGTGCTCGTGAGTCGTGTGTTATATACCAAGCAGTCGGGCGACAAGCGGTTCGTCATCCAGGACGCCGCCATGAACGACCTGATCCGGCCGGCGCTCTACGAGTCGTTCCACCGGATCTGGCCGGTGGCGGTGCCGGACGGGCTGCCGGCGCCTCCGGCCGACTACGAGGCCGAGATCCCCGGGACCGAGCCGCGGGACGTCGTCGGCCCGGTCTGCGAGAGCGGCGACTTCCTCGCCAAGGACCGGGCGCTGCCGCCGCTGGACCGGGGCGACCTCCTGGCGACGTTCTCGGCCGGCGCCTACGGCATGGTCATGGCCTCCAACTACAACACCCGCCCCCGCGCCGCCGAGGTGCTCGTCGAGGGGGACTCGGCCCGGCTGGTCCGCCGCCGCGAGACGCTCGACGACCTGGTCGCCGCGGAGGAGGGCCTGTAAGCAGCGGCGGGGGGCCGGCCGCGCGGCCCCCCGGGACGTCCCAACCCCACCGCATCGGATCGGATCACTGCCATGCGTCAACACAGCGTTCGCTCGATCGGCCGATGCGGGGAATCTCGGCAGGGCCGGCGGCGGGCCGTCGCCGTCGCGGCCCTCGCGGCGATGGGGTGGGCCTGGCCGGCCGTCGCGCCGACGGCCCTGGCGCAGGCGCCCGGCCCGGAGCTGTTCGCCACCCAGCCCAAGACGCCCGAGGAGCTCTGGGGGGCCGTCGACTACCTGTCGCGCACCGGCCAGCACCGCCAGGCCGTCCCCTACATCGAGGCGTTCGACAAGGCCGAGGTCGGCGACGCCGAGCTGCTCAAGATCCGCGACCGGTTCGGCCCCGGCTCGTTCCTCCGCCTGGCCGACGACCCGGCGACGAAGCCCTACGCCCAGCCCCTGGCCGACCGCCTCGTCGCGGCCTCCCGCAACCTCCAGGCCGACCCCGAGCGGATCAAGTCGTACATCCCCGCCCTCCTCGCCTCGAAGGAGGAGCAGGACTACGCCGTGGCCCGGCTCCGCGAGTCCGGCTCGTTCGCCGTGCCGGCGATCGTGGCCGAGATGCACAAGTACGGGCCGACCTCCCCCGAGCGCGAGCGCCTGGCCTACAACGCCGGCCGGCTCGACACGTCGTCGGTCCCGGCGTGGATCGCCGTGCTGGACAGCCCGGACGCCTCGCTCGCCCGCGACGCCGCCCACATCCTGGGCGACCTGGGGGACCGCCGCGCGATCCCATTCCTGACCTTCCCCGCCGCCTCGCCCGAGTCCCCCGCGCCGGTGAAGCTCGCCGCGGCCCTGGCGATCGAGAAGCTGACCGGCAAGCCGTTCGAGCACCAGCCGAAGGCCCCGGTCCACACCCTGGACGACGCCGCCGAGGCCCTCGCCCGCCACCAGTACGAGCTGCCCAGCGAGCAGGTCCTCCTCTGGCAGTGGGACGCCGCGCAGGGCGTCCCCGCGCCGTACCTGGCGAAGAAGGTGGACGTGGAGGGGATCTTCGGCGGCAAGCTCGCCGGCCAGGCGCTCCTGCTGGAGCCGAAGAACCGCCGGGCGCAGGTGGTCCGCCTGGGCTTCCTGCTGGAGCGGGCCGTGGACCGGGTCGGCTACGTCAACTTCCCCGCGAAGGACCAGGAGACCTACGCCGAGGTCCTCGCCGCCGGCCCCGAGGTGTTGGGCGACCTCCTCCGCGGCGCGATCGCGACCGACCGGCCCACCCTGGCCGCCGCCACGGCGGAGGCGCTGGGGAAGGTCGCCGACCCCGCGCTGGCCGCCCAGGGGGGCCGGCCGCACCCGCTGGTGGAGGCCCTCTCGGCCCCCGGCCGCCGGCTCCAGCTCGCCGCGGCGAAGGCCATCGTCGACCTCGGGCCGTCGAGCCCGTTCCCCGGGTCGAGCCGCGTCGTGCCGACGCTCGCCCGGTTCCTGCTCAACGGCGAGAAGCCGAGGGCCGTGGTGGTCGACGGCAACCCCGCGCGGGCCGCCCAGGTGGCCGGCGCCCTCCGCGGCCTGGGCTACGAGGCCGACGCCGAGACCACCGGCGAGGCCGGCTTCCGCGCCGCGACCCAGTCGGCCGACGTCGAACTGGTCCTCGCGGCCCACGATAACGCCGCCGGCTCGTGGGACGTCCAGGACGTCCTCTCGACCTTCCGCGGCGACGCCCGCACCTCGCTCCTGCCGCTGTTCATCTACGGGCCGAAGGACCTGGAGTACCGCCGGCCGAACCTGGCCGCCAACTACCCCGGCGTCAAGTTCATCGTCCACACCGACGACCCCGCGGCGCTGGAGCGGCAGATCGGCGGCCGGCCCTCGCGGCTGAGCGACGAGGAGCGGATCTCCCAGGCGAAGCAGGCCGCCGAGACCCTGGCGACGATCGCGGCCCGCCCCCGCAGCCTGTTCGCGCCGGACCTGGCCGCCGTCGGCGAGACCCTCTCCGGCGCGATCGGCCTGCACGACGTCGAGGGCCACGTCGCCGCGACGCTCGCCGACGTCCCCTCGCCCCAGGCGCAGCGGGCGCTCGCCGACGCGATCCTCGACGCCTCCCGCGACGTCGCCCTGCGGCGCGACGGCGCCCGCCGGCTCGCCCGCAGCCTCCAGCGCTTCGGCCCGCTGCTCGCCGCCGACCAGGAGGTCAAGCTCGCCGAGGCCTACGCCGCCGAGGACGACCCCGAGCTGCACACCGGCCTGGGCGCGGTCCTGGGGGCGCTCCGCCGCACGTCGCGCGACGCCGAGAGGCCCGCCGGAGCGACCTTCGGCCCCGACCGGCCCGTCGAGCCGCCGCCGGCCGCACCGGCGGAGGACGCCGCCCGCTGAGGCCGACCGGCCCGCCCGCACCCAGGACGCCGCAACACCAGGAACGGCCCGATCCATGCCCATCGAGTCCCGGCCGAGCTACGGTCACCCGCTCAAACCCTCGCCCCGAGGGCCGGGGTCGGACTCCGTATCCGACCCCAACGCCCCGCTGCCGGGCGTGATCGGCGCCGCCTCGGCCATGCGCGAGGTCTTCAAGACCACCCGCCAGGTCGCCCCTTCGCGCGCCTGCGTCCTCATCGTCGGCGAGACCGGCACGGGCAAGGAGCTGATCGCCCGCGCCGTCCACGACCTCAGCCCGCGCTCCACCGGCCCCTACATCCGCGTCAACTGCGGCGCCCTGACCGAGAGCCTGCTGGAATCCGAGCTGTTCGGGCACGTCAAGGGGTCGTTCACCGGCGCCGTCGACAACCGTACCGGCCGCTTCGAGGCCGCCCACACAGGCACCATCTTCCTCGACGAGGTGAACAGCACCTCGCCCAAGCTCCAGGTGAAGCTCCTCCGCGTCCTGCAGGAGGGGGAGTTCGAGCGCGTCGGCGACAACAACACCAAGAAGGTCGACACCCGCATCGTCGCCGCCACCAACCGCGACCTCCTCGACGAGATCGACACCGGCCGATTCCGCGAGGACCTGTACTATCGCCTCAACGTCGTCCCCATCTACCTCCCCCCCCTGCGCGAGCGCCGGGACGACGTGGAGCTGCTGGTCACGGCCTTCCTCAAGCGATACGCCGAGCAGAACCGCAAGGACGTGCGCCGCGTCCAGCCCGAGGCCATGCGGCGGCTCCGCGAGCACGACTGGCCGGGGAACGTCCGCGAGCTTCAGAACTACGTCGAGCGCGCCGTGATCCTGGGCGACGGGCCGGAGCTGACGGTCGAGCACCTGCCCCCCCAGCTCCGCGGCGAGGCCTCCCCGCGCCCGATCCGCCACCGCGGCGGCTCGGGGGCCGACTTCGCCGCCCTCACCTCGGAGCTGGTCCGCCAGGGGATCCGCGCCGCCGGCCCCAACGCCAACGACCTGCACGACCGGGTCGTCGGCCAGGTGGAGCGCGAGCTGATCCAGCAGGTCTTGCAGACGTGCGACCGCGTGCAGATCAAGGCGGCGGCCCGGCTGGGCATCAACCGCAACACGCTGCACAAGAAGCTCTCGGAATACCGCATCGACGAGAACGCCCCGGCCGCCCCCCCGGCCAACGGCGACGGCGAAGAGGCCCACGACGGCGGACGGACCGGCGACGCCTACCACCCCAACGACGAGTGAGCCCCCCCATGCGGAAAGCCGACCTCTCGCCCCCCGGATCCGACGGGGCGGCGCCGGCCCCCGGCGCGCGGAACGCCAGCCGATCGAGGCCCGAGCCGATCGAACTCGACCGTTTATACGCGGGCGACAGCCTGCACCTGTTGCCCCGGATCCCCGACGCCTCGATCGACCTGGTTTTCGCCGACCCCCCCTTCAACATCGGCTATGATTACGATGTCTACGACGACGCCCGCGACTCCGACGCCTACCTCGACTGGACGAGGCGCTGGGGCCGTCAAGTCGTTCGTGCGCTCAAGCCCGACGGGACGTTCTGGCTCGCGATCGGCGACGAATACGCCGCCGAGATGAAGTGGATCTTCCACCGCGAGCTGGGGCTCACCCTGCGGTCCTGGGTGGTCTGGTACTATACGTTTGGGGTCCACTGCCGACGTAAATTCGCCCGCAGCCACGCCCACCTGTTGTACTTCTTGAAGGACCCCAAACGTTTCACCTTCAACGCCGACGACCCGAGCATCCGGGTGCCGTCGGCGCGCCAGCTCGTCTACGACGACCTCCGCGCCAACCCCAACGGCCGGCTCCCCGACGACACCTGGATCCTCCGCCCCCAGGACATGGCCCAGGGCTTCGACCCGGGCGAGGACACCTGGTACTTCCCCCGCGTCTGCGGCACGTTCAAGGAACGCGCCGGGTTCCACGGCTGCCAGATGCCCGAGCAGGTGCTCGGCCGGATCATCCGCGCCAGCTCCAACCCGGGCGAGACCGTGCTCGACCCCTTCTCCGGCAGCGGCACGACCCTGACCGTCGCCCGGAAGCTCCACCGCCGCTACCTGGGCTTCGAACTGTCCGACGACTACGCCGACCGCGCCCGCAAGCGCCTGGAAGCCGCCCAACCCGGCCAGGATCTCGAAGGCGGCCCCGACCCCCTGGCCGGCGGCCGCAGGACCCCCGACCAGCCCCCCGCCCGCCGACGGGCGACCAAGCAGGCCGGGGCGTGAAGGGGCGGACCTGCCGAGGCCGCCCCTGACGCTCCCCTCGATCTCGCGGCCCTCGCCGCGCCCCGACGCCCGAGACGTTCGGGAATATCCCTGTCACGCCCGCCGCGCGGTTCGACATAGGCTCGGCGGGCGTCTCCTGTCGCATCATCCACTTCATTTGCGAATGCAAGGATGAGGCGACGAGCGCCACGGCGAAACATTAAAGCATTTCCACGCCGCCGGTCGTTCGGCGGGGATGCAGATGGGCTGCGGCAGGCCATCGGCCTGGCGCCCCTTCTCATTCCTCGCCCCCATGCGTTACGATCCCGGCGGCGACTGCGCCGGGCGTCCGACGGGATGGGGCGCGAGGCCGTCGCCCGACACCAGGATGGAGCCGACTCATGATGAGGATGCAGGGACGATCGCGGCGGGCCCGGCGGGCCGCCTGGGGCGTGGAGGCCCTGGAGGGGCGTCGGCTGATGACGGCCGGCCTCATGGCCCAGTTCGCGCCCGGGTGGGGGGACGCGGTCGACGTCCGCTTCGACCACTACACGACGGGCTTCCAGGAGTCGGCCGGCCGGGTCCCGATCACGCTCACCCGCGGGGGGGACCTGACGCTGGGCGCGACGGCCCGCGTCCGGACCTCGACGGTCGATGCCGTGGAGGGCTACGACTACGTCGGCCTCGACCAGCCCGTGGTGTTCGCGCCGGGCTCCGCGACGGCGACGTTCTACCTGACGATCCTGGACGACGCGATCTCCGAGCCCGAGACGAAGGCCCTGTACCTCCAGGTCTACGGGACGAGCGACGTGATCTCGTCCGAGACCGTCGCGTCGATGATGGTCCTGATCGGCGACGACGAGCCGGGGAGCGGGACGCCGCTGACGTTCCACGCCTTCGGCGACGCCGGGCTCTGGACGTACAACGACGTGGAGGGCTACCGCAAGATCAACGACGCCTCGCCGGAGGCGATCCATCCCGCGCCGAACCGCGGCGCGTACCTGGACTTCGGCAAGTCCGGCCTGTGGTACTGGGACGCGCTCACCGGCTACGAGAAGCTCAATAACGCCGACCCGCAGGGGATCCTGACCTCGGACCAGGGCGATTCGCTGCTGATCGACTTCGGGGCCGGCGGGCTCTGGGCGTGGTCGCGGGCCGGCGGCTTCTCCTACATCACCGACGTCGACCCCGAGGCGATGGCGGGGACGGCCGAGCGCGGGCTCGTCGACTTCGGCCGCGCCGGGCTGTGGGCGTTCGACTTCAACGCCTCCGCGCTGTGGCCGTTCGGGGCGACGACGTGGACGAAGCTCGACGACCAGAGCCCCGAGGCGATCGCCGTCGCCGGCGGGACGTTCTACGCCGATTACGGCGCCCGCGGGCTCTGGCGGGTGGGCACGAGCATCACCACCGCCTCGGAGTCGAACGGGGGCCAGGTCCAGTACAGGACCGTGATGGATCAGATCAACCCGGCCGACCCGGGGACCATCGCGTCGACCGCGGACGGCCTGTTCGTCGACTTCGGCGCCGCCGGCCTGTGGAACTTCGACGGCGCCTGGACCAAGGTCAATGACGTCGCGCCTCGGGCCACCTGGGCCGCCGACGACGGCCTTTACCTGAACTACGGCGCCGCCGGCCTCTGGCGGTTGGCCGGCGGGACGTGGACGAAGCTCAACGACTCCGCCCCCGCGCGGGCGTCCTACGCCACGCCCGTCGTCGCGTACCAGACGCCGCAGGCCGCGTTCGACCTGGACTACGGCGACGCCGGCCTCTGGCGGTGGTCGACGTCGACCGGATGGAAGAAGCTCACCAACGCGAGGGCGACGGCGTTGGGGACGGCGAGGCTGGACACCGGGGTCGGCTACGGGATCATCCCGGCCTGACGCCCCGTCCCGACGTCCTCGCGCGGGCGCCCGGCGCGGCGCCGGGCCGCCCGCCCCTCTCGCCAGCTTCGCCGGCCCCATCCGACGCCGAGACGGGGCCGGCCGCACACCTGGGATGGAGCCTCGAATGATTCGCGCGCAGAAGGCCCCGCGGCGACGCGGGCGGACGCCGTCGTTGGAGACGCTGGAGGACCGTCGGCTGCCGGCGACGGGGATCGTCTCCCTCATCCAGTTCGCCGCCGGCTCGACCCGGACCGTGGCCGAGTCGGCCGGGAGGCTGACGTTCACCGTCGAGCGCACCGGCGACCTGTCGGCCGCGGCGACGGTCGACGTGAAGACGTTCGCCGGCACGGCGCTGGAGGGATACGACTACGCGCCGTACCGCGGCACGTTGACGTTCGCCGCCGGCCAGTCGACGGCGACGTTCGTCGTGACCATCGTCAACGACAAGGTCGCGGAGGCGCAGTACAAGGCGTTCGTCGTCACCCTCTCCAACCCCTCGGAGGGCACCGGCCTGGCCGGGCGGTCGTCGGCCGACGTCTACATCCTGGACGACGAGCCCGCCAGCGCCCTGCCGATCAGCTTCATCGACTACGGCCCCTACGGCGTCTGGTCGTACGACGCCGTCTCCGGATTCGGCCGGGTCACCTCCGACGACCCCCAGCAGGTGGTGGGGTCGACGAACCGCAACGCCTACATGGACCTCGGCCCGAACGGCCTCTGGACCTGGGACGCGGTGCGCGGCCTGCGCAAGCTCTCCGCGGCCGACCCGCAGCAGATCGTCGTCATCAACGACGCCTGGACCCGCGCCGAGGACGTCGTCCTGGCCGATTTCGGGGCCGACGGCCTGTGGCGATACAGCGAGTCCCAGGGCTGGAGGATGATCACCACCGGCGACGCCCGCGCGATCGTCCTGGACGACCAGACCGCGTACATCGACTTCGGCCCCGGCGGCCTCTGGCGCTGGAGCGACCAGACGCCCTGGCTGAAGCTCAGCGACGCGGGCCCCGAGGGGATGGCCGCGGACGCCGGCGTCCTGTTCGTCGACCGCGGGGCGGGCGGGACCTGGCGCTGGACTTCGGCCGCCGGCTGGCGCCAGATCGGCACGGGCGACCCCCAGGCCGTCGCCTCCGTCGGCGACAAGCTGTTCGCCGACTACGGCGCCGCCGGCCTCTGGACCTGGACCGCCGCCGCCGGCTGGACCCTCTTCAACAAGGCCGACGTCCGCTCGATGGTCGCCGTCGACGGCGTCCTGTACCTCGAATACGGCTCGTTCGGCCTGTGGACCTGGAGCGACGCCCAGGGCATGAAGAAGCAGACCGGATCGGCCGTGGAGTCCCTGATCGCCAGCCCCGGCGCGATGCGGGTCCTCGTCGACCAGGGCTCGGCCGGCCTCTGGGCCTGGACCTCCGCCGGCTATTCGCGGATCAACGCGGCCGACCCGGACTCGACCGGGAGGACGGCGTGACGCCGAAGATGAATTTTTCCAAATTTTAACACGTCGGCGTCGGCGAGGGTTACATTCCATTAAATATGTAGTAGGAGGATGCCGCCGGCTCCCCGACGGCCCAGCCCGCCTGCCATCCCGCGTCGACTTCGCGGTCGACGCGATGGAATCCCTCCCATGCCACGACCAACCCGACGACGTCGACGGGGTCGTTTCGCGCCCGACCTCCTGGAATCCCGGCGACTGCTCGCCGCCTATCCCGCATTCCCGATCGACGCCGAGACGTCCGGGACGCAGTCCGGGGCCCGATCGGCCGTGGACTTCCGCGGCCGGGTCACGGTCGTCTGGGAGGCCGACGACGGGTCGGGGGCCGGGGTCTACGGCCGTCGGTTCGAATCCGGCGGCTACGCGCTGGGGGACGCCTTCCGGCTCAACGACGACGTCGGGGGGGATCAGGTCTCGCCGCGGGTGGCCCAGGCTCCGGACGGCGGGGCGGTGGTCGCCTGGTGGTCGGGCTCGCAGATCGACTTCCGGCGCTACGACTCCGAGGGGACGCCGCTCGGGTCGGCGGAGCCGCTGCCGGGGACCGAGGGCTTCTCGCCGTCGTTCGAGCTGACCGAGGCCGACGCAAGCGGCTTCACGCTCTACGCCCAGGGGTTCCACCTCCAGAGGTATTCCAACGACGGCGACCTGGAATCGGCGACGATCGTCGCCGGCGACGCCGACGGCTGGACGACGGTGGAGTCGACCGACCCGCGGCATGCGACGGACCGCTGGCTCGTCTGGTCGCGGGTCCGCTCGCGGGAACAGGGGGGGACGACGGTCTACGACGCCCAGGTCCTCGTCGCCGCGCTGGGCGACGCCGGCGAGCTGGCCGGGGACCCGGTCCAGGTGGTGACGTCGACGACCGGCTCGGCCGACCCGGCCGTGCTCCGGGGCTTCGACCCGGCGATCCTCGACGCCGGCCCCGTGGAGATCGCCTGGCGCGAGCCGACCGCCGACGGCGGGCTCTATCGGATCCGCCAGATGACCGCGCCCCGCCTCCAGCCCTCGCCGTGGACGCTCCACTCCGGCGTGTTCGACCTGACGACCCGGGGCGAGGGCTCGCCGATGTGGGCCGGGATGCTGAAGGCCAACCAGATCACCGTCGTCTACTCGCCCGGCGGCGGCGAGGACGCCTACACCCAGACGTGGGGGAACTACAGCCCGGCGCCGGGCGGCGGGGCCGCCTGGATGCTGGATTCCACCGCCCCGCTGGTCGAGGCGGAGGGGGGCCCGTTCGACTCGATCGAGCTGCTCTCGACCTTCCGGGCGGGCGCGGGCACCCCGTACTGGATCCTCCGCCGGGCCGAGTCCGGCGACCTAATCGGCCAGCGGGTCGACGCCGGCCCGGCGACGGCCCCGTCCTTCCCGAGTTCCGGGATGTCCGTCTCCGAGTCGGCCGGGAAGGCCGTGGCCTGGCTGATCCGAACGGGCGACCTCTCGCAGGCCGCCAGCTACGACTACGCGGCGGCCGCCGGCCGCTGGCTGGGCGCGGCCTACACGGCCATCCCCGGGATCGACTTCGTCCCGACGTCGGGGACGGTCACGTTCGCGCCGGGGAGGGCCGAGGCGTCGTTCACGATCACGATCCTCGACGACCACGTCCCGGAGGGGATCAAGCGGATCGAACTCTCGCGGGGCCCGGCGGGGACGGATCCGGCCAGCTGGGGCTACGCCCGCTCGCTCACCATCCAGGACTCGTCGCCGGTCGCCCAGCGCGACCTGACGTTCGTGAGCGCGGGCGAGGACGGGTTCTGGAGCTGGAACGAGGTGGAGGGCTGGCGGAAGCTCAACGACGCCTCGCCGATCGCCTTCGCGGCGACCCCCGACCGCCAGGTCTTCGCCTCGTTCGGGGCCGCCGGCCTCTGGTCGTGGGACGGCCTGCGGGGATGGATCAAGCTCAACGACCTCGGCCCCGAGGACCTCGCCTGCGGCCTCCAGTTCTCCGACGAGCCCTGGGGCTACCAGTCGCCGAACTACACGATCTTCCTCGACTACGGAGCCGCCGGCCTCTGGTCCTGGCGGGAGCGCGACGCCGAAGCCGGGCCCGCCGGATGGGCGAAGCTGAACCACGTCGACCCGGTGCAGATGGCCGCCACCCAATACTCGCTGTTCGTCGACTTCGGCCCCGGCGGCGTCTGGCAATGGCACAGGCCCGTCAGCGGCGAGAGCTACACGTCCATCTCCTCTTACCAGCCCCAGGCCATGGCGGCCTACGGCCTGTCGCTGTACCTGGACTACGGCCCGTCCGGCCTCTGGCGCTGGCGGGACTCCGGGACGAACTGGCTGCACGTCAACGCCGCCGACCCCCAGGCGATCGCCGCCGACCCCGGCGGCGTGACCGTCGACTACGGCCGCTACGGCCTCTGGCGCTGGACCGAGGCGGGCGGCATGTCGCTGCTGAGCACCCACGACGCCACGAAGATCGCCCCGGCGGCGGGCGGCTCGATCTACGCCGGCTTCGGCGCGCTCGGCCTGATGCGCTGGACGCAGGCCGGCGGCTGGACGCGGGTCAACACCGTCGACCCTTACGCCGTCGCCGCGACCCTGGCCCAGGCCGACGCCGTCCTCGACTACGGGGACGCCGGCCTCTGGCGCTGGGATCCCGTCTCGGGCTGGCGACGCCTCGACGGCGGCCCCCGCATCCTCGGCCGGATGTGACCGGAGGCGGCCGACCCCGCCGCACCTTCCCCAGGAGAGACGCCCGATGAAACCTCCCCTCGCGAAGTCGCGGCGCCGAAGGCGGTCGCCGGCCCTGGAGGCCCTGGAAGACCGCCGGCTGATGGCCTACGCGCCGCCGGCCCCGGTCATGACGATCGCCGAGGGCGCGGCGGCCGGCGCGGGGGCATTCCGCGCCCAGTTCGTCGGGACCGACCGCGTCTTCGTCGCCTGGGAGGAGGACGCGGGCGCGGGGACCGGGTTGGACGTCTACGCGCGCTGGTATCACGCCGGCGGCGTCCCGATCGGCGACGCCTTCCGGGTGAACGACGAGGCCGCGGGGGACCAGGCCGCGCCGCGGGTGGAGACGGCGCCCGACGGCGGGGTCGTCGTCTCCTGGTGGAGCGAGTCGGGCGTCGAGTATCGCCGATACTCGGCCGACGGCTCGGCCGGCGCCGGGCCGATCGCGCTGCCGGGGACGGCCGGGCTGTCGCGCGACTACGACCTGTTCGGCGTGGCGGGCGACGGGCTGTCGATCTACGCCCGCGGCTTCCAGATCCGCCGCTTCACCCTCGACGGCGTCCCGACCTTCACGCTGGCGCAGGCGCCGGTCGCGGACGGCTGGACGCTCGTGGAGTCCGACGCCGGCGACCGCGCGGAATATTCGGGCGGCCTGACCGCGGTGACGTGGTCCGAGGTCCGGCCCGACCCGGGCGGCGCGGGGTACGACTCGCGGGTGATGGTCGGCTACTTCGACGCCGGGGTGCGCCGGTACGTCGTCAAGACCTACGAGGACGGCGACGCGGCCTTCGCCGACGACCTCGACCCGCGCTTCCTCGGGGCGGCCTCGATGATCGCCTGGGTCGGGGCGTCCCCGGCCGGCGGGAGGTGGATCGAGGAGTCCGAGTTCCTATTCGGCAGCGATCCCTCGTTCGCCGAGGACCTGGGCGAATGGCTGCCGGGCATGCCGCCCGACGGGACGCCGACGGCCGTCGACGCCGACGGCGCGGTCTACATCCACTCCGTGCGGCCCGGGGCGACGGGCGGCGCGGAGAGCTACTTCCGCGTCTGGCGCCACCACTACGTGCCCGGCCCCGGCTGGCCTCGCTACTCCGGCATCCCCGGCTACTGGTACTGGGATTCGGACGGCGAGGTCGCCACGCCGGACATCCCCCCGGAGGCGATCGGCTCCATGCAGTTCGTCCTGCAGGACGAGGACGCCCTCTGGCTGGTGTGGAACGGCCCCGAGGGGGGCCTGCACGCCCAGCGGTTCTTCTCCGACGTGGTGACCGTGGGGCGGACCGGGCCCGTCCCGAAGGCGGGCGAGGCCGACGGCGCGGCGACCGTGCAGTTGAAGCGCACCGGCGACCTCGCGCGCCCGCTGACGCTCCGCTATCGGTCCTTCGTCGCCCTCGACCGGCCGACGTCCCTGGGCCCGGCCCTCCCGGGCTACGACTTCGTCCCGGTCGAGGGGGAGGTGACGTTCGAAGCCGAGAGCGCCACGGCGACCATCAGCATCCCGCTCCTCGACGACGCGGCGGCGGACGGCGACAAGGCCTTCCTGATCGAGGTGACCGACCCCGCCGGCAAGGTCTCGGACCTCCCTTCGTTCATCGCGGTCGAGATCATCGACGACGAGCCGGCCGAGCTGGCGTCGACGACGTTCTTCGACTACGGCGACGCCGGCCTCTGGTCGTTCAACGAGGTCGCCGGCTGGGCCAAGCTCAACGACCTCGCCCCGCGGTCGATGCTCGCCACGCCGGGCGGCACGCTCTACCTGGACTACGGCGCCGCCGGCCTCTGGTCGTGGGACGGCGTCCGGCTGTGGCGGAAGCTCAACGACGTCGCCCCGGAGTCGATGGCCTACGGCGCGGGCGACCGCCTGATCCTGGACTACGGCGCGGCCGGCCTCTGGACGCTGCACGACGTCGGCGGCTGGGCCCACATCAACCCGGCCGACCCGGTGAAGGTCGTCGCCGACCCCTACAGCCTGCTCGTCGACTTCGGCGCCGCCGGCGTCTGGGCCTGGAGCCAGGGCGACGGCTATCGCCAGGTCAGCCTGGCCAGCCCGGAGGGGATGGCGGTCGCCCATAACCAGTACTACTTCGACTTCGGCCCCGGCGGCCTCTGGACCTCCACCTGGACGTCCAACCCGCTCGAACTCCGATGGACGCAGATCAGCCCCCTCGACCCGCAGTCGATCGCCGTCGCGTCGGATTCGGACGCCGTCTACATCGACTTCGGCGCGGGCGGCCTCCGGCGCTGGAATCCGTCCTACGGCGGGGTCGAGCTGCTCAGCGCCTGGGATCCGTCGGAGGTCGTGGTCGGGGGGCGGATCTCCTATTTCGCCCCGATCTACATGAACTTCCCCGTCCGGGGCGTGTGGCGATGGGGCGGCTCGGAGGGCTTCCTGAACCCGACCCCGTACCAGGCCGCGGCGATCGCCGCGGGCTCGGGCGACGCCGTCGTGCTGGCCTTCGAATCCGGCGGCGTCTGGCGCTGGAGCCCGACGGCCGGCTGGCGCAAGCTCAACGACCTCTCGCCCCGCGCGATCGCCCGGACCTGACCCGAGGCCGCCCCGGGCTCGGGCGTGGGTTAAGATATGCGTGGGGGAGGCGTATGGATCGTCGAAGCCCCGACGTCCCGCACGGAGACCTCGCCGTGAAGCCTCCCGATCGACGCTCGCGATCATCCCGACGCCGCGCCCCGGGCCTGGAGCCGCTCGAATCCCGCCGGCTCCTCGCCTACGCCGCGCCGGGGCCGACGTTCGCCCTGGCCCCCGGCGCGGCGTACGACGCGGCCGCCGACGCGCGGGGCCGCGTCACCGTCGTCTGGGAGCAGGGCGGGGGGGGCGGGGCCGGGCGTCAGGTCCTCGGCCGCCGATTCGACGCGCTGGGGAATCCCCTGGGCGAGCCGTTCGCGATCGACCCCGGCGACGCGGGCGACCAGGCCGACCCGCAGGTCCTGGTGGATGAGGCCGGGGGCGCGGTCGTCGTCTGGTGGTCCGCCGGCCGCCTCGAATCGCGCCGCTACGACGCCGACGGCGCGGCGATCGGCGGCGTCCGCGCCCTCGACGGGACGGACGGGTTCGGCGAGGGCTTCGACCTGTTCGGCCTGACCTCCGACGGCTTCATCGTCTACGCCGACGGCTTCCGGCTCCTCTGGTACGGCCCGGACGGGACGCTCCGGAACGCGGCCGACGTCTCCGCCGCCACGGCCGAGGGGGGCTGGACCGTCCGCGAGTCCGACGCCCCCAGCCGCGCCCTGCTGCGCGACGACGGCTCCGTCGCCCTGACGTGGTCGGCCTACCGCGCCTACGAGGAGGGGGGGGCGACGGCCTACGACGCCCAGGTCTGGCAGATGTACGTCACGGCCCGGGGGACCCCCGCCGCCGGCTTCCTCGTCACCGACCTGACGGCCGAGCCCGACCTCGACGTCGTCTCCCGGCTCGACCCGCGCTACCTCGTCACCTCGCGGACCACGCTCGTCGCCTGGCGCGACGACGACTCCTTCAACGCCCGGCCGTACGACGCGATCGAGAGGTCGGACGTCGCCCACTTCGGCGGCGAGGCCGTCGGCGTGGTCGCGGGCATGGTGGCCGTGCAATACGCGGACGCCGCGGGGACCAGCCTCCAGACGTACTACGAGATGATCGTCATCGGCGGCGGCTCCCACACGGTCCCCCCCGGCTACATCTGGACGCCGACGGTGCCGGCGGTCGCGACGCCGGAGGTCTCGGCCGCCGAGGCCGCGTCCGTGCGGTTCCTGCCCACCGCCGGGCTCGATTTCTGGCTCCTCCGCGAGCCGGCGGCCGGCGGCGTGGCGGCGCAGCGGGTCGCCGACTCGGCGGCGGCCGCCGGCTTCGCGGGAGCGGGCCGGGACGTCGGCGAGGCCGACGGCGTCGCGGTCGCCACGGTCGTCCGCTCGGGCGACGTCTCGCAACCGGCCTCGTTCCCCTACGCGACGGCCGACGGGACCGCCGTCGCGGGCCTGGACTACGCCGCGACCTCGGGCGTCCTGAACTTCGCGGCCGGGCAGGTCGAGGCGACCATCTCCGTCCCGATCCTGGACGCCGGCGCGGCCCTGGATCGCGACTTCCACATCGTCCTGACCGCCCCCGGGTCGGACGATCCGGGACCGGCCTCGCAGGACGTGCGGATCCGGGTCGGCGCCCGCGGGCCGTCGCGGGCCCTGTCGTTCTTCGACTACGACGCGGCCGGGGCCTGGGCCTGGGGCGAATCCGACGGCTGGATCCGCGTCAGCGAATACGACCCCGACCGGATCCTCGCCGATTCCGCCCGATCGGCCTTCCTCTCCTTCGGGGCCGGCGGCCTGTGGTCGTGGGACGCCGACGCCGGCTGGGCGAAGCTCAACGACCTGGGCCCCGAGGCGATGGCCTACGGGGCCGGGGGCGTGCTGTTCCTCGACTACGGCGCGGCCGGCCTCTGGTCGTGGAGCCGGCCCGCCGGCTGGGCGAAGCTCAACGACGTCGACCCGGCGCGCATGGTCGCCGACGACCGGGCCGTGTACGTCCAGTTCACGCGCGGGGGCGTCTGGAGCTGGGACCCGGCCGCGGGCTACCGGCCCATCAGCGACCTGTCCCCGCAGCAGATGGCCGCCTACGCGGGCGAGGTGTTCCTGGACTACGGCCCGGCCGGCCTGTGGCGATGGCGGCTCGACGGCGAGTGGCTCAAGCTCCAGGACGGCGACGCCCAGGCGATCGTCGCCGGCCCCTCCGGCCTCTACGCCGATTTCGGCGCCGCCGGCGTCTGGCGCCGCGACGCCGCCGGCGCGGGCTCGTGGCTGAGCGACCACGACGCCTCGACGATGGCCGTCGGCCCGCGCGGCGTCTTCCTCGGCTTCGGCCCGGGGGGGCTCTGGCTCTGGTCGCCGGTCGGGGGATGGGCGAAGCTGGCCGACGCCGCCCCAGACGCCGTCGTCGCGGGCGCGGGCGCCGCCGACCTGGACGCCCTCCTCGTCGGCCCCGACGGGATCGCGCGATGGACGACGTCGTCGCGGCGGACGAAGCTGAACGAAGTCGTCCCCCGGGCCGTCGCCCGAGCGTGATCGCGGCGGAAGCCGCGAACGCATTGATAATCAATCATTCAATCGAATCCATCGGAACGACGCACGCACCCCAGACTACGAAAACCTCGCGTCCGTGCGGCCCCGGCCGGCCATGATCGGCGCCGGGGCGAAGACGCCGAACCAGGGAGAGCAGCCGTGAAGCGGAAACCGAGTCGTTCGCGTCGGAAGCCGAGGTTCGGCCTGGGGCTGGATTCGCTCGAAGGGCGTCGGCTGCTCTCCTACGGGGCTCCCGGGCCGGTGTTCCAGGTGAACCAGACGGTCGTGGGGGGGCAATCGGCCCCGAAGGCGGCCGTGAACGAGCGCGGCCAGGTGGCCGTGATCTGGGAGGACTTCGGCACGGACGGCTCGGGGTACGGCGTGTATGCGCGACGGCTCGACTCCGCCGGCCAGGCGCTGGGGGCCGAGTTCCGGGTCAACACGGCGACCGAGGGGGACCAGACCGACCCGCGGGTCGCCGTGCGCTATTCCAGCTACCTGGAGGACGGCCTGATCGCCACCTGGCGCGACGGCGGCAAGCTCTACGCCCAGCGATACGACGCGCAAGGCGCGGCGGTCGGCGGGGCGATGGAGCTGGCGGGCTCGGCGGGGGTCGGGGCCGACTACGACCTGGTCGGCCTCCCGGGCGGCGGCTTCCTGATCGTCTCGGCCGGCGGCGTGCTCGGCTACGGGCCCGAGGGGGCGGCCGCCGGCTCGTCGACGCCGGGCGCGGGGCATGAGGGCTGGACGCCCCAGGCGCCGGCCGCCGGCCGCGCCGGGATCCTGTATTACGACCAGGCCGTGACGACCTGGGCCGAGACCCGCTCGCGCGAGGTCGAGGGGACGACGGTCTACGACGCGCGGATCTGGGCCCAGGCGCTGGATTCCCAGGGCGGCCTGTCCGGCCCCGAGGTGCTGATCGCCGAGATCCAGGGGGCCGCGACGCCCGAGGCGGTCGCCGACCTGGACCCGGTGGTGGTCCGGCCCCGGGGCTATTACGGCGAGCCGATCATCGCCTGGCGCCAGGCCGGGGCCGAGGGCTCGACGTTCCACGCCCGGAACCTGACGCAGGATTACGACACGAACGACCTGGAGCCCGACGGCGACGCCTTCGAGCTGGCGACGTCGACGCCCGCCGACGCCGTCGCGCTGGCCTGGCTCGACGGCTCGTCGCTGGCGGCCTTCTTCATCGGCGAGGATCCGGCCGGGCCCGACGGCGGCTACTTCCAGATCTTCGGCGCGCGCGGCGGCGCGGCCCAGGGCGATCCCGTCCCGGCGCCCGACGTCGCGGCCGACTCGCTGGCGACCCTCGCCGTCGTCCCGACCGTGGGCGGCGACTTCTGGCTGGTCTGGGGCGACCCCCAGGTCGACCCGACGGCGGGCGAGGTCCACGCCCAGCGCCAGTTCACGACCGACTCGGAATTCCACCTCGTCGGCGACGACCAGTACCTCAAGGAATCGGACGGCCGGGCGGTCCTGTTCGTCGTCCGCAGCGGCGACCTGTCGCAGCCGGCGAGCATCCGCTACGCCACCCATGACGAGGGATCGGCCCTCCCCGGGTACGACTACGCGCCGACCTCCGGCGTGCTGACCTTCGCCCCCGGCCAGGCCGAGGGGACGATCACGATCACGATCGTCGACGACGCGGTCGCCGAGTCCTACGACTACTTCAGCGTCCAGTTCACGGACACCGTCGGAGCCGCCTACAACGGGTACTCGGCCTACGTCTCGATCGAGGACGACGAGCCGGCCTCCAACTACGCCCCCGTCTTCGTCGACTACGACGCCTACGGCCTCTGGACCTACAACCCCATCGAGGGCTGGGCGCAGCTCAGCACCTACGACCCCGAGGCCGTCGTCTCCACCTATCGTCGCGACGCCTACATCGACTTCGGCGCCGGCGGCCTCTGGTACTGGCATCCCCAGTCCGGCTGGGCGAAGCTCAACGACGTCGACCCGCAGGCCGTGAAGGTCGACCCGTCCGGCGACGGCGTCTACATCGACTTCGGCGCCGGCGGCCTCTGGCGCTGGACCAAGGGCGTCGGCTACCGCCAGATCAGCCCCTCGGATCCGCAGGACTTCCTTGCCGGCTACGACGGCCTGGCCATCGACTTCGGCCACGGCGGCCTCTGGAAGTGGTCCACGACCGGGACCTGGGCCAAGCTCAACGACGTCGACCCCAAGGCCATGATCGGCGACCCCTCGGGCACGCTGTACATCGACTTCGGCGCCGGCGGCCTCTGGAGCCTGGACGAGGACGGGGTCTACGCGAAGATCAGCGACTTCAGCCCGCGGACGATGAAGCTCGGATACGACTATACCGCCGACGATTACGAGGACGTCCTCTACCTGGACTTCGGCTCCGGCGGCTTCTGGAAGTGGGGCGGGATCTCCGGCTGGGCCAAGCTCAACGACCTCGCCCCCGAGTCGTTCGTCGACGACGGCTTCCACTCCCTGTTCATCGACTTCGGCCACGGCGGCCTCTGGAGCTGGAGCAAGGCCGACGGCTACCGGCAGCTCAACACCGTGAACCCCGAGCTGATCGCGTTCAGCGCGGTCGACGACGGCCTCTATATCGACTTCGGCTCCGCCGGCTTCTGGCGCTGGACCAAAAACGGCGGCTACACCAAGATCAACGACGCCAACCCCACGGCGTTCTCCCTGGCCTGACCCGACTCGACCGCCCCCCGCTGGGCGATGCGCATCGCGCCGTGGTATCCTGGCGCATGCGCGTCCGCCTGGCAGGAGGGCCCGAATCATGCCGTCGCCGTTCCCCGGGATGAATCCGTACCTGGAGCAGCCGGCGCTCTGGCCGGACTTCCACGCCAAGTTCCTCGTCGAGCTGGCCGAGAGGCTGGTCTCGGCCGTCCGTCCCCGCTACTTCGTGCTCCTGGAGCGCCACGTCTTCGTCCAGGAGCCGCCGGGCGAGCCGACGACGATCCGGCTGCGGCCCGACGTCCTGATCGCGACGCCGCGGCGTCATGAGGGAGGGGGCGTCGCCGTCGCGGACGTCGCCGCGCCGGTGGAGGTCGAGCACCTCGCGCAGGAGGTCGAGCGCGTCTCCTACCTGGAGATCCGCGAGGCCGCCTCGGGCGACGTCGTCGCGGTCGTCGAGCTGCTCAGCTCGGCTCACAAAGACGAAGACCGCCTCACCTACCTCGCCCGCCGCGAGAAGATCCTCGGCAGCGCCGTGCATCTCGTCGAGATCGACATCCTCCGCGGCGGCCGGCCGATGCCCGAGTTCAACCGCCCGCCCTGCGCGTATTCGGTGCTGGTCAGCCACGCCGACGGCCGCCCCCGCGCCGGGTTCTGGCCGATCCAGCTCCGCGAGCGGCTGCCGGAGATCCCCGTCCCGCTGCGGCGGCCGGATCCGCCCGCGAAGGTGGACCTTCAGGCGATCCTCCACCGCGTCTACGACGTCTCGGCCTACGAGGACTTCATCTACCGCGGCCGTCCCGAGCCGCCGCTCGACCCCGACGACGCCGCCTGGGCCGAGGCCCTGAAGCCCAAACCCGCCTGACTTCGAGATCCGCTCACGGGATCATGCGATACTTCCGCAGGACGTCGCGGACGCGGTCGACGGGGATCGCCTCGACCTTCCGGCCGCCGCGGCCGGTCATGTCCTCGGCCTTGAGCAATGCGTCGTCCACGGCCTCCTCGACGCCCTCCAGCGCGGCCTGGAACAGGGGGGAGAGGGCGTCGGAGGGGAGCGTCTCGCGGGCGCGGGGGGACTCGTCGCCGTGGGCGACGCGGAGCCCCGGCGAGGTCGAGAAGGCGACGGCGTAGTCGCCGCTGCCGTTGCTGAACGACGAGCCGGTCCGGGCCAGGCCGAACACGGCGCGCGCGGCCAGCCGCTCCAGGGCGCGGGCGTCGAGCGGGGCGTCGGTGGCGACGACGATCATGCACGAGCCGTCGCCGCGGGCCTCGGGGCCGTCGTCCCCGTTCATGGCCGTCCGGAAGGCGTGGCGGCCGAGTTCCTCGCCGACCGGCGCGCCGACGATCGTCAGCACGCCGCCGAAGTTCGCCTGCACGAGCACGCCCACGGTCCAGCCGCCGAAGCGATCGGGGAGTTTGCGCGAGGATGTGCCGATCCCCCCCTTCCAGCCGAAGCACTCGCAGCCGGTCCCCGCGCCGACGTTCCCCTCGGCGACCGGGCCGGCGGACGCCTCGCGGATCGCGCGCAGGACGTGCTCGCGGCGGACGTGCATGCCCCGGATGTCGTTCAGGCCGCCGTCGTTGGTCTCGCCCACCAGGGCGTTGACCGAGCGGACGTCGGCGTTCGCGGGCCGGTCCAGCGCCTCCCGCGCGACGGCCGCGACGGCCTCGCCGACGGACAGCGTGTTGGTCAGGACGACGGGCGTCTCGATCGTCCCCAGCTCGCGCACCTGCGTGGAGCCGGCGAGCTTGCCGAACGCATTCCCCACGAACACCGCCCCGGGGACCTTCTCGCGGAACAGGTCGCCGCCGTGCGGGAGGATCGCCGTGACCCCGGTGCGGACCGAGTCCCCCTCGACCAGCGTCACCTGCCCGACCTTCACCCCCGCGACGTCCGTGATCGCGTTCAGCGGCCCCGGCTCGAACACCCCTGGCGCCACGCCCAGCTCGCGCAGGCGGGGGCGGGCGGGGGGCTCCTGGGCTGGGGCGGAATGGCACGAGACGGCCAGCGCAACGACGAGCGCGAGACGGGCCGATCTCATGGCTTGCCTTTCCGAAGGGTGGTCCGGGCGGTCCGCCCGGACGTCCCAAGGTTGGGCCTTCGTCTGGTCATGCTGATGGTCCGATCGGTCGTTCCATCGCCCGGATGTTCCCATACCACCAGGGATAATCCTCGGCGCGATTGCACAGGCCGGCTTCGACGGGGTTCTTCAGCATATAGACCCACTTCTCCCAGAACTCTTCTTCATCGCGCATGATGCGATCGTATCGCTCTTCTTGCCAGAGCGAGCCGGACCGGCCATGCAACTTGCCGATCGCTCGCGAAGAGAAGCCCTTGTTCGTCCGCAGGATATCGGCGAGCGGGAGATATGAGCCGTCGGTCGCCCGAACGGGCGTCAGCAGGACGTGCACATGATCGGGCATCACGACGACGGCGTGCAGGTTGTAACGTCGGCCGTCCCAGTGCTTCCAATTGTCGAGGATGACCGTGCGATCCGCGTCGTCGAGGCTTCGCCCAGGGACGCAACGATACGTCAAGAAATAAGTCGAGCCGCCCATCTGCCAGTGTGGGAGCGTTCGTCGCTTCCGGATCAAGAGACCATCGACAGGCCGACCGCCGGGTCGAGGATCGGGGGGATTGGGCTCGGCCACGACTCGCCCCCTGGCGCGCATGCCTCGACACGGACGGACCGGAAGGGTGGTCCGGGCGGTCCGCCCGGACGTCGAAGGCTTCGGAATGGGGACGTCCGGGCGGACCGCCCGGACCACCCTTCCGGTCATGTCGCCGCCCTGGGCAGGCCCCCAGGGGGCCTGCCCAGGCCATCAGCGAACGGCGTCACCGCGAGGCGACGGCCTTCGACGACTTGTCGCCGGGCTTGGCGAGGGGGTCGTGGGCGGCCTCCTCGTGGCCGATGAGGTCGATGAGGATCGGCGTGGCGATGTAGATGGTGCTGTAGGTGCCGCTGAGGAACCCGACCACCAGGGCGAAGGCGAATCCGTGGAGGCCCTCGCCGCCCAGGAGGTAGAGGACCACGACGACGAGCCAGGCCGTCAGCGACGTCAGGATCGTCCGGCTGAGGGTCTGGTTGATGGCCTCGTTGACCAGGGCGGGGGTTAGGTGGGGGGTCTTCCCCTTGATCTCCCGGATGCGGTCGAAGATGACGATCGTGTCGTTGACCGAGAAGCCGATCAGCGTCAGGAACGCCGCGACGATCGGCAGGTCGATCTTGAACTGGTCGATCATCAGGAGCGAGTTCAGGCCGGGGATCAGGGCCAGCCAGTAGCTGACGGCGATGGCGCCCAGGGTGATCAGGACGTCGTGGACCACGGCGAGGACCGCGGCCAGGCCGTAGGTGAACGAGTGGAAACGCCACCACAGGTAGAAGATGATGATGAGCCAGCTCGCCACGGTGGCGATCAGGGCCAGGGTGCTGGTCTCCGAGGCGACCGTGCTGCCGAAGTTCGCGATCCGCTCGAAGAGCATGTCGCGGTTGTTCGCCAGCGAGTCCTTCAGCGCGGCGAGCTGCGCCTTGGCGACGTCGGCGTCCAGGTCGGTCTTGAGGGCCAGCTTCGTCCCCTCGACGGCCGCCTTGTCGGCCGACGAGCCGGCGGCGACGATCTCGAACCGCGAGGTCGGGTTGACGATCCCGGCGGCGTCGAGGACGCGGGCGAACTCGGCCGAGACGACCTGGGCCGGCGGCTGGGTGCTGTTGAAGGCCGTCGTGTTGAACGACAGCTCATACTCGCGGCCCCCGGCGAACCGGGCGGCGACCGTCGGCGCCTTGGCCTCGCCCCCCCCGGCCGCGGCCGGCGCGCCGGCGATGGCCTTCTCGGCGCCGACCGTCATGTCGATCTTGGCCAGCGACGGGCCGAACGCCTCGATGATCCTGTTCTTGACCTGCTGCACGTCCTGGTCGGTCGTCCGGATGTTGAACCGGGCGGCCTTCGCCGCCTGGCCGCCGCTGACGCGGAGGCTCTCGATGGTCACGTCGGGCAGGACGCCGGCCTTCTCGCGGACGAACTCGGTCCGCTGGCTGTCGGTGAGGCTGCGCACCGTGGCGTCCCCCTCGTTCAGCCGGATCGTGACCAGGGTGCCGCCGGTGAAGTCGATGTTGTACATCGTCCGGCCGCGGGCGAAGAACGCCCCCAGGCCCAGCAGGATGACCACCAGCGAGATCGCCATGCAGTAGTAGCGCGGGCTGACGAAATCGATGCTCGTCTTGTCCCACATCTTGCGGAACCGCAGCTCCTTCAGCCAGCCCTCGGCGTAGGCCGTCTCGAAGATGAACCGCGACATGAAGACCGCGGTGAAGAGGTTCCAGAGCATGCCCAGGATCATCGTCAGGGCGAAACCCTTCACCTCCTCCGTCCCCACCGCGTAGAGCACCACGGCCGCCAGCAGGTTGGTGACGTGCGAGTCGAAGATCGTCACCCACGCCCGGTTGAAGCCGTTGCGGATCTGCTGGGCCAGGCCCGCCCCGCGCTCCTTCTCCTCGCGCATGCGCTCGAAGACGAGCACGTTGGCGTCGACCGCCATGCCGATCGTCAGCGCCAGCCCGGCGAGGCCGGGGAGCGAGAACGTGGCCTGGATGAAGGCCATCGAGCCGACCAGCAGGATCATGTTGACGACCAGGGCGACCACCGCCACCACGCCGGCGAAGCGGTAGTACCAGATCATGAAGATCGGCACGACGAGCATGGAGACCCAGATGGCCCGCCAGCCCTTGGCGATGGAGTCCTCGCCCAGCGTCGGGCCGACGTTCTCCTCCTGGAGCGGCGTCTTGTTCAGGCTCGCGGGGAGGCTGCCGGCCTGGAGGATGTTGATGAGGTGCTGGACCTCCTTCACCTTGAAGCCCTGGCCGCCCCCCTCGATGATCCCCGAGTCGCGGATCTCCGAGTTGATCGCCGGGGCCGACATCACCAGGTTGTCCAGCAGGATGGCGAGCTGGTAGTGGAACCGGCCCCCTTCCTCGGGCAGGTGCTCGCGGGTGAGCTGGCCGAACTTCCGCGCCCCCTGGCGGTTGAACTGGAAGCCGACCGCCGGCTGGAGCTTCTCGTCGGTCTGCTGATAGGCCCGCGAGAGGTTGGCGCCCGTGACGTTCTGGCGGTCCTCGACCACCAGGATGTAGACCTCGGTCCGGCCGGCGGCGACCTTCTCCTCGCGGATGATCGGGTCGGAGGGCTGGGGATCCGCCGGGTTGCCGCCGCGGATGCCGCTGGGGTTGTACGAGACCTCGTAAGACGTGATCGTCTTGAGGCCGTGGGGCTCGGCCAGGGTCAGCGTGTCGGCCGTGTTGTTCTTGATCGGGATCGCCAGCCGCTTCTCGGCCCCGCCGGCGTCCTTGCCCGCCACGACCACCTCGGCCCCGGCGTAGATTTCGCGCTTCCAGTTCTGCTGCGGGTCGGTGATCGTGTCGGCCGTGAACCGGGGGTCGGAGCCGCTGGAGGTCTCGCCGAGCCGGGCCCACTTGTATCGCGCCGGGGGCTTGGCCAGGCCGCCGGGGCCCATCGCGCGGGCGACGGCCTCGGAGTCGTGCTTGCGGTTGGCGAGGATCCGGAACTCGAGCGAGCCGACGTCCGTCAGCATGCTCTTGACCTCCTCCACCTCCTCCGGGCCGGCCTTGGGCAGGATGATCTCGATCCGGTTGTTCCCCACGTTGCGGATCGGCGTCTCCTTCACGCCCTGGGGATCCGCCCGCTGCTTCAGCGCCGCGATCAGCTCCTGCATGTTGAAGTTCGGGGCCGAGACGCTCGCCTTGTCCACCTCGTAGACGAGGATCGTCCCCCCGGAGAGGTCGATGCCGAGCTTCAGCTTCTTCTCCGGCGGATACATGGCGATCAGCCCCAGCAGGGTCGACCCCACGATCAGGAAGCTCTTCCAGTTCAACAGTCTGTTCATCGGCGTTCCTCGGGCCCCGCAGGAGGCGGCCGACCGCGGTCCATGGTCGGCGTGGTTGGGAGTTCGGATCGGATCAAGTCGAGTCGAAGTTGACGGTGTCTCTCGAGGCCCGGCGAGGGGCGGCGAAGGTGGACGGCCCCGTGCGTCTCGTCGTCCCCTCTCCCGGCGGGAGAGGGGACGAGATCCGCGATCGCCTCCAAGCCCTCGCTCCCTTCGCGGCCTCGTCTTACTCGGACGCCTCCACCACCCGCGAGACGCTGGAGCGGGCGAACTTCATCCGGACTCCATTCACGTCGTCGACCCGAAGGACGACCGCGTCGCCCCCCTCGTCGACCGACACCACGACCCCGTAGACGCCGCCGGCCGTGACCACCCGGTCGTTCTTCTTCAGGGCGGACAGCATCGCCCGGCGCTTCTTCTCCTGATCCTTCTGCGGCAGGTAGATCATGAAGTAGAAGAGCAGGGGGATCGGCAGCAGGAACAGCAGCGTCGTGAAGTTGCTGGGCGCCGCCGCGTCCTGGGCGAGCAGGGGGGCGATCGCGTCGAACAATCCGGGCATCGTATGGGGGTCCGTTCGGTCTCGTTGCGTCTCGCGAGGGCCGCGCGGCCCGATCGGGGCCGGCGGCGGCCGGAATCCCTGCACTCTAACGCCTAGGGTCCCAACGCTTCAAGGACGTCCAACCGCAACTGGACGAATCGGCCCTCGCATATCGCCTCGCGCATCCGGCGCGTGAGGCGGTGGAGGTACGCCAGGTTGTGGATCGACGCCAGGATGGGCCCAAGCATCTCCTTGGCCATGAACAGGTGGCGAAGGTAGGCCCGCGAGAACTTCGCGCAGGCCAGGCAGTCGCACCCTTCCTCCAGCGGCCGGGGGTCGCGGGCGTGGGCCGCGTTCCGCAGCTTGACCGGCCCGGCGTCGGTGAAGCACGTCGCGTTGCGGCCGTTGCGGGTCGGCATCACACAGTCGAACATGTCGATCCCGGCCAGGACCGCGTCGAGCAGATCCTGCGGCCGGCCGACGCCCATCAGGTAGCGCGGGCGGTCCTCCGGCAGCCGGTGGACGGAGACGTCGAGCGCCTTGCGGACCTCCTCGCGGCTCTCGCCGACGCTCACGCCGCCGACCGCGTAGCCGTCGAAGTCCATGGCGATCAATTCGTCGGCGCAGCGGGCCCGAAGGTCCTCGTGCGCGCCCCCCTGGACGATGCCGAACAGGGCCTGGTCGGGCCGGGACTTCGCGGCCTTGCAGCGCGCGGCCCAGGCGACGGTTCGGTCGACGGCCTTCTCGATCTGCGCCTTCGCGGCCGGGAGGGCGGGGCACTGGTCGAGGCACATGGCGACGTCCGCGCCGAGCGCCTCCTGGATGGCCACGGCGCGCTCGGGGGTCAGCTCCAGGAGCCGGCCGTCCAGGTGCGAGCGGAACGTCGCGCCGCGGTCGGTGATCTTCGCCTTGTCGGCCAGGCTGAAGACCTGGAAGCCGCCCGAGTCGGTGAGGATCGGGCCGTCCCAGGCCATGAAGCGGTGCAGGCCCCCCAGCGCCGCGACGGTCTCCTCGCCGGGCCGGAGGGCCAGGTGGTAGGTGTTGGCGAGGATCATCCCGGAGCAAACGTCGCGCAGCAGGCCCGGGGTCAGGCCCTTGACGGTCGCCTGGGTGCCGACGGGCATGAAGACGGGGGTCTCGACCGGCCCGTGGGGCGTGTGCAGGATCCCCGCGCGGGCGTCCGATCCGGCGTCGCGCGCCGTCGGGGTGAACCGGACGGGGCGGACGCCGGGGATGATCGGCGCGGGGGGGATCTCGGGGGCGTCGCTCGGGCTCAAGGGGGGCTCAGTCGTTCTTGAGCTTCAGGCCGAGCGCCCCGAGCTTGTCGCGGACCTCGTTGAGCGAGGTGACGCCGAAGTTCTTGCACTCCAGCAGGTCGTCGCCGGACCGCTTGGTGAGGTCGCCGACGGTCTGCAGGTTGAGCTTGCTCATGCACTTGCGGGCCCGGACGGAGAGGCTCAGCTCGCTGATGGGCTTGCTGAGCATCGCCTGGACCTCGGGCGAGACCTCCTGCACGGGCTCCGAGCGGTGGTCGACGCCCCCCGGCCCACCGCGCTCGGCGCCTTCCAGGGCCATGCCCAGGCGGACGCCCTTGGACCGCATCATCTCCTTGATCTCGGCGAGCGAGGTCTCGCCGAAGTTCTTGGAGGCGAGCAGGGCGGCCTCGGTGGTGCGGGTGAGGTCGCCGAGCGTCCGGATGTTCATCTTCCGCAGGCAGTTGCGGCTGCGGACGGACAGCTCGAAGTCGGTGACGGGGATTTCGAGGAGCTGCTTGAGGACGGTGTAGCCCTTCTCGGCCTCCTCGTCGTAGTACATCCCCTTGCTGGCCTGGCAGTCCTTGACGAACAGCCGGGCGCGGGGGTGGTTGGGGTCGTGCTCCAGGACGTGCCGGTAGCACTGCTCGGCCTCGCGGAACTTCATCTCGTCCTCGTACAGGACGCCCAGGTTGATCCAGGCGGCCAGCGGGACGGGAGGGCGCTCGGTGCAGCGCTTGTAGAAGTCGACGGCGGCGTCGTCGTTGCCGTAGAGGTCGTTGATGTAGGCCAGCTCGAAGAGGGCCCCGTTGTGGTCGCGGTCCAGGCTGAGGGCCTTCTCCAGCTCGGCGGCGGCCGGCTCCAGGTCCCCCTCGGCGGCGAGGATGGCGCCGCGCTGGAAGTGGTACTCGGCGGACGAGCCGACGGTCTTCTCCAGCCCTTCGAGGATCTTCTTGGCCTCCTCGACCTTGGCGAGGCCGGCCTCGACCTTGCCGTCGGCCACCTCCATCCGGCCCAGGCGGCGCAGGGCCCCGGCGCGGCGGAGTTCGGAGTTCCGGGCGTCGTAGCCGAGCTTGGCCGACTGGGCGAACGCCGCGGCGGCCTCGGCGTACTTCTGGAGGTTCTCGTAGGCGAGGCCCTGGAAATAGAGGGCCATGCCGAGGTCGCCGGCGTTCTTGAGGCAGACGAGCCCGGCGGAATAGCGGCCCAGCAGGACCTCGCCGACGCCCAGGCGGAGGAAGCTCTCGGGCGTGCCCGAGGGCTCCTTCTTCTCGCGGTCGCGGATCGTGGAGACGGCGTCGCGGAGCGTCCGATAGCGGGAGGGGTCGCGATTGAGCACCTCGCGCAGGTCGGCGACGGCCGATGCGTCGAAGGGCGTGCGATCCATGATCGCGCGGACGTCCGTGGTCATCATCTCAGTCATCGCCGATTCATCTCCCTGTGCCGCCCGCGTCCCGAACCTTCATCCCCCGCGCGCCCCGGGCCGCGACGCCCGCCCGCCGGGATCTGGAACCCAACATCTTAGCGATTTCGCTTGACTTGTCAAAGACCGGCGTTTCACGACCGCGGGCCCGCCCGCCCGGGAGGTCGGACGGCTCGACCATCCCGAGGACGCCGAGTTCGCGGGGCCGGCGCGCATCCCGATCGCGCCGGTCGGGATGCGCCCCCGGGCCGGTCGCGCGGAATTCACGGCGTCACGATGCCGAACCAGAACTCGAAGCTGTCGAGGTTCGAGACCAGCTCATCCAGCTTCGCGCGGTCCCCGGCGATCTTCACGTCGCCGGCCTGAATCGCGTCCGCCAGCTTCGTCTCCTGGAGGATGATCTTGTTGAGCGTGTCGCGGGAGAGGGCGACCGTCGCGTCGGCGTCGGCGGCCTGACGGTCGGCCGTATGGTTCAACACGCCGTTCTCCATCTCGATCACGTACTTGCCGGAATCGCCGAAGTCGAAGTTGAACGTCGCCTTCGCCTCGGCGGCCTTCTCGCGATCGAGGCGGACGGAGAGGTAGTCGAAGAACATCTCCAGGGTCATGGCCCGCACGGTGTCGGGGCTGGCGGTGTTCGGCGTCGGGAGCTTCTTCACGCCCTCGCGAAGCTCCTTGGCGCCGGACAGGTAGAAGTTCCGCCAGGGCCCGGCCTCGGCCTGATAGCCGAGCTGTTCGAGGGCGTCGGCCTGGAGTTCCCGCGCCGCCCGGTTGCCCGGATCGGCGAAGACGACGTGGTTCACGACCTGGGCCACCCACCGGTACTCGCCCCGGGCGTAGGAGTCCTTCGCCCTGGAGAGCACGGCCTCGGCCCCGCCCATGAACTCGACGTACTTCTTGCTGGACTCGACCGGCGGCAGTTCGTGCAGGGTCGCCGGGTTGCCGTCGAACCAGCCCAGATAGAGGACGTAGGTGGCCTTCACGTTGTGGCTCACCGAGCCGTAGTAGCCGCGGCCGGCCCAGACGTGGGCGAGGCCGTCGGGGATCCGGAAGCGCTCGGCGATCTCGTCGCGCGTGTAGCCGTGGTTGGCGAGCCGGAGCGTCTCGTCGTTGATGTAGCGGTAGAGGTCGCGCTGCGACCTGAGGAGCTTGTCCACCCCGGCGTTGCCGAACGTGGGCCAGTGGTGCTGGGCGAACATCACCTCGGCCTTGCCGCCCCACATCACCAGCGCCTGGTTGAGGTACTTCGACCACGGCAGCGGCTCGCGGATCTTGGCGCCCCGCAGCGAGTAGGTGTTGTGCAGCGTGTGCGTGCAGTCCTCGGCCGCGGCGACGGCCTTCTTCTCCTCGATGAACCAGAGCATCTCCGACGGGGCTTCCGAGCCCGGGGCCATCAAGAACTCGTAGGTCAGCCCGTCGATGACGTGCTTCTCGCCCGTCTCCTTGACGAAGTCGGTCGGCGGGATGAGCGTCACGGTTCCCGCCGAGGTCGTCGTGCCGAGGCCGGCCCCGACCTGCCCCCTGGCGTCGGGGGGCAGCAGATTGCCGTACATGTAGCTCGCCCGGCGGCTCATCGTGTTGCCGGCGAAGACGTTCTCCGCGACGGCCGCCTCCAGGAAGCCTTCCGGCGCGTAGACCTTCACCGTGCCGGACTTCACGTCCGCCTCGCTCGTCACGCCGCGGACGCCGCCGTAGTGGTCGACGTGGCTGTGCGTGTAGATCACCGCCTTCACGGGCTTCCGCGGGCGATGCTTGAAATACAGCTCGAGACCGACCTTCGACGTCTCCTCCGAGACCAGCGGGTCGACGACGACGATCCCCTCGGCCCCCTCGATGATCGTCATGTTCGAGAGGTCCAGGTTGCGGACCTGGTAGATGCCGTCGGCGACCTGGAACAACCCGCTCACGTTGATGAGTTGGGATTGCCGCCAGAGGCTGGGATTGACGGTGTCGGGGGCCGCGACCCCTTCCTTGATGAAGCCGTACTTCGTCGGATCCCAGATCAGGTTCCCGGCCTGGCCCTTGATCAATTCGCTCGGGAGCGGCGCGACCAGCCCTTTCTTCGCGTCGTCGAAATCGGACGTGTCGGCGAAGGGAAGCTGCTCCAGCAGCCGGGCGTTCGCCGCCTTCGTGGCGTCGGTCGCGTCCTTGCGAAGATCCTGGGCCTGCACGGAAGCGAAGGTCGCGATCGCCGCGATGGAGGCGGCGATCGCCGACGAGCCGAGAGGACGAAAGCGTAGGTCCACGGCCGTGTTCCTTGAGAGGGAGGTGAGAAACGCCACGCCCGGCCGATCTTCCCACCGGCCGCAAGAGCGCGTCGCCCCGAAGGGTCACAAGGCTGAGCCTCGTCGCCGGGGCCCCCGGCGATCTGCCGCAGAGCGATCGTAATCCCGGAGCCCGGCGAATGGTGGAAGTCCGCCGATGCGCGGGCCCCCTCTCGGGGCCCGCGCCACCCGGTTTCGCTTCAGGACGACCGTTCAGCTCGGAGTCGCGGGCTTTCAGGGACCCGCAAATGCCGCCTCACCCCTCGTCCAGCGCGAACGCCTTGCGGAGGCACTGGAGGGCCAGCTTGCCGTTGGCGCTGTCGGCGCCGACGTTGATGCGGACCTCGCTGGTGTTGATGAGCTTGATGTTGATGGAGGCGTCGGCCAGGGCGCGGAACATGGCGGTGGCGACGCCGGTGTGGGTCCGCATGCCGACGCCCGAGACGGCCAGCTTGGCCAGGTTCGGCTCCACCGCCACCTTGCCGCCCCCGAACGGGCGGGCGACCTCGGCGGCGCGTTCGGCGCTCTCGCGCGGCACGGTGAACGAGAGGTCGGTGTGGCCGGACAGGCTCACGTTCTGGACGATCATGTCGACGAAGACGCCGGCGTCGCCGATGGCGCGGAAGACCCTCGCGGCGTAGCCCGGCTCGTCGGGGACGCCGAAGAGGGCCACGTTCGCCTGCGTCTCGTCCAGGTCGACGCCGGCGATGACCAGGTCTTCCATCCCCTGCGGGAGGTCGGGGTCGGCGTCGGAGGCGACCAGCGGGACGAGCTTCAACGGCCGCTTGCCGGCCGGGCTGGGGTGGAACGGCTGGGGGGCCTCGGCGTAGACCTCGTCCAGCAGGAACGCCTTGTGGACGGCGCGGAGGGCGGCGGCGGCCTTCGTGCGCCCCACCAGGACGCTGATCTTGATCTCGCTGGTGGTGATCATCTGGATGTTGATCCCCTCCTTCGCGAGCGCCTCGAACATGGTGGTGGCGACGCCGGTGTGGGTGCGCATCCCCAGGCCGACCACGGAGACCTTGGCGACGTCGGCGTCGTGCTGGACGCCGGCGGCGCCGACGGCCCGGGCGGCCTCCTCGGCGGCGGAGAGGGTCTCGGGGAGGTCCCCCTTGGCGACGGTGAAGCTGACCTCGGCCTTCCCCTCCACGGCGACGTTCTGGACGATCATGTCGACGACGATCGCCGCGCGGGAGATCGAGTGGAAGATCCGGTGGACGACGCCGGGGCGGTCGGGGACCCCCTGGATGGTGATCCGGGCCTCCTCCTTGGCGAGCGCCGCGCCGGTGACGGGGACGCCCAGGCGGCGGGCGTCGGCCTCGGCGACGATCCAGGTGCCGGGGGCGTCGGAGAAGCTGCTGCGGACGTGGATCGGGACGCCGTACTTCTTGGCGAACTCGATCGACCGCGAGTGCATCACGCCGGCGCCCAGGCTGGCCAGCTCCAGCATCTCGTCGTAGCTGATGCGGTCGACCTTGCGGGCCTCGGGGACGACGCGGGGGTCCGTGGTGTAGACGCCGTCGACGTCGGTGTAGATCTCGCAGGCCGAGGCGCCGAGCACGGCGGCCAGGGCGACGGCCGTGGTGTCCGACCCGCCGCGGCCGAGGGTCGTGATGTTGTAGTTCTCGTCGACCCCCTGGAAGCCGGCGACGATGACGATCCGGCCCTCGTCGAGCGCCGCCTGCATGCGCTCGGTGGAGATGTTGCGGATCCGGGCCTTGGTGTGGAAGCTGTCCGTGACCAGGCCGATCTGGGCGCCGGTGAAGCTGATGGCCGGGACCCCCAGGGCCTCGACCGCCATGGCCATGAGCGCCACGGTGATCTGCTCGCCGGTGGAGAGGAGCATGTCCATCTCGCGCGCCGGGGGCCGCTCGTTGATCTCGCGGGCGAGGGCCACCAGTTCGTCGGTGGTGTGGCCGCGGGCCGAGACGACGACGAGGACCTGGTCCCCCCGCTGATGCGCCTGGATGGCCCGCCGCGCGGCGGCCAGGATCTTGTTCGAATCGGCGACGCTGGTGCCGCCGAACTTCTGCACGAGCAATCCCACGATCGACCCCCGTCCCGTCTCGTCTCGACTGGCTTCGCCTCGGACTCCGCGCGGGCCGGGCGCGGCCCCCGCGATTCAGGGGACTTATTCTAGCGGACGGGGCGGCCGGCCGCGAGTGCGGGCCCGACGTCGGCTTGCCGGGGGGGGCGGCGGTCGCCTATAATCGCGGCCCTCGATTTAAGGAGAGCCCGCGGGACGCCCATCGGGCCCCCGCGCCCCGTCGGCCGCGCCCCATCCCGCGCGGCCTCCCTCCGGGACGCCCGCCTCGCCGCGTCCCGCCCGGGATCACCCCGCCAGGAAGCACCCATCGTGAAAATCGCTGTGATCGGGACGGGTTACGTCGGGCTGGTCCAGGGCACCTGCCTCGCCGAGAGCGGCAACGACGTCGTGTGCATCGACAAGGTCGAGGAGAAGATCAAGGGCCTGAAGCGGGGGGTGATCCCCATCTACGAGCCCGGCCTGGCCGAGCTGGTCCACCGCAACTACCGCGACGGCCGGCTGAAGTTCAGCACCGACCTGGCCTCGGGGATCGCCGACGCCGAGATCATCTTCATCGCCGTCGGGACGCCCCAGGGGGACGACGGCGGGGCCGACCTCTCCGGCGTGTTCGCCGTCGGCCGGCAGGTCGCCGAGAACCTGAACGGCCCCAAGATCATCGTCATCAAGAGCACGGTCCCCGTCGGCACGAACGCCGAGCTGGCCCGCCGGATGGCCGAGGTCGCCAGGGCCCCCTTCGACGTCGCCAACAACCCCGAGTTCCTCAAGGAAGGCGCCGCGCTGGAGGACTTCAACAAGCCCGACCGCGTCGTCGTCGGCGTCCGCCGCGAGGAGGTCGCGGAGAAGCTCCACGAGCTGTACGCCCCGTTCCTCCGCACCGACCGCCCGTTCCTGGTCATGTCGCCCGAGAGCGCCGAGATGACCAAGTACGTCGCCAACTGCCTGCTGGCGACCAAGATCAGCTTCATCAACGAGATGGCCAATCTCTGCGAGGCCTACAAGGCCGACGTCAACGACGTCCGCCGCGGCATCGGCCACGACCAGCGGATCGGCTTCCACTTCCTCCACCCGGGCGTCGGCTACGGCGGCAGCTGCTTCCCCAAGGACATCCGCGCCGTCATCCACATGGCCCAGTCCCGCGGCCTGGACCCCCGCATGATGCTGGCGGTCGACGAGGTCAACGAGGCCCAGAAGCAGGTCCTCGTCCGCAAGGTGACCGAGCACTTCCAGGGCGACCTGGCGGGCAAGACGATCGGCGTCTGGGGCCTGGCCTTCAAGCCCCGGACCGACGACATCCGCGAGGCCCCGGCGCTGGTGCTGATCGACGCGCTGCTGGCGCAGGGCGCCCAGGTCCGGGCCCACGACCCGGAGGCGATCCCCAACGTCCGGGCGATCTACGGCGACCGGATCACCTTCTGCGACCGGCCCTACGGCGCGGCCGAGGGGGCCGACGCCCTGGTGATCGCCACCGAGTGGAACGAGTTCCGCAACCCGGATTTCGAGGTCGTGAGGCGCCTGCTCAGGCGGCCGGTGGTCTTCGACGGCCGCAACGTGTTCGAGCCCGATCGGATGGTCGAGATGGGCTTCACCTACTATGGGATGGGCCGGCTGGTCCCCGAGCCGCCGGCCGCCGGCTGAGCCGGGGCGGGGGGCAGGTCGCGCCACGCCCGCGCCAGGCCGTCGAGCCCGACGCGGGCGCAGGCGTCGGCGATCGCGGCGCGGGAGCCGGGGCGGTCGGCCTTCGAGAGCGCGTCGTCCAGGCCGCGGCCCGACGCCATGGGGTCGAGCGCCTCGCGGACGCGGGCGACCGCCCTCGCCTCGCGGTCGGCCTCGTCGCGACGCCCCAGGGCGGCCAGGGCGCGGGCCAGGCGGTATCGGGTGCGCCAGTCGTGGGGGGCGGCCTCCAGGGCCCGTCGGAAGGCGTCGGCGGCGGTCGCGGGCCGGCCGTCGTACTCCAGGTCCCAGCGGCCCCGGAGCCGTTCGTAGCGGGCGTCGCGGGCGGCCTCGGGCCAGGCGTCCAGCACGGCGCGGCCCCGCTCGACGTCGCCGTCGTCGGCCAGGGCCAGGGCCAGGGCCTCGCGCGGGCCGGGGCGGCCGGGCTGGTCGGCGACGATCGCCTCCAGCCGGGCGAGCCGAGCCGTACGGTCGGGGTCGTCGGGCCGGGGGTCGGAGCCGATCCGGCGCATCAGGGCGGCCTCGGCCTCCGCGTCGGCGGGGTCGGCGGCGATCCACTTCCGGAGCGTGTCGCGGGCGAGGTCGTCGGGGACCTCGGACAGCGCCGCCAGGGTCAGCTCGCGGAGCACCGCGGCGCGGTCCTCGGGCGCGACCTTCGCGAGCGCCTCGCGGCCGACGGCGGCGGCTTCGAACCAGCGGTCCTCGACGCGGAGGATCTCCAGGCGGAGGAGCCACGCCCGCGCGACGCCCGGGTCGGCCTCGGTCGCGCGACGCAGGGCGTCTTCGCCCCGGGCCGCGCGCCCCAGGGCCAGGCAGGCGCGGCCTTCCTCCAGGAGGGTCGTGGCGGTGGCCGACGGCGAGTCGTTGACCCGTCGCCACAGCTCCAGGGCCTCGCGCCAGTCCTTCTTCGCCGCCGCGGCCTCGGCGCGGCGGCGCAGCCGCGCGGGGTCCTCGGGCCGGGTCGCGAGGAACGCGACCAGCAGCGCCAGCGCCGCGACGCCAGCCCCCGCGGCGACGGCCCGACGCGGCCCCCGCGGCCTCGGCGGCACCTCCGCCCGGGCCGACGGCGACGGCGACGGCCGATCCCTGCGACGTTCCGGACGACGACGAGCCATGCGACGGACGACCCCGCTGCCGAAGTGACCCCCAAGCGCCCCATCCTGCCCGATCCGCGACGGGTTGGGAACCCCCACGGGAGCGGTCGGCCGGCGCATGACCCCACGGACGGGGCGGCCCGGATCACGAGCCGGCCCGGGGCCGGCCCTCGACGACGGGGGCCGGATCGGGGGCGAGGGCGCGATGCTCCAGCTCGATCAGGCGGCGGTAGACGCCCAGGGCCTCGGCGTCGCCCAGCTTGGGCAGGTTGGAGCCGAGGATGACGGCGTCGGCCCGTTCGAGCAGACGCTGATGCTTCACCCACCGGCGTTCGGGGCTGCGGGCCAGGGCGGCGGGGTCGGGCGCGCGGCGGGCGATGCGCCGGGAGAACGCCGCGTAGTCGGGCTGGGCCTCCAGCACGCGGCGGATCTCGTCGCGCTCCTCGGCGAGGATGCGGGGGGCGTCGGGATGGAAGGGGACGGTCAGCTCGGGCCAGCGGTCGGCCAGGGCGGCGCGGAGGCGGGCGGCGGCGGGGGAGGGCCCGCGGCCGTTGAAGTTCGGGCCGCCCGGCGGCGGCGCCTGGGCGGTCGGCCCATGGTCCTCGTGGCCTTCGGCCGGGTTCGGGCCCTGGTCGCCCCCGCGGCCCCGCCGGCGGTTGCGCTCGGGGTCGATCTCCCCGGCCTTCGAGCGGGCCTTCGCCAGCCGGTCCTCGCCGTCGAGGCCGAGGGCCTGCGAGAGGCCCTCCAGCGCCGCGCGCTGCGAGGGCGAAGCGGCGGCGAGGACCGTCGACCAGGGGGCGTCCTGGGGGAGGAGGCCGCGGGCCTCGTCGTCGCCCCCCCTGGCGAACCGGCTCCGGTCGCGGATCAGGCGGTCCGAGGTCGTCGTCGGGATGTCGATCGTGTCGGACGTCAGCAGGACGTGGGCGAACGCCTCGTCGAACGTCGTCCGGCCGTCGCCGTCGAAGTCGGGCTTCGCGACGGCCCGGCCGGTGCGAGTCTCGCCCAGGATCGCCTCGAAGAACGAGGTGGAAAACTCGTGGTAATCCTCCTCGTCGACGTCCGGGGTGCAGCCGGCGGCGGTGCGCGTGGCGACCGTCGAGAAGAACCCGGCGCGGGGATGGCGGGCGAGGCCCTTCGCGGGGTCCCCCTCGTTGTAGATGACGTTCGCAAACCCGCCGGAGTAGCACTGCACCATCACCAGCGTCAGGTCGACGCCCGGGTCCAGCTTGTCGAGTTGGGCGGCGAACTGCCGGACCGAGAGCGCGTTCGGGTGGCCGGGCATGACCAGGGTGGTGTCCCGGGGGGCGTCGCGATGCGCCGGGTCGGGCCCGCCGTGGCCGGTGAAGTAGAACACCAGGCGCTCGCCCGGCGGCAGCGACCGGCCGACGACCTCGAACCAGGCGTCGACGTTGGCGACGCTCGACGGCCCGACCAGGCCCGGCAGCCGGACCTTCTCGTACCGGATGTCGGCCTCGTCGTTGTTCATGAGGATCATCCCCAGCGCGCGGGCCAGTCGCTGGTCGTCGCCGTCGGGGAGCCGATACTGGACCGAGTTCCGCGCGCCGCCGTCGCCGAAGTAGACGTCATGCCGCGCGTCCCCCAGGCCGACGCCCGCCAGCACGCGCCGGAAGTACTCGACGTTCCGCTCCAGCGAGACCTGGTTGTGCGACGGCGGGCCGCCGCCGAACGTCACCACGTGCGTCCCGGCCGCGACCGTCGCGGCCCAGCCTCCCACGATCGCGAAGGCCAGCCCGTGCGCGAGTCGCATCTCGATCCCCCCCGGTGACCCAACCCCGCCCGGGGCGCATCGCCCCCATTCCAATAAAGTAGCGTCGACGCAAGCCGGCGTGGATTCGGTTTCCGCCGGGGCGCCCCGGAATCCCCGGGGGCGGAAGCGGCCTACGGCCGAGGACCGCTTGTCGGGATCCGGGCGATCCAGGAATAATAGGGATGGCGTCGAGCCCATCGCTCCACGCCATCCCCCGCGAGGGACGCCGCCGTGAGTACGATCACGATCCAGGAAGCCCAGGCCCGATTGACGGAGTTGATCCGTCAGCTGAACCCCGGCGACGAAGTCGTCATCACCGAGGGCGATCGGCCCGTGGCCCGCCTGACGACGGCCCCCCTCCCCGAGCCGAGGCCCCGCCGCCTGGGGACGCTCCGGGGGACCGTCCTCCGCATGGCCCCTGACTTCGACGAGCCGCTGGACGATTTCCGGGAGTCCATGGAGTGAGGCTGCTGATCGACACCCACGCCTTGATCTGGGCCGTCGAGGCCCCCGAAAGGCTCGGTGAAACGGCGGCCGAGGCCATCCGGACACCCTCGAACATGCTCCTCCTCGGGGCCGGATCGATCTGGGAACTGGCGATCAAGACGAGCCTCAAGAAGCTGTCCCTCTCGATCCCCTACAGGTCGTGGATCGAACAGGCGATGGAAGCGCTGGGGGCGACCCTCCTCCCGATCACCGTCGATCACGCGGACGTGCAGGCCGGACTCCCGTGGCATCATCGCGACCCGTTCGACCGCCTGCTCGCGGCCCAGGCCAAGGTTGAACACCTTCCGTTGATCAGCGCCGATCTCGTCTTCGACCTCTACGGCGTCACCCGCATCGGGTGAGGCCGCGTCTTTCCATCCCCCGCAACCTCCAAAGAAAGAACCAACAGCCGTGGCGCGTGAGAAGATCGTCCTCGCCTACAGCGGCGGCCTCGATACGTCGGTGGCCGTCAAGTGGATCAACGAAACGTACGACATGGACGTCATCGCCTACACCTGCGACCTCGGGCAGGGGCAGGACATCCACGCGATCCGCGACAAGGCGCTGCGGACCGGGGCGATCGAGGCCATCGCCGAGGACGCCCGCAACCTGTTCATCGACTACTTCGTCTGGCCGTCGCTCATGGCCGGCGCCCTGTACGAGGGCAAGTACCCGCTGGCCACGGCGCTGGGCCGGCCGCTGATCGCCCAGCTCATGGTGCGCGTCGCCCGCGAGCACGGCGCGACGGCCGTCGCCCACGGCTGCACCGGCAAGGGGAACGACCAGGTCCGGTTCGACGTCACGTTCCAGACCCTCGCCCCCGACCTGAAGATCGTCGCCCCGGTCCGCGAGTGGAAGTGGACCCGCACCCAGGAGCTGGAGTTCGCCGCCAAGCACGGCATCGAGGTCGAGGCGACCAAGAAGTCGATCTTCAGCACCGACCAGAACATCTGGGGCCGCTCCATCGAGGCCGGCATCCTGGAGGACCCCTGGGTCGCGCCGCCGCCCGAGACCTTCCAGTGGACCGTCGCCCCCGAGGAAGCCCCGGACCAGGCCCAGGAGGTCGAGATCACCTTCGACCAGGGCCGCCCCGTCGCCATCGACGGCAAGGAGATGGACGGCGTCGAGCTGATCGAGACGGCCAACAAGATCGCCGGCAAGCACGGCGTCGGCCGCATCGACCACATCGAGAACCGCCTCGTCGGCATCAAGTCGCGCGAGATCTACGAGGCCCCCGGCGCCATCCTGCTCCACCACGCCCACAAGGAGCTGGAGACGCTCACGCTCTCCAAGGAGTCCGACCGCTTCAAGACCCTGGTCAGCCAGGCCTACGCCGACCTGATCTACAACGGCCTCTGGTTCAGCCAGCTCCACCAGGACCTGATGGCGTTCACGGTCTCCAACCAGCAGTACGTCAGCGGCACGGTCCGCATGCGGCTGTACAAGGGCGGGATGATCGTCGTCGGCCGCAAGAGCCCCAACAGCCTCTACCGCCACGAGCTGGCGACGTACGAGGAGGGCGACCAGTACGACGCCACCGCGGCCATGGGCTTCATCAAGATCCACGGCCTCGGCCAGACCACCCAGGCCAAGCACCAGTTGCTCAACAGCAAGGCCGGCGGCCCGCGCCTGGAACTCCCCAGCATCATCCCGCCCGACACCACGAAGTGACCCCCGCGCCGGCCGCCCCCCTCGGGGCGGCCGGTCATGCGAAGGGAGCGACGCATGGCGACGAGCACGACCCGCCCCGCGGGCAACGAAGCGACGATCCTCGGCCGACTCCTGTCGCGAGGAGACGACCCCATGCCCGTCGACCTGGCCCGCTACATCACGACCCTGGATTTCACCGGCGAGGACCGGGCGCGGATGGACGACCTCGCCGCCCGCAACCGTGAAGACGCCCTCTCGCCCGAAGAGCGGGCCGAATTGGAGGACTTCGCCAGGGCCGGCACGGTCCTGGCCATCCTCCAGTCCAAGGCCCGTCGCGCCCTGGCCGGCGCACGGCCCTGATATGGAATCCGCCCTCGTTCGGCTCGTGCGGGAGCGGGCCGGGGATCGCTGCGAATACTGCCGGATGCCGCAGGCGTTCGAGCGGACGCCGTTCCAGGTCGATCACGTCATCGCCCGGAAACACGGCGGGCCGACCTCGCCGGGCAACCTTTGCCTGAGCTGCTTTTACTGCAACAGCTTCAAGGGCTCGGACATCGCGACCCTCTCGCCCGACTCGCGCCGGCTCGTCGCCCTCTACAACCCTCGGACTCAGAACTGGCCCCGCCACTTTCGATGGCGGGGCGCGCATCTCCAGGGCCGGACGGAGACGGCCCGTGCGACGATCATCCTGCTCAGGATCAATGAACCCTTGAGGATCGAACTCCGTTCGGCCCTGATCGCGGAAGGGATTGACTTCGACTGACGCAGATCGGTCGTCGTCCCCGCCGCACCGTCACGACGCCGGCCGCACCGAGATCCGGAACTCGCCCGTGCCGGACAGCGGCTTCGCGTGGCGGACGGCGACGAAGTAGTCGCGAGACTCGGTCAGGCGGACGGTCATCGACAGGTTCGAGCCCTCGGCGGCGTAGAGCCGGCCGGCGGCCGAGTCGCGGTCGCGCTGGACGGAGAGGAGCAGGGGGGTGACGCCCTCGGCCCGGATCGCGAACAGGCCCGGCCTCGCGGGGCGGAAACGGTAGCGCGCCACCTGACCGGCCGCGGCGATCGCGCCGGCCTTCGGCGGGTCGCCCGCGACCAGGGCGGACTCGGCGGGCTGTTCCACACCCGCCTTCGGGTAGGCGAGGTTCGCCATCACCTTGTCCATCGGCGAGAGGGCGGCGTTGTTGGGCGACACGAACGGCGAACCGTCGGCGTAGCGGGCCAGGCCGGCGGGGAACTGGTACATCATGATCGACGACGGGTCGAACATGCCGGCCTCGATCGGCCCGCCCCGGTACACGTCGATGATCTGCTCTCGGATCGTACGCGGGCTCCAGTTGTTCGGCGGCGCGCCGAAGACGCGGTTCGCCGCCGCCTCGTCCCAGACGATCGGGCGGTCCGGCCTCATATGTTCGTGGATGAACCCGAGCGCGTGGCCGAACTCGTGGAGGATGACCCGGCTGAACTCCGCCCGCAGGAACGCCGGGTCGCTCGCCAGCGACGGGTGGAAGACCAGGTTCATCGCCGGCTGCCCGCCCTGGCGCACGACGCCCAGGCAGTCGGACCCCAGGTACGAGCAGTACGTCCCGTAGCCGATCCCCAGCTGCGGCAGCGGCAGGACGTTCACCGTGATGTGGGCCGTCGGCTGGTCGAAGTCGAACGCGACGTCGGCGTAGTCGCTCCAGGTCGGCGCGATGTCGCGCACGGCCTGGCGGATCCGCGAGCCCCAGGCGTCCGCGCCGTTCAGGAAGCCGACGTGCAGCTTCGAGCCCGTCGGCCAGCGCTTCGACAGGTCGAGCGCCGCGCGGCTCGGCCGGGCCTCGGTCTCCGGCCGCCTCGGGTCGATCGGCCCGCCCGCCGCCTGGTTGGCGCAATAGCCCATCGCGGGCGGCAGGTCGAGAGGGGTCGCGGGGCCCCCCTCGCCTTCGGGGATGAACGGAGACACGTCGACCGGCAGCGGATCCATGGCGGCCATGGGGAGACTCCTGGGGTTCGTGGCGGGGATGGGGATCAGATCGAGGCGGGGGCGAGGGCCGGCCGTCGGGCGGTCCAGAGGAGGCCGGGGACGAGGGCGTCGGCCACCTCGTCCAGCAGGGGGGCGCGAGGGGACTCGACGCCGAGGGCGGCGACGGCGTCGGCCGCGGCCGGGAGCAGCGGGGCGAGGAGGGGCAGGCCGCGGGCCAGGGCGTCGCGGAACGCCTCGCGCGCGCCCGCCGGGTCGCCCCCGCGCATCCGGAGCAGGCCCAGCAGGGCGTGGCCGTCGGGGAGGCCGGGGAAGCGGTCGACCAGCCGATCGGCCAGGTCGGCCGGCGCGTCGGGACGCCCTTCGCGCAGCCGCAGGAGGCCGACGAGCATGCCGACGACCGGGTCGAGGGGCGACGACCTCAGCAGCCGCTCGCCCGCCGCGGCGGCGAGCCGGGCTTCGCCCTCGCGGACGAGCCGCTGGAGCGCGGCGACCGGGCGGGCCGTCTCCGGCGCCTCGCCCCGCGCGGGGGGCATGAAGAGCGCGACGTCGACGCGGGCGTCCGGCCCCTGATGCACGACCAGCTCCGTCGTGCGGCCGTCGAGGACCACCGTCGCGAAGGTGGTCGCCCGCCGCGCCGGCTCGGCGACGGTCAGGAAGTACGGCCCCGCGGGGAGTTCCCGGTCGAGCCGGCCCGTCGCGCCGGCCCTCGTCAGGCGTCCCGGCTCGCCGGCCTCGCCGCCCATCGGCCGGATCCGCACCTCCAGCGCGTCGAGGTAATCGGCGACGCCGCCGGGCGTGGCCAGCCGCCGCGCCAGGTCCGCATCGACGACCCGCCCCGGCGCGGGGACGACGACCTCGCCGGACACGACGAGCTGGATCCCCTGGAACGCGCCTCCCCCGCCGCGGAGGGGGCGGGACCGGCCGCCGTCGTCCGCCCGGAGATCCAGCGGGACGTCCCCCCCCGGCGCGAGGGCGACGACCTCCTCGACGGCTTGGCCCTCGGGCGGTCGCATCCGGGCGCGGTAGACGCCGGGGGCGAGGCCGGCGCAAACCAGCCGGCCCAGGCCGACGGCGTCGCGGACCGGGGAGCCCGCCGAGTCCAGCAGCTCGATCGCCGCCATCGGGTCGTCGGCCGAGATCGTCAGCCGGGCGGGGGCGTCCGGGGCCGCGTCGACGATCGGCTCGCGATCGGGCTTCGCCGCCGCGGCGAGCGCCGGCGCGAGCTTCAACGGATGGCGGGTCGGGTCGTCGTAGACCTCGCGCACCGCCGGCGGCGGCCCTTCGAGGCCCGCCCGGGGGGCGACCTGGACCATGTAGAACCGCGGGGCCAGCGGGATGTCCACCGGGGAACCCGCCAGGACGTCGCGGGGGGGCTCGGGGGGCAGGCCCTCGCCGAAGACGCGGACATCGGCCACCTTCGTCCCCGACGCGACGCCGGGAGGCGTCTCCGGCTCGACGCGGAGGCGCACGGCCGGTGCCGCGTCCAGCGTCTTCAGGACCGGGTCGCCGCCGTGGTCGCCCCCGAGCCTCGGGCGCTGGGGCTGCGCCTCGACGCCCTCGCCGCCGCCCACGAACGCCCCGCGCGACAGGCCCTCGAACCCCTCCCGCAGGTAGCGGAACAGTCGCCCGGCCCGGACCTCGTACGACCCGGTCATGGGGGAGTACGCCTTGGCCGAACCCTCGCCGTCGAGGCCCTTCAGGAGCATGTCGGAGAACAGGCCCTCGCCCTCCAGGGCGGTCAGGCCCAGGGCGGTGGCATTGTAGATGTATTGATCGGTCGGGATGCGGCCCCGGTGGGGCGTCAGCCGGCCGACGCGGGCGATCTCCTCCCGGTCGAGGCGGTTCCGGCAGCAGTCGAAGAAGAAGAACTGCTCGCGGCAGCTCGTCGCCAGGAACGTCCGGGTGAGGGACGGGATGCTGACGGCGAGCCTCGGGGCCGTCGGGTCGTAGTCGGCCGGGACGAGGGCGTCCTCGACGTCGTTCCCCAGCGCGTCGGTCGCGGCGGACAGGCCGTGGCCCGAGTAGTAGACGTAGAGCCGTTCGCCCCGGTCGCCCGCCCGGTCGTGGACCTCGCGCACGGCCCTGTTGATCTGGTCGAACCCCGCCTCTCGCCGGTTCGAGAGCGCGGCGAGCCGGTCCAGCCGCCGGCGGACGGCCGCAAGCCGTTCGGGGGGGAGGGCCATGGCGTCGAGGATCGGCCCGAGCGCCTCGTCGTCGTTCGGGCCCAGGAGCAGGATCAGGTCGTCCTCGGCGACCCCGCGGGCGTTGCCGGGGTCGAGGAGCCATTCCGCCATCCGGATCGCGTCGCCGACCGGACGGGCCAGCGGGCCGAACCGGGCCGACTCGCGATAGGCGTTGATCCCGATGACGACGGCGTAGTTGGGCACGGGCGTCCCCTCCGGAGCGGCGCGACCATCGCGCGGCATCCGTGGAATACGCTCGCGGCCCGGGGCCGCCCGATTTCACGAATCCGGGGATTCCTCCGCTTTCCCCGCCGATCGGGCCCGCTCCAGCAGGGCGGCGACGCGGGCGACGCAGGCGTCGAGGTCCTTCTCCACCTCGTGCCCCCACAGCCGGAGCACCGACCAACCCTCGCGGCGGAGCCTGGCGAAGTTGCGGCGGTCGCGGGCCCGGTTGCGCTCGATCTTCGCCCGCCAGAAGTCCGACAGCTTGTGCTTCCACAGCGGGTAGCGCCAGCCGTGCCAGAAGTCGCCGTCGACGAACACCACGACGCGCGCCTTCGTGAACACGAAATCGGGCTTGCCGGGCAGGGGCTTGTAGTTGCGTCGATACCGCCAGCCCAGGCGGTGGAAGGCCGAGGAGACCTTCCGCTCAAGCGACGTGTTCTTCCCTTTCACCGCCTGCATCGTCCGCCGGCGCTGGTCGGGCGTCAGGTTGTCGGCCACGAGGGGTCCTCCGCGCGATCGAGGCCGCGGCCGGCGTCAGGACGTGGCGGTCGATCCATTGGACGACCGGCACGCACACGGCGTCGCCGAAGCCGAACAGGTCCTGCACCGTGTTGCCGGTCAGCGGGAAGTCGGGCGCCCCCTGCAACCGGGCGTACTCCCGGGGCGACATCCATCGCATGCGGAGCCGGCCCGCCTCCGCCACGACCACGATCTGCCGGGCGCTGCCGCCGCGAGGCGTCCGCAGGCAGCCGGCGACGCCGTCGAAGCGGACCTCCGCACGGGTCGTGCCGTCGCGCTTGCGGCGGTAGATCGTGCCGACGAACGTCTCGCCGGCCGCGACCATCGCGTCGACCCGCTCGCGGTGGCGGTCGTGCATCATCGCCCGGTGCTTCGCCACCGCCGCCTCGTCCCACCAGTCCTGGGCGTCGTCGCGGTCGATCGCCGTGGCCACGCCCGGCGGCCGGCCCGTCGGCGCGGGGACGTCGAAGGCCAGCCAGCCCGTCGGCAGGTCGATCGACCGCATCAATTCCACCAGCCGTTTCGGCCGGACGCGGCGGTCGGCCGTCTCCAGCCGCTCGGCCCAGGCGTCGACCATCCATCCCGACGGCGACCGGGGCACGACGCCCGGCGGGTCGGCCCGGTCGTCCACGCCGACCACGAACACCCGCGGCCGGCTCTGCGGGACGAACATGGCGGCGTCCAGCGTGAAGGCGTCCAGCCGATACCCCAGCCCCGCCAGCGCCCTCGCGGCGGCCTCGAAGTCCCGGCCCCCCGCCGAGGTCAGGAAGCCGGCCACGTTCTCCAGCAGCACCAGCGGCGGCCGACGCCCCCCCAGGGCCTCCATCGCCCGCACGAACCCGAAGAAGGTCGACGAGTGCGACCCCTCGAACCCCCGCCCCCGCCCGGCCAGCGACAGGTCCACGCACGGGAACGACGCCGTCGCCAGCGCCGGGAGGCCCGAGATCCGGGACGCCACCTCGGCCGTCCCCCAGACGTCCCCCAGGTGGAAGTGCCCGTCGTCTCCGAACCGGCCGACGTACAACTGCCGCTTCTTGGGGTCCACGTCGTTCGCGTAGGTGCACGACCACCCCGACGCCTCGAGCGCCTCGCGCACCAGGCCGATCCCCGCGAAGAACTCGCAGAACGCCTTGCCCATCGGTCGCCCCCCGGCCAGCCGTCGACCCCCACTAGCCTACCACACGACGGCCGCCGGAATTTCACCCAGGCTTATTGACCCCGTAAATCGCCCGGGTATTATTGACCAACCAATTAACCCGGATTTAATGCCGAAGGAGGGGGCGATGGAGGAGGAACGGACCTACACGGCCTTCGCGGGGGAGCACCTGGTCGCCGCGGGGGGGCTGAGGGCCATGCTGGGGAAGGTGAAGTCCTACCTGGACGACGGCGGGGAGGAGCGAGTCCTGATCTTCGAGGACTGGACCGGCCGGCAGGTGGACTTCGACTTCCGGGGGACGCCCGAGGAGGTGCTGGACCGGGCCGATCCGGGCGGGCCGAGGACCGGGCCGGGGCGGCCGAAGTTGGGGGTGGTGGCCCGGGAGGTCACGCTCCTGCCCCGGCACTGGGAATGGCTGGAGCGGCAGCCGAGCGGGGCGTCGGCGGCCCTGCGGCGGCTGGTCGACGAGGCCCGCAAGCGGGAGCCGGGCCGGGAGCGGGCCCGACTGGCCCGCGAGGCCGCCAGCAAGGTGATGTGGGCGATGGCCGGCGACCTGCCCAACTTCGAGGAAGCCTCGCGGGCCCTGTTCGGCCGCGACCAGGCCCGGTTCGAGAAGCTCATCGCCGCGTGGCCGAAGGACCTGCGGAAGCACCTGGCCCGGCTGGTCCGCGAGGCCGCCGGGATGGAGGAGGAGCCGGCCGCCGGCGGGTGACCCGTCAGCCCGGCCGCCGCTCCTCGACCATCGTCCAGCGGGCCTCGATCGGGGCGTCCATGTCGTCGACCTCCGGCTTCTCCTGGAAGCGGAAGGTCGCGACGTGGACGCCCTGCTTCCGCATGAGATAGGCGACCAGGCGGCGGTCCCAGCCCAGCTTGTGCAGGATGAACGCGGCCAGCAGGGCCGTGGCCGCGAAGGCCGCCATGACGATCGCCAGGAACGCGACGACGGCCAGCACGAGGGCCAGGATCGAGAACTGGAGGAGGCGAGCGAGCAGCGGCATGGGCGGGCCTCGGTCGGGTCGGGGGCCTCGGTCGCGAAGGCCATCCTACCACGACCTTCGTCGGTTGCGGTATCGGGGCCGATCCGTTAGGATCGCCCGCGACGGACTCACATGGATTCGACCTCATGGATGGGACCCCGGATGAGCTCGACCACCGCGGCCGATCGGGACCGACATGGCCCCCTCGCGCCGGCCCTCGCCGCGCCCGCGGAGGCCGCGCGGCGGTCCGACGCCTTCGCGATCGTCGGCCTGGCCCTCTGGGTGCTCGCCAGCCGGGCGCCGTACCTGGACTCGTTCGACTACATGGGGAAGGACGGCCCCCTGTACGTCAACGCCCTCAAGCTCGATTCGACGTTCGACGTCCCCATGCCGGGGAACCTCGGCTACGTCCTGCTGGGGAAGGTCGCCAACCTCTTCTGGGCCGAGCCGGTGACGGCCTTCCTGATGGTGAACGTCGGGCTGACGGTCGTCGGGGCGGCGTTCGCGTACCTGTTCGGGACGCTGGTGGTCTCGCGGCCGATGGCGGCGGCGGCGGCCCTGGCGATGACGTGCAACCCGATGGTCTGGTGGCACGGCGGGGCGATCGCCAGCTACCCCGTCTGGCTGGCCGTCCTCCCCGCGGTCGGCTGGTACGGGCTCCGCTACCAGCGGTCCGGGCGGGCGGCCGACATGGTCGGCGCCAGCGTCGCGCTGGGGGCCGGGATGATCCTCCGGCCCGACCTGCTGGCGTTCGGGACGCCGCTCTGGGCGGGCTCGATGCTGCTGGGGAGGGCCCCGATCCGGCACTGGCTGATCGGCGGGGCGATCCTGGCGGCCTCGTGCTGCTGCTGGTTCTTCGGCACGGCCTGGGTGCTGGGGGGCGTCGACGCCTACCTCGACCGCGTCCGCGCCAAGCACGAGGGGGACAAGGCCGGCTTCTCCTTCGCGGCGCGGGGCCTGTTCGAAGGGCTGTTCCGCAACGTGGTGAAGTACGGCCTGTTCCTGGCGTGGGGGGCCGTCCTGGCGATCCCGCCGTTCCTGCTGGGCCTGGCCCGGTCGCTGCGGCCGTCGCACTGGCGGGAATGGCTGCTGGCGACGCTCTGGGTCGGGCCGTCGTGGGCGTTCTCGTTCCTGGTCTTCGCCGGGAACGCGGGCCTGATCTTCCCGTTCCTGCCGCTGCTGTACCTGGGCGCGGCGGTCGGCTTCCGATCCCTCCTGGGCGAGCGTCGGGCCGTGGTGGCGACGGGGCTCCTGGCCCTGGCCGGCGCGGTCCAGTTCACCCAAACGCCGTTGCTGGCCCAGCACGACCAGCGCGACGTGATCCTGAACGTGACCTTCCTGCGCTACAGCGGGGCGGGGCTGATCCAGCGGTACAACTTCAACCTGGACGACTTCGGCGTCTCGCCCGCCCTGGCCGACGTGCGTCGCCAGGTGCAGCACCCCGAGGCCATCCCCGCCTTCCCCGAACTCCTCCCCGGCCAGGTGCTCCCGCGCTGAGGGTTCGGTTGGGTTCCTTCGTCATCGCCGCGACGACGCCAGCCTCGACGCAAACCCTTGATGCAAATCCGATTCCCATCGGTTTTCGATTGGCTTTGAACGTCGAAATCGATTGAGCGCCGGCCATGCGACCGTCCCCTCTCCCGCCGGGAGAGGGCGGCCGCGCAGCGGCGGGTGAGGGTCGCGGGAGCGCGGAGGGCGTGCCGGGCGCGTGATATCCGGGCGGCCGACGCCAAGCATCCTTCTCCCCTTGAGGGAGGACGAAGCCGTCCGCGACGCCGAGTCCCTGCTCGCCGGCGGCTACCGCCGCGTCGGCCGCTGGGACCTCTCCCAGATTAAGGTGGCCGAAGGTCGGATGAGGGGTCGAACGCCATCGCGCTTGCATCACGATCCGGGCCTGCGTGTTCCGACGGCCCCCGGTCGCGCCACCCCTCCTCCGGCCCTACGGGCCACCTTCTCCCTCAAAGGGAGAAGGCTTGATCGCCGCGCCTGCTCCAAGATCCGGCGACCCTCGCCCGGCCCTGCGGGCCGCCCTCTCCCGGCGGGAGAGGGGACTCTAGGTCCCCCCATCCCTCCCAAGTTCCGGGTCGAAAAGTTGTTCCCCATCTCGGCCTTGATGGCCGCGGTTCTGATCGCGAGTTGTCAAAGATCGACCGTCTTCCAGGAGCATGATCCGCCGCCGGGCCGGACGGATTTCAGGTTTCCGACCTTCCTCCCGAAATTCGCGCCGACCCTCGCCGTCGACTGCACCCCTTGCCTCGGACCTCCGCGGCGCCAAACTGCATATTAGTCCACCCCCCCCCCCCCC
>MKTT01000074.1:156698-164738 GCA_001898385.1 Planctomycetales bacterium 71-10
TCGAGCGCACCGAGGCCGAGGCTCACGCGCGTCGCCACGTTCGTCGGCTCGGACGGCGAGCCGTTCTCGTTCATCACGCGGATCTGGAAGAAGAAGGACGCGAGGGCCTGCACGCTCTGCCCGACGTGCAACCGCAAGTCGCTGACGCTCATGTCCCTGTGCGCCGTGGTGACGCCCGGGTTCATCAGCGACGAGGACGCCGCGACCCATCGGTTCGAGGACGGCGACGTGCTTCCCGAGACGACGGTGGAGGTCCGTCGGGTCGAGGCCGAGGGGGACGAGGAGGGTTGAACTCCCCGGCCGGCTTCACAGGTCCAGGAACCGAGCGAGCCACGCGTCGAAGGAGGCGGCCTCGACGGTCGTCTCATTCTCTTCATGGTCGAACAACCAGACCGGGGCGTCGCTGAGACGGGGCGGCGACGCGGGGAGGTCTCGGAACGCGAAGAGGTTGCCCATGCAGTCCGTGGCCCACACGAGGCAGGCGCCGGCGGGCTCCAGGCCCGACCGCCGCGTCTCCGTGACCGACTGGCGGGGCGTGAGGAACTGCTGCACGTCCGAGTATCCCGACTTCCGCTCGACGATCAGGTCGAGGAGCGATGGCGTATAGAGGGCCCCGCAGTCGAGGGCGAATCGGCGATAGGACTCGGGCCAGAGGACGCCGAGCGCGGCCTCGGCCGTCTCCACCTGGGCCTCGGCGGCGGGCCGGCTCCGCTTGCCGGCGTGGAACCGATCGACGAAACGGCGGTAGAGGTCTTCGCGGTCCGACATCTTCCTCGGGCTCTCCAACGGCGGTTGGCGCGGCCTCACTCGTCCCCGGCTTCGGGGATGAGGAAGCCCAGGTGGTGGGCACAGTGGATGAGCTGCATCCGATTCGCCTCGTCGCGCGAGACGGGGCCGAAGAGGGGGGAGGGGAGGTACTCGCCCTCGTGGGCCCGGAACCGCTCGACGGCGCGGCGGAGGCGGGCGACGGCCTCGGTCTCGTCGCCGCCGGGGGCCGGGACGGTGGCGGGGAGCGTCGGCGCGCCGGCGGGCATCTCGCCCGCGTCCAGGGTCTTGCGCAGCATGCGCGGGGCGACGGTGTGGCGCATCACGAACATCGCGGCGCGCATCGGCAGCGGCGCGGGGGGCATGCCGTCGACCGGGTAGGTCAGCCAGTCGGCCAGGTGGTCGCAAATCTGGGAGAGGTCCCAGCGGCCGACGCGGCGATAGCCGCCCCTGAGCAGGGACTCGGCGTCGCGGACGGCCTCGTCCAGGTCGTGGAAGCGTAGGCGCCGACGTTCGGATCCGGCCGACATGCTCATCCCTCCGCGCGGTCCTCGGGATCCCGGCGGGGCCAGTCTACCCGCCCACGGGCCCGGCGGCGACGCCGAATCCCGGGGCGATTGAACCGGGCGGGCCGCGCCGCTAGAGTGGCCCGGATGAGAGCCCTCCTCGTCTTCACCTGCGTCCTCCTGGCGATCCCCTCGCTCGCGATCGGCGCCGTCGGGAGCGCGCCGGATCGGCCGTTCCTGATCGCGGGCGCGATCCTCCTGGGGTCGGCGACGATCGCCGTCTCCCTGCCGGAAGGGGGGCGGGGAGACGGCGCGCCCGCGGGTGATTGAGGGCGCGGACGAGGTCGCGTTTCGTCCGCGATCGCGCTTGACGGGGTAGGGGGCTTCGGGGATACTCCTCGGTCTCCGAGAGTGTCCGGACCCGGGATGGAATCCCGGGGAAGGAGATGCACCTGCACGAGTCAAGGAAGACGAGACACACCGTGCCTGGCCACATCCCGTCATTTCGTCGCGCCCTGGGCCTCCCGGGTCGAGCTTCTCGACCGATCGGGGGGGCCGGCGACGTCATCGCGACGCTCGTCGTCGCCGCCGACACGCTCGCCCGATCCCTCGGCCCGCGCCGGAGGTCGACGGTTTCGCTCGCGCCCGTCGCCGCGCGGGCCCCGATTCCGATGGGACTCCCGAGCCGGTCGACGACGACCGGGACGGGGACCGCCGCAGGACGTGGGGAGGGCCCGGTGCGATGATGATCTCGAACGGATACCTGATGATCTTCGCGTTCGCGATGATGGGCTGCGTGCTGGCGACCCCGCTGGTGACGCATCTCGCCGGCTGGGTCGGCGCGATCGACAAGCCCGACGGCTACCGCCGGATCCACACCGCGAGCGTCCCCCGGCTGGGGGGCCTCGGCCTGGCGCTGGGGGTCGCGGTGGGGGTGCTGATGCCGCACGCCTCGGCCTGGTCGCCCAACATCAGCGTCAACCTCCCCGACCTGACGCGCGAGTGGGCCATCGGGATCGCGGCGCTGACCATCCTGGTCGTCGGCTTCGTCGACGACACGCGGTCGCTGGGCCCTCGGGTCAAGCTGCTGGGCCAGGCGGCGGCCGTCCTGGCGCTGTACCTGGGGGGGATCCGGATCGACCGGATCGACGTCCTGGGGCTGGACCTGGACCTGGGCCGCGGGGCGTTCGAGTTCGCGGTGCTGGGCCGGCCGTTCGACGTCGCGCCGGCGAGCCTGCTGATGACGCTGTTCTGGTTCCTGGGCTGCATGAACGTCTGGAACCTGATCGACGGCATGGACGGCCTGGCCTCGGGCGTGGGCCTGCTGGTCAGCGGCACGCTGACGCTGGTGGCGCTGCACAACGGGAACGTGGAGGTCGCCATCCTGGCGACGGCCCTGGCCGGCTCGCTGGCGGGCTTCCTGCTCTACAACTGGCACCCCGCCTGCATCTTCCTGGGGGACAGCGGGGCGCTCCTGATCGGGCTCCTGATCGGGGTGATCGGCGTGCAGGGGTCGCTGAAGGGGCCGTCGGCCATCTCGATCCTGTTCCCGATCCTGGCGATGGGGCTGCCGATCTCGGACACGGCGATGGCGATCTTCCGGCGCTGGGTGCGGAACCTGCCGATGAGCGCGGCCGACCGCCGGCACGTCCACCACATCCTGATCGGGCTGGGGCTGAACCCGAGGCAGGCGGCGCTTTTGCTGTACTGCTTCTCGGGGTTCCTGTGCGGGGCGGTGCTGCTGGGGGTCTCGCTGCGGAGCGAGTTCCTGGCGCTGGTGCTGGGGACGTCGGGGTGCCTGGCGTTCCTGGTGGTGGTGACCAGCCGCCGCGACGAGCTGACCAACCTGATGGACGACTTCCAGGCGCGGATGCTGCGGGGCCGGCAGGAGCGGACGGCGGCCAAGCTGACGTGGGAGGCGATCCAGCGCGTGGAGCTGTGCAAGTCGCCGGTCGCCGCGTTCGAGATCCTGGAGAGGACGGCCGAGGCCCTGGGATGCCCGCGGATCCACGTCGCCTGCGCCGACGCGAGCTTCCCGCCCGAGGGGGCGGCGGCGACGCTGGACGCGATCGACGACGGGGCCGGGGCGTCGCCTGGGGCGATCTTCCGGACGGCGTCCGGGGGCCTGCGGATCACGGCCGTGATGCGGCTGTCGGCCGACGCGACGGGGGCCGACGGCCTGGCCCCGGACATCGCGTTCCGCTACCTCCAGCGCCTGACGCAGAGCCTGGCCGGCCGGCTGGCGACCTTCGCGGCCCAGGAGGAGGCGAGCCGGGCCCGGGAGGCCGAGCCCGCCCCCTCCCCGCCGCCGGCGCTGGGCCTGCCGCTGGCCGCCGACGCGGGCCTGGCCCGCCGCTGACACGCCGACGCGCCACGCCACGACGAACATCCAGGGAACGGACACGACGGAGGCCCTCATGGACGACCTCGCCCCCTATCGCGGAGCACCCGCCCCGATCGCCCCGGCCGCGCCGGCCGCGTACCCGGCCCCGGCCCACGCGGCGGCCGTCGGCACGCCGTACGGGCCGGACCTGGCCGCGGTGAAGACCACCGGCCATTACCTGGGCGCGCTGCGGCGGCGGTGCTGGCTCGCCCTGGTCGTCGCCGTGCCGCTGGGGACGCTCACCTCCATCTATGCGCTGCGGCTCCCCAAGATCTACGAGGCCAAGGCGCAGGTCCGCATCGAGACCCCGCACTTCGACGCGGCGCTCTCGGCGCTGGTGGCGCGGGACATGGGCCAGTCGGATCCGTCGCAGTCGACCTACGCGGCCGACAAGGCGACCGACCTCCAGAGCCGGGCGATCGCCGACCGGGTGCTGGCCCGCAACCAGTTCGGGCCCGACGTCGCCCACATGGACGACCCGGCGAAGGAGCTGATCGTCGACAACCTGGGCGTCAAGCCGCTGCTGAAGTCCAACACCTACTACGTCACGCTCACCGGCCGCGACCCGGCGATGACCCGGCGGCTGCTGGAGGCGACGCTGGACGAGTTCGCCAAGTACGCCAAGGACGAGCAGTCCCAGCGGATCCGCGAGACCGTCGAGAACGCCCGCCGGGCGGTCAACTCGCTGGTCAAGGAGCGGGACGACCGCGAGGGCCAGATGATCCGCCAGATCGAGGCCCTGGGGACCATCGGCCCCGGCGGCCGGAACATCCTGGAGGAGCAGTACGTCCGCCTGGGCCAGTCGATCGAGGTGCAGCAGGCGCGGATCGGCGAGTTGCAGCAGAGGGCCCTGTTCGCCCCCCTCTTCCCCAAGGATGAGATGATCTCGCCCCGCGAGGCCGCGGCGCGGCAGCAGCGCGAGCGGCTGGAGGACGTGAAGCAGGACCTGGTGGAGCACCTGGAGCAGCTGAGGACCAAGGCGCGGCACTTCGACGCGGACCCGGCCGTGAAGCACGTCTCCCGCCAGCTCCGCCGGGTGCTCGACGAGATCGACGAGATCGACGCCTCCTTCGCCGCCGGCGGCAAGACGAAGATGGCCGCCGACCCGACGGAGATGATGCAGGAGGCGCTCCGGCGCGACGTGGAAGATTCGCAGGCGCAACGGCAGGACATGCTCGCCCGGATGCAGAAGGCCATGCCCGACCACCAGAAGTTCATGTACCTGATGGAGGACCATGCGTCGATCCGCAAGCAGATCGACGAGATGCAGGGGAAGCTCCAGGCGTTCGACATCCTGTCGAAGTCGCAGGAGGCGACGCCGCCGGTGAAGGTCCTGGGGAGCATCGCGGAGCCGTTGCAGATCAAGCCGAACCGGCCGATGCTGATCGTCATGGGGCTGGTCGTGAGCCTGGGGGCGGGGCTGGGCCTGGTCTTCCTGCTGGAGCACCTGGACCACTCCGTGCGGGTGCCGGAGCACGTCAGCCACGGCCTGGGCCTGCCGCTGCTGGGCGTGGTGCCGCGGATCCCCCGCACGGCGCTGACGCACCGCGGCGGCCACCTGTGGACCTCCGCCGCGCCCGACTCGACGGCGGCCGACGCCTTCCGGAACGTCCGGGCCGGCCTGCTGGGCGCGGCCGACCGCGGCGGGCCGATCGTCAGCCTGCTGGTCACCAGCGCCAAGGCCGGCGACGGCAAGTCGACCGCGGCGCTGAACCTGGCCGCCGCCTGCGCCCGCGCCGGCGAGCGCACGCTGCTGCTGGACGTCGACCTCCGCCGGCCGACGCTCGACGAGGTCTTCCCGGCCGACGACGGCGACGAGGACGGCCGCCTCGGCCTGGTCGACGTGCTGAAGGGCTCGGTCCCCTGGCAGGCGACCCTGCGGCGCACCGACCTGCACAACCTGGACTTCATCCCCACCGGCGACCCGCGCGAGGTGCCGATCGAGATCCTCGGCACGCTGGAGCTGCGCCAGCTCCTCACCGCCCTGACGCACCACTACGACCGCGTGATCCTGGACGGCCCGGCGATCCTGGGCATGGCCGACTGCCGCGTTCTGGGCCGGATGGTCGACGCGGCGGTCCTGGTGGTCCGGTCGGGGGCGCACCAGACGGTGACGCTCCAGCGGGCCAAGGCCGTGCTGGAGCAGTCGCACGTCGAGATCGCCGGGGTGGTCGTCAACGGGCTGAGCGAGGGGGCCCGGCACTGGTCGAGCGACGCCTACGGCCCGGCGGCCGTCGCCGCCTACCGCCGCGAGCGGGCCCTGCCGGCCGCCGCGCCCGCGCCCGCCCGCGAGGGCGCCCTGGCCGACGCCTGACCCCGACCGCACCGCACCGCACCCGGAATCCCCTCCCATGAACATCCTCCGATCCCGACTCCTGGCGGCGTTCGACCGGTCCTTCGGCTGGCTGGTCGCGGGCCTGGTCCTGGCCGCGATCCTCGGCTTCGGCGGGGTCGCGTGGTGGTCCCGGCCGGCCCTGGTGCTGGGCGCGTGCGGCCTGACCGCCCTGCTGCTGGCGCGCAACCTCCTGGACGGCCGCGCGGCGATCCTCAAGAGCCCGCTCGGCCTCCTGGGCCTGGCGGCCCTGGCGCTGGGCGCGGTCCAGGTCGCCCCGCTCCCCGGCGCGCTGGCGGCGCGGCTCTCGCCGACGGCCCGCGAGGTCTACGCGCGGGGCGTGCTGCCGGGCGCGGCGCTGGAGGACGACCCGAAGGCCGCGATCCCCGAGGCGTCGGCGATCCGCTCGCCGGCCAGCCTCGACCGCGCGGCGACCGTCCGCAGGCTGGCCCTGCTGGCGGCCTGCCTGGGGGTCTTCTGGTGCTCCTCGCACGGGGTCGACCGCCTCCAGCGGCTCTACCTGGTGTGGGGCGCGGTGATCGCCGGGTTCCTCGTCAACGCGACGCTGGCGACGGTCCAGGCGGGGACGCGGACCGACGGCCTGTTCGGCTTCTGCACGCCCGGCGCGGGGGCCCCGTGGTGGGCGCCCGACGCCAACGACCTGCTCGACGCCCCGGGCGCCTCGGCGCTGCGCGAGCTGCCGGCGGGCGTCGCGCCGGGGTCGACGCCCGCGGCGCGGCTGGAGGTCTCCCGGCCGTTCACGTTCGGCACCCTGCCGGGGGGCGTCGGCGGGTTCCTGGCCCTGGGCGCGCTGGCGCTGCCGCTGTCGCTGGGCCTGCTGCTCCACCTCGGCTCCCCCCGCGGCAGCCGCGAGGGCTGGGCGGCCCGCATGGGCGAGTCGGGCCACGGCGGGGCGGCCGTCCTGCTGGCGATCCTGTCGGTCCCCGGGGCGTTCCTGGTCGGGCTGGCGGCCGGGCCGTGGTTCTGCTTCCCGTTCGCCGTCGGCCTGGCGCTGGCGGGCCTCCCCGCGCTGCGGGCCCCCGGGTCGCGGCTGCTGGGCCTCGGCATGGGGACGGCCCTGATGCTGGCCCTGGCCGCCGGGGCGACGGCGCAGGCCCGGTGGGGCGACCTGGCCGGCGCGCGGCCCCCCCTGGAGGCCCCCGACTGGGCCGAGGGCCGCGCCGCCTGGCGCGACGCGGCGCGGATCTTCCGCGAGTTCCCGCTCGTCGGCGTCGGCCTGGGGGGCTTCGGCGCCGTCCACCCGTACTTCAAGGACCGCGACCTGACGTCCAACACCGCCATGAGCAGCCTGATGCAATGGGCCGCCGAGGCCGGCGCGGTCGGCCTGGCGATCCTGGGGGCCGGGGCGCTCTGGTCGCTGATCCGCATCCCCGGCGGCCTGCGCCGGCTGGCGCCGGCCGACCGATTCCTGGCCCACGGGTTGATCGGGGCGGTCGCGGGGCTTACTCTATTGGCCGCCGTCCACTGGACGGTGGAGCTGTCGGCCGTGGCCGTCTCCGCCAGCGCCCTGGGAGGGACCTGGAATCGCTGGCTGGCCGGGGGCACGGACCTCTTCGTCGAACGCGCCTGAACCCCCGCGGGGGCGGGCGCACACCGCCGCGCCGCGAGCCGGCGAGCCGAAACGACCGGGACATCGCTCAGGGAGGAGTCGATTCCACGATGGCCGAATCCACCTGTCTCCATATCCAGGACCACGACGCCGGGCCGATCCGCATCGTGGAAATCCCCTGGATATCGGCGCGCGTCGGCAGGGCGGCCTTCTGCGAGGTCCGGCTGCCCGACCCGTCGCTCCCCGAGGAGGCCTGCCGGCTCCACCGCCGCGGCCGGACCTGGCACCTCACGCCGCTGCACGGGGCCGACGTGACCCTGGACGGCGACCCGGTCGAGGGCCCCCGGCCGCTGCCGTACGACGTCGCCTTCCGCGTGGGCCCGTTCCGGCTGTCGCTGAAGCGGGGCAAGTTCGCCGAGCCCGACTGGCGGCCCGCCGCCGACGCCCCCCGCGCGCACCCGCAGCCGCGCCCGGCCGCCCCCCC
>MKTT01000074.1:164764-177711 GCA_001898385.1 Planctomycetales bacterium 71-10
CCGCCTCAAGGCCGCCCGAGCCGCCGAGGCCCGCCCGGCATCCTCCCCGCCCCCGGCCGCCCCCATCCCCGCCGCGGCCGAGCGCCCGACGCCTCGCGAGGCACCCCGGCCGGCCGCCGCCCCGCGCGACATCCCCCGCCCGGCGTCGGCCCGCTACGAGGCCCCGGCGCGGCCCCGGCCCGCGACGCCCCCCGCTTCGCCCCGGTACGAGCCTCGCGCCTACGATCGGCCGAAATCCCCCGCGCCGAAGCGGCCGGCCCCTCCCAGGCCCCCGGCGCCGGAAGCGTGGACGAGGCCCGTCCCGGCCCCCGCGCCGCCGATCGCGGAGGCCCCGACGCCGGTCGCCGAGGTCCCGACGCCGGTCGCCGAACCCGCCCCCGCGCCGACGCCGCCGGCCCGACGGTTCCACTTCCTCGATGCCGACGTCATCGCCCGGCTCGAAGCCCCGGACGTCGTCGAGGCGTTCCAGGCCGTCCCCGAGCCCCCGAAGCCCCGGGCCTTGCGACGCCGCCTGCGCCGGTCGGTCCTCGGCCGCCGCAGGCCGGCCGTGGTCGCCCTCCCCGAAGCCGTCGACGATCGTCCTTCTCCCCTTGAGGGAGAAGGTGGCCGCAGGCCGGATGAGGGGTCGACCGCCGCCGCATCCTGGGAAGAAGCCCGACCCGCGATCGTCCCGACCTCCGACGATTTGCGGTCGCCCCTCCCCTCGTTCGACGCTTCGGACGAAGACGGCTCGGCACCAGCTCTGGGAAGTTCCCCTCTCCCGCCGGGAGAGGGGACGATCGCGCCTCCGTCGTCGATCGACGATTGCGACGGGGCCATCGTCGAGCCCGAGCCGGCGCCGGCGTGGACGTTCCCGACGGGCCCGTTCGTGGCCGACACGAACGTCTTCGGCTTCGGCTCCGGGCCGGTCGAATTCGAGGATCCCCGTCCGCGGCGGGCGATGGCGCGGGCCGCCGAGGAGGACCCGGCGGGGTTCGACCCGTCGCGCACGCGGCGGTCGAAGGGGGACGAGGGCTGGATCCTGCCTTCCGTGCAGGACGTGCTGAACAGCGGCCTGCGGCGGGCCCGCGCCGAGGCGGGCGCGATCCCCCGGCCCCCCTCGCGGCCGGCGCCCGCGACGCCGACCGAGGCGGTCGCCCCCGCGCAGTGGTCGCTCCCGGCCTGGCTGGCGACGCCCCCGGCCCTGGCGGCCACGCTGGCCGCGGGCGGGCTGCTGGCGGCGTGCTCGTGGCGGCAGGCGACGGTCTCGCACGCCGCCGCCGCCGTCATCCAGGCCGCGGCCGACGTCCGCCTGGCCGGCGCGGCGGCGAAGGACCGGCCGCTCCCCCCCGGGCTCGTCCCGCCCGCGGCCTCGTGGTGGGGCGCGGCGCCGGCGCACCTGGCGGAGTGGGGCGTCTACCTGGACGGCACGAAGGTCGAGCACGGCTGGGACGCGACCGCCGCCGGGATGTTCGAGGCCGCGTCGGCCGTCGGCCCGCTCGACCCCCTGGCCCGGTTCGCCCTGGCCCGCAAGCGCGGCGACGCCGCCCCCGCGGCCGGCCTGAGCCGCGACGCCGCCGCGCTGGCCTGGACGGGGCGCACCCTCCACCGCGCCGGCAAGGACGCGGAGGCCGTGCGGGCCTACCGCCGCGCCCTGGAAGTGGCCGCGAAGGCCGAGCCCCCGCGCGACGCTCCGCTGGCCTACAGCCCGGACCCCAACGTCCCCCGCTACCTCCTGCCGGGGGAGGACCTGGCCGCGGCCGTCGTCGCCGACCTGGCCGCCGACGCCTCGTGGCCGTACCGCGACTGGGCCGAGGCCGTCCCCGAGTCCGGCGTCTCCGCCCTGGCCGCCGCGCGGGCCCTCCGCAAGGACGGCCGGCCCGAGGCCGACGCCATCCTCAGGCGCATCGTCGAGCGGGCCGAGGCCGACGCCAGGGCCCGCGCCGGCGGCCCCGACGAGCCCGACCCCGACGAGGAGGCCGTGGCGCTGGCCGTGGCCGCCGAGGCCATGGCGATGCGGGCCGACTGGAAGGCCGCCGCCGGCCGCTACCGCGCCGCCATCGACCGGATGGCCGACGCCCGCGTCCGCCGGTCGTGGTGGTTCAACCTGGCCGACGTCGCCGCGCACGCCAACGACGACGACCAGCGCCGGGCCGCCCTCGACGAGGCGCTGGCGTCGGCCTCGTCCGACGAGGTGAGCCGCCGCGTCCTGGAGCTGCGACAAGGGTCGGCGGGCCAGCTGAGGCCGAAGGCCAACTGAATCGACTGACGTGACGGATCACGCGACCGGGCGAGCGCCCTCTCCCACGCCCGCAAGGAAGACCAGCCATGGCGAACACCGACGACCGGCCGTCCCCGCCCCCGGACCCCGACCCGGCCCTGCATCGGGCCCTCGCCCGCTGGGCGACCGACCCGGCCAACCGGGCGACGGTGCTCGCCGTCGCGGCCTGCCTGGTCCTGCTGAGGTTCCTGTTCCTGGACACCCTGGAGCACTTCTACCGGGCGTGGACCACCGAGGACAACTACAGCCACGGCTTCCTCGTGCCGCTGCTGAGCCTCTACTTCGCCGCCCAGGTCTTCCGCCGCGACGGCTCCCTCCCCGCGTCGGAAGGGAGTCGGGGCGTCTTCCTGGGGGCCGCGCTGCTGGGCGGGGCGGTGCTGGTGAACCTGCTGAAGGTCCCGCTGCCGATCGACTTCCTGGGCGACCTGGCGTTCCTGGCGGCGCTGGCCGGGGCGTTCGCGATGGTCGCCGGGACGGCCGCGCTGCGGCGGTACTGGTTCGCGTTCGGGTTCCTGATCTTCATGGTGCCGCTGCCGATCGCGCTGTATTCGCGGATCGCCTCGCCGCTGCAATTGATGGCCAGCCGGGTGGCCTCGGCGTTCATGAACGCGACGGGGGTGCCGGTGCTCTGCGAGGGGAACCGGATGACCCTCCCCGGCGGCGTGCAGATGTTCGTCGCCGAGGCGTGCAGCGGGATGCGGCAGCTCACCGGGTTCCTCGCCCTGGCGGCGGCCGTGGCCTACCTGGCGCGGCGGCCGATCTGGTATCGGGCCGTGCTGGTCGCCTCGGCGCTGCCGATCGCCCTGTTCGCGAACACGACGCGGGTGGTGGCCACGGGCTACATCATGCACTTCGTCGACCCGCGCTACGCGGAGGGTGCGTACCACACGGTGGAGGGCCTGCTGCTGATGGGCCTGGGCCTGCTGCTGCTGAATTCGGTCTGCACGCTGATGGACCTGATCGCCCCGCCCCCGGGGGGCGACGAGGGCGGGCGGGCCGACGCCCCGCCGGCCGCCCGGCCGATCCTGGCCGCCGAGGTCTGACCTTGCCGTTCCGCACCGCCGCCCCCGCCGAGGACCTCTCATGACCACGCTGAAGCGATGCGGCCTGTGCGCCGCGCTGTTGACCCTGGGCCTGGCGGCCCGCGCGGGGCTGGAGCGGCTGGACGCCACCGAGCGGCCCCCGCTGCGGCGGTCGCTGGCGACGCTCCCCATGACGCTGGGCGACTGGCTCGGCCGCGACGTGGCCGTCGCGCCCGACATCGTCGAGCGGGCCCAGACGACCGACTACCTCAACCGCGAGTACGTCGACCGGCGCAACCCCGGCCGCCGGCTCACGCTCTGGATCAACTACTCCGAGCAGGGGACGAACCTCCGCCACACGCCGGAGATCTGCCTCCCCTCCAGCGGCTGGGAGAAGGTGGAGTCCCAGACCCGCGAGCTGGCGATCCCCGCCGGATCCGGCCGCGAGCTGACGGTCACCCGCCTGGGCTACGCGCAGGGGGACCTTGTGAAGCACGTGGGGTTCTGGTACTACATCTTCGGCGAGGGTCGGCTGGAGAACTACGTCCGGCGGCTCCCCATCACCAGCCGGAGCAGCCACGGGCGGACCACCCGCGGCTCCTCGATGACCGTCGAGGTCTTCTACGCCGGCGACCTCGACGCCGACGGGGCCATGCTGGCCGACTTCGCGCGGGGGCTGCTCGCCAAGCTCGATCCCATCCTGCCCGCCGACCGCGCGGAATACCACGTCCCCTGACGGACCGGGGCGGGATCGGAACGCGAGGCGGGCGCACGCCACGGACCCCAGGCGACCGACCATACGATGAAACGCGCCCTGATCACCGGCATCACCGGACAAGACGGCTCCTACCTCGCCGAGTTCCTCCTCGACAAGACCGACTACGAGGTCCACGGCCTGGTCCGGCGCTCCAGCACGCTGAACCGCCAGCGCATCGACCACCTGTCGCGGGAGAACCCGGTCGCGGCCGAGCGGCTGTTCCTGCACTACGCGGACCTCGCCGACGCCTCGTGCCTCTCGGCGCTGGTGGAGCGGATCGAGCCCGACGAGGTGTACAACCTCGGCGCCCAGAGCCACGTCCGGGTCTCGTTCGACCAGCCGCTCTACACGGCCGACGTGGTGGGCCTGGGGACGCTCCGGCTGCTGGAGGCGGTGCGCGTGCTGAACCGCCGCCGGCCGGTGAAGTTCTACCAGGCGTCCAGCTCGGAGATGTTCGGCTCGGCCCCCGCGCCCCAGGGTCCGGGGACGCCGTTCCACCCCCGCAGCCCGTACGCCTGCGCCAAGGTCTACGCCCACTGGCAGACGATCAACTACCGCGAGGCCTACGGCCTCTTCGCCTGCTCCGGCATCCTGTTCAACCACGAGAGCCCGCGCCGGGGCGAGTCGTTCGTGACCCGCAAGGTGACGCTCGGCGCCGCCCGGATCAAGGAGGGGCTCCAGAAGCGGCTGGTGATGGGCAACCTGGAGGCGAAGCGCGACTGGGGCTTCGCCGGCGACTACGTCCGCGCCATGTGGCTGATGCTCCAGCAGCCGAGGCCCGACGACTACATCGTCGCCACCGGCGCGACGTACTCCATCCACGACCTGCTGGAGAAGGCGTTCACGCTCGTCGGCCTGGACTACCGCGACTTCGTCGACTTCGACACCCGCTACGTCCGCCCCTCCGAGGTCGACATCCTCCAGGGCGACGCGACCAAGGCCCGCGAGGTCCTCGGCTGGGAGCCCGAGGTCGACTTCGACGGCCTGATCCGGATGATGGTCGACCACGACCTCGAGCTCGCCCGCCGCGAGAAGCACGCCCGCGCCTTCCCGGGGACGTGAGGCGGGGGCGGATTCACCGTGGCGAAGCAGCCTCTCGATCCAGGTCGCGGACCCGACGCCCGCAAACGGCGGACGCGCGAACACGTCCTCGCCGACCTCAGCCTGGTGCATGTGCAGTATTACATCGCGAACGCCGGATTCATCTGGGACGTCTCCGCCCGCGACTATGGCTACGACCTGAGCGTCATCACCTGCGACCCAACTGGGTATGTCGAACCCGGGGCGATCCTCATCCAACTCAAGGCGACCGACGCGGCCGACCCTCCGGGAGACGGCCGGTTTTTCTTCTACGACGTCGACGTCCGCGACTACAATCTATGGGCGAGCGAGCCCAATCCTGTTTACCTGATCCTTTACCACGCTCGAACTCGCAGGGCTTTCTGGCTTTACTTTCAAAGGTATCTCCGCGAGGATTCCGCAGCCCGACCCCGACCGGGCGCCAGGTCGGTCCGGATCGCCGTCCCCGCCGGGAACCGAGTCTCCACGGCGTTCTTCCGGCATGCCCGGAGGCTGAAGCAGCAGGCCATCCGACGAATGGGAGCGGACCACCATGGCTGACGGCTTGGACATGACCTTCGGAGAGCTGCACAAGGCCCTGGAGTCGTATGGCCTGAGGGCTCGGGACGGAGCGAGCGGCATCGTCTATTCCGACCCCGACGGCCGCCCGATGCTCCTGTTCCCCCACTACAAGGATGAGGACGTCGTCCGGCCGGTCCACGTCCTGATGGCCAGGAGCCACCTGATCGCCGCGGGCCTCATGGACGATCCGCCGCCGACCCTGGAGCCTCGGATCGTCCCGACGGCTCGCAAGAAGGCCCCGCGAGTCGCGCCCCACGCCTGATCCCCGCTCCTCCGGCTATAGGTCCCTCATGCGACCGACGATCCCCCTCCTCGCGCCGCTCCTGCTGCTCGCCTCCGCCGTCCCCGCCCGGGGCGCCGATCCCGCGCGGCCGCCGATCGTCGTCTTCCTGGCCGACGACCTGGGCTGGGCCGAGTGCTCGCCGTACGGGGGGCGGGAGATCCCGACGCCGAACATGGGCCGGGTCGCGGCCGACGGGATGAACTTCACGCACGCCTTCGTCGCCTCGCCGAGCTGCGCCCCCAGCCGCGCGGCGCTGCTCACCGGGCTCGACCCGATGCGCAACGGGGCCATGCTCAACCACGCCCGGCCTCGGGCCGCCGTGAAGACCTGGCCCGCCTACTTCCACGACCTCGGCTACGAGGTCGTCTCGTTCGGCAAGACGGCCCACTACGCCCAGGTGACGGGCTACGGGTTCGACCACACCAGCCACTTCAAGTACCACCAGGACGATTGCGTCGAAGCGGCCGTCGACTGGCTGTCGAGCCGGAAGTCCGACCGGCCCCTCTGCCTGCTGGTCGGGACCAACTGGTCGCACGTCCCCTGGCCCCAGGCCGAGGCGCACGACGGCCGCACGCTGCCGCCGAACCTCGTGGACACGCCGGCCACCCGCCGGGCCTGGGACCGCTACGCGGCGGCCGTGGCGAACGCCGACCGGGACCTCGGCATGGTCTACGACGCCGCCCGCAAGCACCTCGGGCCCGACGCCCTGTTCGTCTTCAGCGGCGACCACGGGGCCCAGTTCCCGTTCGGCAAGTGGAACGGCTACGACGTCGGCATCCGCACTCCCCTGATCGTCGCCTGGCCCGGCCGTGTCGCGCCGGGGTCTCGATCCGACGCCCTCGTGAGCTGGATCGACATCCTGCCGACCTGCCTGCAAGCCGCCGGCGGCAAGCCCCCCGAAGGGATGAGCGGCCGATCGTTCCTGGACGTGGCGCTCGGCAAGCGGGCGGAACATCGCGACGCCGTCTACGTCACCCACAGCGGCGACGGCGAGATGAACCGCTACCCGCTGCGGGCCGTCCGAGACCGGCGCTGGAAGTACATCCGCAACCTCGACCCCGACGCCGAGCACCACACCCACATCGACCGCGCCAAGGCCGGCGACGGCCGCGCCTACTGGGACTCCTGGGTCGAGGCCGCGAAGGCCGACCCGGCCGCCGCCGAGGTCGTCCGCCGCTACCATCGCCGGCCGGCCGAGGAGCTGTACGACCTGGAAGCCGACCCGTGGGAGCTGTCGAACCTCGCCGCCGACCCCGCCCGCGCGGACGTCCTCGCGAGGCTGCGGGCCGACCTGGACGCCTGGATGAAGGCCCAGGAGGACGAGGGCCTGGCCACCGAGCGGGCCCTGCCGAGGCCCTGATCGTCCGGGGCGTCGCGCCGGGTGTGCCTTCGGGATTCGGCGGATCGCGTCGGAGGTTGAAGGGACATCATGACGGCCTTCCCCCCCGGCGGGGGAAGGTGGCCCGAAGGGCCGGATGAGGGGGAAGACGGGCGCGGGGGCCGCCGGGATCCCGAGCCGGTCGGGCGGGCCATCGAATCCCGACGTGGCCCGTGCTTCGCGTCCCCCTCATCTGACGCCTTCGGCGTCTGTCTTCCCCCGCGAGGGGGGAAGACGTCCATGAACCCGCGACCTTCCGCCGAATCCCGAAGGCACACCCGTCGCGCCGCCGGGCTTGCCCTTTGGGGCGAGTTCTGGTCTACTTCGCATGACGACTAAGACGAGCCGCCAGGGAAGGTCGGAGGCGCCATGGACGTGCCAGCGCGAACATACCGGGACTCCGTGGTCGTGGCCTGCCCGGACGCCCGCCCGCCCGCCTATCAGGCCGTCGTCGGGCTCGCCCGCGCGGGGCTGCTGCGACGGTTCGTCACCTCGTACTACCACGACCCCGACGGCCTGGGCGCGACCCTCGCCCGCAAGCTCGCCCCCCGGGCCTACGATCGCTGCCGAGGCTTCCTCGCCCGCCGGCACGACGACGACATCCCGGCCGACCGCGTCGCCTCGCTGGCGACCGTCGACCTGGCGCTGAAGGCCGAGGCGAAGCTCGCCGGCCGCCCCGGGCTGCGGCGCGCGACGGCCAGGGCGCGCACGCACTGGTTCGACCGCCGCCTGGCCGGCGAGCTGTCGGCCTCGCGCCCCGGGGCGCTGCTGGCGTTCAGCGACGTGGCCTCCGGGGTCGCCATGCCGGCCTGCCGACGGCTGGGGATCGGCGTGGTGCTCAGCATGGTCCACGGCGACGTCCGCGAGGAGGCCCGGGTCCTGGAGGCCGAGGAGGCCCGCGCGCCGGAGTTCTTCCCGCTCTACCTGGGGGACTCGACCCTCGACCGCGAGGAGATGGCCTGGCTGCACGCCCGGCGGCTCCGCGACCTGGAGCAGGCCGACCGCATCCTCGTCCCGTCCGAACACATCGCGGGCGTCCTGGCGGGCGAGGGGGTCGACCGCGAGCGGATCCGCGTGATCCCCTACGCCGCCGACTGCCGCCGCTTCCGCCCCCTCTCGCGGCCGACGCCCGAGGACGGCTCCTGCACGTTCCTGTTCGCCGGCGGGGTCAGCCAGCGCAAGGGGATCAAGTACCTGCTGGAAGCCTGGGCGAAGGTCCGGCGGCCGGGCTGGAAGCTGCAACTGCTGGGCCCGATGCCGCGGCGGCTCGGGCCGCTGGAGGGGCTGCTGGACGGGGTGGAGCCGCTGGGCCGCGTGGGGCACCCGGAGGTCCCGGCGCACATGGCGTCGGCCGACGTCTTCGTGTTCCCGTCGCTGTTCGAGGGCTCGGCCGTGGTGACGTACGAGGCGCTCGCCTGCGGCCTGCCGAGCGTGGTGACGCCGGAGGCCGGCTCGGTGGTGCGCGACGGGGTCGAGGGGATGGTCGTGCCGTCGCGCGACGTCGACGCCCTGGCCGCGGCGATGGCCCGGCTGGGCGAAGACCCGACGCTCCGCGCCCGGATGTCGGCCGCGGCGCGGGGGCGGGCGATGGACTTCGACTGGCCGCGCTACCACATGGCCGTGGTCGAGGCCGTCGCCGGCGTCGTCGCCGACCGCCGGCCCCGGGCCCGGGCCTCGACGCCCGCGACGGCCGCCCGCGGCTGACGACGGGATCCGCACCAGGGAAGGGCAGGGGAGGGGCGCACGGAGCGCCGGGGTTCATGGACGAGCTGCAATACGTCTACGCGACGGCGGGCGTCATCGGCCTGTACTTCCTGTGGCAGGTGGCGACGAAGCGGTTCGACCCGTTCGCGCCGACCTGGCTGTTCTTCGTCGGCTACATCCAGATCTACATCATCCAGGCGATCTCCTATCACGACTGGGCGATCGTCGCCCGCGGCGAGGGCCTGGTGACGGCGGCGAACGAGCGGGCGCTCTGGGCGCTCGTCTGGTTCCTGGCCGTCTACCATTTCGGCCCCGGCCGCCTGATCGCGCGACGGCTGCCGGCCCCGCCACGGGGCTGGTCGACCCCGACCGTCGCGGCGCTGTGCCCGGTGCTGATCGCCTGGGGCCTGCTGTGCGCCGGCATGCTCGGCGGCGGCTCGGCGACGGACGAGGTCTCGGCCGAGGGGGCGCTGCTGCGGTCGTTCCCGTTCGTGATGATGGTCGCGGCGATCCTGCTCATCACGACCGGCCGCCGGCCCGAGGCGCCCCGGCCCGCGTTCCTGGCGGCCGGGCTGGCGACATCGGCCCTGTACGTCGCCATCTGGATGTTCAACGCCAAGCGCTCGCACTCGCTGATGGGCGTGCTGACGACCGTGTGCGCCCTGTACGTCACGCAGATGAGGCGCCCCTCGTGGGCCGTCCTGGCGGCGACGGCGTTCTCCGGGGCGCTGGTGGTCGCCGTCTCGATCGGCTGGCGCAACAACCCCAACTATGAGCGCTCGTTCTCCGGCTTCGTCGAGTTCGTCGGCGACTTCGACGTGGCGAAGATCCTCGTCAGCATGGACGTGGAGGCCGACGGGGACGGCGACCCCGACGTCTCCTACGAGCCCAAGGAGTACGGCGGCTACCTGCTGATGCTGGACACCGTCCCCGAGAAGTCCGGCTACGACTACGGCGCGAACTACCTGCGGGCGTTCTCCACCTACATCCCCCGCGTCGTCTGGCCGACCAAGCCGCTGTACGGCCGGAAGCAGTGGATCGACGCCTGGATCGCCGGGTCGGAGCTGAAGCGCGACGAGGACTTCGCCGGGCCGGCGATCGGGATCCTGGGCGCCACCCAGCTCAACGGCGGGGCGATCGGCACGCTGATCGTCCTGGCGGGCGCGGCGACGTTCCTGCGGCTCGCCTACGAGTTCTTCCTGAGGCACGCCCGCACGACCTGGGCCCAGTTCTTCTGGGCGATCTTCTTCTACAACGCCTGGTTCATGGTGGTCGGCGACGACCCGGTGGTCTGGTACTACTACAACTGGGGCTTCTCGGCGTGCCCGGTGGTCGTGATCCTGTGGGTCGCCTCGCGGTGGCTCCCCGACCGCGAGGCCGCCCCCGCGGCCGAGCCCTCCCGCGGATGGGCGGCGCCCGCGCCGGCGCCGCCGCACCTCGCCCCCCGGCCCCGACGCTTCACGGAAGGAGCACCCACTTGAGCGACCGCGCCGCGAGGACGCCGACGACGTCCCACGAGAAGATCGATCTATGCCGGGGGCTGTTCGCCTTCCTGGTGGTGGCCGCGCACGCGGTGGACGTCGCCTGGGCGGTCCACCCGTCGGCCCCGGCGGCGATGTCGCCGGCCGTCCGCGACGCCTGGCAGCACGTCGTGGCGGCGGGGGTGTTCTGGGTGATCGGGTTCTTCGTCATCAGCGGCTTCTGCATCCAGCTCTCGGTGGAGCGGCAGGTCGAGTCCGGGCGGTTCCCGCTGGGGAACTACCTGGCGGCGCGGCTGTCGCGGATCCTGCCCCTTTACTACGTCGCGCTGGCGTCGGCGGTGATGTTCGAGTGGCTGATGGGCGCGCACCGGCCGGGCGTCTGGCCCAACGGGCTCGACCCCCGGACGCTGGTCGCGCAACTGTTCGTCGCCCAGAACTTCCGGCAGACGTTCGGCTCGTTCGCGCCGTCGTGGAGCATCACCAACGAGATGTTCTACTACGTCTTCTTCGGCCTGCTGACCCGCGTCGCGATGCGGCGCGGGGTCCGGCCGGCGAGCCTGGGGATGGTCGCGTGCGCGACGCTGGCCGTCGGGCTGGAGGTCGCCTACTTCGCCTGGTTCCGCCGCGACCCGCTGGCGCGCGGCCTGGGCCTGCTGTTCGGCCTGGGGACCATCTGGTTCCAGGGGGCGCTGGTGGCCGTGCATCGCGACGCCCTCCGCGCCAGCCTCGTGGCGCGGAGGGTCGCCGCGGCGTGGCCGCTGGCGCTGGCGACGGCGATCGGCCTGTGGTACGCGCAGGCGGTCCATCTCCAGGTGCTGTACCTGGTGCTGGGGGTCGCGTTCACGATGATGCTGGCGCGGTTCGTCGCGACCGACGTCCCCGACGCCCCGGCGACCCCCGACCGCGGCCGGCTCGGCGCGGCGATCCGGGCGCTGGGCCTGGCGAGCTACCCGACGTACCTGTTCCACGGCCCGCTCATCATGTGGCTGGCCTCGGCGATGGCCCGCACCGGCCGCCTGCCCGGCGACTGGCGCGCCACCTGGCTGATCCTGAGCGCCGCGGGGATCGGCTCGGGGATCGTCCTCGGGTTCGTCGCCGAGCGCCCGCTGATGGCCTGGCGGGCCGGCCTGCTGAGACGGCTGAAGGCGTCCGGCCGCCCCGCCGCCGAGCCGACGGCCGCGCTCGGCGCGACGGGCGGGCCCCCCGTCTGCGGGATGCCGCGCTGATCGCTCGGCCGACGTGCAGGACGCCCGCGGGCCGGATCGCCCCGGCCGCGACCATCAGGGAGGATTCGAGATGATGCTGGAACGGCTCGACGAGGGGGCGAGGTTCTCTCCCCCCTATTCGCTGCACGAGAAGATCGACGTCTGCCGCGGGCTGTTCGCGGCCCTGGTGGTCGTCGCCCATTCGTTCGACCTGGCGCGATTCCTGGACCCCTCCTGGGACGCGGGCATGCCGAAGCTCGCGGCCGACTTCCTGCTCTGCGCGGCCGGGACGGGCGTCTATTACGTGATGGGCTTCTTCATCCTCAGCGGCTATTGCATCCAGGCCTCGGCGCGTCGGCTGTCGGACGGCCCGCGGTTCCCGCTGGGGGCCTACGCGCTGGCGAGGGCCACGCGGATCCTGCCGCTGTACTACGCGGCCCTGCTCTTCGCCGTGGCCGTCGAGGCCGTCGCGCGGCCCTCGGGGTGGCGGCCGGACCTCTGGCCGGCGGGCTTCGACGCCCGGACGCTCGCCTGGCAGTCGCTCCTGGCCCAGGGCGTCACGGGGACGTTCGGCTCGTTCGTCGCCTCGTGGAGCATCACGAACGAGGCGGCCTACTACGTCCTGTTCGGCCTCGTCGCCGCCGCCTGCGCGCCGCTACGGGCCAGGCCGGCGGTCGTCGGGATGGCCCTGTGCTGCGGCGGCGGGGCGGCCCTGCTGGCGGCCTACCGGCTGACCCACGACCCCCGGGCGATGACCTGGGGCCTCCTGGTGGGCCTCGGGGCGATCTGGCACCTGGGGGCGCTGGTGGAGGCGTACGCGCCCTGGATCGCCGCGCGGCCGCGGATCGGCTCGATCGCCCGGATCTGGCCGGCGGTGCTGGCCCTGGACATGGGCCTGTTCGTGGCGCGGGCGGTGCATCAGGAGGTGGTCTTCGTCCTGGCGGGGGCGGCCTTCGCGCTGATGATGGCCCGTTTCGTGGCGGTGGACGCGGCCCGGGGCGGGCCGTCCGCCCCGCCCCGGGCGCTGCCGACGGCCCTCGGGATGGCGAGCTACCCGATGTACCTGTTCCACGGCCCGCTGCTGGTGGCGTTCGGGACGGCCGCGAACGCGCTGGGGGTCGCCGCGCCGTGGTGGGCGATCTGGCCCGCCGCGTCCGCCCTCGCGATCGCCGCGTGCCTGCCGCTGGGCCGGCTGCTGGAGGCCCCCGTCATGGCC